>NZ_JAVYJE010000016.1:0-145878 GCF_032621735.1 Pseudomonas sp. zfem005 | reverse complement strand
CAGCTGGGTGATGTGGCCGAGGGCGTTGGTGACGCTGATGAGGTGGCCCTGGGCGTCGTAGGCGTAGCGGGTGACGTCCTGGACATCGGTGCGCGGGCCATCGGCGGTTTCGATCTGGCCGCTGGCGGTGTAGGTGTAGCTCCAGTTGCGCGGGGCGGCCTGGAGGCTGGCGGCGGCGAGGGTGCCGGCCAGGGCGAGCGTGAGGACGCTCAGGCGGTGCAGGGGTTTCATGGGCAAGTCCTTGTGCGGATCAGCGCTGGCTGACGCTCTGGCTGAGTTGTCGTCCTTGGTCGTCGTAGCGGTAGGTGGTGATGCGGTCGGGCTCGGTGACGGTGAGCGGCAGGAACAGGGTCGGGTGCCACTCCGTAATGACGGTGCGGGCCTGGGGCGTGCCGTAGGCTTCGGTGCGGGAGACCTCGAGGCCACGGTCGTTGTAGTCGAAGGTGGTGACATGGCCCTTGTTGTCGGTGCGGGTCTTCACCAGGCCACGGTCGTCGTAGGTGAAGGTGGCGTTGCTGTTGGGGCAGTTGGCCGAGGGTTCGCCTTCGATGGCGGTGATGCGGCGGATGCCCTGGATGGTCTGGAAGCGGTAGGTGGTGCGCTTGCCGAGGGCATTGGTGACGGTGGAGGAGCCGTCGGCGTTGTAGGCCACGGTGACCTTTTCCGCACCGCCGGCGTGCTCGCTGGAAATGGCGCGGCCCTGGTCGTCGTAGGTCCAGGTGGCGTAGCGGATACCGCGCTCGTCGGTGATGCCGGTGAGGAGGTTGGGGTTGGCGTCTTCGTATTGATAGGTCTGGTTGGAAATGGCTGCGCCCCGAGTCGTCGTTACAGCAGTCAATCTCCTTATGGCGTTGTATGTGTAGCTGACGGACGTTTCTCCCATTGCAAATTGCTTGGGCTGATACTCAGCATCTTGGCGAAGAGTCGCCGTGTTGCCGAAAGAGTCGGTAATGGTTATGAGCGCGTCGAAATAAGTCAACGCTTGCCATTGACCATTCTTTTCAGTGATTTTTGAAAGCCGAAGTGCCGAATTGAAGGCGAGTTTAGTGCCGTTAGGTTCTTCAAAAGACCACTCTTCCCCTTGGCGGGTGAGGATGCCGCTAGCAGCTATGCCATAGCTATCCACGCCATCTTGCAACTGGAATTTTGTCTCACGGCCATCCGCGCGAACAAGAATTAAAGAGCTTCCATTCTTCTCGAGATGAGTCGAGTAGCTGTGCCGCCATACGCCATCAGCGCTATTGTAGATTCTTGTTAGGCTGATGAGCGAGTTGCTTGCAGCTGGGGCGTCTACGATAGTCTGGACTTTGTTTCCAATAGAGATATTTATTGGGTTTCCCTTACGGTCACTCGGGACTGCACAGGTCAAGTCAGTAGGTGGTAAGCCTTTGTTGGCATCTAGTATAGGCGGCTCAGTGCAGATAGTTCCGCCGTTTGCGGAAACAGTGCCGGGCGGGCAGTTCTGTGGGTCGGGCTTACAAATGCCAGTATTGACATCCATTTTTGTATATTGGGAGCATGCATCGCCAACAAGAAAAATAGGGATGCTGCGATTAATGCCGGGAGGCCCCCAATAAGCTTCATTAAAGTTGCAGTAAGCAAAGCGACCGGCAATATCAATAGGGGTGTCAATATAAAAACCAGAGTTATAAGAGGCATTAAAAACACTCTTGCAGATGGCTAGGGGGTCTGGGCCTCTTTGGTTGGCATATTCCCAGTAATAATCAGCAGCTTTGGAATTCGAAACGAGAAGAAATGTGGAAATAAAGAAAGTTACGAGGTGTCGCATATAGCGCCCTGCTACCAGTCTCGGGGCTGCGCCCGCAACTGGTAGCAGGGCGCTATCTTGAAATGAAATTCGAATCTGCAATTTAAATCATCCTTGTTTGCAGGTTGGGCTTTGACCGTGTTAGCACTCAACGCTGGGTAGTGGTTTGCCCAATCAGTCTTCCCTGAATGTCATAACTGTAACGGGTGGTTCTGTCAGGTTCTGTGATGGTCACCGGCAGAAACAGAGTCGGGTGCCACTCTGTAGTGACAGTACGCGCCTGGGGCGTGCCGAAGGCTTCAGTACGGGAAACTTCGAGGCCACGCTCGTTGTAGTCGAAGGTGGTGACGTTGCCCTTGTTGTCGGTACGGGTCTTCACCAGGCCACGGTCGTCGTAGGTGAAGGTGGAATTGCTGTTGGGGCAGTTGGCTGAGGGTTCGCCTTCGATGGCAGTGATGCGCCGTATGCCCTGGATGGTCTGGAAGCGGTAGGTGGTGCGCTTGCCGAGGGCGTTGGTGACGGTGGAGGAACCGTCGGCGTTGTAGGCCACGGTGACCTTTTCCGCACCGCCGGCGTGTTCGCTGGAGATGGCGCGGCCCTGGTCGTCATAGGCCCAGGTGGCGTAACGGATGCCGCGCTCGTCGGTGATCCCTGTCAATAAGCCTGGGTCCAGAGGATCTTCGTAGTGATATTGACGGCTCTGGCTGGCTCCCCCGCGCTCATAAAAAGCTTCAATAAGGCGAGGCCCGTCGTAGGCGTACTTAACCGCGTTACCATTTCCGTGCGCAGATAAGACTTGTCCCTGAGCATCTTCTGTATAGCTGATCTGATTTCCTCGGCCATCAGTCACTCGTGTCTCATGCTCGGAGTAAGAAAGATTGTAGCTATCTCCCTGCAAGTCTACTCTGCGCACCAACTGGCCACTGTCGCTGAAGTAATAAGATCCTGTGGCTGGAGTTGAAAATAGCCATTGGTTATCGAGTCGCACCAGTTGGCCTTGCCCTGCTTCTCTGGTAATTGCCGATGGGGTGCTGATGTTAAATACGGACTCTCGCCCCGACTCTAATTTAACCATTGCAGCGCCGGCGCCAAGGAAAAGTCTTGCCGAATAGTTGTGCTGCCAAGTTTTTTCGTGACTGTTATAGTGTCGTGATAGTTCTAGCTTGGATGTGGTTTTAATGTCGATTTCTTTCTGGTATTTATTTCCATTCGCTATGTTGATTGGGTTCCCTGCGCAGCTCTTGGGTGAATTGGTGTCTTCTGTTGATGAAGGGCCTGACTCATCGTTTGCGGGCCTGCACTTGCCGCGGAGCTCGTCATAGCTATAGTTGTTGCTACACCCATTTCCGGTGCGATATATCCAGACGTAGTACCAGCTGTCGCCCCAGTCCCTGCCGTTCAGTGTCATCCTCTCCCTCATTCCGCACAGGTAGGCGATAGCTGGTCCCTTCTCTGGCCCAGCGCCTACATCAATACGAGTCCAGACTTTCAGGTCATAGAATGAAAGTTTATATGTATTATTTTCAGATTGTCGTATGTACTGGCTGCAGGCACTGCTTGGTGAGGCGGCACCAGTAACGCTTGGATAGAGTGCGTTTCGCATGTACACCGACCACGCGAAATCCTCTGCTTTGAGCTCCTGAAGTGGCGGAAACAGAAGTAGAGTTGCAGCTATAAGCCTGAGATTTGTTTTCACGTTGTTTTTTGTTCCAGTTTGCATGGTTTACTGCGTAAGCGATGCAAACCAAGGGATGTCTAATATCTAATGGATGTCGATAAAATTTACTGACTTGTTAAGGCCGGTATTCGGTTACTTGTTGTGATTTCTGGCGCCCCTGCTCGTCATAGCTGTAGCTGGTAATTCTGTTGGGGTCAGTGATAGTCACTGGCAGAAACAGAGTCGGGTGCCACTCCGTAGTAACGGTACGTGCCTGGGGCGTGCCAAAGGCTTCGGTAAGCGACACTTCGAGGCCACGCCCGTCGTAATCAAAGGTGGTGACATTGCCCTTGTTGTCGGTGCGAGTTTTCACCAGCCCACGCTCGTTGTAGGCGTAC
Organism: Pseudomonas sp. zfem005; assembly: GCF_032621735.1. Lineage (NCBI taxonomy): Bacteria > Pseudomonadati > Pseudomonadota > Gammaproteobacteria > Pseudomonadales > Pseudomonadaceae > Pseudomonas > Pseudomonas sp. zfem005. Next base: position 142,055 of record NZ_JAVYJE010000016.1, on the reverse strand, counting down.
GTCGAGTTACTGTTGGGGCAATTGGCCGAGGGTTCACCTTCGATGGCGGTGATGCGACGCACGCCCTGGATGGTCTGGAATCGGTAGGTGGTGCGTTTGTCGAGGGCGTTGGTGACGGTGGAAGAGCCGTCGGCGTTGTAGCTCACCAAGGTGCGTTCGGCACCGCCAGCGTGCTCGCTGGAGATGGCTCGGCCCTGGTCGTCGTATGTCCAGGTGGCGTAGCGGATGCCGCGTTCGTCGGTGATGCCGGTGAGAAGTCGGGAGCCGGGCGTGGGGTCGTAGTGATAGGTGCGTTCACTTACTTGGCCGTTGAGCGTCCTGGTGAGCTTCGTGAGGCGGCTGAGATAATCGTACGTGTACTGGATCTCGATCGAGTCGCCTGCAAGCCGGGTCGGTTGATGCTGTTCATCCTCGGTCAATGCAAGGCTGTTTCCCGCATCATCCTGCAAGGTGATCGCGCTGGCTCCATAGCTCAGCGTTGTCCTTTCCCCCGAGGGTTGAATGGCATAGCTGAGGCGCCCCTGGCTATCGAAGCCCATGCGTCGATTATCGGGCGCGGTGTATTCCCAGACCCCCGCAATTTTGCTCAGCTCCCCGACACCTTCACGTGTGGCGCGAGCCTGGTCGCCAGATACCTGGAAATAGATTTCCTTGCCGTCAGGCAGTGTGATCAGCGCGAAGCTCGTACCGGCGCTCAGGTTTGCCGAGTAGTTGTGGCGCCAAAAACCATCGATGCTGTTGTAGGTTCGCTGCAAGGCAAGGGGCGAGCTCCCCTGAACGGTGAAATCCAACTCGGTCTGGATCTTGTTTCCCGAGGCGAAGTTGATTGGGTTCCCGGCTGTCGCACCGCAGGAAGGGCCTGCTTCATATCCTTTCTGGCTTGGGGAGCGCGAAAGGCTCTTGCAGCTTCCGTCGATTTGTTTGAGAAGTGGGTTGCCCGCAGTGGCTCCGGATTGGTCCTGGCACAAGGAGCCGGCGGAGGCATCCGGCGTGGTGCACTTGAGCTTGGTGGGATCGTAGATCCTGCCGCCGGTGCAACCGTCGCCGAATCTGTAGACGGACAAGGGCAGCCAGGCGCGTTCACCTTGGTTTACACCGTCGGGAGTGATGTAGGTGAAGATGCACTCGACCGCATCAGGTCTTACGAACCTGTAGCCTCGATAGATGAATACCTGGCCTTCAGAGGTCGTGTGCTCACCACCTCTGCAACCTGCCTCAGGGTTTTCCACTAGAGGACCCCACCCGCCCCAGCCCCAGATTTCCCAGATGTAGTCATAACCGTAGAGCGCGAAGGCGTTGTTGGAGCAGGCGAGCAGAAGGAGGGGGAGAAGGTACTTGCGCATCGAGCAATCCGTTGTCGTAGACAGCCGCAGAGGGGATGACCGCATCCGGCGATCAGTGCGCTAGTCAATCAGCTTGAAAGGGGAAAATCCATACTGGCGAAGTGCTGTATTGACGCACCTGCGTGGCGGGTTCCGCGGGTTGAAATGGCGAGTGCCTGTTTGCACTTCCGCTCGAGGAAGAATGTGCCAACGGTAGTTGGCACAAGGAACCAGGGATTGGCGTTGCACCGCGCCACTCGGCTCCCGCCAGGCCCCGTTACCTCTTCAACTCATACGCACACATATTCACCGTGGTCGCCAGGTTGAGCGATTCGATGGCGCCGCTGCCGGGGATGGTGAAGGGGTGGGCGTTGAGTGCGGTGAGTGGGTCGCGGGGGACGCCGCGGGCTTCGTTGCCGAAGAGGTAGCAGTCGAAGGTCTTGAAGGCGGCGGATTGCACGGGCTCGCCCTGCATGTCCAGGCAGGCGATGCGTTGGAAGCGGCTGCCAAGGGATTCCAGTTCCACGTCCAGCTCCATCGGCGCGTGGAAGATGGCGCCCATGCTGGCGCGCACGACCTTGGGGTTGTACGGGTCGACGCTGCCGGGGCTGAGCAGGCAGCGGAAGCCGCCGAACCAGGCGAGGGTGCGCAGGATGGTGCCGAGGTTGCCCGGGTCCTGGATCTCGTGCAGGTAGATGGCGCGTTCGTTGGCGGCGGCAGCCGGCGCGGCGGTCGGCAGCATCGGCACCAGGGCGATGATGCCTTGCGGCGTCTTGGTGTCGGCGATCTGCGCCATCTGCCGGTCGCTGATGACCTGGGTTTCGAACGGGCTGTGCCAGTGCTCGTAGGCGCCGGTCACGTACAGCTGGCTGCGCAGCAGCAGCGGGTTGTGCTCGGCGGCTTTCTGCAGTTCCAGCAGCAGGTGCTCGCCCTCCACCAGGAAGTGGCCGAACTCGGCCCGGTACTTCTTCTGGTGGAGCTTCTTGATGTCATCGAATTTCATCAATGCGGCGCTCAGTTGCTCTGCTCGTTGGCGTTGCCCAGCTCGGCCAGCATCGCCTTGGCCAGGGCCTCGGCGACCTTGATGCCGTCCACGCCCGCCGAGAGGATGCCGCCCGCGTAGCCGGCGCCTTCACCGGCCGGGTAGAGGCCGCGCAGGTTGAGGCTCTGCAGCGTCTCGTGGTCGCGGGTGATGCGCACGGGGGAGGAGGTGCGGGTTTCGATGCCGGTGAGCACGGCGTCGTCGCGATCGAAGCCGCGGATCTGCTTGCCGAAGGCCGGCAGCGCTTCGCGGATGGCTTCGATGGCGTAGTCCGGCAGCGAAGGGGCGAGGTCGCCCAGGCGCACGCCGGGTTTGTAGGAGGGCTCGACGTCGCCGAACTCGCAGGAAGGCACGCCACGGATGAAGTCGCCCACCAGTTGCCCGGGGGCGCAGTAGTCGCTGCCGCCCAGCTCGTAGGCGCGGGACTCCAGGCGCTCCTGGAACTCGACGCCGGCCAGCGGGCCGCCGGGGAAGTCCTGCTCCGGGGTGATGCCGACGACGATGCCGGAGTTGGCGTTGCGCTCGTTGCGCGAGTACTGGCTCATGCCGTTGGTGACCACGCGGCCCGGCTCGGAGGTGGCCGCTACCACGGTGCCGCCGGGGCACATGCAGAAGCTGTACACGGCGCGGCCGTTCTTGGCGTGGTGCACCACCTTGTAGTCGGCGGCGCCGAGCTCCGGGTGGCCGGCGTACTTGCCCAGGCGGGCTTCGTCGATCAGGCCTTGCGGGTGCTCGATGCGGAAGCCGATGGCGAAGGGCTTGGCTTCGAGGAACACGCTCTGGCGGTGCAGCATGCGGAAGGTGTCGCGGGAGCTGTGGCCCAGGGCCAGGACGACATGGCGGCTGCGCAGGGTTTCACCATTGGCCAGTACCACGCCTTCGAGCTGCCCGTCATCGATCACCAGGTCGGTGACCTTGCTCTCGAAGCGCACCTCGCCGCCCAGGGCGATGATCTCTTCGCGCATGGTGGCGACCACGCCGGTGAGGCGGAAGGTGCCAATGTGCGGCTTGCTCACGTACATGATCTCTTCCGGCGCGCCGGCGCGGACGAACTCGTGCATCACCTTGCGGGCGTAGAACTTGGGGTCCTTGATCTGGCTGTAGAGCTTGCCGTCGGAGAACAGGCCAGCACCGCCCTCGCCGAACTGCACGTTGGATTCGGGGGTGAGGATCTTCTTGCGCCACAGCGCCCAGGTGTCCTTGGTGCGGCTGCGCACATCCTTGCCGCGCTCCAGCACGATGGGCTTGAAGCCCATCTGTGCGAGCAGCAGCGCGGCGAACAGGCCGCAGGGGCCGAAGCCGATGATGATCGGGCGCTCGCCCAGGTCGGCCGGTGCCTGGCCCACCGGGTAGTAGTTCGTGTCCGGGGCCGGGCGCACGTTGTTGTCATCGGCGAAGCGCTTGAGGATCGCCGCCTCGTTAAGCACTTCGAGGTCGATGATGTAGATGAACAGGATCACGCTGTTCTTCTTGCGGGCGTCGTAGCTGCGCTTGAATACGGTGAAACCCAGCAGGTCGGCGTCGCTGATGTTCAGGCGCTTGACGATGGCCTGGCGCAGTTCGTCGGCGGAGTGCTCGAGGGGCAGGGACAGTTCGTTGATGCGAATCATGGCGATATCCTGGCCGGTCGATCCGGCAAAGGAGGTAACAGAGGGGGTAGGGCGCGAATTGTACTCGCCGCCGCAGGCCCCTGTCAGGCCTGGCCTGCAGGTTTCCGCCGGGCGTTGCTGCGGGTGCGCCGGGCGCCGCCGGCCGGCTTATTTAACCTGAGCGGGATTCTCGGCTTATAATTGCCGCCGCTTCGGGCCCGTACAGCTCCCCGCTGTGCCCAGGGTGGCCCGTTCCTCTACTGATTTTCCGTGGTTGGCTCTCTCATGAAACGATCCAAAAGCAGCCGCCGCTGGCTGGACGAACACGTCAATGACCCCTATGTGAAACGGGCCCAGAAGGATGGCTTGCGCTCGCGCTCCAGCTACAAGCTGATCGAGCTGAACGAGAAGGACAAGCTGATCCGCCCCGGCATGCTGGTCATGGACCTGGGCTCCGCCCCCGGTGGCTGGTCGCAGGTGGCCGGCAAGCTGGTGGGTGAGAGCGGGCGCGTCCTGGCCACCGACATCCTGCCGATGGACGGCCTCGACAACGTCGACTTCATCCAGGGCGACTTCACCGATGACGGCGTGTTCCAGCAACTCCTCGACAAGCTCGACGGCCGCAAGCCCGACCTGATCGTCTCCGACATCGCGCCCAACATCAGCGGTGTCGCGGCGGCCGACCAGGCGTCCTCCATGTACCTGGTGGAGCTCACCCTGGACATGGTCCGCCAGGTGCTCAAGCCCAACGGCAACTACGTGGTCAAGGTCTTCCAGGGCGAGGGCTCCGACGAGTTCCTGAAAGACGTGCGCACCTCGTTCGAGAAGGTCTTCATCCGCAAGCCCGAGGCCTCGCGCCCGCGCTCCCGTGAGGTCTACCTCGTAGGCAAGGGCTTCAAGGGCTGAGGCCCTGATCGCAGGCCGGTACCCGCGACCGGCCTGCTGCTCCCTTCACACCCTGATCAGCACCGACTTCACTTCCGTGTAGTGCTCGATCGCCGCCGCCCCCATCTCCCGGCCCACCCCCGACATCTTGTAGCCACCGAACGGCAGCGCCGGGTCGAGTGCGCTGTGGCAGTTGACCCACACCGAGCCGGACTTGATGCGCGGAATCATCCGGTGCACCGCCGACAGGTCGTTGGACCAGATGCTCGCCCCCAGCCCGTAAGGGTTGTCGTTGGCCAGGCGCACGGCCTCGTCCAGGTCGTCGAAGGGCATGGCCACCAGCACCGGACCGAAGATCTCCTCCTGCACCAGGCGGTGCTTCTGGTCGACGTCGACCATGACGGTGGGTTTGACGAAATACCCCGGCCCGAAGCCCTCGCCGCCACAGGCGACGGTGGCGCCCAGCTCGCGGCCGAGGTCGATGTAGCCGGTGACGCGGTCCTGCTGCTTGGCGGAGATCAGCGGGCCCATCTGCACGCTCGGGTCGAGGCCGTTGCCGAGCTTCATGGCGTTGGCGATGCCGGCGATGTCGGCGACCACGTTGTCGAAGTGCTTGCGGTGCACGTACAGGCGCGAGCCGGCGCAGCACACCTGGCCCTGGTTGAAGAAGATGGCCGTGGCGGCACCGGCGGCGGCCTCCTGCAGGTTGGCGTCGGGCATGACGAGGGTGGGGGACTTGCCGCCCAGCTCCAGGGTCACGCGGGTCATGTTGTCCATGGCCGCCTTGCCGATCTGCTTGCCCACCTCGGTGGAGCCGGTGAAGGTCAGCTTGTCCACGCCCGGGTGGCGGGTGAGGGCGACGCCGGCGTTGAGGCCGGTGCCGGTCACCACGTTGAACACACCCGCCGGGTATCCCGCCTCCAGCACCAGCTCGGCCAGCTTGAGGGCGGTGAGCGGGGTCTCGTCGGCGGGCTTGAGCACCACCGTGCAGCCGGTGGCCAGCGCCGGGCCGAGCTTCCAGCAGGCCAACAGTAGGGGGAAGTTCCAGGCGACGATGGCGCCCACCACGCCCACTGCCTCGCGGCGGATGAAGCCGTGGAAGCGGTCGTCGGGCATCAGCGGCAGGGAGGGCTCCACCGTGGTGCCTTCGATCTTGGTGGCCCAGCCGGCCATGTAGCGCAGGAAGTCGATGGCCAGCTGCACGTCCATCACCTGGGCGACGGCGGCGCTCTTGCCGTTGTTCAGGCACTCCAGCTCGGCCAGCTCCTGGGCGTCGCGTTCCATCAGCCCGGCCAGGCGCCACAGCAGGTTCTGCCGCTCGCGGGGGCGCATGCGGCTCCAGGGCGAATCATCGAAGGCCTGGCGCGCGGCGCGTACGGCGCGGTCCACATCCTCGGCGGCGGCGGAGGGCACATCGCCCAGCACCTCGCCCGTGGCGGGGTTGCGGAAGCTCATGGTGGCGCCGCTGGCGGCATCCTGCCATTGGGCGCCGATCAGCATCTTCAGCGGGCGTTGCAGGAAAGCCTGGGTCTGGGGCAGTACGGGCAGTTCGGCATGCATGGGTCAGGGCCTCTGTCTGTGGGCGTCCCCCAGGCGTGCGCAACCGCCGTGCCAAGGCTCCTGAAAGCCGGTAACCCGTTGATCTGCCGATGATTTGTGCGAGGGCTGGCGTGCGCCTGCCAGGCAGGCGTGTTGCAGTTTGAGACGGCCTGAGACAACCGCCGGACAGTCCCGCCGCCCGGCCCAGTCAGCGCGGTGGGTGCTCCTGTCTCAGCCTGTGACGAGCTGTCGCGAAATTAGACGCCCGGCCCCGTTACCGAGGGCCCCGATATCGCGCTGGAAATGACCTAAGCCATTGTTCTGCAAGGGGCTGCCGGCCACTGGCACACATTGTGTATTTGCCATGGCAGACGCACCGCCGGCGAGACAGGTGCGAACCATAAGAACAATACCGTGGAGGTCTGACCTTGAAGACGATTCGACTCCGGTGGCGTGCGGGCAGCCTGGTCCTGGCTGCAGCCGCCTTGTTGTGCACACAGGCCCAGGCGGCGGACGAGGGCCCGGCGCTGCTCAAGGGCAAGTGCATGGGGTGCCACATCCCCGAAGGCGGCGACAGCTACAGCCGCATCAGCCACCAGCGCAAGACCCCCGAAGGCTGGCTGATGAGCATCGCGCGGATGCAGGTGATGCATGGCCTCTCCATCAGCGACGACGACCGTCGCACCCTGGTCAAGTACCTGGCCGACAAGCAGGGCCTGGCCCCCAGCGAGACCGACGGCGTGCGCTACGCCATGGAGCGGCGCCTCAACACGGTCGAGCATTTCGACGAACAGCTGACGCAGATGTGCGGCCGCTGCCACTCCGGCGCGCGGGTGGCCCTGCAACGGCGCCCGGCCAAGGAGTGGGAACACCTGGTCAACTTCCACCTCGGCCAGTGGCCCTCGCTGGAATACCAGGCCCAGTCCCGTGATCGCGACTGGCTGGAGCTGGCCCTCACGCAGATGGTGCCCGAGCTGGCCAAGCGCTTCCCGCTGGAGGATCAGGCCTGGGCCGACTGGCAGAAGGCCCGGCCCAAGGCGCAGGCGCTGCCGGGGCAGTGGAGCTTCAGCGGCCACATGCTGGCCAAGGGCGATGTGCGTGGGGTGATGACGGTCAGCGCCGACAGCGGCGACACCCCCATGCGCCAGGTCTTCGCCGCCCTGAACGGCGAGATGAAGGGCCGCATGTTCGAGGCCGAGCACGATGAGCGCGGCCTCGACTTCAGCGCCGCGAAGGACGGCAACGCCCGGCTGCTCTCGGTGCAGCCGGCCTTCCTCAAGGCGGGTGGCGAGGCCGAGCTGACCCTGGTGGGCAGCGGCCTGTCCGGCACCCCCGAGTTCGGCCCGGGCGTCGAGGTGGTCAAGGTGCTGGAGGTCACGCCCCGGCAGGTGCGGGTCAAGGTCAAGGCGGCTGCGGATGCCGCGGTCGGCACCCGCGCGGTGGCCCTGGGCACGCTCAAGGGCGTGGACCTCGCGGTGTACAAGGACATCGCCGAGGTGAAGGTGGTGCCCGCCTTCTCCATCGCCCGCGTGGGCGAGAACGGCGGCTCCACGCCCAAGGTGCAAGGCCGCTTCGAAGCGGAGGCCTGGGGCAAGGATGCGGCCGGCCAGCCGTATCGTATCGGCTACCTGCCGGCCACCTGGTCGGTCGCGCCCTTCGATGAGCGCGCCGAGGAAGACCAGGACGTGAAGTTCGCCGGGCAGATGCAGAAGGACGGCGTGTTCGTCCCTGGCGCCGCCGGCCCCAACCCCGAGCGGCGGATGATGACCAACAACGCCGGCAACCTGAAGGTGATCGCCCAGCTGGAGGAGGGCGGCCAGAAAGGCGAAGGCCACCTGATCGTCACCGTGCAGCGCTGGAACAACCCGCCGCTGCCATGAACCGGCCGCGAACCGCATCGACGATTGGGCAAATTTCCCGGAGGTCGCCATGGGCGCAATCTTGAATCTGGTCGAGCGCAACCTGCATGAAGTGCAGGTGGACGCGGACCGCATGCTGTTCCACATCCCCAGCAGCTCGCTGTTCACCACCGACGCCGTCACCGGCGGCATCATCGACGCGCTGCGCCAGCAGGGCTGCTCGCCCGAGGACCTGGTGCAGCGCCTGGCCGGGCGTTTCCCCGGGCAGGAGGTGAGCGAGACCCTGCGCGAGCTGATCGCGCTGGAGCTGGTCAGCGACGGCTCGCCGCTGACGCCGGAAATCGGCGTCAAGCGGGTCGAGCGCACCGCACTGAACACCGTGGTATTGAACGTCAACACCGGCTGCAACCTCAGCTGCACCTACTGCTACAAGGAAGACCTCGACAAGCCCTCGGCCGGCCGCAAGATGGCCGTCGAGACCGCGGAAGCCTCGGTGGAGATGCTGCTGCGCGAATCCCCCGACGAAACCCGCTACAGCGTGGTGTTCTTCGGCGGCGAGCCGCTCTCCAACCGCGCCTTGATCGAGCACATGGTGGGTTACTGCGAGCGGCGCTTCGCGGCGGCCGGCAAGCAGGTGGAGTTCATCATGACCACCAACGCCACGCTGCTCACCGAGGAGATCGTCGACTGGCTCGACGCCCATCGCTTCGGCCTCTCCATCAGCATCGACGGACCGAAGACGGTGCACGACCGCAACCGCATCACCGTGGGCGGGCAGGGCACCTACGACGTGGTGCGGCGCAAGGCCGACATGCTGTTGTCGCGTTACCGCAGCCGCCCGGTGGGCGCGCGGGTGACCCTGACCCGCGGCATCACCGATGTGGAAACCATCTGGAACCACCTGTTCAACGAGATGGGTTTCGCCGAGGTCGGCTTCGCCCCGGTCACCTCGGGCGACCTCAGCGACTACAACCTCACGGGCGAGGAACTGGTGCAGGTCTTCGCCAACATGAAGGCCCTCGGCCGGCGCTACCTGGAGGCGGCGCTGGAGCACCGCAACATCGGCTTCTCCAACCTGCACCAACTCATCACCGACATCCACGAGGGGCAGAAGAAGGCGCTGCCCTGTGGCGCCGGGCTGAAGATGCTGGCCGTGGACCACGCCGGCGGGCTCAACCTCTGCCACCGCTTCACCGGCTCCAGCCTGCCCACCTTCGGCGACGTGCACAGCGGGGTGAAACAGGCCGAGCTCAACGACTTCCTCTCTCAGCGCCTGGACCGGCAAGGCACCGGCTGCGACACCTGCCGCATCCGCAACCTCTGTTCCGGCGGCTGCTACCACGAGAGCTACGCCCGCTACGGCGACCCCACCCACCCGACCTACCACTACTGCGACCTGATGCGCGACTGGGTGGACTTCGGCATCGAGGTCTACAGCCGGATCATGGCCGCCAACCCGGCCTTCATCAGCCGCTACATCACCCCGCGGAAGGCGCACTGACATGAAGCATCTCAAGCCGCTGAACAACAAAGCCCAGTTGCTGGACCAGGCCGTGGCCGAAGACCGCGTCGAAGAAGTGGTGGCCATGAGCGCCGTGGCCGGCTGCACCGCCACCACCGACCCGGGCTGGGAAGTGGACGCCTTCGGTGGCGTCTCCTCGCTCTGCCAGCCGATGGAAGCCGACCTCTACGGGTGCTCCGACCCCTGCTGGTGGCCGGCCCAGGTGCCGGACATGATGAGCACCTACCAGGACTGGAACGCCAACGCCGCGGATTCCTCGCAGGACTGGCGCAACCTCGGCACCGTCTTCCCGAAAGACAAGTGACGACAAGAAGAACAACAGGGGAATCCGCATGAAACTCACCGTCATCGCCCGCCTGGCCACCGCCGTCGCCGGGCTCGCCCTGGGCTCCGGTGCCTGGGCCGCCGACAACGCCGGCCCGGCCCTCAAGCCCGGCAGCGAATACCTGATCGCCACCAACTACCCCAACAACCTCCACGTGGTCGACCTGGCCAGCGACAGCCTCTACAAGACCTGCCGCCTGCCCGACGCCTTCGGCCCCGGCACCGCGATGATGGCGCCGGACAACAAGACCGCCTACCTGCTCAACAACCACTTCGGCGACCTCTATGGCGTCGACCTGGATGACTGCAAGACCGTGTTCCACGCCCGGCTCTCGCGCAACCCGGGGGAGAAGGTGCGCTCGATGTTCTCCTTCGCCCTCAGCCCGGACGGCAAGGAGCTCTACACCACGGTCAACCCGACCCAGATGATGAGCGACCACTACGTGGTCAAGCCGCCGCGCCTGGAGGTGTTCCGCACCGCCGACGGCCTCGACGCCAAGCCCGTGCGCAGCTTCCCCATGCCGCGCCAGGTCTACCTGATGCGTGCCGCCGACGACGGCAGCCTGTTCGTGGCGGGGCCGGACATCTACAAGATGGACGTGCACACCGGCCAGTACACAGTGGCCGTGCCCGGGCGCAACTGGCAACGGCCCAACTACAGCGCGCCGGACGTGCTGTACTTCTGGCCGCACCAGAGCGCGCTGCACGACTTCTCCATGCTCTACACCACGGCGAAGTTCAAGGACGACAAGCAGGACCTGGCCACCGCCGATTTCATCTACGGCTTCGTCAGCGTCGACCTGAAGACCGGCAAGAGCACGGTGCAGGACTTCGCCCCGCTCACCGAGCTGTACTTCACCGGCATGCGCTCGCCCAAGGACCCGAACCTGATGTTCGGCGTGCTCAACCGCCTGGCCAAGTACGACATCAAGCAGCAGAAGCTGATCAAGGCCGCCAACCTCGAACACACCTACTACTGCGTGGCGTTCAACAAGGCCGGCAGCAAGCTCTACCTCGCCGGCACCTTCAACGACATCGCCGTGTTCGACCCGGACAGCCTCGAGAAGGTGAAGAACATCAAGCTGCCCGGCGGCGACATGGCCATCACCACCACCCAGGTGTTCGTCCGCTAGGCTCTGTACGAAAAGTGTCTGCGCTCGGTGATGCTTCGTTAAAAGCGGGTTCGGAATGCTCATTTACAGCTCGTAAACTCCGCTTCCTCACCCGTTTTTGCCTCGCCTGACCGTCGCTCGACGACTTTTGGTACAGACCCTAGGGTAAGAGGGCAGGGCGTTGCGGCCGACATGGCGCAACGCCTCTACGACCAACGGAGCCATCCCCGACCCTGGCTTAACGTTTACGTAAAGGTTAAATATGACCGGCACCCCGCGTTGCCTGCCTGGCAGCGGCAGTCGGTTCTGCGTCTGTCCCAATAAGCACAAGAAGGGAAAGCCATGAATCACCCCAGCTACATCCGAGGGCGCCAGGACAAGCCATTGCTGGCCATGACCCTGGGCGCCGCCTTCGACGCCACCGTGGCGCGTTTCCCCGAGCGCGAAGCGCTGGTGGTGCGCCACCAGGGCCTGCGCCTGACCTGGGCGCAACTGGCGGCGGAAGTGGAACGCCACGCCCGCGCGCTCATGGCCATCGGCCTGGAAGCGGGCGATCGCCTCGGCATCTGGGCGCCCAACTGCGCCGAATGGACCATCACCCAGTTCGCCAGCGCCAAGGTCGGCGCCATCCTGGTCAACATCAACCCGGCCTACCGCAGCAGCGAGCTGGAATACGCCCTCAAGCAGTCCGGCTGCCGCTGGGTGATCTGCGCCGACGCCTTCAAGACCTCCGACTACCACGCCATGCTGCTGGAACTGGTCCCGGCCCTGGCCGACGGCGAGCCGGGCACGCTCGCCAGTGACAAGCTGCCGGAGCTGCGCGGCGTGGTCAGCCTGGCCGCCGAGCCACCGGCCGGCTTCCTGCCCTGGGCCGTGTTGCAGCAAGCGGCGGGGGCGGTGAGCTCCGAGGCCCTGGCCGAACGCGAGGCCCAGCTGCAGTTCGACGAGCCGATCAACATCCAGTACACCTCCGGCACCACCGGCTTCCCCAAGGGCGCCACCCTCAGCCACTACAACATCCTCAACAACGGCTACATGGTCGGCGAGAGCCTGGGCCTCACCGAGCACGACCGCCTGGTGATCCCGGTGCCGCTCTACCACTGCTTCGGCATGGTCATGGGCAACCTCGGTTGCCTGACCCACGGCAGCACCATGATCTACCCGGGCGACGCCTTCGATCCGCTGGCCACCTTGGCCGCCGTGGCCGAGGAAAAGGCCACCGCGCTCTACGGCGTGCCCACCATGTTCATCGCCGAGCTGGACCACCCCCGGCGCCACGAATTCGACCTCTCCAGCCTGCGCACCGGGATCATGGCCGGCGCCACCTGCCCCATCGAAGTGATGCGCCGGGTGATCGACGAGATGCACATGGCCGAGGTGCAGATCGCCTACGGCATGACCGAGACCAGCCCGGTCTCCCTGCAGACCGGCCCCGATGACGGCCTCGAGCTGCGCGTCACCACCGTCGGCCGCACCCAGCCGCAACTGGAAAGCAAGATCGTCGACGCCGACGGCCGCATCGTCCCCCGTGGGCAGATCGGCGAGCTGTGCACCCGGGGCTACAGCGTGATGCTCGGCTACTGGAACAACCCGCTGGCGACGACGGACGCTATCGACCCCGGGCGCTGGATGCACACCGGCGACCTGGCGGCCATGGACGAGGAGGGCTACGTGCGCATCGTCGGGCGCAGCAAGGACATGATCATTCGCGGCGGCGAGAACATCTATCCGCGCGAGGTGGAGGAATTCTTCTTCACCCACCCGGCGGTGGCCGACGTCCAGGTGATCGGCATCCCCTGCAGCCGCTACGGCGAGGAGCTGGTGGCCTGGGTCCAGCTGCACCCCGGCCACGACGCCACGGCGGAAGCACTGCGCGACTGGGCCCGCGCCCGCATCGCCCACTTCAAGGTCCCGCGGCACTTCCGCTTCGTCAGCGAATTCCCCATGACCGTCACTGGCAAGATCCAGAAATTCCGCATGCGCGAAATCAGCATCGAGGAAATCGGAGGCCTGTAGGGGCGAATTCATTCGCCCGCTTCGCCGTAACGATTCGAACCGAGGATTCGACAGGATGAACGCGTGCCGTAGGGTGTGCGTGCGCACTGCCGCACGGTGCTTCCGGCGAGCCCCAGGCAACCTGTAGGGGCGAATTCATTGGCTCTGTCTGCGTTAAGTGTTGCTAGAAGATTTGGACCCAGCTGATTGCCGAGTTCTGGTGATGCTTCTGGTTTCGCCCACCCGGGCGAGTCCCTTTTCTCAGTCGCCAGAAAAGGAACCAAAAGGGCTTGCCCCATCATCCGGCCCCGGCTTCGCCGGGGTTCCCTCACTCCATCGCCGCTCTGGGGGCCGGCGCGATGGGCCATCCATGGCCTGGCGCGCCTCTCGCGGCATCCATGCCGCTCGTCCCCCGGCGCAACGACTGCGTTCGGCCTCCTGGAGGGGCGTTGGCGGCTGCTCCAACTTTCTTCGTCCAACGCATCACCACGTGGTGCGCACGGACTTTCGTAGGATGGGTAGAGCGGAGCGAAACCCATGCGGTGGAGGTGGCACAAACCCTTGGGCGCCCGGAAATGGCCGTGCTTGAGCGCCTGCATTAAAACCACAACAGCTAACGCCGACAGAGCCAATTCATTCGCCCGCTTCTATTGCGCCCCTAACGGTGGGAGCGAATTCATTCGCGAAAAGGGCCGCATAGCGGCCCCATCAACCATCCCGACCTCAATGCAAGGTTGTCGGCTCGTCCGTCACCAGCACCGTCTCCCAGCCGTCGTAATCGCCGTCGAAGGACAGGGCCAGGGCCAGCAGCGCCAGTGTCAGTTCATCGATGGTGCCCGGCTGGGGGATGTCCTCGCGCCACAGCTGCACCCGGTAGGCATCCTCGTCTTCGGTCCAGCCGCGATCGCGCAGGGTGAAGCCGAGGGTGGCCGCTTCGGCGATCAGCGCTTCGCCCCGGGCCTCGTCGGGCAGGTAGAACCAGTGGTCGATCTCGCGCGGGGCTTCCAGCGTGTCGCCGTTGCTCTCCAGCACCGCGCACAGGCGGCGGTTGCTGATGCGCTGCTGGTCCTCGGCGGGCGGGAAGAGGAAGTCGAAGTAGGTCGACCATTCCGGGTCTTCCTGGGTGCCGGATTCGTACTCGTATTCTGGGAAGGCCTCCAGCACGGCGGCGACCCGCTCGTGCCAGAGCGTCTCGTCGCCCACGTAGAAGAAGAAATCGCGCAGGCCGTTGCCGGTGTAGCGGCCCAGGTAGGCGCAGCCTTCATTGAGCAGGCGCGCGGTCAGCTGGTCCTCGATCTCGATCAGCCGGTCGAACTCCTCCTGGCTGGAGAGTCCATCGTCCCGTGGCGTACGCATGTGCAGGCGCACGTAAGCCATGAACGGCAGGTGCTCCAGCGGCACTTCGCGCACCGCGCCGAGGTCGACGTAGATGGAAGCGGGGCGGTCGTCGACCTGTGCAAAATAGAAATCCCAATCGTCAGTCATGCAGCAGCTCCTTGCGTGGATGAGGCGACTCTACAGAGGCGCGCGCCTTAGCGCACGGGTTGCCGGCATGTCGGTTGAACAGCTTCACTGCACGCCTGTCGAAGTTGCGCCATGCCGTTTCGTTTACCGCCGCCGGAGCCCCCATGAATCTCGCCCCCGCCAGCCTCATTTTCGTCGCCGTGCTGTTGCTGGCCGGTTGCGGCAGCCAGCGCAGCCAGGAAGGCCCGCAGCTCACCCCGGCCGAAGTGCGTGCCCAGGTGGCGCGGCTGATTCCCAGCAACGTGGTGGACCGCCAGGGCTGGGCCACCGACATCCAGGTGGCCTTCACCGCCCAGGAGCTGGCCACGGTGAAGGGCAACTTCTGCGCGGTGCTGGCGGTGACCGAGCAGGAGTCCACCTACCAGGCCGACCCGGCGGTGCCGGGCCTGGCGAAGATCGCCCGCCAGGAGATCGACCGCCGCGCCGCGCGCCTGCACCTGCCGGGCTTCCTGGTGGATTCGGCGCTGGACATCCGCTCGCCCACCGGCAAGACCTACGCCCAGCGCCTCGCCGCCGTGCGCACCGAGCGCCAGCTGAGCGTGATCTTCGACGACTTCATCGGCATGGTGCCCCTCGGCCGCCAGCTGTTCGGCACCTTTAACCCGGTGCACACCGGCGGTCCCATGCAAGTCAGCATCGCCTTCGCCCAGCAGCACGCCGAGAACTACCCCTATACGACCACCGGCAGCGTGCGCGACGAGGTGTTCACCCGCCGCGGTGGCCTGTACTTCGGCATCGCCCACCTGCTGGGCTACGAGGCGGACTACCCCGAGCCGCTGTACCGCTTCGCCGACTTCAACGCCGGCTGGTACGCCAGTCGCAACGCCGCCTTCCAGCAGGCGGTGAGCCTGGCCAGCGGCATCCCCCTGGCGCTGGATGGCGACCTGATCATCCACGGCAGCCGCGACGCCGGCTCCACGGAAAAGGCGGTGCGCACCCTGGGGCGGCGCCTGGACATGGGCGACGGTGCCATCCGTCGCGCGTTGGAGCAGGGCGACGGGCCGGACTTCGCCGAAAGCGAGCTGTACGAGAAGGTCTACGCCCTGGCCGAGAAGGGCGCCGGGCGCACGCTGCCCCGTGCGGTGCTGCCGGGCATCACCCTGCAGAGCCCGAAGATCACCCGCAAGCTCACCACCGCCTGGTTCGCCCAGCGTGTGGATGAGCGCTACCGGCGCTGCATGGCGCGCTGAGGTGCACGCCATCCGGTCATCCCGGGTGAAAACTCCTTGAACCTCCCGCAGGGCAGATTTTCCCATGACCAAGGCCGGTAATCAGGCAAGCACCGGCCGGGTCACGAGAGGAGAATAACAATGCCCAGTGTCATGTCAGGACGCGCCACCCCCAGTGAACTCACCCAGGCCGGCATCATCGGCCAGAGCCCCGAGCAGCTGGACCTGCAGATCGAGGACGGCTGGCGCAGCCGGGGCGAGCAAGCCTTCGAAGCCATGGTCCGCAGCGACTCGCGGTTGTTCATCGCCAAGCTTGAGGAAGCGGTGCTCTCCGAAAGCATCTGCGTGCAGCTCTACGACATGCTGCTGGAGCGCGCCATGCACCACGACGGCTACCGCGCCGAGCTGGTGGCCACCTTCCGGCAGATCCGCGACGAAGAACTCGCCCACGTCTGGACCCTGATCGAAGCGCTGGAGCGGGTCGGCGTGCGTGCCCGCACCGCCCTCGCCGAACACCCGCGCAACTGGGGCATCGCCGCCCAGCGCGTGGCCCAGGTGCTGGCCCAGCCGCACAACAGCATGTCGCAGTGCCTGCACGCCATGCTCATCTACGAACTGGGGGAACAGGCCGCCTGGGAAACCCTGGTGACCCTGATGGCCGCCAGCGGCGACGACACCTGGCTGCGCCGCTTCCAGGCGGTGCTGCAGGACGAACAGCGCCACGCCAACACCATCAAGGCGCTGCTCTCCCGCGAGCTGCCCGAAGAGGACAGCACCGCGCCGAGCGCAACCTAGGCGGCCATCGTCTGGCCGTCACTTGGCGAACAGCTGCCCCATGTCCTTGAACGCCTTGAACTCCAGCGCATTGCCGCAGGGGTCGAAGAGGAACATTGTGGCCTGCTCGCCCACCTGGCCCTTGAAGCGCACGTAGGGTTCGATCACGAACGATGTGCCCAGCCCGCGCAGGCGTTCGGCCAGCGCCTCCCATTCAGCCCAGCCCAGCACCACGCCGAAGTGCGGCACCGGCACGTCGTGGCCGTCCACCGCATTGGTGTGGGCGGCTTCCTGGCTGGCGGTCTTCGGGTGTTCGTGGATCACCAGCTGGTGGCCGAAGAAGTCGAAATCCACCCAGTGCTCGCTGGAGCGGCCCTCGGCGAGGCCGAACACCTCGCCGTAGAAGTGCCGGGCGGCGGCCAGGTCGTAGACGGGAATGGCCAGGTGGAACGGGGAAAGACTCATGGCACGCTGCCTCGTGGTGGTTTCCGGCCCATTCTAGAGATGGGATTGTCGATGGAAAGTCGGGATAATTTGTGCCGAGCACGAATAATTTCGATCAGAGGCCACGCCATGCTGCGCGAACTCCGTACCTTCATCGCCGTCGCCCGCCACGGCACCTTCGCCGCCGCCGGGATGCACATCGGCCTGACCCAGTCGGCGGTCAGCGCGCAGATCCGCAACCTCGAAAACGCCCTCGGCGTGCGCCTGTTCGACCGCACCGGGCGCCAGGCCATCCTCAACGCCGCCGGCCACCGCGCGCTGCCCATGGCGCGGGAGATGCTGGACATCTTCGCGCGCATGGCCACCCCCGAGGCGGCCGAGCAGTTCAGCGGCGAGCTGCGCATCGGCGCCATCGCCACGGTGCAGACCGGCCTGCTGGCCGCCGCGCTGCTGCGCCTGCGCGAGGCGGCGCCCCGGGTCGAGCCCAAGCTGATTCCCGGCGTCTCGCTGAACCTGCTGAACCAGGTGGATGCCGGCGAGCTGGACCTGGCGATCCTCATCGAGCCGCCGTTCGAGCTGCCCAAGGAGCTCCACGCCGAGGTGCTGCGCGAGGAGGATTTCGTGCTCATCGTGCCCCGTGGTCTGGAAGGCGATGACCCGCTGCAGATACTCGCCAACCAGCCGCTGGTGCGTTACGACCGCACCTCGTTCGGCGGCCGGCAGGTGACTCGCTTCCTGCGCCGGCAGCGCCTGGAGGTGCAGGTGGCGCTGGAGTTGGACGAGCTCGACGCCATCGTGCGCATGGTCGAGGCAGGGCTGGGGGTGTCGCTGATCCCCGAGGCAGGGCTGTGGCTGGAGCGCGAGGCGGCCATCCGCGTCATCCGCCTGGGCGAGCTGACCTTCCAGCGGCGCATCCTCCTGCTCACCCGCCACGGGCAGCGCAACCTGCCTATCCAGCAGCTCTTCGCCCGCTGCCTGCGTGAGGGCTGAGGGCTTGCAGAATGCCGCGCCGTTCCGGGCCGCCCGTGCATCCTGCAAATGACAGCCTGATATCAATGTTTTTCAACTCGTTGAATAAAAAGGAGTTTTTCCAATCGGGAAAGCTGGCATGCCCGGTGCAATTGTTGTTGCGGCAATGAACCGGACTGGAGTGACAACAATGCAGATCGCCATCAAAGAATTCTTCGACGCCTTTCCCGGCTACACCGTTTCCATCAAACCGCGCCCGGACGGCAAGCTCCTGCTGAGCCTGGACCGCAAGGACCGCCCCACACTGCGCAAGGCCATCGACAGCGATGCAGTGTTCTGCCAGCAGCGGGTGCGCTGCCTGATCCGCGAACTCACCCGCGACATCAAGCTGGCCGCCGGTGAAGTCAGCTGGAAGGGCGAGGGCAACCAATGGGTCCGTGGCGAGCTGCCGACCTTCACCGGCGGGCCGATCCAGGTCACCGCCGCCAAGACCCTGTTCGCCCGCCGCGCCATCCGCCGCGACGGTGGCAGCCGCCACGCCGTGGCCGGTTGAGCTGCTGCGCTACGCCGCTCGACGCCCAGCTCGCGGGCGCATCGGGCGGCGTTTGCTTTCTCCCTCCGTCGTTTCACCACCCCCTTCGATTGGTCACCGCAAATCTCCCGCAATTGGCTATCGGGCCATCGCCGGCGCAGGGCTAACCTAGCGCCCATTCCCGCTACGCCACTTGATTGGAGATCGACATGAACAACCGCATCGAATGGGCCAAGGCCTCCCCCGACGCCTACAGGGCGATGGTCGCCCTGGAGCAGGCCATGGCCAGCACGGGCCTGGAAGACTCGCTGCTGGAACTGGTGCGCCTGCGCGCCTCGCAACTCAACGGCTGCGCCTACTGTGTGAACAAGCACGCCAATGACGCGCGCAAGGCCGGCGAAACCGAAGCCCGCCTGCAGACTCTCAGCGTGTGGGAGGAAACCCGCTTCTTCACCGAACGCGAACGCGCCGCCATGGCCTGGACGGAAAGCCTCACCCAGCTCTCCATCCACCACGCTCCGCAACACCAGTACGAGGCCCTGCGCGAGCACTTCAGCGACGCCGAGGTCGCCAACCTGACCCTGGCCATCGCCACCATCAATGCCTGGAACCGCTTTGGCGTCGGCTTCGCGATGATCCCCTGAAAAAACTGCCTGCGTTGCCATCGCTGCGTTAGAAACAGGCTAAAAATGCTCATTTACAGAACGTAAACTCCGCTTTTTCGCCTGTTTCTGCCTTGCGCTGGCTGCCTCGGCGACGTTTTTGGTGTTTCCGCAGCTCTGCAGGCTCTGTCGCACATCGGCGATGTCGCACCCCCTGTGGGAGCGGCTTCAGCCGCGAAAGGCTCACCGCCGGCACTTGGCTGCGGGGTGTCGGATGCGCCATCGCGAATGAATTCGCTTCTACCTGCGATTCATCGCGTGGCGACGAAGAACAATCGGGGGAAGGGCAGCAGCACGGTGCCGTCGGCATAGCCCGGGTAGGCTCCGGCCAGCGCCGCCTCGTAACGCGCCAGGTATTCCTCTTGCTCCGCTGCCGACAGCGGCGCCAGGAACGGACGCAGGCCGCTGCCCTTGAACCACTCCACTATGGCCCTCGGGCCGCCTGCCAGCTGGTGGTGGTAGACGGTGCGCCACAGGTTCACCTGCGCGCCCGCGTCCCGCAGCACGCTGAAATACCACTGCGCCGGCTGGCGGCTGCCGCGGGCGCGGTGGGCTTCCGCCAGGCGCTCGGTCCAGGGGCCTTCGGCGGCGATCTCGCGCATCAGCCGGTGGGCCGGTTCGTCCAGGTTGTCGGGCATCTGCACGGCCAGGCTGCCACCCGGGGCGAGCTTTTCCAGCAGGGCCGGGAGTAGGCGCGCGTGGTCCGGCACCCATTGCAGCGAGGCGTTGGCGAGGATCAGGTCCACCGGTTCGGCGCCGCTCCAGCTGGCGATGTCACCCACCTGGAAGTCCACGCCCGGCAGGCGTTTGCGCGCGGCCTCGATCATGTCGTCGGAGCTGTCCAGGCCGGTCACCTGCGCCTCGGGGAAGCGTTGCAGCAGGAACTCAGTGGAGTTGCCCGGGCCGCAGCCCAGGTCGACCGCCCGGGCCACGGGGCGCTCGGGCACCTGCGCCAGCAGGTCGTGGATGGGGCGGTTGCGCTCGTCTTCGAACTTCCGGTATTGCGCGGCGGACCAGCTCATCGAAAGGCTCCAGGCTGCGGGGAGAGGTGCCCATGATCCCCTTCGGCGGCGCATCCTTCCAGCCCGACCAAGGTCGGCGGAGTGGTCGGCTGCGGCACGCCTGAAAACCGAAACGCAGAAAAGCAAAAAGCCCGCCGAAGCGGGCTTTTTCCAGACCGTCCGACATCCTGTCGGCTGCCATCCTGGCGTTGGTCGATCTTCCCTGACCTAGCGCGTCCTGCGCTTCAGTCATGTGTGTAGGATAGGGCTGTCAGACAAAGCCAAAAAGAGGAGAATCCATCCGCCTCTTGTAAGCCTTTCGCTATAGCGAGACGGCAAACCACTGACAGGCGACTGAAAGCTGCAACGGCGGTCAGTGCTTCATCTTGCTGCTCAATACCAGCCCCACACCCCCGAGTACTGCCAGAGAGGCGATCGCCAGGGGCAGGGTCAGCGCCTCGCCGAGAAACAGGATGCCCGCCGCCGCCGCGAGGATCGGCACGCTGAGTTGCACCGTGGCGGCCTGGATCGATGCCAGCCGTGCTACCGCCGCATACCAGATGGCGTAGCCCATGCCCGAGGCGACGGCGCCGGAAAGCAGGGCGAAGCCGGCGCCAGCGGGGTCGAAATGCAGGCCCTGGAGAAAGGGCAGGGCGCAGGCCAGGGCCAGGGGGATGCCGCGCACGAAGTTGCCGGTGGTGGCCGCCAGCGGGTCACCGGAGCCCTTGCCCAGCAGCGAATACACCGCCCAGGCGAACCCCGCCATCAGCATCAGCAGCGCGCTGCCCAGGGGCGGCGCGCTGGCGCCCGGCAACAGCAGCACCAGCAGCCCGGCGATGGCCAGCAGCAGGCCGGCCACACCCTGCAGGCCCAGGCGTTCGCCACGCACGAAGCCGTACAGCAGCATGCTCAGCTGCACCGCGCCGAACAGCAGCAGCGCGCCGGTGCCGGTGTCCAGGTGGATATAGGCCAGGGAAAAGCCCGCCGCGTACACCACCAGCGCCAGGGCCCCGGGCCAGCTGCCCGCCATGGGCTTGCCGGCGTTGCGCCACTTGAGCAGGAACCACAGCATCAGCGCGCCGCTGGCGATGCGCAGCACGGTGAAGCTGGGGGCATCGATGCCGGTGTGCTTGAGGGCGAGGCGGCACAGCACGGAGTTGCCGGCGAAGGCGAGCATGGCCAGGGCGGTGAGCAGCAGCGTGGAGCCTCGGGTGGTGGCAAGGCCGGTGGCGGGTGCAGTCATGGGCGGGTCCCGTAGCGTCGGGTGGTCGTTGTTATGCCGCCCATACAAGCGCGGCCACGCGGCGACGGTCAATGCGACCAAGGTGCCGGTTCATCGGCGCGAATGAGTTTCCCGGACTGTCGATCGAAATCGCTTCATCCTGTCGCACTCGTCAGGATAGAGTCATAAAACCGCTCTAACATGCATCTTTCGCTGCTTCGTCAGCCTTTCTGAACTGCCGCCAACCCGATGTGATCGGAGGATCGCATGCTCCTGAACAATGAAGTTCGTCTTGCCGTAATGGGGTTTCTGCTCGCTTCCGGCCTCCAGGCCGGCGCCGCAGAAAAACAGTGGGTCGAGGTATCGCCGGGCTTCTTCGCCGGCACGGCGGACGAGGCACTGCGCAAGCAGGAAGCGAGCGGCTACACCCGCGCCGTAGGGGACTTCGATGGCGATGGCCAGGAGGATTCCGCGCGCCTGCTGGCCAGTGCGGCGGGTGACGGCGAGTTCGCCGTGGCCCTCGCGCTGTCGAGCGAACGGCAGGTGCCGCATATCGTCAGCACCGGCACCGAGATCGCCCGGGTAGGCCTTGCGACCCAGGCGCCGGGGCACTACCCGACCGCTTGCGGCAAGGGGGCGGGCAAGGCAGATGCGCCATGCACCGAGGCGGTGACCCTCGCCCATCCGGCGCTGGCGCTGTTCACCTTCGAGTCCGCGACCCGTGTGCTCTATATCGACAATGGCCAGGTGCGCGAGGTGTGGCTGGCGGATTGAGGGGCGGGGCGTTTCGCCAATCCGTTTGCTGCCATGGATCGTAGGTTGGGCCGAGGTACGAGGCCCAACGCAGCGGGGTTCGGCCTTGCACCGTTGGGCCTCGCTGCGCTCGGCGCCAACCTACGGTTTTGCGGTCAACGCAGGTGTTCCGGGGGGATGGCGTAGGTGCCGACCACATGGGCCACCGGGTCGTCGAGGCCTTCGGAGTAGAGGGAGACCTCGCCCATGGCCAGGGTCTTGCCCAGCTTCATCAGCCGGCATTCGCCGATCACCCGGCGGCCGCCTTCCGGGCGGCGCAGGAAGTTGATGGTCAGGCTGGTGGTGACCGCCAGCGGCACGATGCCGATTTGCCCCAGCACGGCGACATAGAGCGCGACATCGGCCACGGCCATGAGGGGGGGGCCGGATACGGTGCCGCCGGGGCGCAGGTCGCTGTCGTCCACTTGCAGCGACACGGTGGCACTCATCGGGCCCACGGCCTCGATCACCACGCGCGTCTGCGGGAAGGCGTCGCCGATGAAGCGGGCGATCTCGTCTTTGCTGGCCATATCCGGGCTCCCAGTGGGTTGGCTGTCAGCGCGACTTTGCCTGCTCGGCGAGCATCTGGTCGAGCTTCTGCTCGGCTTTGTCCGCATAGGCCTTGCAGCTCACCGGGGCCGGGTGCGGCTTTTCGGCGTTGGTGTAGTCCCAGCCGCTGCCTTCGGCGTGGGGTGTCAGCAGCAGGTCGCAGGGCAGGGCGCGGACGGCGGCGAAGCTGGCACGGAAGGCGTCGACCAGGTGGGGGTAGCGGGCGTTGTCGCGCAGTTGGTAGCCCGGCGCGCTGAGGCTGTCGGCGTAGGCGATGCGCAGGGGCTTGCCGTCCTGGGTGTCGGTCCAGGTCCAGCTCATGCTGCCCGGGGTGTGGCCCGGGGTGAAATGCACGGTGAAGGTGGTGTCGCCCAGGGTCACCGCCTCGCCGTCCTGCACCAGGCGCTCGGGCGTCAGCGGGGCGAAGAGCATGCCGCTGCCGAAGTGGATGTCGTCGGCGCCGCCGCGTTGCAGCAGCACGGCGGATTCGGCGTTGCTCACCAGCACGGCGCCGGTGGCGCGCTTGATCGCCGCCAGCGGGCCGACGTGGTCGATGTGGGCGTGGCTGTGGAGGATCAGGCGCAGGTCCTGGGGCTGCACGCCGAGCTTCTTCATATTGGCCAGCAGGTGGTCGGCCACCTGGGGCATGCCGCCGTCGATGAGCACCGCGCCGGCGTCGGTTTTCACCAGCAGGGCGCTGATGCTGGCAGTGCCGATCTGCCAGACGTGGTCGCTGATGCGCAGCGGTTCCACCGGCACCAGCCAGGCTTGCAGCCCTTCATAGGCCTCCAGCTGCGGCAGGGGTTTGGGGGCGGCGACCGCCAGGTTGGCGGCGAACAGGGGCAGCGCGAGGCTGGCGAGGAAACGCATTGGAACACTCCATTGATCACGTGGGCGGCATTTTGCCCGGCCATTGCGCCGGGCACCATGGAGCCGCTCTGACTCTTTTTCGCGGGCAGGGTTCACCGGCTCAGGCGGCACCGTCCAGGGCATCGGGTTGCAGGGCACGCCACATCAGGGTGTGCTCGGCGCCCCAGGCCTGGAAGCGCTCCAGCGGCACCCAGCCCCGGCGGGCGTAGTAGTCGGCGCGGTCCTGGGTGTGCAGGTAGAGGCGCCCATGGCCCTGGCTGCGGGCCTGTTCGCAGATGCCTTCGATCAGGCGTTCGGCGATCCCCTGGCCACGCGCCTCGGGGGTGGTGAACACGCAGGCCAGCCAGGGGCCCAGGTCGTCGCGGCCGGGCAGGTCGTCCTCGGCCAGGGCCGCGCCGCCGAGCAGGTGCTCGCCGTCCAGCGCCACCAGGCACTGCCATTCGCCGCTGCGCTGGCCCTCGGCGAACTCGCGCTGCCAGGCGTCCAGCGGCTGGTCGGCGAACTCATAGGCGAATTGCTGGTGCAGCCAGCAGGCATAGGTGTCGCTGTGCTGCATGTGGTTGCGCAGCCAGTCCAGGCGGTACATGGGGTCGTCCTTGCAGGTTCGGGAGCGCACATGGAACAGCAGCGCCGCCGTCCGTACAAGCGCCGTGTCAGCGTTGCCCCTCCCCGGCGCGGGTGCGGCGCACGTCGGAGATGCCCGACCAGAGCTCGTCGAGGTTCTTGAACGGCCAGTCGGCGGAGGACTCCCGCGCGACGATCTTGTCGCGCCCGGCGAGCTTGGCCAGGTCGATCACCTCCACCGGGATGGCCGCCTTCATGCGCACGGAATAGAACACCTTGACCCGCGGCATGGTCAGGGATTTCGGATGTTGTTCGAGCACCACGCCGAGGCGCCCGCTGTCCAGGCGCACCAGCGAACCGGTGGGATAGATGCCGATGGATTTGACGAAGGCCTGGAACACTGCCTCGTCGAAGTGCGACTTGCTCCACTCGGCCATGCGGCGGACCGATTCGGCCGGGTCCCAGCCGCGCTTGTAGGGGCGGTCGGAGGTGATCGCGTCGTACACGTCGCAGACCGCGCCCATCTTCGCCAGCAGGCTGATCTGGTCGCTCTGCAGGCGATGCGGGTAGCCCGTGCCGTCGACCTTCTCGTGGTGGTGCAGGCACACGTCCAGTACCAGGGCGCTGACCTGGCCGCTGTGCAGGAGTATCTGCGCACCTGCCTCCGGATGGCTGCGCACCTGCTCGAACTCGCTGTCGGTGAGCTTGCCCGGCTTGTTCAGTACATCCATGGGCACGGCCATCTTGCCGATGTCGTGCAGCAGCCCGGCCATGCCCGCCTCGCGCACCTGGGCCTCGGCCAGGCCGAGCTGGCGGGCGAGGGCGATCATCAGCGCACAGACCGCCACCGAGTGCATGTAGGTGTATTCGTCCGCGGACTTCAGGCGCGCCAGGCTGATCAGCGCGTTGGGACAGCGCAGCACCGAATCGGCGATCTCCTCCACCAGCCCCTGGGCGTTTTCGACGTCGATGGCCTTGCCCATGCGCGCATCGCCGAACATCGACACCACCGCCTCCTTCGAGCGTGCGCAAAGCTCGGCGGCACGCGCCACCTCGTCCTCCAGGCTGGTGGGGCGCAGGGGTGGCTTGCGCTCGGCGGCGGCCAGGCGCTCGTCGATCTCGGCCTCTACTTCCGCCACCGTGCGGCTAGGCAGGTGCTCGGCCACGTCCTTGCCCTTGCTGGTGTCGATCCACACCTCAGCGATCTCGCTGCTGCGGATGCGTTGCAGGTCCTTCTCGGTCTTGACCACGAACTTGGCGCGGAAGAAGGGGTGGTCCATCCAGGACCCGCAGAATTCCTGTACGTACATGCCAAGCTGCAGGTCGGCGGTAGCGATTCGCTTTAACACCATTCGACATCTCATTAGGGGGTTGTCCGGCCCGACGCCTGGCACGGCCTGGCCGCCACCCACCGGGTGCGGTCCGCAGGGTTGGATCGCGGCACGGAAGGCGCAGCTCAGGTTGCGCGTCGATACGCACTCACTATAGGCAACGCTGGCCGTTGCAGAGGCCTTTATGCATCGCCCAACCAACTGGTCGGGGATGCGGCCGGGCAGTACCGGCGAGGCTGTTCTATTCTTTTGCCGGGGTTGGGGAGCCACGTCTTGGCATCGTCCCGATGGCGCAACGACGAGGGTTGCAGATGAGGGTTCAGATAGTTGACGACGATCCGTGGATTGCCAATCTGCTGGAACAATTGGTCCTGAGCATCCGCTCCGGCGCTGAAATCGAATGCTTCGCCTCGGTGCAGGCCGCCATCGACGCCTGGCAACCGAACCGCTACCAGTTGGTGATCGTCGACTGGAACTTGCCGGACGGCACCGGGCTGGACGTGATGCAGAAGATCCGCCGGCTGGACAAGGACGTGCCGCTGCTGGTGGTGACCGGCCGCGCCGACCGCGAAAGCGTGCTGGCGGCCCGGCCCATGGGCATCAGCGCCTACATCACCAAGCCCTTCGATGTGCCCAAGGTACTTGCCTGCCTGGAAAGTCTGCTGCCTGCCGATGTAACGGCAGCGGAGCCGGAGGCGCGGCAGGTCAGCTTCGAAGAGCACCTGCGCAGCCTCACCCCGGAGCAGCTGGATGTACCGCTGCTCTCCGATGTGAAGGACAAGTTGCAGCATGCCAGTCGCGGCGTGTCCATGGACTTCCAGGAGCTGGCCGCGGACTGGAACCGCGACCCGGCGCTCTGCGCCTACCTCATCGCTGCTGCCAACAGCGCCGTCTACGGCGGCGGCCAGGCGCCCTGCACCAGCCTGCCCGACGCGCTCAAGCGCCTGGGCGCACGCACCTGCATGAACCTCGCCACCGCCCTGGCCCTGCGCCAGGCCGGCAGCACCACCGACCCCTTCCTGAAGATATTCCTGCAGAACTACCTCGACGAGATCGACCAGCTCGCCGAAACCGTGGTGCGCACCGCGCGCCAGTGCGGCCTTGACCATGGTGCCCTGCAGGCGGCGGCCTTGCTCTACCGCCTGGGCGAGATGTGCGTGATCTTCCAGGCTCAGGAGTGGGCCCGGCAAAGCCGCCAGAGCATCGACGACAACACCCTGTTGAAGGCCTTCGCCGACTTCGCCGAACCCCTGGCCATCCGCCTCAAGGCGCACTGGGGCCTGCCCATGGCCCTGCGCGAGCTGATCGGCGCCTGCTATGCGTTGCCGCAGTTCCAGGTGCGGCAGGAACAGGCGGTCATGCGCCTCGCCGCTGCCCAATGCGGCAATGAGTCTGCGGCCGAGATCGAACGCCTCAAGCGCCTGGCGGGGGTGGGGTAGGGGAAGACACGGGGCACGCCGTTGCCGCCCCTTGTGGGCGAATTCATTCGCGATGCTTTTCATCGTTCTGTAGCCCGGACTTCAGTCCGGGAGTTTCGGCAGCCCCGCTCCTGGGCTGAAGCCCAGGCTACGCCTGCTTTGCCAACCCTCACAGCCCAGACAGGCTGCCGTTGGTGGATGAAAAAGCGCCATCCACCCTACATCCGGCACCACTCCGTAGGGTGGGTGAACCCCGCATGTTCCAGGGTTGCTCCGGCAACCCCCGTCACAACGGCTACCCTGTTGGAGTCTTTCTCCATACGGCAAGGTGGAACCTGAGCGTCGGATAACTTCGTCTAGGCTGTCAGTTACTCAGCACCATAGTGTCAATCGGGGTAGCCAGGGAATGCACGACCTCTTCAGCCACGACCCAGTGATCCTCATCGTCGACGACCAGGCGACCCATATCCGCGTGCTCAGCGAAGCGGTGCGCGACCTGGCTGCCGTGCACATCGCCAACGGTGGGCCGGGCACCCTGGAGATCGCCCGTTCCTGCCGCCCGGACGTGGTGCTGCTGGATATCGAGATGCCGCAGATGAACGGCTTCGAGATCTGCCGTGCATTCAAGGCCGACCCCAAGCTGTGCGATGCCTCGATCATCTTCGTTACCTCCCACAGCGAGCCGGAAAACGAGCTGAGAGCCCTGGAATCCGGCGCCTTGGGCTTTATTCAGAAGCCGCTCAACCTGCCTGTGGTGCGCGCCCATGTGAAGGCTCACCTGAGCCTGCGCGAACAGGCCAAGCGGGTGGCCTACGTCGATGCGCTCACCGGCCTGCCCAACCGCTCGCTGCTCAAGGACCGTGCCGCCCAGGCGCTGCAGAAGGCGCGGCGCGGCGAAGGCAAGGTGGCGATGCTGATGCTCGACCTGGACAACTTCAAGTTCATCAACGACTCCATCGGCCACACCACCGGGGACCAGGTGCTGCGCGAGGTGGCGCTGCGCCTCTCGGGCACGGCACGCGCCGTCGACACCGTCAGCCGCCAGGGCGGCGACGAGTTCGTGGTGCTGCTGCCGGATATCCAGGGCTTCGAAGCGGTGAGCGACTTCGCCGAGCGCCTGCTGACGACCATCGCCCTGCCGCTGACCATCAACGGCGCCCGCTACGACCTCTCGGCCAGCATCGGCATCAGCGTCTACCCGGACGATTGCGACAACCTGGAATCCCTCTACCGCTACGCCGACTCGGCCATGTACCAGGCCAAGGTCGAGGGGCGGAATCGCTTCCGCTTCTTCTCCGAGAAGATCGAAGCCAGCACCCGCGCCCGCCACATGCTTGAGCGCCACATGCGCCGGGCCCTGGAGCAGCGGGTGTTCGAGGTGTTCTACCAGGCCAAGATCGACGCCGCCGACGGCCGCCCCATGGGTATCGAGGCGCTGATCCGCTGGCGCACCGCCGACGGCTCGCTGGTGTCGCCGGCCGACTTCATCCCCCTGGCCGAGGAAACCGGGCTGATCATCCCCATCGGCAAGTACGTGATGTTGCAGGCCTGCAACGACGCCAAGCGCCTGCTGGAAATGGGCTACCCGCTGTGCCTCAGCGTGAACATCTCCGCCGTGCAGTTCCGTGAGGAAAGCTTCCTCGGCATGGTCAAGGACATCCTCCAGGAATCGGGCCTGCCGCCCAGCCACCTGGAGCTGGAAATCACCGAAGGGGTGCTGGCCCACGACATCGACAAGACCCGCAAGACCCTGTTGGAACTCAAGGATGTGGGTGTGCGCATCGCCATCGACGACTTCGGCACCGGCTACTCCAGCCTCGCCTACCTCAAGCGCCTGCCCATCGACGTGCTGAAGATCGACCAGAGCTTCGTCCGCGAGATGCTCACCGACCGCAGCGACGCGGCGATCATCGAAGCGGTGATCCGCCTGGCCCAGGCCCTGGGGCTGGACCTGGTGGCCGAAGGCGTCGAGCACCGCGAGCAGGCGCGGCTGCTGCTCGGGCTGGGCTGCCGGATCATGCAGGGTTACCTGTTCGGCCGGCCGGTGCCCTTTCCCGAGGCCAGCCGCTTTCTCGCCGAGAACACCACCCACCCGCAACGCTGGCTCGACACCGACGACGGAGCCGGCCAATGAGCCGGCGCCTGTCCGGGCCGGTCTACAGCATGCTGGCCGTGGTCCTGGTCGGCGTGCTGGCCACCGCGCTGGTGGCCGGCCAGTTGCAGCAGCACAACCAGCAGCGCATCCACGAGGCGCTGGGGCGGGCCACCGACGCCATGGCCGATGCCGTGGTGCGTCGCCTGGGTCTCTACCAATACGGCCTGCGCGGCGCCCGTGGCGCCCTGGTGACCGTTGGCGAGGCAGGCATCAGCCGCGAGCTGTTCAATCGCTACGCGCGCTCCCGCGACATCGCCGTCGAATTCCCCGGGGCGCGGGGGTTCGGCCTGGTCCGCAAGGTCGCGCCAGCCGATGAAGCCGACTTCCTTCGCCGCGCCCGCGCCGATGGCAAGCCGGATTTCACCATCCGCCAGATCAGCCAGCACGAGGGCGATCGCTTCGTCATCCAGTACCTGGAGCCGGTGACCAACAATTCGGCGGCCATCGGCCTGGACATCGCCTCGGAAAGCAATCGGCGCGAGGCCGCGCTGGCCGCCATGCGCAGCGGCGAGGTGCGCCTCACCGCGCCCATCACCCTGGTGCAGGAGGTCGGCAAGCCGCTGCAGTCCTTCCTCATGCTGATGCCCATCTACCAAGGCGTGACCGTCCCCGAGAGCGTCGAGGCGCGTGAACGGTTGCTCGTTGGCTGGAGCTACGCGCCGCTGCTCACCGAGGAGGTGCTAGACGGCCTGCAGGTGGATGTCCACTCCCTGCAGCTGCGCCTGCGTGACATCACCGCGCCGGGTTCCGCAGAGGTGTTCTACGAAAGTGCCGCCGCCCCCGACGGCAGTGCCGAGGTGATGAGCCTGCGGGTCGAACGCAGCCTCTACGGGCGCCATTGGGAGGTGGAGTTGGCCGCTTACCCGGCCTTCACCGCCCAGCTCAACCTGCTCTCGCCCCGCCTGGCCTGGGGCGGCGGCCTGGCGCTGACCTGCCTGCTGGCCGCGCTGGTGGGGGCCAACGCCGTCAGCGGCTGGCGCAAGCAGCAGGTGTTCGAGCAGCGCTCGCGCCTGGCGGCCATCGTCGAAAGCTCGCCCGACGGCATCGTCGGCCAGGCCCTGGATGGCACGGTGACGGCCTGGAACCCGGGCGCCGAGACGATTTTCGGCTATGGCGCCGAGGAAGCCATCGGCCGGTTGCTCAAGGAACTGATCGTTCCCGAGCAGCGCTTCGACGAGGAGCGCGACATCCTCCGCCGGGTCGGCCAGGGCGAGCGCATCGCCCTGTTCGACACCCAGCGCCGCCGCAAGGACGGCAGCCTGGTGAACGTCTCCCTGTCCATCGCGCCCATCCATGACCGCCTGCACCAGGTGGTGGGCATCTCCAAGACGGTGCGCGACATCTCCGCGCAGAAGCACGCCGAGGCGCGCATCCTCGAGCTCAATGCCGGGCTGGAAGAGCAGGTGGCGGAGCGCACCAAGGAGCTGCTGGCCACCAACGTGCTGCTCGACAGCGTGCTCAGCTCGGCGTCGGAGGTGTCCATCATCGCCACCGACACCGACGGCCTGATCCGCGTGTTCAACCGGGGCGCCGAGCGCCTGCTGGGCTACTCGGCGGCGGAGCTGGTGGGGCGCCAGTCGCCGGCGCTGTTCCACGACACCGCCGAAGTGGTGTCCCGCAGCGAAGAGCTGAGCGAGCGCTACCACCAGCCGATCCGCGGCTTCCGCGTCTTCGTCCATGTGCCCGAGCACGAGGGCGTCGAGGCCCGCGAGTGGACCTACGTGCGCAAGGATGGCACGCGCTTCCCCGTGACCCTGGTGATCACCGCCATCCGCGACGCCGGCGGCAAGGTCACCGGCTACCTGGGCATCGCCCTGGACATCACCGAGCGCAAGGCCGCCGAGCACCAGTTGGAGGAAAGCTTCGCCACCACCCGCGCCGTGCTCGACACGGCGGTCAACCCGGTCATCACCTTCGGCACCGACGGCCGCATCCACACCTTCAACCCCGCCGGCGGCGTGGTCTTCGGCTGCGACCCCGAGACCATGCCCGGGCGTCGTCTGGAAGAGCTGGTGGACCCAGCCTCGCGCGGGGCCTTCGCCAAACTGCTGGCCAGCTACACCGACCAGGCCACCGCCGGCGGGCCCAGCGGCCAGGAACTCTGGGGCCTGCGCGGCGACGGCAGCAGCTTCCCCATGCAACTGACCCTGGCCGCCATGGGCAGCAATGGCGAGCGGCGGCTGGTGTGCGTCATCACCGACCTCACCCAGCAGCACCAGCAGCGCAAGAGCCTCCTGGCCGCCCGTGACCAGTTGCTGCTGGCCGCCGAGGTGGCCGAGCTGGGCATCTGGTCGTGGAACCTGGCGGACGACTCGTTGCAGTGGAACGAGCGCATGTACGAGATCTACGGCATGCCGCCCGAGCAGAACGAGCAGGGCCTGCTGCTCCAGCACTGGCAAGCGCGTGTTCACCCGGAAGACATCGACCGGGTGGCCAAGCAACTGCTCGCCGCCATCGACGGCAGCGCGCGCTACGAGCCGATCTTCCGCATCGTCCGTCCCAACGGCCAGGTGCTGTTCATCCAGGCGGCGGCGCAGATCGAGCGCGACGCCCAGGGCGCGCCGACCAAGGTCACCGGCATCAATCGTGACATCACCGCCCAGCGCGAACTGGAAGCACGTCTGCTGGAGGCCCGCGACAAGGCCGATGCCGCCAGCGCCGCGAAGAGCTTCTTCCTGGCCAACATGAGCCACGAGATCCGCACGCCAATGAACGCCGTGCTGGGCATGCTGCAGCTGGTCCAGGGCACCGACCTCAACAGTCGCCAGCTGGACTACGTGGTCAAGGCGCAGACCGCCGCGCGCTCGCTGCTGGGGCTGCTCAACGACATCCTCGACTACTCCAAGATCGAAGCCGGCAAGTTGCAGCTCGACCCCCACGAGTTCGAACTGGAAGCGCTCATGCGCGACCTCGCCGTGGTGCTCGCCGGCAACCAGGGCGACAAGGACGTGGAAGTGATGTTCGACCTCGACGCACGCCTGCCACGGCGCCTGGTGGGCGACAGCTTCCGCCTGCAGCAGGTGCTCATCAACCTCGCCGGCAACGCCCTCAAGTTCACCAGCGTCGGCCAGGTGGTGGTGGGCTTCCGCCTGCTGGGCCTGTTCGAGGGTTCGACCCTGCTGCGGGTCTCGGTCAGCGACACCGGCATCGGCATCAGCCCCGAGCAGCTGGAGCGCATCTTCGACGGCTTCACCCAGGCCGAAGCCTCCACCTCGCGGCGCTTCGGCGGCACCGGGCTGGGGCTGGTGATCTGCAAACGCCTGATCGAGCTGATGGGCGGCCACCTGCAAGTGGAAAGCCAGCCGGGCAAGGGCAGCCGCTTCTGGTTCGACGTGTCCATGGAGCTGGCCGAGCCCGGCGCGTTGCGCGCCGCCTGCCCCGGCGTGGACGCACCGCTGCGCCTGCTGGTGGTGGACGACAACCCGGCGGCCGGTGAAGTGCTGCTGCGCACCTTGCTGTCCCTTGGCTGGCAGGCCGAGTACGCCTCCACGGGCGAAGCTGCCGTCGGCCATGTGCGCGAAGCGGCGGGGCGCCTGGAGCCCTTCGACCTGGTGCTGATGGACTGGCGCATGCCCGGCCTCGACGGCCTCGCCACCAGCCAGGCGATCCAGGCCCTGGCCGGCGAGCTGGAGGTGCCGCGCATCCTCATGATCACCGCCCACGGCAGCGAGGTCCTGGCCGATCGGCAGCAACAGGGCGGTGCGCCATTCGCCGGCTTCCTCACCAAGCCGGTCACCCCCATGCAGCTGGCCAGTGCCGTGCAGCGCGCCCTCGGCCAGCTGGAAGCGCCGCGACCGGTGGCGCTGGAGGGGCCGAAGAAACGCCTGCAGGGGCTGCGCCTGCTGGTGGTGGAAGACAACCCGCTCAACCGCCAGGTGGCCTCCGAGCTGCTGGAGGGCGAGGGTGCCCGCGTGTGCCTGGCCGAAGGCGGCCTG
The DNA here is from genome assembly GCF_032621735.1 of Pseudomonas sp. zfem005. Taxonomy (NCBI): domain Bacteria; kingdom Pseudomonadati; phylum Pseudomonadota; class Gammaproteobacteria; order Pseudomonadales; family Pseudomonadaceae; genus Pseudomonas; species Pseudomonas sp. zfem005. Next base: position 108,955 of record NZ_JAVYJE010000016.1, on the reverse strand, counting down.
GAAGGCGTGCAGGCCGTACTCGATGACGCCCAGGGTTTCGACGCGGTGCTGATGGACATCCAGATGCCTGATATCGACGGCCTGGAAGCCACCCGGCGCATCCGTGCCGACGGGCGCCACCCGACCCTGCCGATCATCGCCATGACCGCCAACGCCGCCGCCCAGGACCGCCAGAACTGCCTCGACGCCGGCATGGACGACCACGTCGGCAAACCCATCGACATCCACCAGTTGGTGGCCACCTTGCTGCGCTGGACCGAGCCCGGCGCGGTGGCACGGCCTGAGCCGGAACCTGTCGAGCGCACGGGCGATGCCACGGTGGTGGAATCCCGGGATTCGATCCTGGCGCGCTTCGGCGGCAACCTGAAGCTGTTGCTCTCGGTGCTCGCCAGCTTCGACACCGAGATGCAGAAGCAACTGGTGCGCCTGCGCGAATCCGTCGCCGCCGGTGACCTGCGCAGCGTGGTCGGCGCCTTGCACGGCCTCAAGGGCAGCTCCGGCACCATGGGCGCCAGCGCACTGTGCGCGCGCACCGGGGAGCTGGAGCAGCAGGGCATACATGTCGCCCCGGAAGGCGCCGCCGCGTTCCTCCACGAGCCGCCCTGGCTCGACGAACTGCAGGGCCTGCTCGACCGCAGCAGCGCCGCGCTGCTCGTGCACTTCCCGGAAATCGGTGCCGCGCCCGCGCCGCGCGGGGTGCCCGCCGAGCAGGCCGGCGCCCTGGCCATGGCGGACTGGCAGACCATTCTGGACAAGGTGCTGGAGCTGCTGGAAACCGGCAGCCTGGCAGCCCTGGACCACACCGAGCCACTGCTGCACAAGGCGCCGCCGCCCCTGCGCGATGCCTGCCTCACCTTCGTCCGCCTGGTGGAGGAGCTGGACTTCGACGGCGCCCGCGAATGCGGCTGGCGCCTGCAGCAGGGCGGCGGCCAGGGCTGAGTGGCGGGGGAGCTGTCCTGCGCTCTTCGCAGCAGGTATCGTGCGCACTTTCCCCAGGTGTTCGTCAGGGTTTTCGCTCCATGATCAGCTCGTCGTTTCGGCTCGCCGTCCTCGGCATCGCCACCCTCTGCTCGGCCGCCGCCTTCGCCCGGGTCGAGGTGGAGGCCGTGCAGCACAAGAGCGGCCCCATGCTGGTGGCCAAGGTTTCCGAAGACATCGCCCCCGGCGACTACGACGCACTGATGAAGGGGGTGCTCGGCCACCCCGGCAAATTCGCGCGCAAGATCGTCATCCTCGACAGCATCGGCGGCAGCGTGCCGGAGGCCATCCGCATGGGTCGCCTGCTGCGCGAAACCGGCTTCGACGCGCTGGTGCCGTCCACCGGCCTGTGCCAGGGCACCTGCGTCTACCTGCTGGCCGCCGGGCGCGGCAAGATGGTGCGCGGCTCGGTGGGCCTGCACCGCCCCTACTACGCCCACGGCGACTCCTCCCGCGACCAGGCGCTGTACAAGGGCGTGCGCTACAACTCCGCCGCCTACTTCAAGGAAATGAACATCCCGCCCAGCCTGCTGGAAGACATGCAACGCATCGACCCCCGGCAGATGCGCGTGCTCTCGGCGTCCGACCTGGCGCGCTACCGCCTCGCCGCCGGCAAATAGGCCGATCAAAACCGACCAAACGCCCTGTTGGCGGGCTTTGCACGCCTGTATAAGAGGCGATAGGCCATCACGCAGTCGCCGAGATCAACCGTCATGAGAGAAGAAGTCGAAACCACCAACGCGGTCTACAAGACGTTGCTGGAATCCACCAAGGCGATCCCTTGGAAAATCGATTGGAAGACCATGACCTTCGCCTACATCGGCCCGCAGATCGAAACCCTGCTGGGCTGGAGCCCGGCGAGCTGGGTCGGGGTCAACGACTGGGCCGAGCGCATGCACCCCGAGGACCGCGACGCGGTGGTCGCCTTCTGCGTCTCCCAATCCCAGGCCGGCACCGACCATGAAGCCGACTACCGCGCCCTGACCGCCGCCGGCGACTACGTGTGGATACGCGACGTGGTGCACGTGATGCGCGACGAGGCGGGCGAGGTGGAAGCGCTGATCGGCTTCATGTTCGACATCAGCGAGCGCAAGCACGCCGAGCAGAAGCTGGTGGAGTTGCAGAAGCAGCTGGAGGAGTACTCCTACAAGGACGGCCTCACCGGCGTCGCCAACCGGCGCATGGTCGACTCGACCCTGGACGTGGAATGGGCCAACGCCCAGCGCACCCTGCAGCCGCTGTCGCTGATCCTCCTCGATATCGACTACTTCAAGCAGTACAACGACCACTACGGCCATATCCAGGGTGACGACTGCCTGAAGAGCGTCGGCCAGGCGCTCACCGCCGCCGCCAACCGCCCCCGGGACCTGGTGGGGCGCTTCGGTGGTGAGGAATTCGTGCTCATCCTCCCGGAAACCGACGCCGACGCCGCCCGCCAGGTGGCCGAACGCTGCCGCCGCCTGCTGCGCGAGCGCTGCATCCCCCACGAGAAGTCCGGCGTCGCCTCGCTGCTCACCATCAGCCTCGGCGTCGGCACCATCATCCCCACCCGCCACGACCGCGCCCTGACCTTCGTCGAAGCCGTCGACCGCCTGCTCTACCGCGCCAAGCAGGGCGGCCGCAACCGCTTCGAAGCCGGCCAGTGGCTGGACGCCGACGCCCGGCAGGAGCAGGGCGGAACCGCCTGAACGGCTGCGCTCCCGCCCGTAGGTTGGCGCCGAGCGCAGCGAGGCCCAACGCATCGGCGCTCGCCTATTTCGCGAATGAATTCGCTCCCACGTCGAGGCAAGGAGTGGCCCCGTAGGGCGGGTGCAACCCGCGTATGGCGCGGTGCCGTGATTGCTGGGTTTTACCCGACCTACGTGCTCCGCTCCATTCCCGGGCTGAAGCCCGGGCTACATCTGGGCGAATGCGCCCCCGCCCGTAGGTTGGCGCCGAGCGCAGCGAGGCCCAACGCAGCGGCCTTCACCTTTTTCGCGAATGAATTCGCTCCCACGAAGGTGGATGGCAACGCGCCGTGGTTGCCGGGTTTCACCCGACCTACGCCCTGGGCGAATGAACTTGCCCCTACAGCGTGCCTATCGCCACTTCCACCGCATCGCCGTTGACCCGTACCGGCCAGGTGCGCAGGCGTTGTTCGGGGTATTCCAGGCAGCTGCCGTCTTCCAGGCGGAAGTGCTGCTTGTACAGCGGCGAGGCGATCACCAGGTCGCCCTTGAGCTGGCCGACGATGCCGCGGCCGATGACGTTGGCGCCGGATTTCGGGTCGCGGTTGTCGAGGGCGAAGACGCGCTCGCCGTCCGCCTGGGGCAGGTGGAAGAGGGCGACCTGCTCGCCGTCGAGCCAGGCGACCACGCCGGAGTTGGCCACCAGGTCGTGGCGGCTGCACAGCGGGCGCCATTGGGTGGTGGTGGAGGTGTCGAGTTGCAGGGCGTTGGATGGGCTCATCAGAGTGCCTCCTCGGTGACGGGGATCAGGTGGAGTTCGCGTGCGCTGATCGGCCGGCGCTGGCCGCGTTCCTGCACGAAGTGGATGTCCGGGTCGCCGCGCCGGTCGTTGACGAAGGTGCGGAAGCGCTTGAGCTTCTCGGGGGCCTTCAGGGCGTTGGCCCATTCGCATTCGTAGCGGTCCACCACCAGCTGCATCTGCGCTTCCAGCTCGGCGCCCAGGCCGAGGCTGTCGTCGAGGATCACTGCCTTGAGGTAGTCCAGCCCGCCTTCCAGGCTTTCGCGCCACACCGAGGTGCGCTGCAGCTTGTCGGCGGTGCGCACGTAGAACATCAGCACGCGGTCGATGGCGCGCACCAGGCCCTCGTCATCGAGGTCGGTGGCGAACAGCTCGGCGTGGCGCGGGCGCATGCCGCCGTTGCCGCAGATGTAGAGGTTCCAGCCTTTCTCGGTGGCGATCACGCCGATGTCCTTGCTCTGCGCCTCGGCGCATTCGCGGGTGCAGCCGGAGACGGCGAACTTGATCTTGTGCGGCGAGCGCAGGCCCTTGTAGCGGTTCTCCAGGCGCAGGGCCATGGCCACGCTGTCCTGCACGCCGTAGCGACACCAGGTGCTGCCGACGCAGGACTTCACCGTGCGCAGGGACTTGCCGTAGGCGTGGCCGGTCTCGAAGCCGGCGGCGATCAGCTCGCCCCAGATAGCCGGCAGCTCGTGCAGCTGGGCGCCGAACAGGTCGATGCGCTGGCCGCCGGTGATCTTGGTGTAGAGGTCGTACTTCTTCGCCACCTGGCCGAGGACGATGAGCTTGTCCGGGGTGATCTCGCCCCCGGCGATGCGCGGCACGATGGAGTAGGTGCCGTTCTTCTGCATGTTGGCCATGAAGGTGTCGTTGGTGTCCTGCAGCGGCACCAGCGACGGGTCGGTGATGGACTGGTTCCAGCAGGAGGCGAGGATCGAGCCCACCGCCGGCTTGCAGGTGTCGCAGCCGGTGTGGCCACGGCCGTGGCGGGCCAGCAGCTCCTCGAAGGTTTGGATGCCCTCCACCCGCACCAGTGCGTAGAGCTCCTGGCGGGTGTGGGCGAAGTGTTCGCACAGGCTCTTGTCCACGGCCACGCCCCGGGCGCTCAGCTCGTGCTCGAACACCTGCTTGAGCAGGGCGCTGCAACCGCCGCAGCCGGTGGCCGCCTTGGTCTGCGCCTTGAGTTCGCCGAGGTCGGTGCAGCCGGCGTCCACCGCGCAGCACACCGCGCCCTTGCTGACGTTGTGGCACGAGCAGATGGTGGCGCTGGCGGGCAGGGCGTCGGCGCCCAGGGTCGGCGCGGCGTCGCCGAGGGGCAGGATGAGGCCCGAGGGCTCCGCCGGCAGCTTGATGCCGTTCTGGGCGTATTGCAGCAGGGTGTCGTAGTAGCTGTTGTCCCCCACCAGCACCGCGCCCAGCACGTGCTGGCCGTCGGCGGAGACCACCAGGCGCCGGTAGCTGGCGCTGGCTTCGTCGATGAAGCGGTAGCTGCGTGCGCCGGGAGTGGCGGCATGGGCATCGCCGATGGAGCCCACGTCCACCCCCAGCAGCTTGAGCTTGGTGGACATGTCGGCGCCGGTGAAGGGCTCGTGGGGCTGGCCGGCCAGCAGCGCGGCGAGGTTGCGCGCCATGCTGTAGCCGGGGGCGACCAGGCCGAAGACGCTGCCGTTCCAGGAGGCGCACTCGCCGATGGCGAAGATCGCCGGGTCGCTGGTGCGGCAGTCGTTGTCGATCACCACGCCGCCGCGCGGCGCCACCTCCAGGCCGGCGGCGCGGCCGAGGGCATCCTGCGGGCGAATGCCGGCGGAGAAGACGATCAGGTCGGTTTCGAGGAATTCGCCGTCATTGAACTGCATGCGGTAGGCGTATTCCTCGCCGACGACGATCTCCTGGGTGGCGCGCGACAGGTGCACGCCCACGCCCAGGGCTTCGATGCGGGCGCGCAGGGCGGCGCCGCCGTCGGCATCCAGCTGCACGGGCATCAGCCGGGGGGCGAACTCCACCACGTGGGCCTCCAGGCCCAGGGATTTCAGCGCGTTGGCGGCCTCCAGGCCCAGCAGGCCACCGCCCACCACCACGCCCCGGCGGGCGCTGGCGGCGGCCTCGCGGATGCCGTCCAGGTCGTCCAGGGTGCGGTAGACCAGGCGCGAGCGGCCCTCGGCGCCGGGGATCGGCGGCACGAAGGGGTAGGAGCCGGTGGCCAGCACCAGGCGGTCGTAGGGCTGGCGGCCCGTTGCGGTGACCACCTCGCGGCGCTCGCGGTCGATCTCCAGCACCGCCTCGCCCAGGTGCAGGTGCACGCCGTGGCGGGCATAAAGGCCGGCGTCGCCCAGGGCCAGGGCTTCGGCATCCTTGCCGGCGAAGTATTCGGAGAGGTGCACGCGGTCGTAGGCGCGTTGGCGCTCCTCGCCGTAGACGTGCACCTGGTAGCGCGCCAGGGCACCGCGTTCGATCAACTGCTCCACGCAGTGGTGACCGACCATGCCGTTGCCGATGACGACCAGGATCTCGCTTTTGATCGGGGTGACGATGGCGTTCATGTGCCTTCCTCTGTCGAAGCCGCTGCCGGGGCGTGCGGAAAAAAACGCAAAAAAAAGCGCCTGGAACCGTCTAGCGGCTCCAGGCGCCTTTGCCTGGTGTTCGTGTGGTGTGCGGAAGGGCCGCGCGGGCGTCGTTGCCCTGGCCCTCCGTCCCGGTGGGTGGGTCATCGGCGACCGCCCGGGAGGCTGCTGCGGGGTTGCCCGTCAGTGCCGAGGTAGCAAAAGCAGGTTGCATGCCAGGTGCCGGGGCGGCGGGTGCGCGAGGGGGATGCAGCCCTTGCGGGGCAAGGAATGCAGCGTTGCGAGGGGCGTTGGCGATGGCGTGGATTCAGCCTGCTGCAGTGGCGCCTGGCTGAACCATAACGGGGCGGGTCGGCGCGCTCGTCCCTTTTTTGGAGCAGCGCGCCGGGGCGGTCACTTGAGCATTTCGGGGTCGAGCATGTCGCATTCGAAGCTCAGCCAGCCGCCTTCGGCATTGGCGTCGCCACCGGTGATCGGGCCGTAGTAGGACAGGCCGTTGTCCAGGGTGATGCACACATGGGTGGGCTCGTCCGGGGCGGCCAGCTGGCCGTTGAAGTGCACCTTCATCACGCCGGAGGTGACGGTCTCCAGGCCGACATCCACGGCGGCGTTGTCCACCGCCTCGTTCTCGCGGCCGTGGTGTTCGGCGCTGACGGTCAGGGTGACGGTGTCCTGGTACATGGGGGATCTCCAACAGGGGAAGGGCGCGAGGCCGGAAGGCCGCTAGGTTATGTCAGCGCCGGGTGCGCGGCCATGGATGGCGGCGAAAAAAACGCGCCCCGCACGTCAGCCAGGTCGAACCCGGTCCGGCATCGCCCCTCGAACCATCTACAGCCCTAGAGGAGAGACGTCATGACCCAACAGGCGAAAACCGAACCGCGAAACGCGCCCCGACGAGACTCGCAGGGGGACACGCGTGGCCTGCCCGGCTACCCGAACGCCACCGACAAGGCCAAGGGGCAGCCCTCGGGCGGCGATGAGCCGGGCTTCGACCCGGACTCCCCGGACCTGGCCGACCCGCAGATCGACCCACCCACGCCGCCGCGCATCCCCACCGACAGCGCCCGTCCCGCCAAGCCCCGCGCGCCCGGCAAGCAATACCCGCCCTACGATTGAGCCGCGCATGCCCGGTAGCCCGGGCTTCAGCCCGGGAGCGGTGGGGGATGAGGGCTTCGCGAGCAGAGCTCGCTCCTACGTCCGTGCCTCGGGAGGGCATTGGGTGGCGTAGGTCGGGTGCAACCCGACGATCCCGCGCGCAGCGATTCGCAGGTCGCCCCGTAGCCCGGGCTTCAGCCCGGGAATGGTGATGGTTGAGCGCTTCGCGAGCAGAGCTCGCTCCTACGTCAGAGCCCCGGGCTGTTGCCGTGCCCCGTCCTACACGCCCAGCGGCCCATGGGTCACCACGCGCAGGGCCAGCCCTTCGTAGCCATCCAGCTCCAGGCGCAGCTCGCCCTGTTCGGTGAGGTCGCCCTCCAGGCGCTCGTTGATCATGTCCACCACCGGGCCCGGCGGGACGTTGGGCAGGACGATGACCTCGCTCAGCGGCTCGGCGCCGAAGTTCAGCGCGGTGACCTGGATGCCGCGGCCGGCCGGCAGCTCGTGGACCATCACCAGCAGCGCCGGGTGCTGCGTCTCGGGGATGAGGATCTGCCGGCTCGACGCCACCCCGTAGGCGCGGCGCACCGCCAGCATGCGCCGGGCCTGGGCGGCGAAGGAGTCCGGGTCCTGCAACTGCTCCACCAGGCTGCCGTAGAGGCTGCGGGCCTTGGGCAGGCCCTCGCTGGAGCGTTCGGCGCTGGGGTCGAGGTCGGCCAGGTCGTAGGCGCCGCGGTGGATCCAGCGGGTGTCGCCGTCGGCGAGCAATGCCTCCACCTGTTCGGGCGCCAGGGGCAGGGCGCCCACCAGGTCCCAGCCGGAGAGGGCGACGATGCCCGGCTGCATGGCGTTGAACATCAGCAGCAACAGGTGCACCTGGCGGATGCGCGCGATGTCCGCCGGGCCGATGGCGTCGAGGTCGGCGATACCCAGGGCGGCGGTGATGATGCTCACCGTGGTGCAGGCCACGCCGTTGGTGACGAACTTCAGGTTGTAGGGCGCGTCCTTGCCGGCCAGGCGTTCGTACATCTCGCTGCGGATGTGCTCGCGGAGGATGGACCCCGGCAGGCTCTGGCCCTTGAACACATAGGTGTCGTTGGCGTGCAGGGTCCAGAAGTGCACCAGCTCCAGGGTCAGCTCGTCGTGGTTCTGCAGGGCGTGGATCAGCGAGGCCGGGTCGATGCCGAAGGCGTGCATCTGGTTGAGCATCAGGCGCAGGAACTCGGTGTCGCCGGTAAGCAGCGCGTGCTGGTAGGCCGGCCGGGTGATGAAGTCGTAGGAGAGGTCGGCGCCGCCCTGGGACATGGCGGCGATGTCGTCGAGGGTCAGGTTCAGCTCCTGGAAGCTGAAGCCGCCGGCCTTGCGGATCATGCCGCCGAGCAACTGGTTGCCGGTGACCGACAGCGGGTGGCTCTCCGACCAGGCGTTTCCCTGGGCACGCCGCTCGACGCCGAGGAAGCCGTTGGCGTCCAGGCGCAGCACGCGGGCGCCGAGTACGTCGATGGAGTGCAGGGCGTCGCCGATGATCAACTGCTGCGCGGCGAAGGTCGGGTCCAGCCAGTTCAGCGACGGCTGGCCCTCCTTGAAGTAGTGCAGGTACACCCAGCGCCGCAACTTGCCGTCCACGCCCTGCACCGGCAGCGTGGCGCTCCAGTCGGTCTCCTTGACCCCGGGCTCGAAGAAGATCACCCGCTGCAACTGGCCCACCAGGTAGTTGCGGTCGCGCAGGGCGTCCACCGTCTCCGGCGACAGGTTCACCGCGTCGCGCCCTTCGGGCACCTCCGGCAGCAGCGGCCAGTCGGCTTCCTGGATCTCCACCATGTGGTAGATGCCGGGGTAGTCGCCGTAGGCCATCTCCGCCAGGCGGAAGTCGGCGCCCTTGCCGGTGTGGGCGGGGATGGTGTCGTCGATGGTCACCGCGTTGTGGGCGGCGGCCACGCGGCTGAGGTGCACCTGCTGCTCGTCGGTGCCGAAGCTGGGGTCGATATCCAGGCCGATGCGGTCGAAGTTGCCGTCCACTGTGGGGGTGTAGTCACGCCCGCGCAGCCCGCCGGAGCGCTTCAGCGGCCCGGTGTGGATGCCCTGGATGCCCAGGTCGGAGAAGGCCGCCCAAAGGCGTTCGTCCCCCAGGGCCTGGAGCACCGAGCCGCCCTCGGCGGTGATGATCGAGGCGGGGTAGACGGTCACCCAGACCGAGGCCACGGCTGTGACGCTGCGCGGGCGCGTCTGCGCATAGGGGTGCTGCCACAGGCGCGGCTGACCGGCGTAGAGGCGCGCACGCTGGCGCGCGGTTTCGAGCATGGAATGTTCGACCAGCCAGGTGACCTGGTCGCTGTCGTGGGTAGGCATCGCTCGCTCCCGGGTGGGTGGCCACCGGGAACCGGCCGGCGGCACTTCCCTTGTTGAGAGCGGCGTAGCGCGGGCTTTGTTCAGGTGATCTCAGACCACGCCCTGGCGCCTGAGCAATTCCAGCACCTGCACCAGGCTCGGCAGCACGTCCAGGCACAGGGCGCGGGTCGCCTCGGGCGGCTGGCGCAGGTCCGGCACCATCAGCGTCGGCACGCCGGCGGCGTGGGCAGCGGCGACGCCGGGGATGGAGTCCTCGATGGCCAGGCAACGGCCGGGGCGGCGGTCGATATGCCGGGCGGCGAGCAGGTACAGGGCCGGGTCGGGCTTGCCCAGGGGCACGTCGTCACGGGTGGCGACGGCGTCGAAGTAGTGGGCGATGCCGCCCAGCTCCAGATGCTCCTCGGCGGTCTCGCGGCCGGAGGAGGTGGCGATGGCCATGGGCCGGCCGCTGGCGCGCATGGCCTCCAGCAGCGGCACCACACCGGCCTTGAGCGGCAGGCCGTTCTCCATGATCTTCGCCTTGTGGGCGAAGTAGGCGGCGCCGAAATCCTTGAGCGGGAAGTCATCGCCGTAATGGTCGAACAGGCGCTGGCGGTAGGCCGGCCAGTCGATGCCCACCAGCGCCTCGCACAGCTCGGCGGCGCCCACCAGGCCCAGGGCCTCGATGGCGGCCACGGTGCTCGCCAGGTTGATGCTCTCGGTATCCACCAGGGTGCCGTCCAGATCCAGCAGGAAACCTTCGATGCGTGCCGCGTCCATTGCCTCTCCCCCGATGGCTGCTGCAGGACGGGCGACAGAATCGCATTCGCGGGCGGGCTGCGCCAAGGGGGACGGGCAGGGGCGGCGCTGATCTTGACCCCCGGACCGATGCCCGGCGTCGGCCTGCTTTTCGCGAATGAATTCGCTCCTACGATCGGGGGCTGGGGCCGGGCTTGGGTGCCACGCCTGGCCTCGCTTGGTGGACCGGTGGAGCGTGGTCCACGGACGGTATGGCTTCCGGGCGCGTGCATATCCGGCGCGGGTAGGGTGGATGACGCTCTTTTCATCCACCGATCGGAGCCGATYTTGACCCCGGACCGATGCCCGGGCGCGGGGCTGCTTTTCGCGAATGAATTCGCTCCCACGATCGGGGGCTGGGGCCGGGCTTGGGTGCCACGCCTGGCCGCGCTTGGTGGACCGGTGGAACGTGGTCCACGGACGGTACGGCTTCCGGGCGCGTGCATATCCGGCGCGGGTAGGGTGGATGACGCTCTTTTCATCCACCAGGCGGGGTCGATTGAAACCCCGGGATGAAGCCCGGGCTACGGGCTATCCACCGGAACGAATCGGCTGTAGGTCGGGTGCAACCCGACAGTGGCTTTCTAGCCCTCCAGCGCGGCGAAATAGCGGGCTGGCGGCATGCCCAGGGCCTTCTTGAACATGGTGATGAAGGCGCTCACCGATTCGTAGCCCAGCTCCCCCGAGACCCATTGCACCGTGGCGCCGCCGGCCAGCAGGCGCAGGGCGATCAGCAGGTGCAGTTGCTGGCGCCAGCGGCCGAAGCTGAGGCCGGTTTCCTTCAGCACCAGGCGCGCCAGGCTGCGTTCGCTCATGGCCACCCGCGCGGCCCATTGCGCCAGGGTGCTGCGGTCGGCCGGGTCGTCGGCCAGGGCCTGGGCGATCAGGCGGATGCGCGGGTCGTCGGAAATCGGCAGCAGGTGCCGCTCGCGGGGCATGCGCGCCAGTTCGGCGAGGAGGAAGCGCACCAGGTGGTCGGTGGCGCTGCCGGGCGGGTAGTCCCAGGGCAGCTCGGCCAGGTGGCGGATGCCTTCGCGCAGCAGCGGGGTGATGCTCAGGGTGCAGCACTCGTCCGGCAGCTCGGCGCAGCCGGGTTCGACGAAGAGGAACCAGATGTGCGCGTTGGCCGTGGCGCGGTTGCTGTGGGGCGTGCCGCCGGGCAGCCAGATGGCGCATTGCGGCGGCACCATCAGCAGGGCATTGGGCACCTCGCAGGTGAGGCCGCCGCGCAGGGCGATGATCAGCTGGCCCTTGCGGTGGCTGTGCATGGGCGCTTCGCTGCGGCTTTCGGAGGTGTCCACCTTCATCGCCACGGCGGGGCTTTGGGAAAGGTCCGGGTCGATGCGCAGGGCGCGTTCCAGTGACATGGCGAATTCTGGCCGGATTTGAAAATAGATCGGCAATATATCCAGATTCAGCCGGCGGGAGTAGGCCGTAACGTAGCGGCTTTCCCACCGCTGGCCCTGTCCATGAACACCCGCACCCTCACCGCTTCGGTCGCGCGCCCTGCGCTGCTGATCCTCGGCATCCTGTTGATCGCCGCCAACCTGCGTGCCCCCGTCACCGGCGTAGCGCCGCTGCTGGGGCTGATCCAGCCGGAGTTCGGCCTGTCCAACGCCGAGGCCGGCATCCTCACCACCCTGCCGCTGCTGGCCTTCGCCCTGATCTCGCCGTTCTCCGCCATGCTGGCGCGGGAATACGGCCTGGAGCCCACCCTGTTCGGCGCACTGCTGCTCATCGCCGGCGGCATCGTGCTGCGCTCGCTGGGCTCGGTCTGGTGCCTGTACCTGGGCACCTGGGTGATCGGCTCGGGCATCGCCGTGGGCAACGTCCTGCTGCCGAGCCTGCTCAAGCGCGACTTCCCCAACAACATCGCCAGCCTCACCGGCGCCTACGCGGTGACCATGGGCGTCGCCGCGGCCCTGGCCTCCATGGTCGCGGTGCCCCTGGCCGGGGGCGCCGAGCATGGCTGGCGCCTGGCGCTGGGCGCGGTGATCGTCCTGCCGCTGCTGGCGATGGTGGCCTGGAGCCCGCAGCTCGCCCAGCACAGCGCGCCGGCCCAGGGCACGCCCGGGCCGCTGCATGGCGGGCCCATCTGGCGCTCGGCGCTGGCCTGGCAGATCACCCTGTTCATGGGCATCAACTCCTTCCTCTACTACGTGCTGGTGGGCTGGCTGCCGTCGATCATGGCCAACGCCGGCTATTCCCCGGCCGAGGCAGGCACCGCCCATGGCCTGCTGCAACTGGCCTCGGCGCTGCCGGGGCTGGTGCTGGCGCCGCTGGTCAACCGCATGAAGGACCAGCGCCTCATCGCCCTGGCCATGGCCCTGCTGGCCGCCATCGGGCTGCTCGGCCTGATGCTGGCACCGGGCTGGTCGATCCTCTGGGCCATGCTCTTCGGCGCCGGAGCGGGCGCGGTGATCATCCTCGGCCTGACCTTCATCAGCCTGCGCGCCGGCAACCCCCAGCAGGCCGCCGCGCTCTCCGGCATGGTGCAGTGCGTGGGCTACCTGCTGGCCGCCTTCGGCCCACCGCTGATGGGCCGCCTGCACGACGACGCCGGCGGCTGGGGCCTGGCGCTGGCCCTGTGCCTGGCGCTGTCCCTGGCCATGGCGGTGGCCGGGCTGCTGGCGGGCCGGGCGCGGCAGATCGGCTAGTTCCGCGCCCTCCCTCCGCTAGGCGTCGGCGAGGATCAGGTCGGCGCCTTTCTCCGCCACCATCATCACCGCAGCGTTGGTATTGCCCGAGGTGACGTTGGGGAAGATCGAGGCATCGACGATCCGCAGCCCTTCGACGCCATGCACCCGCAGCCGCGCGTCCACCACCGAGGTGCGCGGGTCGGCGCCCATCGCGCAGGAGCCGCACAGGTGGTAGATGGAGCCGGAGTTCTCGCGGAAGTACTGCAGCATGGCCTCGTCGTCGTCCACTGCAGGGCCGGGCAGCACTTCTTCCACCGTGATCGCCTTGAGCGCCGGGGCGGCCATGATCGTGCGGATCAGCCGGCTGCCCTGGATGGCTTCGTCGATGTCCTTCTGCGTGCTCAGGTAGTTGGGGCGGATCAGCGCCGCGTCGGCCGGGTCCTTCGAGGCGATCTCGATGCTGCCTCGGCTGGTGGGGCGGCATGGGTTGAAGCACAGCAGGAAGCCTGAATAGGGCTCGGGCTTGAGGCTGGCCTTGTTGTTCTTGGGGATCTGGTACGACAGCGGGTTGAAGTAGAGCTGCAGGTTCGGGTGCGCCTGCTGCGCGTCGCTGCGGAAGAAGCCGCCGGCCTGGTTCACGCTCATCGACAGCGCGCCCTTGCGCGTCAGCAGGTACTGGATGCCCAGCTTCACCTGGCCCAGCAGCGAGCTCAGCTCGTCGTTGAGGGTGGGCACGTTGGCCTTGTAGTAGTAGCTGACGCAGAGGTGGTCCTGCAGGTTGCGGCCCACGGCCGGCAGGTCGTGCACCAGGGGGATGCCGTGGCGGGCCAGCAGCTCTCGGTCGGCGATGCCGGAGAGCTGCAGCAGCTTGGGCGTGTCCACCGCGCCGGCCGCCAGGATCACCTCCTTGCCCGCGCTGAAGCTGCGCTCCACGCCGTGCTGGCTGACCACCACGCCGGTGACCCGGCCCTCGGCGTCGAACAGCAGGCGCTGGGCCAGGGCGTGGTGCTCGATGGCCAGGTTCGGCCGGCCCAACACCGGGTGCAGGTAGGCGAAGCTGCTGGAGCAGCGCTGGCCGTTGCGGGTATTGACGTCGTAGAGCCCGGCGCCTTCGAAGTCCTTGCCGTTGAAGTCCTCGCTGCGCCCGTAGCCCAGTTGCCGGCAGCCTTCGATGAAGGTGTCGCAGATGGGGTGGGTGTGGCCCTTCATGGGGCTGATGTGGATGGGGCCGTCGGCGCCGTGGTACGCGGTATCGCCCAGGGGGTGGCTTTCCAGCTTGCGGAAGTAGGGCAGCACCTCCTTGAACGACCAGCCGTCGTTGCCGCCCGCCGCCCAGTCGTCGAAGTCGTGGGGCTGGCCGCGCACGTAGATCATCGCGTTGATCGAGCCGGAGCCGCCCTGCACCTTGCCGCGCGGGGCGTAGATGCGGCGGCCGGCCAGCTGCTTCTCGGGCTCGCTGTAGTACATCCAGTTGTAGGTGGGGTTGTAGTACATCTTGGCGAAGCCCACCGGCACCTTGAACCAGGGGGAACTGTCCTTGCCGCCGGCTTCCAGCAGCAGCACCGAGTGCTCGCCGGAGGCGCTGAGGCGGTTGGCGAGGATGCAGCCGGCGGAGCCGGCGCCGACGATGATGTAGTCGTACTTCATGGATCGATTACCGCGTTGTCCGTTGGGTGCCCCGCTGGGGGCGTGAATGCGTGATCAGCCCCTGGCCGGCGCGGTGTCGCGCACGTCCACCGGGTCCGGGGCCATCTGCAGGTGCAGGCGCTGGCCGCGATAGGGCGAATGGGCGCGCACCACGTCCATGTTCAGCTCGACGCCCAGGCCGGGCTCGCGGGACGGGATGATGTAGCCGTCCTCCAGCTGCAGCGGCCGCTGCAGCACCTCGGCGTGGAAGCCGCCCCAGGTCTCGATGCTTTCCTGGATCAGGAAGTTCGGCGTGCAGGCGGCCAGCTGGAAGCTGGCGGCGGCGCCGATGGGGCCGTTGTAGAGGTGCGGGGCGATCTGCGCGTAGTAGGCCTCGGCCAGGCTGGCGATCTTCTTCGCCTCCAGCAGGCCGCCGCAGCGGCCGACGTTCATCTGCAGGATGGAGGCGCCACCGGCGGCCAGCAGCTTGTGGAACTCGTACTTGGTGGTCAGCCGCTCGCCGGCAGCAATGGGGATGGAGGTCTTCGCCGCCACCTGGGCCATGGCTGCTTCCTGGCCCGGCGGGATGGGCTCCTCGAACCACAGCGGGTCGTACTTCTCCAGGCGCTGGGCGAGGCGGATGGCCGAGGAGGGCACCATCTGCCCATGGGTGCCGAACAGCAGGTCGCAGCGGTTGCCCACCGCTTCGCGGATCGTCCGGCAGAAGGTCTCGCAGCGTTCCAGCACTTCGAGGGAGAGCTGGTGGCCGGAGAAGGCGGTGTAGGGGCCGGCGGGGTCGAACTTCACGGCGGTGAAGCCCAGCTCCATGTTCTTCACCGCGCACTCGGCGGCGAGGTCCGGGTCGTCGTAGTCGTACTCGCCCTTGGCGTTCACCGGGTAGAGGTAGGTGTAGGCGCGCAGGCGCTCGTTCACCAGGCCGCCGAGGAGTTCGTACACCGGCTTGTTGGCAGCCTTGCCGATGATGTCCCAGCAGGCCATTTCCAGGCCCGACACCACGCCCATCATGGTCAGGTCCGGGCGCTGGGTGAAGCCGCTGGAGTAGGCGCGGCGGAAGAAGCGTTCGATGTGGTGCGGGTCCTGCTCCAGCAGGTAGCGGGCGAACACATCCTCGATGACCGGCACCATGGCTTCGGGGCCGAAGGTGGCGGCGTAGATCTCGCCGACGCCCTCGATGCCGCAGTCGGTCTTGAGCTTCACGAACAGCCAGTACATGCCGCCGATATGGGGCGGGGGAACGGCGACGACGTGGGTTTCCAGGGAGATGATCTTCATGGGCGGTTGCCTGCCTTGTGGCTGATGCGTTTCTTCAGGGTGAGGGCGGCGAGTACGCCGAGGGTGCCGATGGCGGCGATGTAGCCGAAGTAGATCTGGTAGCCGAGGAAGCCGGGGAAGGCGTCGGCGATCCAGCCGTTGATCAGGGGGATGAACACGTCCGGGGAATAGCCCACCACCGAGATGATGCCGATGGCCAGGCCGGTGATGCGCAGGGGGATGTGGCAGCTGTCGAGGATGGCCCAGTAGAGGCCGCGTATGGCGTAGGTCAGCAGGCCGATGAAAATCACCAGTACCACCAGCACGGCGAGGTTGTGCAAGGCGGGCAGGAGGATCAGGCCGAGCATGCCCAGGGTGGCCAGGGCGAGGGCGACGATCAGCACCGAGATGTTGGAGAAGCGGTCGCCCAGGTAGCCGCCGCCGATGCCGCCGATGGGGCGCATCCACAGCTTGATGGTGGTGATGGTGCCGGCCATCACGGCGCTGAGGCCGAAGCCGCCTTCCTGCAGGTAGGCGGAGAAGCTGTAGGTGGCCCAGAAGATGTGGTAGCCGCAGAAGACGATGGCAGCCACCAGCCACAGCTCGGGGATGCGTGCCAGGGTGCGCAGGTCCTGCAGCAGGTTGTTGGCCTGGCGGTCAGCCGCGTCGCGGTCGGCGCGTTTCGGGTCCTTCACCCCCAGCATCAGCACGCCGAGCAGGATGCAGGTGAAGGCGTAGAGGTAGATGACGTGGGTGAAGCCGACCTTGGTCGATTGCCCCTGGGTCTCGGTGGCGTAGGCGAACAGGGCGATGGCCACCGTGGCCAGCAGCGCTTCCACCAGCCCGCGCCCGCCGTCGAGGATGCCGAAGAAGCGGCCCTGCTCGTCGGTGCGGGCGATCATCTTCACCCGCTTGAGCACCGAGGCCCAGAAGGTCAGCCCGGTGCTGATGCCCCAGCCGGCGTAGATCACCAGCAGGCTGTCGAAACCGGGGGCGGTGGAGTACCAGAGCGCCAGCAGGCCGGTGGCCACCAGGGAGAAGCTGATCAACAGGCGCGGGGCGAGGCGATCGGCGAGCCAGCCGCTGGGCAGGTAGCTGACCAGGAACAGGGTGCCGAGCATGGAGTAGAGGTAGCCCAGCTCGGTGTTGCTGATGACGAACACCTCCAACATGGTGCTCTGGTAAACCTGGCGCAGGTAGAGGACGGGGTAGATGGCGCCGGCGGCGAGCACCAGCAGGAGCAGCTGGACGTAGCGTTGGGCCTTGCCGTTCTCCCCGGTACCGGGGGCGGCGTCGATCTGGGCAGCGGTTCTGGACATCGAGGCATCCTCGGGCACGCGCCGGGCGCGCACCTCAATCATTGTTCTTGTTGGTATGCCCTGCACGGCCGCGCCGCGCAGGGGTGCAGCCGTGGATCAGTACTTCATCACCACCAGGCGGGTCTGGGTGAACTCGAGCATGCCGTGCTTGCCGTCGTCGCCGCCGAGGCCGGAACGCTTCCAGCCGGCGTGGTAGCCCTGGTAGGGGTCGGCCGGCGTGCGGTTGATGTAGAGCTCGCCGGCTTCGATGGCGTTGGCCACCTTCATGGCGCTGCGGTAGTCCTCGGTGTAGAGCACCGAGGACAGGCCGAACTGGTGGTCGTTGGCCAGTGCGATGGCGTCGTCCAGGTCCTGGTAGGCGAGCACCGGGAGGATGGGGCCGAAGCTTTCCTCGCGGACGATCTCCATGTCCTGGCGGCAGCCACTGAGCAGGGTGGCGGGGTAGAAGTGGCCAGGCCCTTGCGGCAGCACGCCGCCGGTCTCCAGCAGCGCGCCTTCGGCCTGGGCGCGCTGCACCAGGGCATGGATGTGCTCGCGGGCGGCGGCGTTGGCCAGCGGGCCCATCAACCCGGCATCGGTGGCGCGATCACCGCTGCGCACGGCGGCCATCTTCTCCTTCAGCAGGGCGAGGAAGCGGTCGTGCACGCTGGCCTGCACATAGATCCGTTCGATGGCGGTGCACAGCTGCCCGCAATGGGTGGTCTTGGAGCGCACCAGGTCGGTGGCGGCTTTCTCCAGGTCGGCGTCGGCGGCGATGATCGCCGGCGTCTTGCCGCCCAGCTCCAGGGAGGGCTTGGCGATATTGGCCTTGCAGTATTCCAGCACCATGCGCCCGGCGTTGACGCTGCCGGTGAGGGTGATCATGCCCACCGCCGGGTGGGTGCACAGGGCGCCGGCGGTGGCATGGTCCATGGTCAGCAGGTTGAACACACCGTCCGGCAGCCCGGCACGCTGGGCGGCGCGGGCAATGGCGAAGGCCGACAGCGGCGTGTTGTTGCTCGGGCGCACCACCACCGTGTTGCCGGCGATCAGCGCCGGCGCCACTTTGCGCAGCAGGGTGTAGACCGGGTAGTTGAAGGGGATCAGGCAGGCCACCACGCCGATGGGCTCGCGCTGCAGCAGCAGGGTCTCGTCCGGGGTGTCGCTGGGGATCACCTCGCCCTCGATGCGCCGCGCCCATTCGGCGTGGTAGCGGGTGATCTCGGCGGCATAGCGCGCCTCGTTGCTGGCGTCTTCCAGGCTCTTGCCGGATTCGGCCGCCAGCGCCGCGCCTATGGCTTCGGCATCGGCCACCAGGGCATCGGCGAAGCGCCGCAGGTGCTCGGCGCGCTCGATGGCGGTGAGGCGGCCCCAGCGCTTCTGCGCGGCGGCGGCCACGTCCACCGCGTGCAGCGCCTCGGCGGCGGTGGCGGCGGGCACCCGGCCGATCAACGCCTCGGTGGCGGGGTTGTGCACGGCGATGGTCGCATCGCTCCTGGGTTCGACGAACTGGCCGCCGACGAATATCTGCTCGTGTCGCATGGTTCTCTACCTTGTTGCGCGGTTGGCGCTCGGAACGGGGCCGGGCGCCGCTCTCTTAGAAAATATCCAGGGGGTACTGGGTGATGATCCGCACCTGGTCCACGTCGCCATCGGCCTGGGCGGCGTTGGCGCGGTGGATGGTCTGCTGCACGGCGACGGAGAGGTCCTTGGCCGGGCCGTTCTGCACCACGTACTTCACCTCGACGTCCCGTTCCCAGTGGCGGCCGCCGTCGCCCAGGCGCGCGTAGTAGGCATAGGCGCCGTTGGGGTCGACCTTGGAGTTGTCGATGCCGGCGCCGCGCAGGTAGCGGGTCATCAGGCTCAGGCCCGGCACGCCGAAGGCCGCCAGGTCGAGGTCGTAGCGCACCTGCCAGGAGCGCTCGTTGGGCGAGTTGAAGTCGGAATAGAGCACCGAGTTGGCCAGGTAGATGGAGTCGCCGTCGCCCAGGTAGTCGAAGGGCTGGTCACCGTCGATGCGCTGGTGGGCGAGCATGAAGCTGTGGGCGCCGATGCTCAGGCGCGCGTAGGCGCTCCAGCTGTCGGTGTCGATCTCGCCGGCGCGGGCGCTGCCCTGGTCGCGGGTGCGGTAGAGGTTGGCGCCCAGGGCCAGGGCGCTGTCGTCGTCGAGGGCGAAGCTGCGGGCCAGGCTCAGGTAGGTCTGGTTCCAGACGTCCTCGTAGCGCGCCTGGTAGAGGCTCAGCAGGGTGCCGTCGGGGGCGCTGTAGTCGCCGCCGAAGTAGCTGGCGGATTCATAGGCGGTGCCGCCGTACTCGGTGCTCATCTCGCCGTCGTGGTTGCTGCTGGCCTTGTTGCGTGCCGCGTGCAGATGGCCGCCCTGCAGGCTCAGGCCGTCGATGCTCTGGTTCTCCAGCGAGACGCCGCGGAAGCTCTGCGGCAGCAGGCGGCCGTCGCCGCGCTGGAACACCGGGGTGACGGGGAACAGGTCGCCCAGCTTCAGCTCGGTGTCGAAGGCGCGCAGCTTGAGCGCGGCGCCGGCGGCGGAGTAGTCGTCCTCGGCATGGTTGCGGCTGTCCAGCGGCAGCAGGTTGGTGCCGGCGGTGCCGCCGCCGCTGTCGAGCTTCACCCCCAGCAGGGCGTGGGCATCGAGGCCGACGCCGACCGTGCCCGCGGTGTAGCCGGAGCTGTAGAAGCCCTGGAAGCCCTGGGCCCATTCCTCGCGATAGCTCTGCTGGCGGCCGTTGAACAGGCCGTCCCCCCGGCTGCGGAAATCGCGGTTGAAGTAGAAGTTGCGGTTGATCAGCTTCAGCGAGCTGCCTTCGATGAAGCCCTCGGGAGCCTTCTCCTCGGCCGTGGCGAGCAGGGGCAGGCCGCAGAGCAGAAGGGTGAGGGTGGGGAGCCTGGGCAGTAAGCGGGCAGGGTGGGGCACGTTGACGTCCTCGATTGTTGTTGTGTGTGAGGTCGCGCCATGTTCGTCGCCGCCACTTTGTCGGACAAACGATTAAATTCGTGGCTGATCATTCGAAAAACGCATGTTAGTGGTCATGAGATTTAGTCATGGCCCCTTGAGTTTTCCTGGCTACTGGCCGCCGCCCGGGCGGTGCTAAAAATCGCCGCAGCTGGTTCGACCGGCACCGCTCCTCCAACAACAACAACGAGCACCGCACCCATGTATGCCCCTCCATCCCTGGAGTCGCTTCTGCATCGGGTCGTCACTGCCCCACGTTGGCGCTGGTGGATGACGCCCGGCCCCGTCCCCCCGACGACGTGCCCCCAACCGCCCCGGCGCAAGCCGGCCATAGCGGTGGGCCACGGCAGCTACCCGACTTTTATGCAAGCTCTGAGGATGACCCCATGAAGCAGCTCGACCTCTACATCGGCGAAGGTTTCGAAGGCCCCGGCGTCAACGCCGCCCACATCAACATCCTGATCGGCCCGCGCAACGGCCCGGCCGGCCAGGCCTTCGCCAACAGTCTGGCGTCCCCCAGCCAGGGCCATTGCCCCTTCATGGTCATCGCCCAGCCCAACTTGCCGGTCAAACCCATGACCCTCTACGTGAACAAGGCGCAGATCGGCGGCGACCTGCACGCCAACGCCACCTGGGGCGCCTCCCAGGCCGGCATCGCCAAGGCGGTGACCGAGGCGCTGCTGGACGGCACCCTGCCGGCGGAGGCCGAGGACGAGTGGGCCATCGTCACCGCCAACTGGGTCAACCCCGCCTGCGACGACCTCGATGCCGTCTACCTGAACAACTACAACGCCTGCCGCACCGCCATCCGCGCGGCGCTCGCCGGGCTGCCCTCGCGCGCCCAGCTGGCCGACGTGGCGGGCGCCATCGCCAACCCCTTCTACACCCCGAAAGCCTGAGGAGGCCGCCATGCAGTACGTACGTCTCGGCCATTCCGGCCTGCAGGTGTCCAAGCTCTGCCTCGGCACCATGAACATGGGCACGCCGCAGTGGAAGCCGTGGATCTTCGACGAGCGCAAGAGCGAGCCGATCGTCCGCCATGCCCTGGACAAGGGGGTGAACTTCATCGACCTGGCGGACTTCTATTCCGCCGGCGTGGGCGAGGAGGTGGTGGGGCGCATCCTCAAGCGCCTGGCGCGCCGCGAGGATGTTGTGGTCGCCACCAAGGTGGGCTACGGCACCCGTGAGGGCATCAACGCCAGCGGCCATTCGCGCAAGCACATCATGGACAGCATCGACGCCTCCCTGGGCCGCCTCGGCATGGACCACGTCGACCTCTACATGCTGCATTTCTTCGACGTGAACACCCCCGTGGAAGAGACGATGGAAGCCATGCACGACATCGTCAAAGCCGGCAAGGCGCGCTACATCGGCGTCTCCACCATGCTCACCGGCCAGTTGGCGAAGATCCTCATGGCCTGCGAGCGCCATGGCTGGGTCAAGCCGATCAACATGCAGCTGCAGTTGAACTGCGCCTACCGCGAGGAAGAGCGGGAAATGATCCCCTTCTGCCGCGACCAGGGCCTGGGCGTTTCGGTGTTCAGCCCGCTGGCGCGGGGCCTGCTCACCGGCGACGTGCAGTCCACCCGCAACCAGACCGACTTCTTCACCCAGCAGATGTACGCCGACGAGGCCTCCTTCGAGATCGCCCGTTCGGTGCAGCGCGTGGCGCGGCGCCGTGGCGTTTCCAACGCGCAGGTGGCCCAGGCCTGGGTGCTTGGCCACCCGGGGGTGGACTGCATGCTGGTGGGCGCGGATTCCACCGAGCAGTTCGACAGCGCCCTGGCGGCCCTGGACACCCGCCTGGAGGCGGACGAACTGCACGAGCTGGAGCGCAACTACACGCCCTGCGACCTGATCAACGACTACACCGCCGGCAAGCGCATCCTGCGTGTCGCACGCCCGGCCGGCGAAACCTTCACCCTCAAGGAGGCCATCGCATGAGCCGGTTGCTGCGCAAGGGGCACTACATCGACGGTCGCTGGCTGGAGGAGGGCGCCCGCTACACCGTGCGCAACCCGGCCGACGGCACGCTGGTCGCCGAGGTGGCGCGCGGCGGGGCCGAGCAGACCGATCTGGCCATCGCCGCCGCCCAGCGTGCGCTGCCGGCCTGGCGCGGGCTCACCGCCAAGGAACGCAGCCGGCCGCTGCGCCGCTGGGCCGAGCTGATGCTGGCCCACCAGCGCGAGCTGGCGGAGCTGCTCAGCCGCGAGCAGGGCAAGCCCCTGGCCGAAGCGATGGGCGAGGTGGTCTATGCCGCCAGCTTCCTCGAATGGTTCGCCGAGGAGGCCAAGCGCGTGTACGGCGACGTGATCCCTAGCCACAAGGGCGACGCGCGCATCGTCGTCACCAAGGAGCCCATCGGCGTGGTCGCCGCCATCACGCCCTGGAACTTCCCCCTGGCCATGGTCACCCGCAAGGTCGGCCCGGCCCTGGCGGCCGGCTGCACGATGATCCTCAAGCCCTCCGAGGAAACCCCGCTCTCGGCCTTCGCCCTGGCGGTGCTGGCGGAGGAGGCGGGCATCCCCGCCGGGGTGTTCAACATCGTCTCCGGCGACGCCCCGGCCATCGGCGGCGCCCTGCAGGCCTCCAGCGCGGTGCGCAAGCTGTCCTTCACCGGCTCCACCCGCACCGGCAAGCTGCTGATGCGCCAGGCGGCGGAGACCCTGAAGAAGGTTTCCCTGGAGCTGGGTGGCAACGCGCCCTTCATCGTCTTCGACGACGCCGACCTGGATGCGGCGGTGCGCGGGGCCATGGCCTCCAAGTTCCGCAACACCGGGCAGACCTGCGTCTGCGTCAACCGCTTCTTCATCCAGGAGGGCGTGTACGAGGCCTTCACCGCCAAGCTGGCTGATGCCGTGCGCGCCCTGCGCGTGGGCGCCGCGCTGGAGGGCGAGAGCGACCAGGGCCCGCTGATCAACGAGGCGGCCCTGGCCAAGGTCGAGCAGCACGTGGGCGACGCCCTGGAGAAGGGCGCAAGCCTGATCTGCGGCGGCCGTCGCCACCTGCTGGGCGGCACCTTCTTCGAGCCCACGCTGCTGGGCGATGCCACGGCGGACATGCTGATCGCCGGCGAGGAGACCTTCGGCCCGGTGGCGGCGTGCTTCCGCTTCAAGGACGAGGCCGAGGTGCTGGCCCGTGCCAACGACACCCCCTACGGCCTTTCCGCCTACTTCTACAGCCGCGATATCGGCCGCGTCTGGCGCATGGCCGAGGGCCTGGAAGCGGGGATGGTGGGCATCAACGAAGGGATCATCTCCACCGAGGTGGCGCCCTTCGGCGGCATCAAGGAATCCGGCCTGGGCCGCGAAGGCTCGAAGTACGGCATCGAGGACTACCTGGAGATCAAGTACCTCCTGATGGGAGGGCTCTCGATCAACTGAGCCTCGCTTGATCGAGGGCATCTTTCCGGGCCGCTGGCGGCCCCTCTCTACCAACAAAAACAAAAGGGAGCTGGACATGTCACACACCATCAAGCTGGACGACGCGCCCCTCGGGCGCTTCCACATCCGTATCGCCGGCCTCACCTTCGGCGCGCACTTCACCGATGGCTACATCCTCGGCCTGATCGGCATCGCCTTCACGCTGATCGGCCCGCAGATGCAGCTCGACCCGCTCTGGCAAGGCCTGATCGGTGCCTCGGCGCTGATCGGCCTGTTCCTCGGCAGCCTGTTCTTCGGCTGGATCTCCGACTACGTCGGGCGGCAGAAGATCTTCGTCATCAGCTTCGTGCTGATCACCCTGGCTTCGGTGCTGCAGTTCCACGCCGAGACGGCGCTGCAGCTGTTCCTCCTGCGGGTGCTGATCGGCATCGGCCTGGGCGGCGACTACAGCGTCGGCCACACCCTGCTGGCGGAGTTCGCGCCGAGGAAACATCGCGGCGTACTGCTGGGTTCCTTCAGCGTGATCTGGACCTTCGGCTACGTCGCCGCCACCTTCGTCGGCACCGCCATGCTCGGCCTGGGCGACGACGCCTGGCGCTGGATGCTGGCGTCCTCGGCGATCCCCGCGGCCATCATCCTCATCGCCCGCATCGGCACTCCCGAGTCGCCGCGCTGGCTGGTGAACCAGGGCCGGGTGGAGGAGGCGCGGGCCATCGTGCACAAGCACATCGGCGCCAACGTCGAGCTCGACGACGAGCGTCCGCAGCGCAACCGCAGTGGCTACGCCGTGCTGTTCAGCCGCGAGTACCGCAAGCGCACCGCCTTCAACTGCCTGTTCTTCATCTGCATCGTGATGCCGTACTTCGCCATCTACACCTTCCTGCCCACCATCCTGGCGAAGATGGGCCTGGCCGAGGGCATGGGCACCGAGATGATGCTCAACGCCCTGCTGGTGCTGGGGGCGCTGGCGGGCATCTGGTGCACGGTGAAGTTCTCCCGGCGCGGCTTCCTCATCGGCTCCTTCTGGATCCTCGCCGCAGCGCTGTTCCTCCTGGCGGCGCTGCCGGGCAGCATGGCCTGGGCCCTGGTGGCGCTGTTCGGCCTGTTCACCCTGGTGCTGTCGGCGGTGAGCAACCTGGTGGGCGTGTTCCCGGCGGAGAGCTTCCCCACCGAGGTGCGCGCCAGCGGCGTCGGCCTTGCCACCGCCGCCAGCCGCCTGGGCTCGGCCATCAGCACCTTCCTGCTGCCGGTGAGCGTGGCCGGCATCGGCCTCAACCCGACCATGGCGATACTGGCCGGCGTGCTGGTGTTCGGCGCCCTGGTGTCCATGGCCTGGGCGCCGGAGACCAAGGCACTGTCCCTGACGGAGGCGTGCAAGGCGAAGGAGGGCGAGGAGGGTACGCGGGCGGCGGTGGCACGCACCGCCTGACCCGGCTTCGAGGGCGTGGGGCGGCAGCGGATACCCGCTGCCGCCCTTTTTGCGTTGTGGCTATTCCCCGCTCTGGGACTCCAGCCACTGGCAGAACAGCTCCACCTTCGACAGGCCATGGCTGCCGTTGGGCACGTCCAGCCAGTAGCCGTAAGGGCCTTCCACTTCCACCGGGCTGATGGGCAGCAACTGCCCGGTGGCCAGTTCGTACTCGATCATGCGCCGGTCGATCACCGCCAGGCCGCCGCCGGCCAGGGCGGTGTGGATCACCTGGTCGAGGGTGCTGAATTCCAGGCCCTGGCTGGGGTCGATGTCGCTGCGGTCGGTGGCCTCCAGCCAGTTCTCCCACACCTGCAGGTGGCGGCCCTCATGGAGGATGTGCAGCAGCGGGTGGGCCGCCAGCACCGGCGGCCGGCCTGCTTCGAACAGCTCCGGCGCGGCCACGGCCAGGTGCCGCTCCAACAGCAGCAGGCGGCTATGCCAGCCCTGGGCCGGCGCCTTGCCGAAGCGGATGCGGCAGTCGATTTCGCTGGGGCTTTCCGGCCCGGCGTCGTTGCGCACGTTCAGGGCGATGTCCGGGTAGCGCTTGTGGAAGCCCTTGAGCCGGGGCGACAGCCAGCGCGTGGCGTAGGTAGGCGGGGCGAGGATGCGCAGGCGCTGGCGCAGATTGGGCACCCGCACCTCGCGCAGGGCCTGCTGCATGCGGTCGAAGGCATCGGTTAGGCCGGGCACCAGGGCGCTGCCGGCCGGGGTCAGCCCCAGCCCTTGGGGCGTGCGCACGAACAGCGCCACGCCGAGGTAGTCCTCCAGCTGCTTGATCTGCCGGCTCACCGCACCCTGGGTCACGTTCAGCGCCAGGGCCGCGCGGCTGAAGCTGCTGTGGCGGGCCACTTCCTCGAACACCCGCAGGGCGTTGAGCGACGGCAGTTCACGCATCCTCTTCACCCGCGGCGGTGGAGGGCGCCAGGTTGCGCGTGGACAGCCACACCTCCTGCTGCAACCAGGCCTGGAAGGTGCGCAGCGCCGCCGATTCGGCCTGCTCCGGGCGGGTCACCAGCCAGTACGACTGGTGGCCTTCGACGTGCACGTTGAGCACTTGGGTGAGCTGGCCCGCCGCGAGTTCGCGGGTGACCATGTGCCAGTCGGCGATGGTGATGCCGAGGCCGTCCAGGGCCGCGCGTATGGCCAGGTCCAGCAGGTCGAATTCGTAGCCGCCGCGGGTGTCCACGCCGCGGATCCCGGCAGCGTCCAGCCAGTGCTGCCAGGTCTGGTAGCGGCGGTCCTCGCTGGCCAGCACGTGCAGCAGCGTCATGCGCTCCAGGTCCGGCGCCTCGCCGTTGCCCTGCACGCTGGCCAGCAGCCCCGGCGAGCACACGGCGATATGGCGCTCCTGCATCAGCAGGGTGGCGTCCAGCTGTTCCCACTCGCCGTTGCCGAAGCGGATGGCGCAATCCAGGGTGCCGGTCTCGGCCAGGCTGTCCTGCAGCCGGGTGGTGATGCTCAGCTCCAGCTCCGGGTGTTGTTCGCGCAGGCGTCCCAGGCGCGGCAGCAGCCAGCGGCTGGTGAAGGTCGGCGGTGCGTTGACGCGCAGGCGGTTGAGGTGGCTCTTCTGCTGGATGGCGCGCACCGCCAGCTCGATGCGGTCGAAGGACTGGTTCAGCGCGTCCAGCAGCTTGCGCCCCGCGCGGGTGAGTTCCAGGTGGTGGTGGCGACGTATCAGCAGCTCTTCGCCAATCTGTTCTTCCAGCTGGCGCACCTGGCGGCTGACCGCACTCTGGGTGACGTTGAGCTGCTCGGCGGCGCGGGTGAAGCTGCCGGTGCTGCCGGCGATCTCGAAGGCCTTGAGGGCGTTGAGGGCAGGGATCTTGCGTTTCATTCTTGTACTTGTCGTGACGACCGCATCGGTGGCGGCCGGGGTGGCGCCATCCTGCCGCCGGCCCCTCGGCAACGTCAACCGGGGCCGGAGGCCTGCGAGAACATCGCAGGGTTTTCCCCACCGCCGGACGGCGAGCCGGTGCGGCGCCGGGCTTCGCGCGCTAGGATGACGCTCCCCGAGAGACGGACCTTTCCCATGCGCTTCAAGACATTCATCGGCACCTGCCTGGCACTCCTCATCAGCGGCCCGGTGGCGGCGGCCCAGACGGTCGACCCCAACAGCGTGCGCCTCAACGACCGCGTGCACGAGCAACTGCCGGCGCCACTGCTGGCGCGCATCCGTGCGGTGACGCAGGTGTTCGAGCCCATCGACGGCATCAGCTACGAGCGGGCGGTGGACCTCTACAAGCGCGACGCCGACCCCGAGGCCAACCTGGTCATCTTCGAGGAGATGGCGCGGGTCTACCGCCAGTTCTGCGCCAGCCGCTGCAGCACGCCGGAGGAACGCATGGACGTCTATCGGCTGGTGCTGCTGCGCTCGATGTACAGCTCCGAGGAGACCCTGCGCCAGGCGCAGCTCGATGTGCTGTCGAAGGCGGAAGCGAAGGCCATAGTCGACGCCTATCGGCTCCGCGCTATCCCTATAAAGGTGGAAAAACGTTAACCAGCTCGCTGCTCACTCCACCGGCTCATAGGGCAACCCCACGTAGTTCTCGGCAATGCTGGTGCGCCCGGCCTCGGAGCCGACGAAGTAGTCCAGCTCGGCCTGCTGCATGCGCCGGCTGAAAGCGTCGGTGTCGGGGAAGCGGTGCAGCATCGAGGTCATCCACCAGGAGAAGCGTTCGGCCTTCCAGATG
Source organism: Pseudomonas sp. zfem005 (assembly GCF_032621735.1). Classification (NCBI taxonomy): domain Bacteria; kingdom Pseudomonadati; phylum Pseudomonadota; class Gammaproteobacteria; order Pseudomonadales; family Pseudomonadaceae; genus Pseudomonas; species Pseudomonas sp. zfem005. Next base: position 81,382 of record NZ_JAVYJE010000016.1, on the reverse strand, counting down.
CGTTTCAGGCAGATCTCCGAGTAGCGCGCGGTGAGTTCGCGGCGGCCTTCGCGGTACACGGCCAGGAGGATGCGGTGGAGGGTGCTGACGTCGCTGGCGGCGAGGTTCAGGCCCTTGGCGCCGGTGGGTGGGACGATGTGCGCGGCATCGCCCACCAGGAACAGCCGGCCGTGCTGCATGGGCTCGACCACGAAGCTGCGCAGGGGCGCGATGCTCTTCTCGATGGACGGCCCGGTGACCAGGCTCGCGGCCGTCTCGGCAGGCAGGCGGCGCTTGAGCTCCTCCCAGAAACGCACGTCGGGCCAGTCTTCCACCCGTTCATCCATGCCCACCTGCACGTAGTAACGGGTGCGGGTCGGCGAACGCATGCTGCACAGGGCGAAGCCGCGTTCGTGGGCGGCGTAGATCAGCTCCTCGGCCACCGGCGGGGTGTCGGCCAGCACGCCGAGCCAGCCGAAGGGGTAGACCCGTTCGAACACCTTGAGCACCCCGGCGGGAATGGATTGGCGCCCCACGCCGTGGAAGCCGTCGCAGCCGGCGATGTAGTCGCAGTCCAGGCGGTGCACCTCGCCTCCGTGGGTGAAGGTGACGTGGGGGCTGTCGCCTTGCAGGCCGTGCAGGGCGACGTCGGTGGCGCTGTAGAAGGTCGGCGCGCCGCAGGCCTGGCGGGCCTCCATCAGGTCACGGGTGACTTCGGTCTGACCGTAGATCATCACCGTGCGGCCGCCGGTGAGGCCCTTGAGGTCGATGCGTTCGCGGCGGCCGTCGAAGGCCAGTTCGAAACCGTCGTGGACCAGCCCCTCGCGGTCCATGCGCGCGCTGACGCCGGCTTCGCGCAGCAACTCGACCATGCCCTGCTCAAGCACGCCGGCACGGATGCGGCCGAGCACGTGGTCGGCGGACTGGCGTTCGAGGATGACGGTGTCGATACCGGCCTTGTGCAGCAGTTGGCCGAGCAGGAGGCCGGAGGGGCCGGCGCCGATGATGGCGATTCGAGTCTTCATTGTTGTTGTCCTCATGGGGCCTCGGTCGACACGCCGCCGGGCCCGCTTGTTGTTGTGTGCCCCTGTATTTTTGGTGGATGGCGGGTGCCTTTGAAGGCACTATCCAGTTGGTTTCATGGACTTTTCGAGGGTGTCATGCCGCAGCATTCTCCGGTCCCGGTGTTCCGTCTCTACGGCGAGACCGATGCCTGGCCGACGCCGGACCTGATCCATTGCGAGTCGATTCCCGCGCGTAGCGCCCTGCATGACTGGGACATCCGCCCCCATCGCCATGGCGAGTTGGTGCAGTTGCTCTACGTGCAGGGCGGCACCGCGGAGCTGGAGGTGGAGGGCGTGGTGAACCGCGTGGACGTGGCCGCGTTGCAGGTGGTGCCGGCGCTCTGTGTGCACGGTTTCCGCTTCTCGGAAGACATCCGTGGCTACGTGCTGAGCCTGGCGCTGCCGCTGGTGGAGCAGCTCGGCGCGGCCCTCGACGAGCCGCCGCTGGCCCGCGCCGCCTGCTACCCGGTGGCGGGGCAGAAGCGCTACCTGGATGCGCTGTTCGAATCCCTGGCCCAGGAATACGCCGAGCAGGCACCAGGGCGCGAACTGATGCTGCAATCGCTGATCAGCGCGCTGCTGGTGTGGGTGGGGCGCCGCTCCCTGGCGCTGTCCCGCGCCGAGGCGCCGGTGCAGGACCGTGGCCGCGAGCACCTGCAGGGCTTCACCCGCCTGCTCGAAGCCCATTACCGCGAGCACCGCCCCATCGACTGGTACGCCGCCACCCTCGGCATCAGCGCCGCCCACCTCAACGCCCTGTGCCGGCGCCTGGCCGGGCAATCGGCCTTGCAGATGATCAGCGCCCGCCTGCTGCTGGAGGCCAAGCGCTGCCTGGTCTACACGGCCATGACCATCAACCAGGTCTCCGACAGCCTGGGCTTCTCCGAACCGGCCTACTTCTCGCGCTTCTTCAAGCGCGGCACCGGGCAATCGCCCAAGGCATTCCGCATACGGCGGTAGGGGCGACTTCAGTCGCCAAGCAGGCCGCAGGACTGCCCTGGCTCCGCGCCCCCGGTGGCACCGCTTGGTGGACGAAAAGAGCGTCGTCCACCCGCATGGGGCGGCGCGGTGGTTTGGGTCGGCACAGCACCGTAGGTTGGCGCCGAGCGCAGCGAGGCCCAACGCAGCGATGTTCGGCCGTGTCGCGTTGGGCTTCGTGCCTCAGCCCAACCTACGAAGAGGTGGGTGTTTCCCGGGCTCGCTGCAGGGCCAGTGCCATGGCCAGGCGTTCGAGCCCGATGCCGAAGCCGGCGCCTTCGGCATAGGCGCCGCCGCCCACCACCTGGCGCTGGTTCTCGAGCACCGGGCAGCGCACTTCGAAGCCCTGGCCATCCAGGTAGTAGGTCAGCCCGCGGCTGGCACGCAGGTCCAGTTCATACGCGAGCCCGAGCGAGTCGAGGAAGCCGATGCAAAGCGCCTGGCTGCGGGCCAGGCCGCGCTCGGGGTCGCCGAGCACCTCGACGCCCAGTTGGGTGAATTCGCGGTAGCGCAGGGCCTGGGGACGCTCGTAACGGTAGCAGCGGGCGGCGTAGAAGAAGGTGGCTTCCCGGCGCCCGGCCAGCAGGAGGGCGCTGCGCTCCTGGAACAGCGCGGTGGCTTCGGGGATCAGGCAGCAGGGGCGCCCGGCCTTGTCATCGAAGGCCCACATCTGGCCCATGATCTCGCTGCCGCCGGTCTTCTCGATGAAGGTGTCCTGGCCCCACAGCGCGGGGACTATCGCTTCCTCAGCCCCGGCGTCGATGAAGCCAGCTCCGGAAGCGGCCCTCGATTTCGCGCATGGTTTTGGCTTCTTCGCCGGTGATGATCCGGGTTCCTCGTAGCATGGTCATTTCTGGTTCCTCTCTGGTTTTCTACAGGCATGAAAAAAGGCGCCCTTGGGCGCCTTTGCGTGTCCATCGCAGCCGGTCAGTCGGCTTGCAACGGGCATGAGCAATCACGGCGCCCAGAAGGGGAGCCGTGATGATGGATGCGATTGCTCGGGAAGCTGTTCATGGCGCGAATCCTGGCATGGGCCATCGTTCGCCGGCAAGGGGGTGGCTTGGAATTGATCGCCGGATTGCACCCGACCTACAGGCCCCGCGCTTCCATGTGGCAGCCATGTGTAGGGGCGACTTCAGTCGCCAAGCAGTCCGCAGGGCTGCCCTGGCTCCGCGCTCCCCCGGCAGCACCGATTGGTGGACGAAAAGAGCGTCGTCCACCCTCCGCATCGGTCGGCGCAGTGGCTTGGGTGGGCCGCTTACCAGTGGAAGGAGACCGAGCCCAGCAGGCTGCGTTCTTCGCCCCAGTAGCAACGCCCGGCGTTGTTGCAGCCGGCGACGTATTCCTTGTCGAGGAGGTTCTTGGCGTTCACCTCGGCGGACCAGTTGTCGTTGATGGTGTAGCCGACGGCGGCGTCCAGCAGGGTCACGTCGCCGGTGTCCAGGCGGCCGTAGAGCGAGGCGGCGGTGTAGGCGAAGGTGCTGTCGAAGTGGCGCACGCCACCGCCGATGCGCAGGCCCTTGAGGGCGCCGTCGAGGAAGCGGTAGCTGGCCCAGGCCGAGGCCTGGTTGCGCGGTACGCCGGTCATCTGGTGGTCTTCGAGCAGCGAGCCCTGGGCGTCCTTGGTGATGCGCGAGTCGGTGTAGGTGTAGGCGGCGGTGAGGTTGATGTTCTCGGTGACGTCGCTGTTGAGTTCCAGCTCCACGCCCTTGGCGCGGCTCTCGCCCACCTGGCGGTAGTCGTTGGCGGCGCTGTCGAAGATCACGTCATCGGTCTTGCGCAGGTCGTAGACGGAGGCGGTGAAGGAGGTGTTCCAGCCCTTGGGCTCGTACTTGATGCCGGCCTCGTACTGCTCGGCGGTGGTCGGGTCCAGGGGGCCGGAGCGGCTGGAGGTCTGCTGGGTCGGGGCGAAGGCCGTGGAGTAGCTGACGTAGGGCGAGAGGCCGTTGTCGAACTGGAACATCAGGCCGGCCTGCCAGGTGAAGTCGGTGTCCCAGTAGTCGAGGTCGGCGGCGGCGTTGGTGGTGCCGGGCTTGTTGCGGTACTGGCTGTTGACCCGGTCGAGGCGGCCACCGAGCAGCAGCACCCAGTTGTCGTAGCGGGTCTGCAGCTGGCTGTAGGCAGCGTACATCGACTGGTCGAGCTGGGCGTTCTGGATGTGCACCGGGGTGGTCGGGGTGCTGGTCCAGACCGGGTTGAAGACGTTGATCAGGCCACCGGCGCCGGCGTCCCAGTTCTGGTTGAACGAGGTGCGGTCGAGGCTGGCGCCGAGCAGCACCGTGTGCTCGAAGTCGCCGCTGGCGAAGTGGCCTTCGAACTGGTTGTCCAGGGAGTAGGCGATGGACTTGTTGGTGCGGTCGTAGGCGGTGTAGGCGAGGGTGGTGCCGAAGCCGCCGGCGTTGAGGCTGCCGGGCCACATCTCGTGGCGGTCGATGCGCGACTGCATGTAGCGCGAGTTCTGGCGGAACTGCCAGGTGTCGTTGAGCTGGTGGGAGAACTCGTAGCCCAGGGTCCAGGTTTCGCGCTCGAACTTGTCCCAGTCGGGGTGGCCGAGCAGGGTGTCCTTGTCGATCTTGCCGTTTGGGTTGTGCAGCAGGGTGCCGGCGGCGGGGTAGCCCAGCTCCATCAGGGTGCGGTCGCGCTGGTAGGTCGACAGCAGCGTCAGCGAGGTGGCGTCGCTGAGGTTGAGGGTCATGGACGGGGCGATGTAGAGGCGATCATCCGGCTGGCCGTCGACCTGGCTGTCGGCGTTGCGGCCCAGCATCACCAGGCGGCCGAGGACGTTGTCGCCTTCGCTCAGCGGGCCGGAGACGTCGATGCCCAACTGGCGGCGGTTGTTGCTGCCGTAGGTGAATTCGACCTCGCCGTGCGGGTTGGCGGTGGGGCGCTTGCTGACCATGTTGACCACGCCACCCGGGGCGTTCTCGCCGTAGAGGATCGAGGTCGGGCCGCGGAACACTTCGACGCGCTCCAGGCCGTAGGGCTCGCTGCTGGTGTCGTAGCGGTTGCCCTGCACGCGCAGGCCGTCGCGGAGCAGGCCGTAGCCCCAGTCGGTGGCGTTGAAGCCACGGACGAAGAACAGGTCGCCGGCCTGGCCGTCACCGGCGGCGAAGGGCGGCGCGAAGATGCCGGGCACATAGCCGAGCACTTCGGTGAGGGTCTGGGACTTCTGGTCTTCCATGCGCTGGCGGGTGACCACGGACACCGAGCGCGGCGTGTCGGCCAGGGCGGTGGCGGTCTTGCCGGCGGTGCTGCTGACTTCGGCGCGGTAGCCACGGTCGGCCTGGCCCGGGCCGCTGGCGAGGCCGGCGCCGACGATGGAGGTCGGGTCCAGTTGCATCACGCCGTCCTGGAGGGCCGGCTGCAGGACGTAGCCGCCGTTGCCCTGGTCGATGGCGCGCAGGCCGCTGTCCTGCAGCAGCAGGGCGAGGCCCTGGGCGACGCTGTAGCGGCCGTGCAGGCCGGCGCTGGTCTTGCCGGCGGCCAGGCTGTTGTGGCCGGCGAGGTAGATGCCGGCCTGGCTGCTGAATTCGTTGAGCGAGGCGACCAGGGGGCCCGGGGCGATGTCGTACTGACGCTCGGCGACACCCTGTTGCGCGGTTTCGGCCTGGGCCAGCGAGGCGGGCAGGGCCAGTTGCGCGGCGCCGAGCAGGGTGACCGGGATGGCGAGCGCGAGCGGCCGCAGGGCGAAACGGAGGGTCGGGTTGGCGAGCAAGTGCATGGTGTCCCCTGGAAATGTTCGGTGGCGGATGGCGTTGTTGTCTGGTTGAACCGAACGAGAAATGGAAAAGGGAACCGCTCGCTGAAAAATATTTGTGGCTATGTCTGGGTCAGGTGTTGCCAGGGGATTCGAGTTCAGCTGACTTCCGAGTTCTGCTGATGCTTCTGGTTTCGCCCACCCGGGCGAGTCCCTTTTCCAATCGTTGAAAAGGAACCAAAAAACTCGCCCCCGACATACGGGTCTGGCTGGCGCCAGACTTCCCTCTCTCCATCGTCGCTCCGGGGGCCGGCGCGAAGGGCCATCCATGGCCAGTCGCGCCTCTCGTGGCATCCATGCCACTCGTCCCCCTGCGCAACGACTGCGTTCGGCCTTCTGAAAGGGGGCATTTGGCGCCTGCTCCAACATGGGTACTTAGCCCACCATTGATGTGCGCATCACCATCAGGTGCATACGGCTTTTCGTAGGGTGGGTAGAGCTCGGCGAAACCCACGCGGGTAAGCATCAGGCGGGCTCGACGCTGAGCCACCAGTCGGTGAGGCGTTGCACGCGGATGGGCAGGGCGGCGCTGAGCAGTTCCAGCGCCTGCTCGGTGTCGCCCAGGGGGAAGGCGCCCATCACCGGTAGCTGGGCGACCGCCGGGTGGCAGCCGAGGTGGCCGTGGCGGTAGCGGGCGAGGGCGGTTATCAGCTCGCCCAGGGGCATGTCGTCGGCCACCAGCACCTGGCGGGTCCAGGATTCGCCGGCGAGTTGCACCGGGGCCGGGGTGCCGAGGGACAGGCCGTCGAAGTCGACCCGCTGGCCGGCCTCGATGACGCTGAGCTGGCCGCTGTCGGCGGTGCGCACTTCCACCGCGCCCTGGTAGACGCTGAGGCGGGTGATGCCGTCGTCCTGGCGCACCCCGAAGCGCGTGCCGAGAGCGCGCAGGCGGCCGTGCTGGTTTTCCAGCAGGAAGGGCCGCGTCGCATCCTTGGCGGTGTCGATCAGCACCTCGCCGAAACGCAGCCGCAGCAGGCGCTGTTCGGTGTCGAAGGCGGCGTCCACGGCGCTCTGCGCGCGCAGCCACAGGTGGCTGCCGTCGGCCAGCAGGGTTTCGCGGGTTTCGCCGGTGCCGGTGACGAAGTCCGCCGACCAGCCGGCCACCAGGCGCGGCAGCGGCGTGGTACGCCAGGTGCCCCAGCCGAGCAGTGAACCGGCGCCCACCACCAGCAGGGTCTTGAGGCCCTGGCGGCGGCTGATGCGGCGCGGGTCGTCACGGAGCATGCGGCTGGCCAGCTCGCGCTCGCCGCCGGCTTGCAGCGGGGCGAAGCGCTGGCCCACCCGCTCGACGTAGCGCCAGGCATCGCGGTGTTCGGGTTGCTGGTCGAGCCAGGCCTGCCACTGCGCCCGCAGCTGGGCGCTGGGGGCGTCGTCGTGGAGCAGCACGTACCAGTTGGCGGCCTGTTGCAGGCTGGCGTGGCTGAGGGTGCGTTCCGGGCTGGCCATACCGCTCATTCCACCAGCAGACCGTCGAGCTCTGCCTCCAGCACCGCGCAGTGGAGGAAGGCCTGGGCCAGGTACTTCTTCACCATGCGTTCGGAGACGCCGATCGCCAGGGCGATCTCGCGGTAGGGCATGTCGTCCAGCTGGGCCATGAGGAAGGCGCGGCGCACCTTGTGCGGCAGGCGCAGGAGCATGGCGTCGACTTCGTGCAGGGTCTCGATGATCAGCGCCTGCTGCTCGGGGGACGCTTGCAGCGGTTCCGGGCGGGCGGCCATGGCCTCGAGCCAGTCCTGCTCCAGCTGCCGGCGCCGCCAGTGGTCGATGCACAGGCCGCGGGCGATGGTGGCCAGGTAGGAGCGCTCGCCCGTGGCGCCGTCGAAGGTGCGGGGCCGCAGCAGTACGCGCAGGAAGGTGTCCTGCATCAGGTCGGCGGCATCGAAGCCGCTGCCCAGGCGACGGCGGAGAAAACCCAGCAGCCAGGCGGAATGGCTGAGGTAGAAATCGTGGAAGGGGGCGTTGGTCGACGGCATCGAGAGCGGGGTGTCCGGCGCGGGATGCGCTCGTTCGCGAATGAGAATTAGTGGCAACTATACGGATCGGCTTTACACCCCGCAATCCGTCTTCGTCGTTGCCCTGATCTCCGGGTTCGCTACCCCATACCCTGGCGTCGGGCCCTTGCGGGCCCCGCCTGGGTGCCGCCGCTGGTGCTGGCGGTCAGCGCGACAGCCCGCGCCGTTCCATGCCGCGTGCGGCGTTGCCCAGTTGCAGCGGCGAGCCGATGAAGCCGGGCAGCTCGCCCAGCTTGCGCTGCTTGCACATGGCATCCACGCAGGCCACCAGGAGCATCTCCTCGGCCACCTCGCGGATCAGGCAGCGGATGCGCCGCTGGCTGAAGGCCGCCTCGCCATCGAACTCGCGGCTCAGCTCCTGCACGCCGCCCTTGCTCAGGGTCAGCAGCCACTTGCCGTCGCTGCGCGGGGTGATGGCGACGGCGTGGTCGGGAAAGGCTTCGTAGATTTCCTTGATGGCGGTGAACATGGGCTGTGCCTCCATTGTTTTAGTCAGCGGAGCAGCCTGTTGCAGCGGCCGTGCCAACCGGACACGGGCCGCCAGCCCAGTAGAATCAGGCCATTGGCTATAAGCGTAGCGCCGGCACCCGTGCAAAGTGCATGAGCGGCCCCTTCGGGCCTTGGCAATTTGCAAGGTGCGGGGAGGGCGTCAGTCGGCGTCGCGGGGCGGCGCTTCCACCAATTGCGGCTGCAGCAGCTCGGCGATGCGGTCGCGCACGCTTTGCTCCGGTTCGCGGTCGAGGGTGCGCCGCAGCAGTTGCAGGGCGTCCGCCGGCCATTGGTTGCGGCCCCAGGCGGCGAGGGCCTTGAGCGCCATGTGGCGGTTGCGCACCACTGGGCTGGCGAGGCCGGTGGCGACCAGGTCCCAGCCCTGCACGGGGAAGCGGCCGAGGTCCTGGAGGATGAAGTCCAGGGCGCTGTGCTGGCGGTACTCGGGGCCCAGGCCGAGGGCGTTGCTCGGGCCGCTGGCGATGTGTTCGAGGTCCAGCTGCTGGCGCGCCAGGTCGATGACCCGGGCGATACGCTGCGGGTCACTGGTCTGCATCAGTTGGTACCAGGCCGAGGAACGTTCGCTGCGCTGGCGTTCGTACCAGGCGTCCCAGGGGTCGATGTCCAGGCGCTTGCCGGCGTGGGCGGCGAGCCAGAAGGCGCGTTCCTCCTCCTGCTCCAGGCCGGCGTGCACCAGCGCCGACCAGTGCGGGTCGTTGCGGATGGCCTCGGCGCGGCGGGCGATGTCGTCGCGGCTGGCCTGGGTCCAGCCGTGGCCGGCGAGGCCGTCCCAGTCCTGGTTGGGGTCGCGGACGAAATCGAGGATGCCTTCCACCGCGAGGAAGTGCCCCAGGTGGCGCGGCGGCCGCCGGGCCAGGTGGTCGAGCAGGTGCAGCACCGCTTCGGTGCCGTCGGCGTAGTCGTTGATGTCCCGCGCGGGGCCGCCGTTGATCAGCGCCTCGATCATTTCCACGGCGCCGTCGAGCAGGGCGTCGTCCACGTCCTGGCCGCTGAGGGCCGCCAGCAGGTTGCCGCCCACGGCGCAGGGGTAGGCGAGGTACTCCACCATCACCGAGTTCTGGTAGCCCTCGCGCAGCAGCCAGTCCTGCACGGCGGGCGAGGGGTTCTCGGCGAGGCGCTCCACCAGGTGGATGCGCCCCCAGCCCCGCACCTTGCGCGCCAGCGCCCACCAGGCGCGTTCGCGTTCCGGCGGTGCCAGGGTGTGGCCGAGGGCGATGGTGGCGAAGAGGGTGAATTCCTCGTGCTGGCCGAAGGTGAGGAACAGCTCGCGCTGGCTGCCGCTGTCGAGCACGCCGAGCAGGGCCAGGGCGAACTTCACCGCGCCACGGTCGGGGCTGCTGCGCGCCAGCCACAGGGCCAGGGCGTGGAGCCGTGCGCGGGGCAGGCCGGGGCGCTGCTGCAGGCGCTCGACGAGCTGGTCGATGAAGCCGAGCACGCTGCCGTCGGCCACCAGTTGGTAGAGGCGGGCCATGTGGCGGGTGGGGTCGTCGAGGGTGGCGAGCAGGGCGGCCATCACCTCGTCGGCGGTGTCCACGTCATCGGCCGAGGCATGGTGGCCGAGCACGCCGTCGAGGGCGCCCGGGGCCCAGCGCAGTTCGCTGCCGGTACCGGGCGGCGCCTCGTCGGGCAGGGTGAGCTCGCTGTCCGGCAGGCCCTCGGGGCTGTCGGCATAGGCGGCGAGGAAGGCGTACAGGCTGGGGCGCTCGATGGCCCAGGGAATGGGGTAGCCCTGCGTCTGGCCCTTGTCGTCCCTGACGATGCGGAAGAAGGTGGCGATCCAGTTTTTCATCGTGTGTGACGGCGACTGCGAAAAGAGCACCTCTTACCGCAACCACCGGCTCGCGGCAATCGCGGCGCGTCAGGAGCACGACGCAGTCGACGCGGTTCAGGCGGCGTTGCGTTCACGCACCTCGCCGAGCATGCGCTGCAGTTCGGCCACCAGCAGCGCCTGGCAGCGCAGCAGGCGCGGGGCGTCGTCGCCGGCCTGGCGCAGCGCGTTGCAGGCGCGCAGCAGCCCCGTTGCATCGACGGTGCAGGCGAGCCCGGAGAGGCGGTGCACGCATTGGCCGATAAGGTCCTGGCGCTCTGGAGACAGGGGCGTGGCCAGGCGCTGCAGCTCGTCTTCGAGGTTGCGTGCCAGCTCGCCGAGCAGGCGTTTGGCGAGCGTGGGGTCGAGGCCCTCCAGGTGGCCGAGGTCGAAGGCCGGGGCAGGGGGCTGTGCCTTGATGGCAGCCGGATCGCCTCCGGCCAGGGCGGCTTCCAGGCGCGCCAGGGTCACGGGCTTGACCAGCAGTTCGTCCATGCCGGCCTCGCGGCAGCGCTCGGCCTCGCCGGCCAGGGCGCTGGCGCTGTAGCCGATGATCCGCTGGCGCGCGCGGCCGATCTCACGTTCACGCTCGCGCACGGCGCGGGTCAGTTGGTAGCCGTCCATGTCGGGCATGTTGCAGTCGGTGATCAGCAGGTCGAAGTCGTCTGCGGCCCAGGTGGCCAGGGCCTCGCGCGCGTCGGTCAGCACCTGGGCGCTGTGGCCGAGGCTGTGCAATTGCTGTTGCAGCACCAGGGCATTGATGGAGAGGTCGTCCACCACCAGCACCCGCAGCCGTGGGCTGTGCTCACCGGCTGGTCGGGACGCCGGGCGATGCTGCCCGGAGGGAGCGGGGCGCCAGTCAAGAGGCAGTTCGAGGGTGATGCGGCAGCCCTGGCCCGGTTCGCTGTCGAGGCCGATGCGGCCGCCCATCAGTTGCACCAGCTGGCGGCAGATGTGCAGGCCGAGCCCCGAGCCGCCATGCAGCTGGGTGACTTCGGCGCAGCCCTGGCGGTAGGGCTCGAAGATCCGCGCCTGCACGCTGTGGGGAATGCCGATGCCGTCGTCCACCACATAAAGGGTGAGCAGGCTGCTGCCCGGGGTGGTGTCCCGCAGGTGTCCTTGCAGACGCACGCTGCCGGCGCCGGTGAACTTGATGGCGTTGGCCAGGAGGTTATGCAGCACCTGGCGCAGGCGCAGCGGGTCGACGCGGTATAGACGGTGGGCCGGCAAGGGGCAGTCCAGTTGCAGCGCCAGGCCCTTTTCCTGGGCGCGGGCGGCGAACAGCTCCAGGCATTCCTGCAGCAGCGCGGCCAGCTCCACCGGGCGCGGCGCCAGTTGCATGCGGCCGTTCTCGATGCGGTCGAGGTCGAGGATGTCGCCCACCAGGTCGATCATCGCGTCGGCGGACTGGCGGGCGATGCGCAGGTTGCTCGACTCCGGGCGGGCGCGGCTTTCCAGCTCCAGCAGGCCCACCAGGGCGTTGAGCGGGGTGCGCAGCTCGTGGCTCATGGTGGCGAGGAAGCGGCCCTTGGCGGCGCTGGCGTCCAGGGCCTGGCGCTGGGCGTCGCGCAGGCGGGTTTCCAGTTCCTTGCGGTCGCTGATGTCGATCCAGCCGCCGAGCACGCCGAGCAACTTGCCCCGGGCGCTGTAGAAGGGCACCTGCCACTGGTACAGGTGGCGCGGCTCGCCGGCCTCCTCGGTGCAGCTGTCGAAGAAGCGCGGCTGGCGGCTTTCCAGCACCTCCAGCATGCCGCCTTCGAGGGCATCCGCCAGGGCGCGGCACATGCCCTGCTGGCGCGGCGTGGTGCCGTGCATTTCCTCCTGGGAGCTGGCGAAGAACTGCTCGTAGGCGCGATTGCAACTGCTCAGGCGGCCTTGCAGGTCACGCACGTAGAGGGGCGTAGGCTGGCCGTTGAGCAGGGAGAACTGGAAGGCCAGCTGGTCGCTGAGCTGGGTCTGGGCCGCCTGGCGCTGGCGCACCTGGCGTTGCAGGCGCCAGTTCCACAGCAGCGAGAGGATGATCACCACCAGTACCAGCACCAGCAGGTGGCCGAGGTTCTCCGGCATCTCGTGGCGCAGGGGCGGTGAGGGCTCGGGGGTGTCCAGGGGCCAGGTGACCGAGTAGGCCCAGGCGTTGGACAGGGCGGTGAGGCACAGGCCGAGCAGGGCCATGGCGCGCAGGGGGAGCGTGGGCATGTCGTGGTCCTCAGGCCAGGCCGTTTTCCTGGATGTAGAGGAACAGCGCGGCGTTGGTGTCCAGGCCGAGCTTGCGCATGGCGCTGGTCTTCTGCGCGCTGATGGTCTGCTTGCTGCGGCACAGGCGCTGGGCGATTTCGCCGATGGCCAGGCCGCTGCCGTACAGGCGCAGCACTTCCGCCTCGCGGGGGGAGAGTTCGTCGAAGCGCGCCAGGGGCTTGCCGTGGGCGGCTTCGCCTATCTGCAACAGGCGGCGCAGGGAGGCGGAAACGAAGGGGCGCGTGGCGCTGGCGGCCAGGGCGCGGGGCAGGTCGGCGAGCAGCCCGCGCTTGCTCACCAGGCCCTGGATGCCGAGCTTGAGCAGGGAGGCGGCCAGGGCCGGGTTGTCGAGCATGGTGACGACGATGATCGCCAGCTGCGGGTAGCGCCGGCGCAGTTGCTCGATCAGGCGCAGGCCGTCCGCCTGGTGGCTGTCCGGCATCATCAGGTCGGTGACCAGCAGCTCGCAGGGGTGGCTGGCGAGCTGGTCCAGCAGGCCGTCGGCGCTATGGGCTTCGCCGACGATCTGCAACGAGCTTTCGCGGCTCAGCAGGGCGCGCAGGCCGATCAGGGTGATGGGGTGGTCGTCGACTATCAGGGTTCGTCTATGCATCTGCTACCAGGGTTCGCGGTTGGGGGCGGCGCCTATGGTAGGGATGGCGGGGGCGCGGGAAACGGACCCCGGCTGCAGTTGGGTAGGAATCGGAGCAATCCGACATTTGTCGTCGGGCGCTTCCCACCGGGGTGCTGAAGTCTTACGGAAAAGTGATGGGCGTCGGGAATGGGATGACGCCCGTCAGGGAGGGCAGCGCTTACTGGACCTGCTGCTGGGGCGGCTGGATGGCGTTGTCCAGCGCAGCGATCATCGAGCCCACCAGGCCCGGCTGCTGCTGTTCGGCGTTCTGCAGGATGGGCGCCAGGCCGGCGATGCGCTCGGCGGCGGCGCCACTGCCGCGGTTGGCGGCCACGGCGAACCAGGTGTAGGACTCCAGCTCCGGCTGGGTCGAGGGGTATTCGCCGCTGAGCAGCTTCTCGGCGTAGAGGACCATGGCGTCGAGGTCGCCGGAGAGGGCGGCGAGCTTGGTGGCTTCGGCGGCGGCTTCGTTTTCGGCGGGCTCGGCATTCAGGGCGATGGCGGTGGCGTCGCGCTCGGCCGGCGCGGCGATGCTCGGTGCCAGGCACGGCAGCGGTTCGTGGGCCTGGGCCACCGAGGCTTCGATGGGCTGGCCTTCCTGCTGGCGCAGGGCGAGCTGGTAGAGCGGGCCGGAGATGCTGTCACCGGCGTCGCTGGCCACCTTGAGCAGGGCCAGGCCGCGCTCGGGGTTGTTGAGGAAGGGCTCGCAGGTGTTGAGGTAGAGCAGGCTGACTTCACGCAGGGCGCGGTCGCTGCTGCGGGCGGCCTTCTCCATCAGGCGCGTGCCGTATTCCACGTCCTGCTGCACGCCGGTGCCGCGCAGGTAGTTCCAGGCCAGCACGCGGCTGGCCTCGGCGCTGCCCAGGGCATCGGCCTGGCTGAGGTGGTCGAGGGCGGCGGCCTGGTCGGTGGGCACGCCTTCACCACTGAGGTAGTGGCGGGCCAGCTCGTAGTGGGCGCGGGCGTTGCCGGCGTCGGCGGCTTCCTGCAGGCGCGCCAGCATGGTTTCGGTGTCGCCGATCTGCTCGGCGACCATGGCCTGGGCGAGGATTTCCCGGGCCGGTTCCGGGCGCGGCTCGATGTTGCGCGTGCTGCCTTGCACCTCGTCCGGGTCTTCGGCGACCCACACCATCGGCGCTTCATAGCTGGGCACGCCGTACACCGGGTTCTCCGGCGGCAGCGGGCGGTTGCGCGTGGCGACGACGGGCTTGGCCTTGAGTGGCTGGAAGCCGGAGCTGCAGCCGGCACAGAGCGCGGCGGCGAGCAGGAGGAGGGCGAAACGCATCTTCATGGGAACGTAGGGAGCCTTGAAACCATTGCGGGAGACGGGTCGGAGGCTGCATAGCATTCCAGAGTGCGGCGCCCGATCCAAGCTGCAGAACGGAATTGAGGGTGCCGTACGTCAGGCTGGCGAGGCGGGGTGGGGGATTTGCGCATGGGGGGGCCAGTTGGTGGGCTGAAGCCCACCCTACAACTGCGGGTGCGCCCTTGTGGGAGCGGCTTCAGCCGCGAAAGACCTGTAGCCGGCACTGGGCGGTGAGTGGGCGGGTGCTCCATCGCGAATGAATTCGCTCCCACCGGAGCGGGCACGGCGGTGCCTGGCGGGGGCGCGATGGTGGGTTTCGCTGCGCTCTACGCCACCCTACGGGGTTGGGATGGGGCGGGTTGCTCGGCGTCAGGCGCCGAGCATGCCCGCGCGGGTGGAGGGGTTGAGCATGGCCCGCAGGCGCGGGTCTTCGGTGTTGAGGGAGACCAGGTCGACGCCGCGTTTGCGCAGCTCTTCTTCCTGCTGGATGGCGGTGAGCTCGGTCATGCGCTGGGCGATCTGCTTCTCGATCTGCTCCTGCTGCTCCGGCGGCATGGCGTCGATGTCTTCTTCGGTCAGGCCCAGTTCCTTGAGGATCTTGTCGCGCATCTTCTCGCCGGCGGACTTGCTCATGTAGTCATGGAATTCCTGAGCGGCGGCGCTTTGGGCGGGTGTTTCCACGCTGGCGGCGGCGCTTTCGGCATCGGCGTAGACGTCGTTGGTGAGCGTGTCGGCGCCGCTGGCCGAGGTGCTGCCATCCACGCTGCCGCTCTGCATGCTCACGCGCAGGCGGGCGAAGGCTTCGTCGTAGGCGGCGTCGCGCTGGGCGGCGGCCTGGTCGACCTTGGGTGTGGGCTTGGCCTGGGTCGGCTGCGGGGTGGCGGTGGGTTGTGTGGTTTGCGGGGGGACCGGACGACCGTCGCCATAACGCACGAGTTTGAGCGTGTGCGTCATGTCCTGCAGTTTGGAGCGATCGAGGCCGGAGAGGCCGGTGCCGAAGAGGCTCATGCTGAATCCATCCCTAGGAAGTCCTTGTGGGCGGCTGTGCAGCAAGGCCTGTGCCAAGGGCTGGAACGCCCGTTCCAGAGCCTTCTGCCGTCGGCGTCGTGGTCGCCGGGCGGCAAGGAATTGCCGCTCGCGCCCCTCTCTTTGCCGCCCCCTTGCCGCAACCTTGTAGACTGCCGCCCGATTCGCAACCGGAGCGGGAGAGGGAATGGAAGGCTTATCGCCACTGGCGGCCTATCGGCACGCGGTGGATGACCTGGGGTTCGCGCCCGATGCCGCGCAGCTGCACGCGGCCACCTTGCTGGAGGCCTGCCAGCGGGCCCTGCACCAGGGCGAGGACGGCATCGCCGGCGTCTATCTATGGGGCCCGGTGGGGCGCGGCAAGACCTGGCTGCTGGACCGTTTCCACCAGAGCCTGCAGGTGCCCGCCCGGCGCCTGCACTTCCACCACTTCATGCGCTGGGTGCACCAGCGCCTGTTCGCCCTGACCGGCACCGCCGACCCGTTGCGCGCCCTGGCCCGCGAGCTGGCGGGGGAGGTGCGGGTGCTGTGCTTCGACGAGCTGTTCGTCAGCGATATCGGCGACGCCATCATCCTTGGCGGCCTGCTGCAGGTGATGTTCGAGGAAGGCGTGGTGCTGGTGGCCACCTCCAACCAGCCACCGACCCAGCTCTACGCCGACGGCTTCAACCGCCAGCGCTTCGTCCCGGCCATCGAGGCCATCGAGCGGCACATGCAGGTGGTCGGGGTGGATGGCGGCCAGGACCACCGCCTGCACCCCGGCAAGGCGCAGCAGCGCTACTGGGTGAGCGAGCCGGGCCAGCCGAGCGTGCTGGCGAGGCTGTTCGTCGAGCTGGAGGGCGCTGCCGCGAGCCATGCCGCGCCGCTGCACCTGGGCCACCGCGACATCCCCGTGCACCGCCAGGGCCCGCAGGTGCTCTGGTGCGATTACGCCGCCCTGTGCGAGTCGCCCCTGGCCGCGCTGGATTTCATCGCCCTGTGCGACCGCTTCAGCACCATCCTCCTCGGCGCGGTGCCGCGCCTGGGGGCTGCACGCCGTGAGGGGCGCATCGCCCGGGGCACCGAGGATGGCGCCGAGCGCGTGGCGGCCGGTGACCGCCAGTTGCCGCAGCTGTCGCCCCTGGACGATGGCGTGCGCCGCTTCATCGCCCTGGTGGACGAGTGCTACGACCGTCGCGTGCCCCTCTATATCGAGGCCGAGGTGCCGCTGGAGCAGCTCTATACCGAAGGCTGGCTGGAGTTCCCCTTCCGCCGCACCCTCAGCCGCCTGCGCGAGATGCAGCTGGCGCGCTTCGGCCAGGGCTGAGCCCAGGCCTGCGATGGGCGGCCCTTGAGGGGCTGCCCGGCCGGCCGCATATTGGCCGGCATGAAGCCGACTTCCCCCACCGCCGCCAGCGCCCTGGCCGACTTCCATCCGGCCGTGCGGGCCTGGTTCGCCGGGCGTTTCGCCGCGCCCACCCCGGCCCAGGCCCAAGCCTGGCCGGCCATCCGCGCCGGACGCTCGACCCTGGTGGCCGCGCCCACGGGGTCCGGCAAGACCCTCACGGCCTTCCTCGCCGCCATCGACGAACTGGTGGAGCAGGGCCTGGCCGAGGGCGGGCTGCCGGACGCCTGCTTCGTGGTCTATGTGTCGCCGCTCAAGGCGCTGTCCAACGACATCCGCATCAACCTCGACGAGCCCCTGGCCGGCATCCGCGAGGAATTGCAGCGCCAGGGCCTGGGCGATGTGGAGATCCGCACGGCGGTGCGCACCGGCGACACGCCCCAGGGCGAGCGCCAGGCCATGCGCAAGCGCGCGCCGCACATCCTGGTGACCACGCCCGAGTCCCTCTATGTATTGCTCGGTTCCGCCTCCGGGCGGGCCATGCTCGCCAGCTGCCGCAGCCTGATCGTCGACGAGATCCACGCCATCGCCGGGAGCAAGCGCGGCAGCCACCTGGCGTTGAGCCTGGAGCGCCTGGAAAGCCTCTGCGGCCGGCCGTTGCAGCGCATCGGCCTGTCGGCCACGCAAAAGCCCATCGAGGCGGTGGCGCGTTTCCTCGGCGGCAACCCCGCCAGCGGCGAGGCCCTGGCGCCGTCCCGTGATTGCCTGATCGTCGATGTCGGCTACAGCCGCGAGCGCGACCTGGCCATCGAGGTGCCGCCGCTGCCGCTGGAAGCGGTGATGAGCAACGACGCCTGGGAAACGGTCTACGACCGCCTGGCGCTGCTGGTGGCCGAGCACCGCACCACGCTGGTGTTCGTCAACACCCGGCGCCTGGCCGAGCGTGCCGCGCGGCACCTTTCCGAGCGCCTGGGCAATGCCGCCGTCGCTGCCCACCACGGCAGCCTGGCCCGCGAGCTGCGCCTGGACGCCGAGCAACGCCTGAAGCGCGGCGAGCTGCGGGTGCTGGTGGCCACCGCCTCCCTGGAGCTGGGCATCGATATCGGCGATGTCGAGCTGGTCTGCCAGCTGGGTTCGCCGCGCAGCATCGCCGCCTTCCTGCAGCGTGTCGGGCGCTCCGGCCACAGCGTCGGCGGCACGCCCAAGGGGCGCCTGTTCCCGCAGTCGCGGGATGACCTGATCGAATGCGCGGCGCTGCTCGATTGCGTGCGCCGGGGCGAGCTGGACAGCCTGGTGATCCCCCGGCAGCCGCTGGATGTGCTGGCGCAGCAGATCGTCGCCGAGGTGGCCAGCCAGGAGTGGGACGAGGATGCGCTGTTCGCCCTGATGACCCGCGCCGCGCCCTACGCGCAACTGAGCCGGGCCAGCTACGAGGCGGTGCTGGGCATGCTCGCCGAGGGCTACAACGGCCGCGCCGGCGTGCGTGCGGCTTACCTGCACCGTGATGCGGTCAACCGCCGCCTGCGGGGGCGGCGCTCGGCGCGGCTGGTGGCGCTGACCTCCGGCGGCACCATTCCCGATGCCGGCGACTACAACGTGCTGCTGGAGCCCCAGGGCATGCAGGTGGGCACGGTGCACGAGGACTTCGCCGTGGAGAGCATCGCCGGCGATGTGTTCCAGCTGGGTAACCAGTCCTACCGCATCCTGCGGATCGAGGCCGGGCGGGTGCGGGTGGAGGACGCCGCCGGGCAGCCGCCGAGCATCCCCTTCTGGCTGGGCGAGGCGCCGGGGCGCAGCGACGAGCTGTCCGCCGGGGTCGCGCGCCTGCGCGGCGAGATCGAGCAGAAGCTGGTGGCGAGTGACGGCGAGCTGCAGCCGGTCATCGACTGGCTGGTGGCCGAGCATGGCCTGAGCCCGGCGGCGGCCCGGCAGATGGTGGAATACCTGGCCCGCGCCCGTGCCGCCCTGGGCCGTTTGCCGACCCGCGATTGCCTGGTGATGGAGCGCTTCTTCGACGAATCCGGCGGCATGCAACTGATCATCCATTCGCCCCTCGGCAGCCGGGTCAACCGCGCCTGGGGGCTGGCGCTGCGCAAGCGCTTCTGCCGCAGCTTCAACTTCGAGCTGCAGGCCGCCGCCACCGAAGATGCCCTGGTGCTGTCGCTCTCCACCAGCCACAGCTTCCCGCTGGACGAGGTGTGGCGCTACCTGCACTCCAACAGCGCCGAGCACCTGCTGATCCAGGCACTGCTGGACGCGCCGCTGTTCGGCGTGCGCTGGCGCTGGAACGCCACCTGCGCCCTGGGCCTGCCCCGTGCCGCCGGGGGGCGCAAGGTGTCGCCGCAGCTGCAGCGCATGCGCAGCGAAGACCTGCTGGCCAGCGTCTTCCCCGACCAGGTGGCCTGCCAGGAGAACCTGGTGGGCGAGCGCGAGGTGCCCGATCACCCGCTGGTGGCGCAGACCCTCGACGACTGCCTGCACGAGGCCATGGACGCCGAAGCCTGGCTGGCCCTGCTGCGGCGCATGGAAAGCGGCGCCGTCGAACTGGTGGCCCGCGACCTGCCGGCGCCCTCGGCGCTGGCGGCGGAAATCCTCGGTGCGCGGCCCTACGCCTTTCTCGACGATGCGCCACTGGAAGAGCGTCGTACCCAGGCAGTACAGAACCGCCGCTGGAGCGACCCGGAATCCGCCGACGACCTCGGCGCCCTGGATGCCGAGGCCATCGTCGCCGTCGCCGAGGAAGCCTGGCCCCGGGTGCGCGATGCCGACGAGATGCACGAGGCGCTGCTGGCGCTGGGTTGTGTCACTCCTGAGGAAGTCGCGGCCAACGACAGTTGGGCGGGCTGGCTGGCGCAACTGGCCAAGGCCCGTCGAGCCGCTTGCCTGCACCTGGAAGATCGCCCGGCGTTCTGGCTCGCCGCCGAGCGCCTGCCACAGCTATTGGCCCTGCACCCGCTGGGCTCGTTGAAGCCCGCCATCGTCGCCCCGGCGGGCCATGACCGGCCCTGGGAGGCCGATGGTGGAACTGGTGCGTTCGCGCCTGGGCGGTTTCGGCCCGTTGACCCTGGCGCGCCTGGCTACCGACTTGCGCCAGGCGCCGGGGGATATCGCCTTCGCCCTGGCCGCGCTGGAGCGCGAAGGGCATGTGCTGCGCGGCCGCTTCAGCCCGGGTGTGACGGCGGACGAGTGGTGCGAGCGGCACCTGCTGGCGCGCATCCATCGCTACACGGTCAAGCGCCTGCGGCGGGAGATCGAACCGGTGGAACCGGCCGATTTCATGCGTTTTCTCTGCGATTGGCAGCACCTCTCGGCGGGCACCCGCCTGCGTGGGGCCGAGGCCCTGGGCGGGGTGCTCGGCTTGCTGGAGGGCTACCAGGCCGCTGCGGCGGCTTGGGAGGCCGAGCTGTTGCCGACGCGGGTGGCCGACTACGGCATCAACTGGCTGGATGACCTGTGCCGCTCTGGGCGCATCGCCTGGAGCCGCCTGGCCGCGCCGGCGCGTGCTTCCAGCGGGCCCTTGCGCAGCACGCCGATCCTGCTGCTGCCACGCAAGAGCCAGGGCACCTGGCGGGCCTGTGCCGGCGCCGGGCCGGTGGCCGAGCCGTCGCCCCGCGCGGCCCGTGTGCGGGAGGTGCTGGCCGAGCAGGGCGCGCTGTTCTTCGACGAACTGCTGGACGAAACCCGCCTGCTGCGCAGCGAACTGGAGGACTGCCTCGGCGAGCTGGTGGCCCTGGGGCTGGCCAGCGCCGACAGCTTCGCCGGCCTGCGTTCGCTGCTGCTGCCCGCCGCACGGCGCAGCCGCAACGACCGCCGTGCGCGCCTGGCGCTGGCGAACATGCAGGACGCCGGGCGCTGGTCGCTGCTGCGGGGGCGGGGCGAGGAGGGCGGTGCACCGCCCGCCGAGGCCTTGGAGCATGTCGCCCGCACCCTGTTGCGCCGCTATGGCGTGGTCTGCTGGCGCCTTCTGGAACGCGAGGCGGACTGGCTGCCCAGCTGGCGCGAGCTGCTGCGCGTCTATCAGCGCCTGGAGGCGCGGGGGGAGGTCCGCGGCGGGCGCTTCGTCGCCGGCGTGGCAGGCGAGCAGTTCGCCCTGCCCGATGCCGTCGGCCTGCTGCGCGAGGTGCGCAAGCGGCCGCTGACGGGCGAGCTTGTGGGGTTCTCCGCCTGCGACCCGCTCAACCTGCTGGGCACGCTCCTGCCGGGCGCCAAGGTGCCCGCCGTGGTGGGCAACCGCCTGCTGCTGCGCGACGGCGTGCCGGTGGCGACCCTGGTGGCCGGCAAGGTCAACCTGCTGCAGGCGGCCGATGGCTTCAGCGCCGCCGAATGGCAGGCCGCGCTCATCCGCCAACCCACCGCCAGCGCCCTCCAGGGCCATGGCGCCAGGCGCATGACGCTGCGGCCGTGAAACCGTCGGGTTGCACCCGACCTACACCGGCACGGCACCCGTGATGCCTGTAGGGGCGACTTCAGTCGCCCAGCAGCCCGCAGGGGTGCCCTGGCTCCGCGTCTGCCTGGGGCACCGCCGGTGGATGAAAAGAGCGCCATCCACCCTACGCAGCGGTCATGCCCGCGCGGTGGTGCAGCTCCGTAGGGCGGGTGAAACCCGCGTGGTGGGGGTGCCGGGGTGTCGGGTTTCACCCGACCTACATGGGGCTCGGTGCCGTAGGTTGGCGCCGAGCGTAGCGAGGCCCAACGCAGCGATGTGTGGCCTCGCGGCGGGCGCTCCCTGTGGGAGCGGCTTCAGCCGCGAAAGGCCTGCAGCCGGCACTGGGCGGCGAGTTGCCGGGTATTCCATCGCGAATGAATTCGCTCCCACGAGGCGGGCGACGGTGCTGGCTGCGAGATCGCTTGGTGGATGAAAAGAGCGCCATCCACCCTACGCAGCGGTCGGCTTCGTGTTCTGGGCCTGGTTTTTGCGCGGGGATGGGATCTATTCAGCCTTTTCATCGAACATTTTCAGACGTTACCGCTTGATAGGGCCTTGGTACTTTTCGGCGGCAGCTATGCTCTTTTTGGGCTCGTTCGAGGAGTAAGAGCAATGGATTTTTTCGCCACCCCCGCTTCGCCACCTTCCCCTTCACCCGCTAGCCGGTCATTGGCCCCCTGGTGCGTGCTGGTGATCGACGACGACCCGGAGGTCCACGCGGTAACCCGGCTGGCTCTGCGCGGCTTCGAATTCCAGCAGCGGCCGCTGGAGCTGCTGTCGGCCTACTCGGCGGCGGAGGCGCGGGAGACCTTCCGCCAGCGCGGCGACATCGCCCTGGCCCTGGTGGACGTGGTGATGGAAACCGAGCACGCCGGGCTGGACCTGGTGCGCTACCTGCGCGAGGAGTGCGACAACCGCATGACGCGCCTGGTGCTGCGCACCGGGCAGGCCGGCCAGGCGCCAGAGGACCAGGTCATCCGCGAATACGAGGTGGACGATTACAAGGAGAAAACCGAGCTCACCACCCAGAAGCTGCGCACCCTGCTGTATTCCATGCTTCGCGCCTACCGCGACCTGGGGGTGATCGACGCCCAGCGCAAGGGCCTGAGCAATGTGCTGGAGGCCTGCGCCCAGGTGCAGAACGCCGCCACCCTCAAGCTGTTCTCGTCCACGGTGCTGGAGCAGCTCACCTCGCTGCTGTGCCTGGGCGACTCGGCGCTCTATTGCCTGATCCGCACCGTCGACCACGAGCCGCAGACCCGCACCCTGGCGGCCACCGGAGAGTTCGTCCACTACGAGCCGGACTCGGCGCTGGAGACGCTGCCGCCCATGGTGGTCCAGCGTTTCGACCAGGTGCTGCAACTGGGCGCTTCGCAGCACTTCGACGATGCCTACGTGCTGTTCCGCCGCAACGACCGGGGCGGGGCGAGCCTGCTCTACGTCACCCATGTGGAGCCGCTCAGCGACCTGGACCGGCAACTGCTGGAAATCTACGTGCGCAGCGTGGCCATCACCTTCGAGAACATCCACCTGATGGAGGACCTGCAAGCCACCTCCAAGGAGCTGGTCTACACCCTGGCCAACGCGGTGGAGGTGCGCAGCAAGGAGACCGGCGCCCACGTGCAGCGGGTGGCGCTGTTCAGCGAGCTGCTGGCGCGCCTGCATGGCCTGCCCGAGCGCGAGGTGCAGCTGATCCAGCACGCGTCTCCCCTGCACGACATCGGCAAGGTGGCGATCCCCGACGCCATCCTGCACAAGCCCGGCAAGCTCGACGAGGCCGAATGGGCGCTGATGAAGAAGCACGTCGACTTCGGCGTCGACATCCTCCAGCGTTCGCGCCGCGAGCTGATGCGCGTGGGGGCGGTGATCGCCGGCAGCCACCACGAGCGCTGGGACGGCCGCGGCTACCCGCGCGGGCTGGAGGGGGAGGACATTCCCCTGAGCGGGCGCATCGTCGCCCTGGCCGATGTGTTCGATGCCCTGGGGTCGCGGCGCAGCTACAAGGAACCCTGGACCCCCGAGCAGGTGCTGGAGCTGATCCGTGCCGAGCGCGGCGCCCACTTCGACCCACACCTGGTGGACCTGCTGCTGGCCAATCATGAGGAGTTCCTGGCCATCCGCGAGCGCTACCCGGACGAGCCCCATTCATGAACCCGGCCTTCCAGCGACCCGCGCCGTCGCGGATCGGCCGCAGCCTGTCTTCCAGCCTGGTGCGCATCAACCTGCTGTGCGCCTGCCTGCTCGGCCTGGCCATCAGCGTGGTGCAGGTGGGCCTGGACTACTACCGCGCCCGCGCGCAGCCCGAAGACGACATGCAGGCCCTCTTCGACATGGTGCGCGAGCCGGTCACGGCGGTGGTCTTCAGCCTCGACCCACGCACCGCCAGCGACCTGCTCAGCGGCATGCTCAAGCAACCGGCCCTGGCCTCGGCGCGCATCCTGCTGCCCGAGGGCAAGGTGTTCGCCGAGCACCACCGCGAGCTAGGGGCGCAGGAGGGGCGACGCCTCAACGACCTGCTGTTCGGCGCCACCCTGCATTTCCAGTGGCCCCTGCAGGCGGACCTGCCCGGTGCCGGCCAGCGCGAGGAGCTGGGCAGCCTGCAGGTGGAGGTGGACACCTACCGCTACGGACGGGACTTTCTCGAGCGTGCGCTGATCACCCTGCTGGGCAGCCTGTTCTACGCCCTGGCCATCTCCGCCATCCTGCTGCTGGTGTTCTACCTGTGGGTGACGCGGCCGCTGCGCAGCCTGATCCTGTCCATCGCCCGGGTGGACATCGACGCGCCGGAAACCACCCGCCTGCAGGAGCCCCCCGGCCACGCCGACAACGAGATCGGCGTGCTGGTGCGCTCCACCAACCAGCACCTGCAGGCCATCGGCGACAACCTGCGCCAGGTGCGCGAGGCCGAGGGCAAGCTGAAGTTCTATTCCGACCAGCTCGAATCCACCGTCGCCGAACGCACCCGCGAGCTGTCCCAGAGCGTGCGCCAGTTGCAGGCGGCGCAGCGGCAGCTGATCGAGTCGGAGAAGCTGGCGGCCCTGGGCGGCCTGGTGGCGGGCGTGGCCCACGAGGTGAACACGCCGCTGGGCATCGCGGTGACCGCGTCCTCGGTGCTCTCCGAGGCGCTGTCGGACCTGCGCACCCAGTTCCAGGCACAGACCCTCACCAGCGAAAGCTTCCAGGCACTGCTGGAGCTGGCCCATGACAGCAACGGCATGCTGGCCAACAACATCGGCCGCGCCGCCAAGCTGATCAGCGACTTCAAGCAGACGGCGGTGGACCAGGTGTCCGAGGCCCGCTGCGAGTTCGAGGTGCGCCAGGTGCTGGAGGCGCTGATCGCCAGCCTGCACCCGGAGACGCGCAAGGTGCCGGTGGCGGTGCAGCTGGACTGCGAGGCGGGCCTGCACATGCGCAGCCTGCCGGGGGTGCTGACCCAGGTGGTGGCCAACCTGATTCTCAACAGCGTGCGCCATGCCTTCGCCGAAACGCCCGAGGCGCACATCGAACTGCGGGTGCGCAGCGAGGGGGAGGGCATCGAGCTGGACTACCGCGACAACGGCTGCGGGGTGCCGGCGGAGCTGCACGAGCGCATCTTCGAGCCCTTCTTCACCACCCGGCGCGGCACCGGCGGCACCGGGCTGGGGCTGAACATCGTCTACAACCTGGTCACCCGCAAGCTGCAGGGGCGCCTGGAGTTCCACTCCGAAGAGGGCGCCGGAGTGCGCTTCCTGCTGTGGCTGCCGCGCCGCCTGGCGATGGCCGATGAAGCCACGACGTCCATCGACTCCGTGGAGGGTGAAGCATGAGAACCCTGGTGATCGCGCTGCTGTGCAGCCTGCTGTCCGTGCCGGCCTGGGCCGAGCGCGTGACCATCGCCGCCGAGGACGATTGGGCGCCGTACTCCTCCATCGGCACCGATGGTTCCTCGGCCCAGGGCTTCGCCGTGGACCTGGTGCGCGCGGCCCTTGGCACCCAGGACATCGAGGTGGATTTCCTCACCGTGCCCTTCTCCCGCTGCCTGTTCTACGCCCAGGGCACGCGCGCGGTGGCCTGTTTCGATGTGACCATCACCGAAGCCAACCGCGATCAGTACATCTGGCACCCGACGCCGTTGTTCGAAGAGGGGCTGGCGATCTTCGGCCCCGCCGCCGACCCGCGCACCGACATGGGCGCCAAGGACCTGGCCGGCAAGGTGGTGGGCATCACCAATGGCTACACCTACCCGACCTCCTTCATGGAGGACCCGGCCATCCACCGCTACAACGCCAACTCCGACAGCCAGCTGCTGCAGATGCTGGTGGCCGGGCGGGTGGACTACATCCTGCTCAACACCATGCCGGGCTACATGCGCATCAACCAGGACCCGCACCTGCGCGGCAAGGTGAAGCTCACCGGCGTGCTGCAGACCGACGGCTTCTGGCTGGCCTTCTCCAAGGCCCACCCGGACGGCGCGCGCATCGCCAAGGCCTTCGAAACAGGCCTCCAGGCCCTGCACAAGAGCGGGCGCTACGCGAGCATGGAGGCGGACTTCCGCAAGCGTTACCAGCAGTGATGGGGTGCCCGTCGGGTTGCCCCCGACCCACAGATGCACGGTGCCACAGGTGCCTCCCGTGGGAGCGGCTTCAGCCGCGAAAGACTTGCAGCCGGCATGTGGCTGCGAGTGGTCGGCTAATCCATCGCGAATGAATTCGCTCCCACGAGGCGGGCATGCGTGTGGGCTGGAAGGTCGCTTGGTGGATGAAAAGAGCGCCATCCACACAACGATCAGCTCCGTAGGGCGGGTGAAACCCGCGTGGTTCTGTGCAGGAGCCCTGTCGGGTTGCACCCGACCTACAACGGCACGGCGCCGCAGGTGCCTCCCGTGGGAGCGGCTTCAGTCGCGAAAGACTTGCAGCCGGCACATGGCTGCGTGTGGCCGGCTATTCCATCGCGAATGAATTCGCTCCCACGAGGCGTGGCATGCGTGTGGGCTGGAAGGTCGCTTGGTGGATGAAAAGAGCGCCATCCACCCTACACACCGGTCAGCGCCGTAGGGCGGGTGAAACCCGCGTGGTTCTGTGCAGGAGCCCCGTCGGGTTGCACCCGACCTACAACGGCACGGCGCCGCAGGTGCCTCCCGTGGGAGCGGCTTCAGCCGCGAAAGACTTGCAGTCGGCACGAGTCTGCAAGTGGCCGGCTATTCCATCGCGAATGAGTTCGCTCCTACAGGGGAGGGCGGGGCATGACGGGGAAGGGGGATTTCAAGGGGATTGCCGGCTCGTTAGACTGGCTGCTCCTTCCCGCTTCGATGGCCGATCCCCATGGCACTGCACACCTGGCTGATCTACCTGCTGGCCGTTCTCGGCCTTTCCCTCACGCCTGGGCCGAATGCGTTGTTGGCGCTGTCCCACGGGGCGTTGCATGGTCACCGCCGGGCGCTGTTCACCATTGCCGGCGGGGCGCTGGGCTTCGTGCTGATCATGGCCTTGTCGATGTTCGGCATCGGCGCGCTGCTCAAGGCCTCGGCCGATGCGCTGACGGTGCTCAAGGTGGCCGGCGGGCTGTACCTGATCTGGCTCGGCGTGCAGCTCTGGCGGGCGCCGCCGGTGCAGGTTTCCACCGGTGGCGAGGGCCAGCGCCGCAGCGGCATCAGCCTGTTCCGCCAGGGCCTGTTCTCGGCGGTTTCCAACCCCAAGGTGATCCTGTTCTTCGGCGCCTTCCTTTCGCAGTTCCTCGACCCGGCGCAGCCGCTGTGGCTGCAGTTCCTGGTGATGACCCTGACCTTCGTGCTGATCGAGGCGCTGGTGGAGTACCTGCTGGCGCGCCTGGCCCACCGCGTGCGGCCCTGGCTGGCGCGCAGTGGCAAGGGCTTCAACCGCTGCTGCGGGGCGCTGTTCGCTGCCGCCGGGCTGGCGCTGCCGCTGACCCGCTAGGGGTCAGCCGGTACGTGCCGAGGGGCCCTGTCGCTCGCTGCGCTGGCGTGGCTGCACGCTTTTCTGCAGCAATCCCTTGACCCGTGAGGCGAGGGATTCGATGGCGAAGGGCTTGGCCAGCACCTCCATGCCCGACTCCAGCTGCTCGTTGTCGAACAGGCTGTTCTGCGCATAGCCGGTGATGAACAGCACCCGCAGCTCCGGACGCAGGCGCCGGGCGAGCCGGGCCATTTCCTTGCCGTTCATGCCGCCGGGCAGGCCGACATCGGCCAGCAGCAGGTCGATGCGCTGTTCGCTGTCCAGCAGGGCCAGGCCCGAGGCGCCATCCACCGCTTCCAGCACCTGGTAGCCCAGGTCGCGCAGCACCTCGCCGATGAGCATGCGCAGGGGCGACTCGTCGTCCACCACCAGCACCGTGGCCTGGCGCTCGGCCCGGGGTGCGAATTCCGACCCGGTGTTGTGCTCGATGCGTTCCTCGCCGTGGTGGCGGGGCAGGTGGATATAAAGGCTGGTGCCTTCGCCCGGCTGCGAGGCGATCTGCACCGCGCCGCCAGACTGGCGGGCGAAACCGTAGACCATCGACAGGCCGAGGCCGGTGCC
Source organism: Pseudomonas sp. zfem005 (assembly GCF_032621735.1). NCBI lineage: Bacteria > Pseudomonadati > Pseudomonadota > Gammaproteobacteria > Pseudomonadales > Pseudomonadaceae > Pseudomonas > Pseudomonas sp. zfem005. Next base: position 53,812 of record NZ_JAVYJE010000016.1, on the reverse strand, counting down.
CTGGCCCACCGGCTTGGTGGTGAAGAAGGGGTCGAAGACGCGGGCGATCACCTCTTCCGCCATGCCGGTGCCGGTGTCGGTCACGCACAGCGAGAGGTATTCACCCACTGCCAGGCCCAGCTCCCCCGCGCGGGGTTCCACCAGGCGGTGGTTGCAGGTGCCGATGCTGAGGCGGCCGCCGCCGGGCATGGCGTCGCGGGCGTTGATGCAGATGTTGAGCAGGGCGCTTTCCAGCTGGTTGGGGTCCACCAGCACGGTCCACAGCTCGGGGCCGCTGAGCACTTCCACCTCGATCATCGGCCCCATGGTGCGGCTGATCAGCTCCTGCATGCCGGCCACCAGGCGGTTGACGTTGGTGGGCTTGGGGTCCAGGGCCTGGCGGCGGGAGAAGGCCAGCAGGCGATGGGTCAGGGTGGCGGCACGCTCGGCGGCGGTGCGTGCGGTGGAGATGTAGCGGTCCAGCTCGCCGGTGCGGCCCTGGGACACCCGCAGCTTGAGCAGCTCCAGGCTGCCGCTGATGCCGGCCAGGAGGTTGTTGAAGTCGTGGGCGAGGCCGCCGGTGAGCTGGCCGACCGCTTCCATCTTCTGGCTCTGGCGCAGCAGCTCTTCGGTCTGGCGCAGGGTTTCGGCGCGTTCGCGCTCCTGGGTGATATCGCGGCCGATGGCGCTGATATGGCCTTCGCCGGGGCTGGATGACCAGCTGATCCAGCGGTAGCTGCCGTCCTTGTGGCGCATGCGGCAGTCGAAGTCGCGCAGGGTTTCGCCTTGCATCAGGCTGTGGCTGGCGCCCCAGGCGAGGGACAGGTCATCGCCGTGCACCAGGTCCAGGGAGCTGGTGCCCACCAGTTCCTTTTCGCTCCAGCCCAGCACCGGCCCCAGCGCCGGGTTGGCGGCGGTGATGGTCATGTCCAGGCGGGTGATCAGCATCACGTCCGGCGACAGGTTCCACAGGCGGTTGCGATCGCGGGTGCGGTCGGCCACCTGGCGCTCCAGGGTCTGGGTGAGCTGGCGCAGCTGCTGCTCGGCCACCCGCTGCGCCGTGGTCTCGATCACGGTGTCGAGCACGCCCACCACCTCGCCGCGCTCGTCGCGCACCGGGCTGTAGCAGAAGGTGAAGTAGCAGCGCTCCAGGCGCCCGTTGCGGTCGATCTCCAGCGGGAAGTCTTCGATGAAGGTGGCCTCGCCGGTGAAGGCGCGGTCGGCGATGGGGCCGATGCTGTACCAGGCCTCCCGCCATACATCGTCGAAGGGCCGGCCGAGGGCTTCGGGCTTGGCCCCGAGAATCGGCTTGAAGGCGTCGTTGTACAGGGTGATGCGCTCGGGGCCCCAGAACAGGCAGCTGGGAAAGTGCGAGGCGAGCATCATTTCCACGGCCACCCGCAGGCTGGCGGGCCAGGCGGCGATGGGACCGAGGGGCGTCCGTGCCCAGTCGAGTTCGCGTACCCGCCGGCTCATCGGGCCGGGTGCAACGGGGAAGGATGTGGCGTCCATGGCGTTATCCGTTGGAACAGGCAAGCAATATCGGTCAAGACGGCCGCCTTGGCCACCTTCCTGGCGATAAAAAACGCTGACTGGCGCACACCCAGGCGGTTCGTTCGTCGCTTGCCCGCCGGGGCGTTGAACGCTCGTACCAATGCTGGCAGGGTGGTTGCCCCGCTTCGTTACCGGACCCTGTCGATGAGCTTCGATCCCTCCCTGCTGGCCAAGGCCCGTCACCTCGTGGTGTTCACCGGCGCCGGCATCTCCGCCGAGAGCGGCATCCCCACCTTCCGTGACCGCCTGACCGGGCTCTGGGAGCGCTACGAGGCGAGCGAGCTGGCCAGCGCCGAGGGCTTCCGCCGTGACCCGGCCCTGGTCTGGGGCTGGTACGAGTGGCGCCGCACCCTGGTGCACCGCGCCCAACCCAATGCCGGGCACCTGGCCATCGCCCGCCTGGCGACCCTGGTGCCGAAACTCACCCTCATCACCCAGAACGTCGACGACCTCCACGAGCGCGCCGGCAGCCGCGAGGCGCTGCACCTGCATGGCCGCCTCGATGCGCTGCGCTGCTTCGCCTGCACGCGGCCGGCGCTGGAGATACCCAAGCCCGACGAGCCGAACGAGGGGCGCCGGGTGGAGCCGCCGCGCTGCACCCGTTGCAACGGCAAGCTGCGGCCGGGCGTGGTGTGGTTCGGCGAGCAGTTGCCGGGGGACGTGTTGCGTGCCGCCTTCACGGCGGCCGAGGAATGCGACCTGCTGCTGTCCATCGGCACCTCGGGCGTGGTCGAGCCGGCCGCGAGCATTCCGCGCCTGGCGCTGAGGGCGGGCGCCACCGTGCTGCACCTCAACACCCAGCCGGTGGCGGTGCAGGGCGAGCGCGAGTTCGCCCTGGCGGGCCCGGCCGGCGAGTTGCTGCCGGCGCTGTTGCAACAGGCCTTCGGCGCTGACGCCTAGGCATCATCTCAACGGGGGGGCCAGCGGCTCAGGCGCTGCGCTGTTCGGCCTGTTCGAGCAGCGCCAGCAGGTCGTCGACCGTGGCTTCCAGGTAGAGGCCGGCCTTGTAGTCGCGCAGCACCTCGTCACCGGCGCCGATCACCGCCTGTGGGCGCTCGACGAACAGCCCCACCGGCTCGAACGCGGCGTCGAGCACCACCACCAGCGGGATGGAAACCCTGTCGAGGTTCAGGCGCGCCTTGAGGTCGTCCTCGGCGCGGCCCTTGGTGATCACCGCCAGGTCGATCAGCGGCTGGCTGCGGCAGATGAAGTCGAGCACCGAGACGTTGATCTGGCAGTCCGGGCACCACATCTCGCCCACCACCAGCAGGTGGTAGCGGCGCTCGATGCGTTGCAGCCGGGTGAGCGCCGCCGGGGCGATGCAGCCGGGCGTCGCGAGCTTCTGCACCACTGCATTGGCGGCATCCCGCTCGGTGGGCAGGCCGCTGCGGAGGAAGTCGGCGAAGCCCTGGCCGATGTCGAACAGCTGCTGGTAAGACGCCATGGAAGGCCTCCTGGGAACGATGGGAAGAGGCGGGCATCCCAGCAGAAAAGTGGCGTTCGCATCAAGTGTTGCTGCCGCTTTGGCCAGGTAGACGGGGCACCTTTGATCCAGCTTGCGGGGCTGGGTATCGCTCTGTTGGGCCTCGCTGCGCTCGGCGCCAACCTACGGCACTGAGCGCAACCCAAACCACGGTGCCGACCGGTGTGTAGGGTGGACGACGCTCTTTTCGTCCACCGGGGAGGCCGCCGGGAGGCACGATGTTCCGTAGGTTGGGTTGAGGCACGAAGCCCAACGTAGCGGGGGCCGGGCATCGTTGCGTTGGGCCTCGCTGCGCTCGGCGCCAACCTACGGCACCTTGCGCAACCCATCGTCGGGAATCACAGGATTATCTGGCCGCGTTCCGCATGAGCCTGCAAAATCCGCTCTCTTTCCACGGATTTCCCCTGGGCCCGCACCATGAACGACAGCCTTCTGAAACCGGCCGTGCTCGGCGTCGCGCTGCGGCGTTGGCGCCTGCTGCATCGGGTCAAGCAGGCCCATGCGGCGCAGCTGTTCGGCGTGGCGCAATCGACCATCTCGCGCTGGGAAAGCGGCGTGCAGGAGATGGAGCCCGCCGAGCGGGCGCGGGTGGAGCAGATGCTGGCCGCCCGGCTGGAGGCCGCAGCTGACCAGGCCCTGGCGCGGCTGGTGAGCGACAGCCCGCGCGCCGTGCACCTGGTCTGCGATCTCAGCCACCGCCTGCTGGCCTGTTCCACCGCTCGCGCTGCCGAATTCTCCGTGCCCCTGGCCGAGCTGATGGGGCGCTCGCTGTGGCGCTACGCAACGCCGGAGATCGCGCGCAAGGAAGCGGCCCTGGATGCCCTGGGCTGGCGCGACCTGCTGATGCCGCCGGCGCTGGAGTTCGGCAGCGGCGCCAATGACTCCGCCATCGTGCCCATCCGCCAGGGCCTGTGCCGCTGGACGCGCATGACCCTCTCCGATGGCACCGCCGCGCGCCTTGTGGAAACCCTCTGAGCCCCAGCCGCCCACGCATAATCCATGCGTGGACGCGGCATCGCCCCCGCGCCTAGGCTGTGCGTTTGCAAGGGCGCCCCCTGCGCCCCAATGGCCATATTCGCGGGTGAACCATGAACATCGACAGGATCAAGGGACGGCTCGACTTCCTCCGCGAGGCGGAGCGCCTCAAGGACGTGCTGCGCAGCGCCCACACCTCCGGCGGGCGCGCGGAAAGCACCGCCGAACACAGCTGGCGCCTGTGCCTGATGGCCATCACCTTCGCCGATGAACTGGCCGGGCTCGACCTGCTGCGGGTGCTGAAGATGTGCGTGGTCCACGACCTGGGCGAAGCCATCCACGGCGACATCCCCGCCATCGAGCAGGGCGGCCATCCCGACAAGGGCGCCCAGGAGCGCGAGGACCTGCTGACCCTGACCCGCACCCTCGATGCCGGGCTGCGCGACGAGATTCTCGCGCTGTGGGATGACTACGAGAGCGCCGCCTCCCCCGAGGCGCTGGCGGTCAAGGCGCTGGACAAGCTGGAGACCCTGCTGCAGCACAACCAGGGCGCCAACCCGGCGGACTTCGACTACGCCTTCAACCTCGACTACGGGCGCCGCTACACCAGCGGCGAGCCGCTGTTCGCGGCCATTCGCGAGCAGCTGGACGCAGGCACGCGGCAGCGCATGGAAGCCCAGGCGGGCGAGTAGGGCGCTCCCTGGCACCCCGCTCGAACCCCATCACCTCTGCGCCCGGCATGACACGAAAACCCTGACGCTAGAGCGGCTGCCTGTGGGACCATGGCGGCGTGCCGGTCGACCTTTCTGGACGACGCGCGTGTTGCAGGAGCAACGCCGAGGCACACCCTCGATCCCTGTCTGGTTCGTACAAGGCCGTATGAAAATCAAACCGTCGCTTATCGCGCTGCTGGGCGCGCTGTCACTCACCCAGCCCCTGTCCTGTCTTGCGGGTATCGCCAACGGCAAGACGCTCTACCAGCAGCGATGCGCCGTGTGCCTCGGGGCGGATATCAAGGGCACCGGGCCCCTGGCCCACAAGAGCGACCCGCCCACCCCCGACCTGACCACGGCTGCGTTCAAGCAGCGGCTGGCGGACTACCCGGGCGTCATCGTCTCGTCGGTGATTCTCCGCCCCAACGGCAACCTGATTCCCCGCACCCTGCAGGAGAACGGCGTGAAGATCCCGCCTCACGCCTGGAGCGTTCAGGATTTTCGCGACCTCAACCAGTACATGAGCGGCGTGATCCTCAAGACGCACTGAAGAGCGGCGCAGAGGCGAGCGGGGCGGCTGCCCACCTTCACTGAGCCGCGTGGCGCTGGCGACGGCAGCGCTCGGAGCAGTAACGCACCTCGTCCCAGCAGTGCGCCCAGCGGCGGCGCCAGGCGAAGGGTCGGCCGCACACCGCGCAGGTCTTTTGCGGCAGGTGCGCCTTCTTCACAGCGCCTCGCCGGCATCCAGCCGTGCCAGCAGCCATTCGCCGCGCTCCCAGAGCGCATCGACCCGGGCCTGGTCCATGCGCTGCAGGTTGCGATAGGGCATGGCCAGGCGCGGGTTGCGGCTCAGGCGCTCGCTGTGGCGCATCAGGAAGTGCCAGTAGAGCGCGTTGAACGGGCAGGCGTCCTCCTCGGTGGCACGGTCCACGCGGTAGCGGCACGACGCGCAATGGTCGGACATGCGCTGGATGTAGCGGCCGCTGGCGCAATAGGGCTTGGAGCCGAGGTAGCCGCCGTCGGCGTGCATCACCATGCCCAGGGTGTTGGGCAGCTCCACCCACTCGAAGGCGTCCAGGTAGACCGCCAGGTACCACTCGCAGATGGCCGCGGGGGCGATGCCGGCGAGCAGGGCGAAGTTGCCGGTCACCATCAGCCGCTGGATGTGGTGCGCATAGCCCAGCTCCAGGGTCTGGCCGATGGCCTGGGCCATGCAGCGCATCTCGGTGCGGCCGGTCCAGTAGAACGCCGGCAACGGCCGGCTGTTGCCGAAGACGTTGAGCGTGGCGTAGTCCGGCATGCGTAGCCAGTAGATGCCGCGCACGTACTCGCGCCAGCCGATCAACTGGCGGATGAAACCTTCCGCCGCGTTGAGCGGCACCTGGCCCTGGCGGTGGGCGCTCTCCACGTCGGCGCAGAGCTGGCGCAGGTCCAGCAGGCCGATGTTCAGGGCGGCGCTGATGCGTGCGTGGAAGAGGTAGGGCTCGCCTTCGGCCATGGCGTCCTGGTAGTCGCCGAAGGCGGGCAGGGCGAACGCCAGGAAGTGCTGCCAGAGCGCCTGGGCCTCGGCGTGGGTCACCGGGTAGTCGAAGCCCTCCAGGTGCCCGTAATGGTGGGCGAAGCGCTCGCCCACCAGGGCCACCACCTCGCGGGTGATGGCGTCCTGGCCGAAGCGCGCGGGAAAGGGGCCGCGCACGCCCTTGGGCAGCGCCTTGCGATTGTCGGCGTCGAAGTTCCAGCTGCCCCCCAGCGGCTGGCCGTCCGGCTCCAGCAGCAGGCCGCTGCGCTTGCGCATCTCGCGGTAGAACAACTCCATGCGCAGTTGCTTGCGCTCACCCGCCCAGCGCGCGAACGCCTCGCGGGAGCAGAGGAAGCGGCTGTCGGCGTGCCAGTTCAGCGGCAACCCGGTGGCGCGCAGTGCGTCCTCCACGCGCCATTCGCCGCACTCGGTCAGGTGCAGCTCCGGCTCGCCCAGGGCGGCGTGCCAGCGGCGCAGCTCGCCCGCCAGGCTGCCGCTGTTGTCGGGTGCGTCGAGCCGGGTGTAGATCACCCGCCAGCCACGCTGCTCCAGTGCAGCCGCGAAGTGGCGCATGGCGCTGAAGACCAGCACGATCTTGTGCGGGTGGTGCGGCACGTAGCTCGCCTCTTCGTTGACCTCCGCCATCAGCACCGCGTCGCGGGCCGGGTCGAGGGCCGCGAACAGCGAAAGGTCGAAGCTGAGCTGGTCGCCCAGCACCAGGCCGAGCCGGCGAACGTGGCCGTTCACCATTGCGAGTCCAGCGACAGGGGCAGGCGCAGCGGTTCCAGCGGGCCTTCGCGGGCGCCGCACATCTCGTCGTGGACGCAATGTTGCACCAGCTCGCAAGGCAGCCGTGGCAAACCCTGCAGCAGGTCGCGGAGCTGGGTCGTCGAACGCAGGCGCAAGACCTTGCCCTGCTCGTCCAGCACCCCTTCGAGGCCCGAAGCGAGGCGCGCCTGGAGGATGTAGAAGCCGCCCTCCAGGGATACCACGTCGAGCCCTTCGATACGGCCCGCCAGCGCGGCTTCGCCAAGTTGTTGGAGATTCATCGCCCAGTCCTCCGGCTCACGCTTGGTCAGTCAGTTGTGCAACGCGGCATCGCGGCGGAAGAACAGGGTCACCTGGCCCAGTTCGACGCCGAGCTTGCTCATGCTCGAGCGGTTGATCAGGGTGTCCTCGTCCATCAGGTACATCCAGTCGTCGAAATCCACTTCCCAGGTCGAGCCGTCCACTTCCAGGTTCAGCGTGTAGCGCCAGCGCAGGGCGTTGCCTGCCACCTCGCCATCGGCCTCGCCTATGACGTCCGCCGCGCGGCCGCGCCAGCGTCCATCACCCAGCGGTTGCAGGGTCCACACCCGCTGCTGGCGGGTGCCGTCGCTGTAGAGGAAGCGTTCGTCAAGAATCAGCCGCTCGCCCTCGCGGTGGCTGGTGATGTCCACCTTGAAGCGCTTGACCACCTCGCCCGAGCGGTTCTGGAAGATGCCCCAGGCCTGCACCGGCCGGGAGAAGAACCCCGGCAGGTCCAGCTGCGGGCGCTCCTTGGCGTAGTGATCGACCTCCACACCGCCACACCCGGCGAGCAGCAGGCAGCACAGCAACCCTATTACGGCACGCATCATCGGCCTCCTCATTGGCTTGTCTCATTGAGCCCGAGCAGCTCGCGGCGCAGCTCGGGATTACGGGTACGGGCATCCAGCCAGATGGCGAAGAACGCCTGGGCGAAATCGGCATCGGCCACCGCGTGGCGGAACTGGCCGTCGACGTAGAAGCGGCTGCCTTCGCCCGGCAGGTAGAGGCCGGTGATGCGCTGGCCCGGCTGCACATCGACGAAGGCCTGGCGCATCTCGCCGTCCCAGGCCGCCAGGCGCGCCTCGTCCAGCGAGGAACCGCCCAGGCGGCGCATCTCGTCCAGGCTGGCCTGCACCAGGGTATCTCGCGACAGCTCGCGGCTGTAGATGAGCTCCAGGGCGAAGGGCTGCTCCCAGTCGATGGGCGCCGCCGGGCTCCATAGGCGGGCCTGGTACACCCGCAGGCCGAACCAGGTGAAATCGCCCTGGCCGACCAGCTCGGCCTTGGGAAGCTCGCCCCGCCAGTCGGCCCAGCACGGCGCGGCTATCAGAAGCAGGCATAGCAGGACGGCACGGCGTAGCGCCGAAGCGGGGGATATCGCCAGGCCCATGGTGGTCTCTCCCGGTCTGTGGGTGGGTGATAAAATTATACAAATATTAGCTTTGTATAAGTATTTGTATAGATTTATCGAGCGGCGACGCTGCAACAGCCTGCACGGAGTAGGCCCGTGTGTGGGGGACATCGCTCTACATGCCCACCAGGCGGTGCCAATCGTGAGCCCGATGGTGGATGAAAGAGCGCCATCCACCCGACGAAGAGCCGCCTGTAGGTCGGGTGCAACCCGACAGCTGTGGGGCAGGAACTCGCGGGTTTCACCCGCCCTACGAAGTGCCGTAACAGCCAGCACGGAGCGGGTCCGTGCGTAGGGTGGCCATCGCTCTTCATGTCCACAGTGCGGTGCTGGACGGGACTCCGATGGTGGATGAAAAAAGCGCCATCCACCCTACGAAGGGCAGCCTGTAGGTCGGGTGCAACCCGACAGCTGTGGGGCAGGGGACTCGCGGGTTTCACCCGCCCTACGAAGTGCCGTAACAGCCAGCACGGAGTGGTTCCGTGTGTAGGGTGGACATCGCTCTTCATGTCCACCAGGCGGTGCCGGATGGGACTCCGATGGTGGATGAAAAGAGCGCCATCCACCCTACGAAGAGCGGCAACGGTTCGAAGTGATCACCGGATCACGCTTAGTACAGATGTACGAGTTGACCCTCGCGGGCGCACGTCGCTAGATTCCCGCTCCCTCTTCGCCGCCGGGCCTGTCGCCCCGCAGCGGTCACAGTGGCAAGGACCGGCCCTTCATGCACAAGATCACTCCCTTTCTTCTCACCAGCGCCTTGGCGCTGATCTGCCTGCCCAGCCACGCAGAGGACATCGAGCCCTTCAGCTGCCGAAATGGCTATTTCCCCTCCGAGGGCAAGTTCAGCCAGCTGTACAAGGTCGTGAACAAGCACCAGACGCACTTCTTCAAGGACGACGAGCGCTGCCCCGAATCCGAGGGCTGCCAGCAGAAGGCGTACCTCATCGAGGGCGATGAGGTGCTGGTCAACAAGATCGAAGGCGGTTGGGCCTGTGCCTGGTACCAGGGCAAGAAGCGCGAAACCGTGGGCTGGATCGAGTTGGTGAACCTCGCGCCAGCCGCTGACCCCTTGCCGGAAACCAGCGATTGGCTGGGCACCTGGAAGGCCTGGGCCAGCACCCTCACCATCGAGCAGCAAGAGCAGGGGCCGGGCCTGCACGTGACCGGCGATTCGACCTGGGGCAGCGGCGCCAGTACCCACATCGGGCAGATCGACGGCACCTTCAAGCCCAAAGGCCGCTACGCCATGACGAAGGACGGCGACGGCAAGTACGACTGCGCTGTCGAGTACACCCGTATCGGCCGCTTCCTGATCGTCGATGACAACAACAACTGCGGTGGCATGAACGTGAGCTTCGACGGGGTTTACGTCCGGGCGCAGTGAACCCGGCGACAAGGCCTGCAGGATGAGTTCGGTGCCGTAGGGTGTGCCGTGTGTTTAGCCGCACTGTGCTTCCGGCGAGCCCCAGGTGCGCGCAGTGCACCCTACGTCCGGAGTGATCTCAGGCCAATGAGTGTGTGCAGTAGCGCTCGATCACTTCACACAGTTGATCGACCTCGCCCAACGGCACGAATCGGCTGATCGACCAGCCATTTTCACCGCGCTTCTGGCTGAAAACGCGATAGCCGACCACGGCGCCGCCAAATCGATAGCGGGAGACGAGCAGCGTGTCTTCGCCATAGATGAAGTCGGGTCTGTGGGAGATGTGGAGGTATTGGAAGGGGTTGCTCGGGTCGAAGTGAATCGATTCGAACAGGCCCTTTGCGTCCAGCCGTTCGAATGCTTCCTTGAGGTCATCCTCGAAGCAGGTGTGACCCTTGCCAGCCCGCTCTCGGATAGTCGTGACGGGTACGGTGTTCACGGGCCAGCCGCTGAGTTCCGGCACCAGGTGATCCCAGCCCTTGGCCAGTGCAATCTCGCGGGGCGTCTCGCCATGGGCATTGGCCCGGAAGACATTCGCCATGCCCTGGAGCCCTTCGAGAATCTCGATGCGACGGGTCGCGCCCCAGCTGCCGGGCTTCTCGGCGAACGGTGCCTTGATCAAGGCGGTGATCAGGGTCTCTCCGTCCCGGGTGAACCCTTCCACCACGTCGTACGGAATGCTGTCCCAGTTGATGGAGTAAACATCGCCGATCTGGATCAACGTGGCCAGGGCATCGGTGCTTTGCGTGCTGAGCAGTTCGTTGTTCACCCGCTTGAATGCCTTCAAGGGTAAATACACCGCCTCGATGCTTTCCGCTTCCGACGTGAAGAGAAAGGTGCCGGGAAGCTTTTTCTTGCAGTGCTTGTGCAGCGCATCGAGAAAGCTCTGATCGATGTAGGTGCCTCCCTCGTGGGTGAACTTCAGCGAGTGGGTTTCCTGCTGCTGGGTGAAGGTCAGGGTGAGCTTGCCGGTGCGGCTGGCTTTGATCTGCACGTCCTCCGGTGCCAGGCCGCCATTGCTGATGGCCGCCAGGCGAGCGAGTAGCACTTCGTAGTCTTGCGGCTCATCGATCACGTCGGGGTCCAGCGAGGCAACGTTCGCCGGAATCAGCTCGCGGAATATCTCCACGATAGTGGCCTTGTCCTTTGCGCTGTTGGGCACCCGGCCGGAGAAGGCCTTGGTTTTTCGCAGGATGTCGGTAAGCAGGGCGAGGGTGTTCATGAGATGTCCTTATCTCGGCAACCGAGCGGGTCAGGTGAACGTGAGCGCGTGGGATATCGGGTAGAGCGCCTCGGCAGGCGAGCGCGCATGGCGACATCCATTTCCATGCAGCTGGCCGATAGTGCCACTGCCAATGCAGGTTGGAAATCGAGGCGGCACGGATCTGTGAAAGGGTGCTGGGATACGCCGAGGGTGACCGTAGGTGAGCCGTGCGCCTCCCCTCTGCGAACCCATCGACAGGAACTCATCCCGGGGATTGAACTGGAGTGCGCGCCGTCGATGATGGCGCCCTGGGTACGCCCAACCGCAGGCAGGGAAGCCGCCTCGTCGGGCGTCGAGGATGATCCACACAAGGAGGTTGGCACATGCACGGCATGGCATTGATCGGGATGTTGCTGGTGGGCACGCTGCCCGCGCTGCTCCCTGGATGGCGAGCATTCCTGGCGGCCCTGGCTGGGGTGGCGGTGCTCTACTGGGCGCAGGTCGCCTGGTTCTTCTGGGCCGTGGAGCGGGAGGCGTCCGAAGGGCCCACCTTCATGGCAGGCATCGCCATCCTGGGCGTCGAGCAGGTGCTCGTCGTTGCCTCGGTCATCGGGCGGTTCATCGTCCACGCCCTGGCCCGCAGCCTGGGCAGGCGCGTGCGTGCCGGCCTGCTCTGGGGGCTTGCTGTGTTGGCAGCCAGCATCTGCGCCTTCTCGCTCAGCGGTTACGCGTCGACCCTGCTCATGGGGGCGGCGGTGCCGTTCGCCTGGTTGTGGCTGGCCTTGCTGCTGGCGCCTCGTCCGGCCCGGCCCCTGTCATACGCCTCGACATAACGGCCCTTGTCACCGGTCGCATCGAGCTGGAGCAGATCGTCGAAAGAGCTTCGAAGAGCTGGTGCACAACGAGGAGCGCAACGTGAAATCATCGTCTTTCCGCGTGCGGCCTGACCCCGGCGCCAGGCCAGGTTTTTTATGGGGGAGGGAAGGGCGGGGTGGGGGCGTTTGAAGGGTGAGTATCGGCCAGAAGCGGTCATCCATGCACGGCTCACCAGCCGTAGGGTGCAGAATGTGCCATTGCTGTCACCTAAAATGCACGCAATAAGCTTGCAAATAATCTAGGCAGACGACGGTCTACAGCCAACGCGCGATGCCAAGTAAATAGGGAGTCAATTGGACTATGATTGAAGACGGGTTTGGTAGATATGGGCGAAGAAGTCCACACGCATAAATGGCATTAACTATGGAGATTTAGAAGTGCTGGATTTCACTGAGCTTTCGGCGGACGGTCAAGACCTAGAACTGCTGGTGCGAGAGCTACTTTTTCGTCAGGGCTTCTCCGTTTACTGGAGCGGCAAAGGTGCAGATGGGGGGCGCGACTTAATTTGTATTGAAAGACGAGGCAGTTTTTTTCAGCAAGATGAGCGCTCATGGCTAATTCAGTGCAAGCACAACGCTAACAGTGGGAAGGCCGTTGGTATCGCAGATTTAGATGATATTTCAGATAGCTGTGCACATCATAATTGTCAGGGCTATCTGCTTGTTTGCTCTACCTACCCATCATCTGCCGTAGTAAACAGACTGGAGGGAATTTCGAAAAACCCTCAAAAGTCGGTTGTTGCCAGCTATTGGGATTCCGTTAAGATTGAGCAACTTCTCTCCACGCCCCAGAATTGGTCTTTGGCACAACGTTTCTTCCCTGTGTCAGCAATTGCAGAAGACTGGCAAATTTATGCAACGGACATGCCGAATCAATGGGTGGTCATATACAAGGGATACTACTTCCACCTAAAGAATCGTATAGGATCGCGTCACAGCCATCACTTGGAATCAATTAAGCAAAGAGTCGCAGATATTGAAGGAATCACGCTTCCCGAAAAGCATTTTCTGAGGCCAAGATCAGTCTACTACGATGACAAGAACGGCGGGTACGAATGGTATGTCGATTATATGTATCCAAACACTCAGCGCGCAATTACTGGATCCGCACAAGTCGCGGATGCATTAGGTGACGGATACGCACTGGAGGATGGGCAACTCTATACCTTTCATGTAAAGCTACGCAGCTATCTTGAACATAGCGATCACTATGATCCGGATCATTATGACTATTATGACTCCGGTTCTATACCAAGGAGCGGAGGCGCGCGCGGGTATGAGAGCTATGAAGATTATGCAGAGGCGGACGATTCCAAAAGAAGGTTGACTGAGGACTCAGAAAGAGAAAAAAATCGAGGCTTTGAGAAACTGTGCAAAGAGCTTGAGCAGATTTCATTTATTAAGGTATTACGAAAATGCAACTCAAGCATAGAATATTTAGATAAATTTTATATTCAGAAAAACTGGTCCGAAATCATTGAGGATCTAGAGCTCGAGGATGATAGATTTTTCTCGGCTTGGTTCTTTATTAGAGTAGCTGATGATGATGCGTTCCATGACATGATTACGAATTTCTCTCAAGGTATTGATAAGCATTTTCGCCTAACAAGGGCGCACATATATTTGCCAGCAGACGAACCGAAACGTAGTGTCCGCAGCGACGACAGCATATTATATTATGACTTGACACTATCAATCCACCCATCGACTATCGGAAACAAAGTCATGGGCCGGAGTTTGCTAAATGAATACTTCGAAGAATTAGCTAACGCAATTACTGCTTTCCGAGGAGAAAACTAGCGGCTTTAATTGATGACCCTCGCCATTGGCAGCTTATGGCCGATAGCCGCCATTCCCATCAGTAACGCCGCCCCCCATGCGGCGTTTTTCATTTCTGCACCTTTAGAAAAACCGCTTCCAACTCGGCCCATCTCTTAGCAACGGATCACCGCGCGCGGCCATACAACGTGGCAGGTCATGCCGGGCGATCCAGGTTTCGCTTTGCGAGCGTGGCATAGGGGGCGCGAAGGAGACCGGCTAAACGACGGGGCGGTGTAGGGGCGACTTCAGTCGCCAAGGGATGCGCAGCATCCCCCTGCGATACCGAGTGGCAGACCTGCGGTCTGCTTGGCGACTGAAGTCGCCCCTACATGCCGAGCACCCTAAGAGGTCAGCACGGGCTGGGCGGTGGCATTGGATTCCGGGTGAGTCGCAGCGCGCTGCGTACCCAGAATCATCTCCGCCGCCTTCTCCGCGATCATCATCGCCGGGGCGTTGGTGTTGCCGGTGATGAGGGTGGGCATGATCGAGGCGTCCACCACGCGCAGGCCGTCTATGCCGTGGACGCGTAGCTGGTCGTCGACCACGGCGAGCGGGTCGTGGCCCATCTTGCAGGTGCCGACGGGGTGGAACACGGTGCCGAGGTTGTGGCGTATCCATTGCTCGATCTGCGCCTGGCTGTCGATGGCTTTGCCGGGCACCAGCTCGCCGCGCAGGTGCTGGCGGAAGGCGGCGGTGCCGGCCAGGCGGCGTACCAGGCGCACGCCTTCCACCAGTTTGCGCAGGTCTTCGGGGTGGCTGAGGAAGTTGGCGGCCAGGTGCGGTTTGTCGCGCGGGTCCGGTGAGTTCAGGCGCACTTCGCCGCGGCTTTGCGGGTGCATCACCGCCACGTGCAGGCTGATGCCGTGGCCGAAGGGCACCGGCCGTTGCGGCTGGTTCTTCAGTGCCGGGGCGACGATCAGGCCCAGTTCCGGTGTCGGTGCGGCCGGGTCGAGCCGCAGGAAGCCGCCGGCTTCCACGGTGTTGGAGGTGAGTGGGCCGCGCCGGCCGGCCAGGTACTGCCAGGGCGAGCGCAGCAGCGGCCAGAGCCCGCGCAGGGAGAGGCCGTAGCCCAGGGCGGCGTCGCTGCGGTACATGAGCACCACGTCCTGGTGGTCCTGCAGGTTCTGGCCCACGCCGGGCAGCTCGTGGCGCAGGGCGATGCCGTGGCGGGCCAGCTCCACCGCCGGGCCGATGCCCGAGAGCATCAACAGCTGCGGCGAGTTGATGCTGCCGGCGCTGAGAATCACCTCGCGCTCGGCGAGCAGCTGCAGCAATTCCTCGCCCTGGCTCACTTCCACGCCCACCGCGCGGTCGCCCTGCAGCAGCACGCGGTGGGTGAGGGCGCCGCTGAGCACCTGCAGGTTGGGGCGCGCCAGCACCGGGTGGAGAAAGGCCCGCGCGGCGCTGCAGCGTTCGCCGTTGATCTGGGTGACGTGGAAGGGGCCGATGCCTTCCTGATCACTGCCGTTGAAGTCGGCGTTGTAGCGCCAGCCGAGTTCTTCGCCGGCCTGGTAGAACACCGCATTCACCGCACTGGGGCTGCGCAGCTCGGCGACGTTGAGTTCGCCGCCCTGGCCGTGCCAGGCCGAGGCGCCGGGCTCGAAGTGTTCCGAGCGGCGGAAGTAGGGCAGCACCTCGTCGTAGCTCCAGCCGCGGTTGCCCTGGGCGGCCCACTGGTCGTAGTCGTGGCGGTGGCCACGGATGTAGATCATCCCATTGATGGCGCTGGAGCCGCCCCACACGCGGCCGCGCGGGCAGGGCACTTCCACTTCGCCGTTGCCGGTGGCGTGGCTGAAGCGGTGCATCCAGTTCCATTTCGGGTTGGCGATGAGGCGGATGATGCCCGCCGGCGTGCGGATGTAGCTGCCGGGGAACAGGCTGCGGTCGCTGGGGCCGGCCTCGATCAGGCAGACCGAGAGGCCCGGGTCGGCGGAGAGCCGGTTGGCCAGCACGCAGCCGGCCGAGCCGGCACCGACGATGATGTAGTCGAAGCGACGGGGTGAGGTCATGGCGGATTCCTTGCGGTTCACAGGCCCAGCAGCGAGCCGAGGTCGAGGGTCAGCTGCAGGGCGACGACGAAGCCGTCGCCACTGATCTCGGTGGCGCCGGGGTTGTAGTAGTTGTCCGGGTTGAAGAGGTACTGGACGCTGGGTTCCAGGGCGAGGTGGCGGGTGAGGGCGAAGTGGCCGTTGCCTTCCAGCGCGTAGACATCCCGCGAGCCCTGGCTCGGGTCGCCACCGGCGGCGATGCGGCTTTGGCGCTGGAACTCCAACTGGTGCGGGTTGAGGCGCAGGTAGCTGGCCTTGAGGTTGAGTGTGTCGCCGGGGCGCTCGAAGGGGGCCAGCCAGCTGATGCCGGCCTCGGCGAAGTGGCGGAAGGGCTGCTTGTCATCAGCGGCGGCCGACAGCGAGCCAAACAGTTGCGCTGCCTGGGGCGCATCACCCTGGCCGCCGTCGGCGCGCCACACCGTTTGCTGGAACTTGAAGAAGGCGCCGCTGCTGCCGTGCTCGCTGGCGCCGGTGAGCGGGTCGTTCTGTTTTGAGGTGTTGTGGTAGCCGTTGAGCTCGTAGTGGGAGCTGTAGGGGTTGCGCTCGGCGCCTTCGCGACGGCCGATGCCGTAGAGCAGGCTGGTGCCGCTGGCGTCGGTGGTGCTGAAGTCCAGCCCGTGGCGCTTTTTCAGGTAGTCCACGGGGTTGGATTCGAAGGCCCCGGCGTGCAGGTACAGCTCCGGCGTCAGGCTGTATTTCAGGTAGCCGCCCCAGGCGCCGTAGGGCGGCGGCAGCACGCCGGTGGAGGCGTCGATCACCGGGTCGTTGCAGGTGACCTGGCTCTCGCAGTTGTAGATGAAGAAGTAGCGGCGCGCGTTGGTGCGGCCCAGGTGGGTTTCCAGGTTGCCGTCGAGCCATTGCTGCTCCCAGGTCAGCAGGCTCAGCTGGCTGGCGCCGATGTCGTTGTGGATCGGCGCACCGCCGAAGTAGCTGCCGACGGCCCCTTGCCAGGCGCCCGAGGTGGGCTGGCCGGTGTTGCGGTCGAGGATGAACTGGGTCTGCTCGATGTGCAGGGCGGCGCCGTCCAGGCCGGCCATTTTGCCCAGGTCCAGGTCGGCGCCGAGGAACAGGTCGCCGCTGTTGCCGAAGCTGTGCGGGCGCGGGCCGGTGTCGAGGTTCTTCACGGCCAGGCTGAGGAATACCGCGTGGGTCTTGATGCCGTTTTCGGCGAGCTGGCTGCCCAGCTCCGCCAGCGGGCCGGGGGCCTCGTCGGCGAGGCCGGGCAGCGGCAGCAGGGGCAGGCTCAGGAGCAGGGCGTTGCGGGCCAGGGTGCGGGTCATGGTTGGGCGGTCCTTTCTTGTTGTTGTTAAGGCGCGGTTGTTTTGGGCAGCAGGGCCTCGCCCCGGGGCGTGGGCTCCGGGGTGGGCGTTTTCGGGTTGGGTCAGGGCTTCAGGTGCAGAGGTAGCCGCCATCCACGGCGAGCACGGCGCCGGTGATGAAGCTGGCCGCCGGGCTGCAGAGGAAGGCCACGGCGGCTGCTACTTCGGCCGGTTCGCCCCAGCGTTCCAGGGGCGTGCGCTGCATGATCCGCCGGGTGGCTTGCGCATCGGCCTTGAGGCCGGCGCCCAGGGGCGTGTCGATCCAGCCGGGGGCGATGGCGTTGACGCGGATGCCGAGGGCCGCGTACTCGATGGCCAGCGACTTGCTCAGCTGCACGATGGCGCCCTTGCTGGCGCTGTAGGCCGGGCGGTCGGCCGAGCCGAAGGTGCTGAACATCGAGGCGATGTTGACGACGCTGCCGCCCTGGCGGGCCAGCAGCTCGCGGGCGCACTGGCTGGCGCCCATCGCGGCGACGAGGTTGATCTGCAGCACGCGCTCGAAGCTCGCCGGCTGGTATTCCTCGCGGTCGCGGCTGATGCCGGCGCAGTTGACCAGCACATCCAGCCGGGGCAGGGCCTGGATGGCTGCTTCCAGCGCGGCGGAATCGCTCACGTCCAGCTCCTGCGGGCGCACCAGCGGGTGGCGCGGGGTGAGCGCGCCATCGGCGTCGAGCCCGAGGGCCAGCACCGAGGCGCCCAGCTCGGCGAACTGCAGGGCGATGGCGGCGCCGATGCCGGAGGTGGCGCCTGTGACCAGCACCTGGCGATCACGGAACAGCCCGGGGTTGAAGGTCGATGCGTGCATGTTCAGGCCTCCGCCAGTTCGGGGTTGGGATTGACCAGCACCTTGATCTGCGCCTTGTCGGCCAGCAGGGCTGCGAAGCCATCGCTGACGGCGCGCTCCAGCGGCACGCAGCGGGTCACCGCGCGGCCCAGGTCGAGGCGGCCGCTGTCGAGCAGGGCGATCAGCTCCGGGTAGACGTCGCGGTAACCGACGCTGCTGGTGATGCGCAGCTCGTTATTGACCAGGTGGAAGGCGTCGAAGCGCGCCTCGCCCATCAGGCCCACCAGCACCGCTTCGCCGCCCTTGCGCAGGCCGTGCAGGGCCGCGTCCAGTGTGGCCTGGGTGCCGGCGGCCTCGAAGGCGCAATCCACGCCACCGTTGGCCTGCAACTGCTGCACCACGTCCACCTGGCGGGCGTCGAGCACGCGCTCGGCGCCGAACTCCAGGGCCCGCGCCAGGCGCTCGGGGGCCACGTCCACCGCGACTATGTGCTCCACGCCGCGCAGCCGGGCGAGGGCGATCAGCAGCAGGCCGATGGGCCCGAGGCCGAACACCGCGCAGCGGTCGCCGGGCTGCAGGCTGCTCTGGCGCAGGGCGTGCAGGGCCACGGCGGCCGGCTCCAGCACGGCGGCCTGGCGCAGGCTCACGCCGGCCGGCAGGCGGTGCAGCATGTAGGCCGGCACCCGGGCGCGCTCGGCGAAACCGCCATCGCCCATCAGGCCGATGAAGCCCATGGAGCTGCACAGGTTGTACTGGCCCGCGCGGCAGTAGCGGCAATCACCGCAGCGGTAGATGGGCTCCACCGCCACCCGGTCGCCGACCGTGAAGCCCTGCACCCCGGCGCCCAGCGCGGTGACCACGCCGCTGAACTCGTGGCCCAGGGTCAGCGGCGCGCGGCAGCCGGACAGCGGATGGGGCTGCTGCTGGGGGATGGAGTGCGGGCCGTCCTGGTACTCGTGCAGGTCGCTGCCGCAGATGCCGCAATAGGCCACCTTGAGTTCCACCTCGCCGGGGCCGGGCGGGGGGATGTCGAGGGCGTCCAGGCGTAGGTCCCGGGCGCCATGCCAGCGCAATGCGTTCATCAGGGTTGTCCTTGCAGGTTGGCGGCGTCGGCGAGGGGGCGGCCGGCCTGGCGGGCCAGCACCGTGGGCGCGGTTTCCTTGAGGAACAGCGAGAGCAGGGCGGCCAGCAGGGCACCGCCGCAGCTCATCCACATGACGATGGAGAGGCCGTAGCGGTCGGCGGCGAAGCCGGCGATGGTCGGCGCGATGAAGCCGCCCACCAGCTCGCCGATGCCCATGATCAGCCCCAGGGCGGTGGCGATGACGCCGCGCGGCACCGTTTCCGCCGGGATGGTGGCCATGAACAGGGTGAAGCAGCCCAGGCCGGTGTAGGTCAGCAGCATCAGCGCGCCGAGGCTGAAGGGCGTGGGCGCATAGAGCAGGGCCAGCGGGCAGCAGGCGGCCACCAGGGAGAACAGCACCAGGGTCGGGCGCCGGCCGATGCGGTCGGAGATCGCCGCCACGGCGAAGCCCCAGAACACCCAGGCCACGCCCAGGCAACTCATGATCCCGCCCATGCTCGCCGGGCTGTAGCCGCGCTGGCTGACCAGGAAGGTGGGGGTGAAGGAAATCAGCACGATGAACCAGGTGAGGAACACGCAGCTGATCAGGGTGCACAGCAGGATGTTGCGGCTCTTCAGCAGGGCCAGGCGGCCGCCGAGCCCAACGCCGTGGCCGGCCGTGCTGGCGTCTGGCTTGCGTGCCCTGTCGTCGGGGCGCACGTAGCGCCAGATCAGCCAGGCGATCAGCAGCCCCGGTACCAGGGAGATGACGAAGGCATGCCGCCAGCCGAAGGCCTCGGCCAGGCCGATCAGCACCGGCGGGCCGATCACCGCGCCCAGCAGGCCGGCGGCCGAGCCCTGCAGCAGGCCCATGTTGAGGCCGCGGCGGTGGGGCGACGAGGCCTCCACCATCAGCGATTGCGACAGCGGCAGGATCGGCCCTTCGGCCAGCCCCATCACGCCTCGGAACAGCAGCAGGCTGAGGAAGCCGCCCACCAGCCCGGACAGCGCCGAGCACAGCGAGAAGAGGATCACTGCGGCGATCAGCAGCGGCTTGCGCACGCCGTTACGGTCGGACCACAGGCCCACCAGGGCCCCGGACACCGCCCAGGCCAGGGCCAGCACCGACGACAGCATGCCCAGGTGGCGGTTGCCGAGCTGCAGCTCCTCGGCCATGAAGGGAAACAGGAAGGACAGTGCCAGGCGGTCGAAGAATACGAAACCGAAGGTGAGGAAGAGCACGCCGAGCAGTACGTTTTCATACCGGGCGTTGGAAGTCGTGGGCGCCATGTCGTTCTCCTCCGGGGCGCCGCGCAGGCGCCCCGGGCAAGGGGTCAGCGGAACAGGGAGTCGATGTAGGCGGCGCCGAGGCCGATCTTCTCGTAGTGCTCGCGGCACATGGCGATGTAGGAGTGCACATCGAAGTAGCCGTCCGGCTCGCCGCGCTCGTCGAGCCAGATCAGCGGGCCCTTGACGATGAAGAAGGCGCGCATGGGCTCCTCGTGCTCATAGGCCACCAGGGTGTGGCCCTCGCCGGGCGTCTCGTAGACGAAATCGCCGGCGGTGGCGGTCCAGTCGTGCTCCAGGTAGCCCCACTTGCCGGAGAGGGTGTAGGCGAACACTTCGTGGGGGTGGTAGTGGCGGTTCACCAGGCCGGCGCTGCGGGCCATGAGGATGTCGCACCAGCGGTTCTCGCTCGGCGAGATCCAAAGCGGGCGCGAGGACACCGTCTCGGTGAAGGGCACGTACAGGCTCAGGTCGTCGCTCGCCGCGTTGGGCAGGTACACCTCGGGCTTGGCGTCGGGCTTGAAGCAGTTGGGGATGGCTTGCAGGTCTTTCCAGAATTCGTTGCGGGCAGGCTCGGCCATGTTCCAGTCTCGTTGTTGTTATGGACTGGGGCCGACTCTAGAGGGCGCGGCGGCAGGGGGTTTGATCGCCTCGGCCCTGTTGTTTGCGCTTTTCGGACAGGGCCCGGACAGCGGGCGGGGGGCGATTGACGGCGGGCAGCGTTCAGATGTTAATGACCGGGCGTCGCCCACACCCACAGAGGATGCGCGACGCCCGGTCCCCGGGAGCTGCCGATGTTTGGCCCGGGGGTTCGATCCGCGGCGACACACGAGAACAATAAGAATGACGACACCCGCCTTGCTCGAGACCCGGCGAGCCAGTACCTGCGACATCCCGGTCGAACAGCGCCTGAGGTTCTGGGAGCAGTACAACGCCTCCATCCTCGTCGGCCTCAAATGCTCTTCCTACGCCGACGGCGGTCTCGCCGCCTCGCAATCCAACCTCGAACTGGGCGCCATGAGCCTGGCCCTGGTGCGCGGCAACCAGCACGTGGTGGAGCGGGACTGTTCGATGATCCGCTCGGTGCCCAAGGAATCGGTGTTCGTCTCCCTGGTGCAGGAGAGCCGCTCGTTCTTCTACCAGGGCGAAGGCTGCACCCTGCTGGAGCCGGGGGAGATGATCATCTACCGCACCGACAAGCCCTACCTGTTCGGCTTCTCCGGCGCCATGCGCCAGTTCATCTTCGACATCCCCCAGGACCTGTTCGGCGAACGCTGCCTCGGCCGCCTCGACGGCCCGCTCAAGGTGGGCGCGGAAACCCGCCTGCAACGCCTGCTCACCCGTACCCTCTGCGAGCGCACCCAGGGCTTCTTCCAGCGCCCCGCCAACCGCGAGGCCGAGCACTTCGAGGACGACGCCCTGGAGCTGCTCTCCAGCATCATCGCCGGCAGCACCGGCGAACACCGCGTCAGCGCCCAGGGCGCCTCCTATCTACTGGCCGCCAAACGCCTGATCGCCGAACAACTGGGCGACTCGGCCCTCAGCTGCGAGCGCGTCGCCCAGGGCATCGGCATCTCGGTGCGCCACCTCACCCGCCTGTTCGCCCAGGAAGGCGGCTCACCCAGCCGCTACATCGCCGAACGCCGCCTCGAACTCGCCCACCGCCTGCTCAGCAGCCCGCAAGCCAATGGCCTGGATATCAGCGAGGTGGCCTACCGGCACGGCTATTCGAGCCAGGCGCATTTCGCGCGGAGCTTCAAGGCGAGGTATGGGAGAACGCCGAGTGAGGTGAGGGGGGAGGTGGGGGAGGGGTAGATGTTGCTTATTTGCGGCTGCTTTTGGCCAAAAGAAGACGTTCAACTCCAAGCGAATCAGCATGATCGCCTGGATCAATTCAGCGACCTTTCGCTGCTTGCACCAATCGTGCACGGGGTTGAAGTAGAAGGCTTTGCAGGCATTCTCCATGAGTTTTGCAGACATATTGACAGAGGCTTATATGACAGTAGAACGTTGGGCCATGAGGTGGGATGTCTAACGAGGCGGAAGAGCGCACAGCCACCGTAGGCATGGGGGGATACGGTAGCGAATAATGACATTTAGCTTTTAAGTCATCGCAAGGCTTAGCTGAAAAATGTTAGAAGTGCAGATGTCCAAGTAGGCCGCAGAGTAGGGAGAGCGAATGTCTGCAGTCTTTGTTCATGTGTCCGACATCCACTTCGGCCAAGAAAAGGATGACCGGGTACAGATTCATGGCGATGTAAAACAGCAGCTGATCCTAGATGCCCAAGAGATAGTCTCGACGATCCACGGTGGGATCGCTCATGGGATTTTGGTAACTGGTGACATTGCTCAGTCTGGTGTGAAGGCCGAGTACGATCAAGCCGCCAAATGGCTGGATGAGCTGGCGGCCAGCATAGGGATAGGCATCGACTGCGTGCAGATGGTGCCGGGCAACCATGATCTCGACAGGTCAAAGCTCACCGCGGGCGTCAAATTAATTCTCGACCGAATAAGGGATGGGGGGGCTGCGGAGTTCGGCGTGTTCCTGAATGACGCGTCGATTCGGGAAGCGCTCTTTGCCCGATTCAAGGATTACGGGAATTTTAGCTTCGGTTACAACTGCCCCCTCAATATCGAGGGGACTTATGCTTCTGAGATGGTGGTTACTTTGGCTCCTGGGCGAGCGATACGCTTCATCAGGCTCAACTCGTCTCTGCTATGTCATGGTAATGAACATGATGAGCATCCTGAGCTGATGATAGGCGCTCGGCAGTTCACCATTCCTCCCGTAGCTGGCGAAGAGAACATCATCCTCGTTCACCACCCACTGAGCTGGTACAAAGACGAAGATCAAGTTCGAACATACGTACGAAATCGAGCGCGCGTCTTCATTTCAGGCCATGAGCACAATCCGAAGGTATCTGTCGACAATGTTGAGCCAGGCTGTGATCTGATGATGCTAGCTGCTGGCGCTACTGTCCCTTTCAAATCTGATGCGGAATACACCTTCACCTATAACATTATTGAGTTTGATTGGGATGCAGAAACAGATGGCCTATCGGTGACCATTCATCCTAGGGCATGGAACCCAGAGCGAACGCGGTTTGAGGCGGATGAGCAACGTCTAGGCGGGGCAAATCCTAACTATAGGTTGGGATGCCCTTCTTTCCGCAAAGCAAAGCGACCTGATGTGCCCACGACGGATCAGCCCAATAGTAAAGCCTCTGTAGAGGTAACTTCATTCTCAGCAGAGCCGACTATTGAAATGGTTCCAGTAGCATCGTCGGACGAGGAATCAAAGCTCATGCCACCGTCGGTAGAAGGCTATGAGGTTATCCGTCTCAGGTTCTTCCGCGATCTGCTGGAGGGGGAGCGTTTACGTATTCTCGTTGAGCTGGATGCGATACCGGAAGATCTTGATGAGCCAATGTCCCAGGGGTTAGAGCGAAAATTACTGGAGTGGCTTGTACGAGAGGGCAAGCTGGAACAGATTGAGCACATGATTGATCAGTTGATTCGCGAGCGAAAGGATGGAGTGCAGTAATGGAGAATTTTGCGGTTCACATGCGAATTTGCAGCGTCAGCGTAACTGACGATGATGTGAACTCCCGGCGCTTGGCCACGACCAATCTTGCAGGCAGTTGGGGGAAAGAAAAATTTGTAGAAAAAATCATTTCCAAGGCATCAGATATTGCCGAGGCACTCGGTGGTGATGGGGTTCCTTCCGAGGCGCTGGGGAATGAGGTTCAGGCGGCAATTCAGAAGAAGTCCTCTTCGTACTTGTACACGGAGCGGCCGCTGGACGTCAGTGTTTGCGCAGGCATGGCGATGATCTCCATGTTCGGCCCAAGTGTCGGGTCGGGCGGGTGGGGGGTTGCGGATGTGTATGCTGCTGCGCTCTGGTCTTCGCTGGCATTTCAGCCGACCTTGGACGCGGCTCGGCGAGAAAGCCTACGCCTTGAAGTTCTTAATGCAGCTGCTGCTTGGAGTTCGACGTCTGCTGAGGTAGCGAGAGAGCGAGAGACTGTTCCTGAGCCTTCCATCGCTAAGATCAACATCTCTGCTGAAGGCGTGGTTACTCATAACATCCCCGATTCAATGGCCAAGACAGTTGAGGCTTTACGCCGTAATGCTGCCCTGGATCGAGAGGAGCTAGATTTCTTGTGGTGGGCGCAGGCTGGTCGTAGTCGCATACTCAAAAGGCAGCCCTCCGAGATCAACGAGCCAACGCGGGTCGTCACTGCCGGTATCGAGGGCTCGAAAATGCTACGTCGCCTTCCTTGCGAGGTGCACCGTGAGATCATTCTCCGAACATTAGAAAATGACCCTGAACTTGATCTGGCAGAGTTGCTGACGGCGCTGGGGGATGACAGGGAGAGGCTCAGTGATGTGGTCGGTGAAAGCTGGGTTGCCGACCGTCCCTCTGTTTTCCCTCTTCTGTACGCGCTGGTAACAGGCTCAGTGGATGTCCGCGGCTCAACTGTTAAACGGCGTGCATCGGAGTGGGGGGAGCGCGCTCTGCTAGAGGCAGGCTTCCTCAAGCTGATACTGAATGGTCCAGCCAAGCTATGAGCGGATCGTGCAGATTTGAGGGGTGCACAGTCGACGAGACAGGGATGTGCGCGCTCGAACGCGATTCGGCAACTTGCTCCAACCGAGCTCCAAACCAGCTCGGTGGCGAGTCAGCCGAAGATGTTCAAAACAACTCCGAAGTCTCATCGCCACTCGCTGATCGGCTTGGCGCAGCTGTACTTGATCAGCCTGCCAAAACCCGCTCATTCCCCTCCAGTCGCCCGCTTGGGCTGGAGGAGCTAAACGTGATGATGGGGAAGAGATACGTTAACGTGGTTGGCATTCTCGGCGATCCAGAGTCCGGCAAAACTGCATGTCTGGCTAGTCTGTACCTGCTGATCTCGCACGCTAAGCTGGACGGTTGGTCATTTGCTGACAGCAGGAGTCTCGCAGGTTTCGAGGATATTGCACGCGGTGCAAGGGACTGGAATAAAGGTCGGGTGCCCGAGCAAATGACGATGCATACCGAAATGGCGGATGATCGTCGCCCTGGCTTTTTGCACCTTCGCCTTATTAAGAACGAGGATGGGAGGCGGGTCGATCTAGCCCTCCCCGATATACCTGGGGAGTGGACTCAGGAGTTTGTCAGTGCAGCAAGGGCGGATCGACTGGACTTCTTGAAGTCGGCTGAGGTCATTTGGGTCGTCCTTGATGGGCGTTCGCTTGCGGATATCGAAAAGCGAAATGGGCTTATTGCTCGTGTAGGGCAACTCGCCGCGCGTTTGAAAACCATGCTGGAAGGCCGCCGACCTCGATTGATGGTCGTAGTAACTCATCACGACGTGCATGTTCTCGATGATCAGGTGGCTCAGCGACTAAGAGCCGAACTCAGCCGACGCGATGCAGAGGTCGAGATTGTAGGTGTGGCCCCGTTTTCTGATAAACCAAAAAGTGTGCCTGCAGGATTTGGTCTAGCGGAGCTAATCAATTTAACCGTTGGCGCTTTGCCTGATCGGCCAACCTTCTGGCGCTCGACCGAACCTCCTGAGGGTAATCGTGCGTATCTAAACTACAGGAGGAGCCAATGAGCCGTTCAATCGTGTTGCTGGGTGGCCCTGACTCTGGGAAGACCAACTACATCGGCCCCCTATGGCAAGCGCTCGATGCTGAGAGTGGCGCACTGCATGCTGCGGAGCAGCCAGACGATATTAACTTCGTACTCGACATCACCGCGCACATTTTTGCGGGAGACTTTGCCCCGCGCTCTGAGCATAGCGATGTACGCCGAGATTTTGAGGTGGCTGTCGCTGCGACGAAAGGAGGGCCACAAGCAAGGATCATTGTGCCGGACATATCCGGCGAGCTTTGGCGCAACGCCGTCATCAACAGCGAGATCGACTCTGACTGGATGGAAGAGTTGGAACGGTCAGATGGCGCTTTGCTCTTCGTGAGGGTTGGCTCGGATCAAGATGTCCGACCACTCGATTGGGTAACGTCGCGTACGCTCCTAGAACGATTAGGAGATGACGAAGAGCCTGGCCTCCCTACGCAAATCTTGCTGTGCGAATTGATCCGTTTTCTGGAGCTTTCACTTGCCTGTCGCGACGACGGTAGCCTGCCGCGGTTGTCTGTGGTCGTCACCGCCTGGGATCTGGTTGACCCTGAAAAATTCCAACATGGCCCCCTTGTATACCTAGAGCATGAATACCCCCTGGTTGCAGGCAAGCTGATGGATCTAGAGGGACTTGATGTCCAAATATTTGGTCTCAGTAGCGTTGGTGGCGATCTGAAGCATGATGCTGCTTACCGAAGAGAGTTTCTTGAGGCAGGCCCAGATGGTAAGGGTTGGGTTGCTGTGAGGGATCAGGATGGGTGGAGGAGAGATTCTGATATCACTCTTCCCATTGCCTGGGCTGTGGGGCTTTGAACTGGTGATTACTGCGGAAATTCAAATCCATGGCTATCGCAAGGGGCACCAACTAATTGCTTCTTCGATCGTACTGTCCAAAGAGGATCAGGCAGTTATTGACCGCCTCTCGGATATCGCGGGGCCGCTGCGCCCTAAGGAGCAGTTCGCGCCATACCTATCGGCTTATCCGTTACCGAGTGGCAGCCACTACGTGATCGCCAGAACATGGCAGGATCACACTGTTGCCCGGGCGGGGTGTGTTCGGACAATGAGTGTCCTGATTGATGCTCACGTGTGGGCTATTAAGGCGCCACTTGTACCGCTGCTTAACCTACTCGAGTTGTCTGGGCTTCCGAGCGAGCAGCATGCGGTTCGAATTGATCTGAATGAGTGTGCTGAGGAGAGATTGCCTCCCACTCCATCCTTCAGTGCCAGCGAGCTGCTCGAGGCACTGTTCCTTGAAGATTCTAAGCCGGTGGTGGTCTTTGACGCCCCCGCCCCCGAGCTTATTGCCTTACGCATACTAACCGCGTTATGGCCAGATATACGGAGGCGTTTTGCTATTTCGACGTTTGCACTGTCACCGAGAAAGATCAGTGGGCGCGACCTCGACCTTGTCTTCGCTCCGATGAGCGCTAAGGCAAAATTTAGTGATTGGCCAGGTCGACGTGTAGATGGTCGATCGTTGCAACACGATCGGCATAGATGGACTGAGGCGATTGTGCAGCGCGTCTTTGCAGAACCTCTGCCGAGGCTGCTGTCAGAGCGAGAAATTAATCTGCTAGGAGAGCGTGACGCGAATAGTGCCACTGCTCTCCGTATCGCATTGTTGTGGGACGAGTTACTGGACAAGCTGCAGCAGGCGCCCACCGCAGCTCTAGGGCTGTTGGATATTGCCAACTCAGGCATGGTTAGCAATACCGTAGCCCTCAAGTATCTTGAGCCCCTACTGGCGGAGGCCATTAGTCGGGCGACTAGTACTCTACCTGACAGAGACGCCTGGGACTTCGTAGGTGCGCTCACAAGAAAAATGTATGGCCAGAGTATGCCTGCAGGTAAGGCAGCAGCAGCGCACCTCGCTGGGCAGCTCGCAGAGCGAACACCTTTTGGTGCGATCAGTTTTCTGGTTCAGCCGGACTCTAAGGGAGCTATTGTCGATTTAATCCCAAGTATCGCAGCTGGGCTCGCCAAAGGAGCGGAGCCAATCGTCGAACAGGCGCTTTTCGATGCGCCTAAGGACATTGTCGCGAATCTTGTGGCGCATGATGCTGATCTCAGCCGTCGGGTTGTCGATGATGATGCG
Organism: Pseudomonas sp. zfem005; assembly: GCF_032621735.1. Taxonomy (NCBI): domain Bacteria; kingdom Pseudomonadati; phylum Pseudomonadota; class Gammaproteobacteria; order Pseudomonadales; family Pseudomonadaceae; genus Pseudomonas; species Pseudomonas sp. zfem005. Next base: position 25,838 of record NZ_JAVYJE010000016.1, on the reverse strand, counting down.
CTCATTGAACGTATGGGGCAGATCTTGAGCGATGTTGACCAAGATCTAGCAGATAGGGCAGGAAAGATGCTGCTTCCATATCTCATTGATGATCGGCAACTGCCTGTTGCTAAGCCGATAGTCAATAGAATGGACTCGGCGGAGCTAGCTGAGGAGCTCAGTTGGCTAGGAAAGGTCAACGAATTTAAAGCTAAGCGCCTGAGTTCGATGCTTATAGAGCGAGCACATAAGGTAGGAGGCACACCTGCTATTCGAGAAGTGCTTGTATTGTCAGGTGCCTCCGCGCAACGTGACTCGTTGATTGCTCTATCAATCGAGCCTACCAAGGCTGACGTGCACTGGTTGCTGGGCGAGAAACGCCTAGCCAAGGCTACATTCTCAAAACTTCTTGTGGGGGTGCTTGAGCAGGCCAGCGATGATCAGCTTACGGCGCTTCTTTCCGACAGCGAAATCAGTGAGTGCATTCTGAAGCGTCTGCCAAAAGACGCTGTTGAGATGTTGGTGCGGATTGCTATGCAGGATAGCCTTCCAATCAACGTTCAGATCAGTGTTGTTGGCTCCTTGATTCCCAGAGTCAGTGATTCCCAGAGAGTTGAGATCGCTAGTCGAGCAATAATGCGGTGCTTGCGTAGCCGGTTCGAAGGTGAGGAAACCGAACTTCTGCTCATGCTGCTCGAGGCTATTGGCGCAAAGCTCAATGGCGTAGGGGCTGTCAACGCAGGACTGGGAAGAGGTGTCGATTCAGATGTTGCTAGTCGAAATCTAATTGTTTTCGATATGGCTCCCTTGCCAGCTAGGGAGCGCATTGTTGGGGCAGTAGATGAAATTGCACTTGCCTTGCATTCACGTCATGCAATCGATTTCGATCAAATGGCAGCTGACGCATGTGCATCGATCATGTTTGATGCTGAAAAAAAGTCGCGGAAATCTCTACTGATAGCAGCTGGAATGCTGATGCCGTCGTTGCTTCGAGCTCGGCGCTTCCCTGTATCTCCGATAATTGTGGTCTTATTTCCTCCACTCTATAGGGAGTTGGCGCGCTCGAATGATGTACCTGATTTCTTGAATTTCGTTCCTTTCTTCGATTGGGATCGCTGTAAAACAGCTCGCCGCGAACTGGTTGATGCCTTTATATCTTCGTCTTGGAAGCCAGGTGACCTAGCTTTGATCGCCTACCATTGCAACGATGTAGTTAAAATTCTTGAGCATGTAAGTAAGTCATATAAAGGAGGGGAATATCTTTCTCTGATTGAAAATGACCTTAGTCGTCTAAATGCAAATGGCCAAGAGATGGTTGCGCGCACTATTTCAGGCATTCGGTTGGGCAAGTTCTGAGGCTGGTGTCAGCGCGCTCATCAGCTAATTAGATAGTTTCTTGGTTGAATGGACTTCCCTGAAGTATGACTCTTCGACTGCCTATGCAGCGGTTGATTTGATCGTGCCCATCATAAGGTTCTTTTTCGAGAGAAGGAGAACCGGGAACCGACAAGTCTTGGTGGTTAACCACTCCGTTGTCATGAGTGAAGCGAGTCTTCCATTGGCTGTTAGCTGCTTGCCCTCCCGCCCCCTCATCCCTATCCTGCACCCGCCACGGTAAGTCCCGTGGCCGGGTTTGACAGCCCGCAGCAAAGGCGCGATTGCGCCACCAAGGTGCATGCGAAAAACGGCGGACGTTTTTTGCAGGCCTTTGTACGCATGCAGTTTTCATAACTGCTCTGCTTTATGGCAGATCGCGTGGGGAGACCCTTGCGGTCTGCCGGCTCCTTTGCCCGGTCTGTCAACCCTGCGCGATCTGCCGCCCTTTGAATGACAGCGGATGGCGGCAGCTGATGAACCTCAGCAAAGGACTATTCGCCATGCACGACGCATTCACGCCCCTCATTCTCTACCGCTCAGCCCTGCACCCCATCCTTCCCACCCACGGGGAGGTTTCGGCATAAGCGATATCACTCACGAACAACGCCGCCTCCAGAAACTGGTCCAGGGCCTGGATGCACGACTGCATACCACCCTGGTGATTGCCGAGGTGATTCTGGAAAACGTGTCTCTACACGATGGCGTGCCGGGGCCGTTTCTCGATGGGTACCGGGAGGGTGCGTTGATGGATGCAGTGATCCACCTGTCGCGCAGCAACTATGAGGATTACCTGCGGCTGGTGGAGATGGTCGGGTTGCCCTTGGGGCGCCAGGTGCCCTGATAGACGGAGGGGCAGGGTGGTGGCGGGCGAAGGCTGTGCCACCCCCTTCGGGCGCCGCTGAACTCGGCGGCGCCGTTGCGGTTCCAACCTTCACGGGCTTGCGAACCCCGGTGCCGTGGCACTCGGGATGGCGCCGTGGTTGCCCGACTTCCTTTATATGAGGTTCGAACCATGCGCCCACTTGCTGCCTTGCCTATCCGTCCCTTTGCTTTCCTGCTCGGCCTGTTGCTCGCCACCGGTGCTTCCGCCGCCGAGGAGGCGGTGCTGGTCGATGCCATCAATGCCTACCGCGCCCAGCCGCAGAACTGCGGCAACCAGCCCACCGTTGCGCTTACGCCTTTGGCCAGTGACCCGCGCCTGGCGCTGCCCACCGGCAATGGTGAAACCTGGCGCGCGGCGCTGGAGCAGTCCGGCTACCGACCGGGGGATGTGCGCACCATCCGTCTCACCGGCCCGGCCGATGCACAGGCGGCGTTCAAGGCGCTGCTGGGGTATTGCGATGTGCTGCTGAATCCGCAGTTCGTCGATGTGGGCGTGAGCCAGGCGGGGCCGGTGTGGCGGGTGACCTTTGCGCGGCCGCTGCGCAGCGCGGCCCTGGCCGCCGGGCCCTTGCAGGGGCCGATGCTGCTGGAGCAGGTGAACGCAGCGCGGGCGCAACCACGCCTGTGCGGCAACGAGCCCTTCGCGTCGGCGCCGCCGCTGCGCTGGAGCGAGGCCCTAGGGGCGGCGGCGACCAACCACAGCCAGTCGATGGCGCTCAACGGCTTCTTCGCCCACCAGGGCACCGACGGCAGCGCGCCGGCGGACCGGGCGCGCAATGCGGGCTATATGGGCACGCGGGTGGCGGAAAGCATCGCCGCCGGCATGGGCTCGGCGGCCAGTGCGGTGCAGGGCTGGCTGGCCAGCCCGGAGGAATGCTCGCGGTTGATGAGCCCGCTGTTCACCGACCTGGGCGGTGCCCAGTCGCCGGCGGCGAAGGCGGGTGGGGTGTACTGGACGCTGCTGCTGGGCGCTCCGTAGAAACCTGCCTGCGTTGCCATCGCGGTGTTGAAAGCCGGCTCGTGCGCGAGTCCGATCAAAATGCTCATTTACGGCTCGTAAACTCCGCTTTTTCGCCTGCTTTCGCCTTGCGCTGGCGGCCTCGCCAACGGTTTTCAGCCGCTTATCAGGGCGTGGCCCGGGGGAGGCTCGTGCCCATCGGTTCCCGGGCTGAAGCTCGGGCTACGTCGGGATGAAGGCCTATCGGCCTTACTTTGCCTTTGCCAGGCTGGCCATATAGGCCGCGAACATGTCGCTCAAGGCGCCGGTCAGTTCGCTGCGCGTGCTCAAGTGCTGGCTGGCTCCGACTCGCCGGGCGTTGGGCGACGAAATGATGAAGCCTTCATCAGGAGCGCGGCAGGTGTTCAGTTCTGTCTCTTTCCCTTTGTATACCGACTGACAACGCTATCAGCGGCACTCCACTTTTTTGTCATCCCCAAGCCCTTACATCAACCCTGCGCTCTCCTGGTCGGAGCCTGGCCAATCGTTCGGCAAGGATTCCAGAGGCACGATGCTAGAGCGCCGTAGATGGGTAGTTCGCTTCTGCTGGCACCGAATTCTCGCTGAATTTTCCCGTAGGACTGGATCTCGACTGAGCGGTCGACCCTGTACTCATTGTCCTTGGGGGTCTGTACCTACCCCCTCATTCCAACACGCATGATTACGACCGAAGCCCGTGCTGATCGGGTGGCGGCTGCTCTGCTCCAGGCGTTTCCTTTCAAGGCCAAATGCGCTGCGGCCGCAATTACCCGTTAGGGCTCTCATCTGTTGAGGAACTACACAGAGACGTGTCATCTACTCGCTAAGGAGATAAACGGATGTATCAAGCACTTCTTCGAGAACAACTGGAGACATTGAAGTCCTCCAACCAGTACCGCACTTTCACCACTCTCAGCCGCATTTGTGGCCAGTACCCCCTGGCCAAACTGGGCGGTCGCGAGCAGGAGCCCGTGGTGGTGTGGTGCAGCAACGACTACCTCGGCATGTCGCAACATCCGGCAGTGCGCGAACAGATGCACGATGCGCTGGAAACCTACGGTGCGGGATCCGGTGGATCACGCAATATTGGCGGTTCGCACGAGGTGTATACCTGCCTGGAGACGAGCCTGGCCGACTGGCACGGCAAGGAAGCGGCGCTGGTCTTCCCCACCGGCTTCGGCTCCAACGATGCAACCCTGCAGTGTCTTCTGCGGCGTATTCCCGATTGCGTGGTAATTAGTGACGAGCTGAACCACGCCTCCATCGTCAATGGCATTCGATCGACACCCAACGAGCGCAAGATCTTCCGCCATAACGACGTCGAGCATCTGGAGCAAATTCTCGCCAGTTACCCGCTGAGTCAGCCAAAGATCGTGGTGTTCGAGTCGGTCTACTCGATGGATGGCGATATCGCCCCTATTTCCGGAATCGTCGCGGCCGCCAAGCGCTACAACGCCCTTACCTACCTCGACGAGGTACATGCGGTGGGCATGTACGGTCCACGCGGTGCCGGTATCGCTGCGGAACTGGGCGTCTCGGGCCAGGTGGATATCATCCAGGGGACCATGGCAAAGGCCATAGGTGTGATCGGCGGCTATATCACCTCGACTCGGGTGATTGTCGATGCGGTTCGCTCTTTCGCTACCGGCTTCATCTTCACGACCTCGCTGCCACCAGCAATCACCGCAGGCTGCTTGGCCAGCGTCGAGCACCTCAAGGCGGATAGCAGCGAGCGTGATGCCCTGCACCATCAGACGGCCAAGCTGCGCGACCGCTTGAGGCACTATGACGTACCAGTTATGCCCTGCTCACAAACCCATGTGCTGCCGGTGCTGGTAGGTGAGGCCAAGCGCTGCAAGGCGGCTGCAGAACGCCTGCTGCATAGCCATGGCGTGTATCTGCAGCCTATCAACTACCCCTCGGTGCCGGTGGGCACCGAGCGCTTCCGCGTCAACGCTACGCCTAATCACAACGACGAGCAGATCGAGCACCTGGCGGTGTCGCTGCGCGAGACCTTCGACCATTTCAGTATCCCGCTGGCATCCCAGGTTTTCGCTGCGGAGGTGGTCTGAGATGGGGCAGTCTTTCCTTAACGTGCGGCCTGCGACCCAGGCCGACCTGGCTAGTTTGGTGGAGTTGCGCGCGTATTTGCTGGACGGTACCGATGCCAGCTATTCGAGCAAGACGCCGGAGGACGCAGCACGCTGGCGGGCGGCCTACCGTACCTGGCTGATAAGTCGCCTAAGCGAAAGCGATTGCGTGCAGATTTTCGCCGCCGAGGATAAGGAGTCCGGTCGGGTGCTGGGCTGCGCGACGGCAATCATCGACCAGCGTGCGCCGGCACCTGGCTGCCTCAATGGCCTGTCCGGCTGGGTGCAGTCGGTGGTGGTGGAGCCGCAGTGGCGCGGTCGTGGTATCGCCCGGCAGCTGATGCAAAACTTGCTGCGCTGGTTTGCCAACCGCGGCGTCGGCTGCGTGGTACTGCAGAGCACTGCGACTGCCGGCACGCTCTACAAGACCTTGGGCTTCTCCGTTAGCGACGAGCGACTGCTGCTTCGTCAGGAGGCCTGGGCATGAAGATACTGATCATCGGTCTCGGCTATGCCGGCAATCGCTTCCGTCGCGCATTCGAGCATATCGCCAGGAGCTCTGGCCTGCCGCTTTCGCTGGCCTACGTCGGACGCCATCAGAAAACCACCGAGTTGCCTTACTTCGAGAGCGTCGGTCAAGCGCTGCGGGTGTTTGCGCCGGATATCGTGGTGGTCAGCGTCAATGACCACAGCCATGCACCGGTGCTTAAACAGCTGACCGGCTACCGCGGCTTCGTGCTCTGCGAGAAGCCATTGGTCACCCCGGGCGACAACCTGGACGAGCTGTTAGGCGCCCTGGAGCAGGTCAGCGGTTTTGCCCTTGATCTGGTGGAGCGCTATTCGGATGCGACCCAGCAGTTGCGCGAATGGATCGAACGTCACAACTGGCAATTGGTGCGCGCCAGCTTTCACTGGGGCAAGGATCGCATCAACGACTATCGCCCGACCTGCGGCGTGACCAGTGAGGTGATCCACGCCTTGGACTTGGTCGGCTGGCTTTGCCCGCGTGCCGGACAGTTGCAGCTCAATGGCGTGCTCGGTGTGCGCTCGGACTTCTCCATTTCTGGCCCTGAGGTGCTCGATACCGTTCAGCTCACGGCCAGCCTGGGTGAGGCGCGAGTAACCGGCTATGCCAGCTTCGTCAACATCGTGCGCCAGCGTACCGTGGATCTCAGCTTCGTCGACCGCGACGCCCGAATGATCCATGCGCGGCTGGTGTTCGACACCCCGCGCTGGGATCACGACCAGTTGCGTATCTGGACGCGTGGCGCTAACGGCGCCGATGAGCTGCTGCACGAGTTTGCAACAGCACCCGACGAGCCAGGCCTGGACACCTTGCACAAGCTCTCGCGGCTCTGCCAGCAAGTGGTGCGGGCCGTGGAGTTCAATGAACCACCATCTCAACCCTTTGCTGGCTTCGACACCGCCTTGGCGCTGCAGCGCCTGCTCAACGAGCTCGATAGCGATGCACAAACCCCACCACCGGCGCGCTACGTCCATGGCGAGACGCGCGTGCTGATGGCCGAGGACAGCGATCTGGAAAGCCTCGGATAACTTGATCACAAGGAGAATGATTATGTGTGGAATTGCTGGATGGCTGTCCTACAGCCAGAACCTGGAAGCGCAACGCAACATTCTGCAGCGCATGACCGACACCATGGCACTGCGCGGGCCGGATGCCGGCGGCTTATGGATCGACGGCCCGGTTGGCCTGGGTCATCGGCGTCTATCGATCATCGATCTGGAGGGTGGTCGCCAGCCGATGACGGCCATGCACGGCGGCCAGCGTCAGGCCGCTGCGATTACCTACAGCGGTGAGGTCTATAACTTCCGCGAACTGTGCACCGAACTGCAGCGACTAGGCCATTCGTTCAGAACCCGCAGTGACACCGAGGTGGTGCTGCGCGCCTATATTGAGTGGGGCGAATCCTTCGTCGAGCGCCTCAATGGCATGTATGCCTTCGCCATCTGGGACCTTCGCTCGCAAGAATTGCTGTTGATCCGCGACCGCATGGGCGTCAAGCCGCTGTATTACTTCCCTACTGGGGACGGCGTGGTATTCGGCTCAGAGCCCAAGGCACTGCTGACCAATCCGCTGGTACCGCGCAAGGTACGTGCTGATGGACTACGCGAGATTCTGGAGATGGTCAAGACGCCGGGCCATGCCGTGTTTGACGGCATGCGCGAGGTTATGCCAGGCGAGATTGTGCGTATCAGTCGACAGGGAGTAGGCCGTCGCCACTACTGGAAACTGGAAGCGCGTGAGCACGAACATTCGCTGGAGGAAACCATCCGGCATACCCGCGATCTGCTGGAGGATATCGTCGACCGCCAGATCGTCGCTGATGTGCCGCTGTGCAGCCTGCTCTCCGGTGGGTTGGACTCTTCGATCATCACGGCGCTTGCGTCGAAGAAGCTGCTAGCAGCCGGCAAGGAGAACATCCACTCCTTCTCGGTGGATTTCGTCGACCACGGTAGTGGCTTCACCGGCGACGCCGTGCGCGGTACGCCGGATGCCCCCTTCGTGCGTGACTTGGTGGAGAAGATCCGCTCCAGCCACCAGGAGATTGTCCTCGATAGCCGCGAGCTGGCCGATCCGGCGTTGCGGGCGCAGATCGTCCGCGCCCTCGACCTGCCGCCGGCGTTCTGGGGCGACATGTGGCCGTCGCTTTACCGGCTGTTCCAGGAGGTGCGCAAGCACTCGACTGTGGCGCTGTCAGGTGAGAGCGCGGACGAGGTATTCGGCGGCTACCGCTGGTTTCACGATCCGGAGGCGATCCGGGCCGAAACCTTCCCCTGGCTAACGTCGGTGACCGGCAAGTACTTCGACGGCAAGACCCTGTTCGACCCGGGCCTGCTGGCTCAACTCGACATGCACAACTTCCTGCGCGACAGCTACGCCCAGGCCCTCGCAGAGGCGCCAGTACTGCCCGGCGAAAGCGCGGTGGACCAGCGCATGAGGGAGATGAGCTACGTGAACCTGACCCGTTTCGTGCAGACCCTGCTTGACCGCAAGGATCGTATGAGCATGGCCGTCGGCCTCGAGGTGCGGGTGCCCTTCTGTGATCACCGCCTGGTCGAGTACGCCTTCAACATACCCTGGGCAATGAAGGCCTTCGACGGACGAGAGAAGAGCATCCTGCGCGCGGCGACCCGCGACCTGTTGCCGGAGTCGATCAGTGAGCGGGTCAAGAGCCCTTACCCATCGACTCAGGACCCAGCTTATGAGCAGGCGCTGCGTGACGCGTTGACCAAGATCCAAGCGGATCGCAACGCGCCAGTGACGCCTCTGCTCGACAGCGGTCGCATCCAGCAGGCCTTGGCCAAGCCACTCGGCAGTGTCTCGCCCATGTATGAACGCATGGGCATGGAGTTGGCGGTTGGCCTCAACACCTGGCTTGGCGAGTACGACGTCAGCCTCGAACTTTAGCCCCTCAAACGTATGCGGCCCTGATGCGGGCCGCATTCATTCGCCGAACCATTTACGCGTTCCTGCAACGTAAGGGAGTCTGAGCATGCGCACACTCAACCAGTCACCCATATACCTGATCGCGCTGGGGGCCTTTGCCCTCGGCATGGCCTCCTACGTCACAGCCGGGCTGATCCCGATGATCGAGGCCTCGTTCGCAGTCTCTGTCGCGGTGGCCGCACAGTTGGTCACCGCATTCACGCTGGCCTACGGCCTGGGCTCACCGATCTTCGTGGCCCTGACGCCAGCACACCATCAGCGCGCCGGCCTGCTACTGGCACTAGGCCTGTTCGTCATCGCCAACGCAGCCAGTGCGCTAGCCGAGAGCTTCACCGCGCTGATGGCCTGGCGTGCCATCGCCGGCATTGGGGCCGGCGTCTATCTCGCCATGGGTATCGGTGCCTCGACTGCCGTCTCCACCCCGGAACATCGCGGCAAGGCCATTGCAATCATCATGGGTGGCATGGCCAGTGGTGTAGTATTGGGCGTTCCACTCAGCCTGCTGATCGCAGAACAGCTGGGCTGGCAGGCTGCCCTGTGGCTGGTTTCCCTTCTCGGCCTGGTGGCCTTCTTCGGCCTGCTGCTGAAACTCCCGTCCTTACCAGTAGCCGCTGCCACCACACTGGGCCAGAAGCTGGCTATCCTCGGCGACGGTCATGTGCTGGTTATCCTGCTTGTGTCGCTGCTTGCTGCAGTCGCCAGTTTGGGCATGTACACCTTCATCGCTCCGCTGCTGGCTGATCCGTCCTATGGTGGGGTGCATTCGGTTACCCCCTATCTGTGGGTCTGGGGTATCGGCGGTGTGTTGGGCAGCTTCCTGATCGGCCCACTTGTGGACCGCATCAAGGGCCCGGTACTGACCTTCGTCATCATGCTGATTCTCGCCGTGTCGTTGTTCGTGCTTCCACTTGCGGCTGCCTTCAGCACCTGGCTGGTTATGCTGCCTATCGCACTGTGGGGCGCGGTTGGCTGGGCGCTGCAAGTACCGCAGAACAACGAGCTGATCCTGGCACGTCAGGCCCAGGGTGACGGCAACCTGGCCATCGCGTTGAACGAGTCGGCGCTCTATCTGGGCAGCGCCATCGGCGCGGCAGCTGGTGGCTTCGTGCTGCTGTTGCAGATGCCTATCTGGATCCTGACCGCCAGTGCGGGCGGTGTCGCAGCGCTGGGTGCCCTGCTGCAGATTATCAACCTGCGTCGCCAGCCAACCTGGAGCGGTGACGTGCCAATCGAGCCGTGTAACTAACGGAGGCAAAGGGGAGCCTGCCGAAAGCGCCGTGCGGAGGTGCGCGGCACACCCTACGGCTCGTGTTCGTCCTGCTCTTGATTCGCATCGTCACATGGCGTAGCCCGGGCTTCAGCCCGGGAGTTTTGTGCGCATCGATTCCTGGGCTGAAGCCCAGGCTACATGACCTTTCGACCTGGCAGCGCTGATGCTTTTTAGTGGCTTGTCGGGGCGCAGCCCTTACTTCGCCTTGGCCAGGCTGGCCATATAGGCCGCGAACATGTCGCTCAAGGCGCCAATCAGTTCGCTGCGGGTGAGCGGCGGATGGGGGTGGCTCATGAAGCGGATGATGGTCATCAGCGCGCTGTTGATGACGACGTAGAGCGTGGGCAGCGGGTTGTCGATGGGGATTTCCCGCAGGTGGCGCAGCAGGTAGAGGCGGCAGAAGTCGAACAGGTGCCGCTCCATCTCGTCGACCACCTTCAGCGTGCGCAAGTCCTGCCAGTGGCGCGCCAGTTCGAGGTGCAGGCTGGCGTTGCGGTCGATGAATGCGAATACCGCCTGCAGCAGGCGCTCCACGGCGGTGTGTACATCGTCCGCCAGCAAGGCCGTGGCGTTGTCGCGGACCACGCCGGCCAGCGCCTGGCTCATGCGGTCGAGCAGGGCCTCGACCAGGGCTTCCTTGCTGGCGAAGTATTGGTAGAGCGAACCGACACTGACCCCGGCCTCGGCGGCGATGAGGTTGGTGCTCAGGCGTGCCAGGCCGTCGCGGGCGATGACCCGGGCGCAGGCTTCCACCAGATCGGCGACCATCTGTTGCGAGCGTTGCTGGCGGGGCTGCTTGCGCATGACAGGCTCCGGACGCGAATTGAATGCGAGCGGATAGTCGCATTAGCGTGAGGGCGTTTCCAAGCCCTTGCCGGAGCCGCTTCCATGCACGCACCAGACCTCGCTCAGCCCGCCCATCAATCCGCCCCGCCGAGCCCACTGGGGCCGGACTCGCTGACCTGGCGCTACTTCGGCGACCTGCGTGGCCTGCTGCTGATCGGGCGCACCGGCATCCTGCAGAACATGCACCCGGGCCTGGCCGCCGGCGTGCTGCAGCACTCCGACCTGTTCGCCAACCCCTGGAACCGCCTGCTGCGCTCCATCCCGCCCATCCTCGGTGTGGTCTACGACGGCGGCCAGGCTGCTGGCACCGCCCGGCAGGTGCGCTCCTTCCATCGCGATATCAAGGGTCAGGACTGGCAGGGGCAGCCCTACCATGCCCTCAGCCCCGAGCTGTTCTACTGGGCCCACGCGACCTTCTTCGAGGCGCAGATCGCCCTGCAGCAGTGGCTCGGTGCGCCCCTGGACGAACAGCAATGCGAGCGCCTCTACCAGGAGTCTGTCCACTGGTATGCCCTCTATGGGTTGCCGATGGGGCAGGTGCCGGAAAGCTACGTTGCCTTCCAGGAGTATTGGCAGCGGATGCTGGAGCAGCGCCTCCAGCCGACGGAGATCACCGCCTGGTACTTCGGCTCGACCGGGCGCTTGCAGGCGCCCTATCCCTGGATGCGCGGCCCGCTGTGGTGGTGCCTGCAGCCCCTGCTGGTGGGCGGCGTGCGCTGGGTGGCGCGGGGCACCTTGCCGCCGGTGTTGCGGGAGCGGCTGGGGCTGCGGTGGACGGCGTCGGACCAGCGCCGGTTGCGCCTGCTCGCCGGGTTCCTGCGGCTGGCCTGGCGTGTGCTGCCTGGGGAGTGGGGCTATTTCCCCCGGGCGCGGCGGGCGATACGGCGTGCGCGCCTGGCTGCCCCTGCAGAGCAGCGGAGTCCCGGGGCTTGATGGGCTTGCCGTGGGTTGCAAGATACCGACGGAGCACCGTCATCCGTGTGGGGGGAAGTGATTGCATAGGACGTAGCCCGGACTTCAGTCCGGGGGCACCGTTACCGGGCTGAAGCCCGGATAAAGGGGGGCATCCCCATGAGCGGGGGGATGGGGTGGTCAGCGGATTTAATTCGGTGGGCAGTTGCAGATGCTTTCGGCCAGAGTCGGTCGCTTGTACACTCTGGCAGCGATTCTGGGGCATGGGGCGTTGCACCATTCGTGCTCAATCTAGTGACTGAGTTGTTGCTGACGTCTTACCTGTGCACTCCAAAAAGTGGCTGAATAAAGACAGCAAACAAACCCAGTCGCGGCGCCCCCAAATGCAGTCTTTTAACGGATTAAATGGCTTTCAACATGAATCATTTGGAGTTGCAACCCCAGCTCGGCAGTCAGCTGTCGAAAGGTATTCCACCCCGCAAGAAAAGCTCCAAAGGTTACTTGGCCATTGCCGCCCTGGCCCTGATCCTCGGGTCGGGTTATGCCATGACCGCCCTCTTTGACGCGACTTCCAGCGACCACGTTCCCGCAAGCACGAAATCACGTCTGGCCACCGAGTTCGCCCAAGCCAAGCCATTCGCGCTGACACCGGTGCCGGCGGGGGAGGTCGACATTGCCTTGGACTCGATGAAACTCAGCGCAGACCAGCGCCAGGCGCTGAAAAGCAGCCTGACATTCCGGCTAGGCGATGCCGATGCCACCAGCTCCCTGGCTTGGATCGAGTTATGGGATTTTGCTGCGCAGGACGGCGATATCGTGCACATCTCCTCAGCCGGGTATGAGGTCGACTATCCGATACTCAATGTACCCAACAAGCTCGCTATACCTGTGGACGCAACCCTCTCCGTGACGATACGGGGTGTGCATGATGGCGGCGGAGGTATCACCTTGGGCTTGCGTAGCGGTGCAGCCGGAATCTCGATGCCGGTCATCGAGCCGGGACAGACCCTGATCGTCCCCGTTACCTTCTGAGTGGAAAATGCATGCTGAGTCGCATTAGCCGGTACATGCCGCTGCTTTTCGCCATCATGGTCTTCACCATGCTTTACCAATTCATCGAGAACCATTGGCCACAACCGCAGGCAATTGCATCACTGATATCGAGCATTCACGCCATTGCCTGGTACCTGGCCAGCGCAGCATTGTTCGGGTGGTTGTTCCTGCTGCTGGGCTGGCTGCACTTCCATGAAAGATTGCCGGATTTTCTAAAAGCGAGACCCCTTATGGACATCCTGGACAGGCTCACTAACAAGCAGGTGATAGAGGAGGGGCTGGAGAAGCAGGAAACTGCCATCTTCATAGATGCGGAGAGCCTGGCAGAAGCGCTGAAGCAACGCGTCATCGGGCAGAATGCCGTTTGCGAGGATATCTCCGCGCAAATTCGTCGACGTCTAGCGCTGTCCCAACGCGGCAAGCCCGTGGGTGTTTTCCTGCTTGCAGGGCCACCTGGTACGGGGAAAACCCTACTCGCCAAGGTCCTGGCCAAAGAGCTGGAGCGCCCGTTGTTGCACCTGGATATGACCCAGTTCGCTGCCGGCAGCCACTCGCTTTCGCAACTGCTCGGCATGAACAAGGGCTACGTGGGCTCGGATACCTACGGAAAACTAACGTCCGGCCTGCAAGACAACCCGAACGCCGTGGTGCTGCTGGACGAAATAGAGAAGGCCCATCCCGACGTGCTCAAGGCGTTCCTGACGGCCTGGAACGATGGTTTCATCACCGAACGCTCCGATAGCAATCAGGTATCTACCACGTCGGCGATCTTCATTCTCACTAGCAATGCCGGGACCAAGCGCCTGGGGGAGATATCCACGCAGTACGCGGATGACCCTGATGCACTTCGCGAAGCTGCCGTGAACGCGCTACGTGAAGCCAGCTTTGCGCCCGAAGTCCTCAATCGACTGGACAGGATCTTCGTGTTCCAGCCGTTCAAGGGGCTCGATATCGCACGGGTAGCTGCACTTGAAATCGAAGAAATGATCCGCGGCTATGGCCTTGATGTGGCCGATCGGGGCATCGACCCCAATATCATTCTCCTGCTCATGAGGCGCTATCAGAAACTGGGCAAGCTCGGCTCATCGCGCGATCTGATCAGGGCGATTGAGGAGCAACTGGCCGACTCGCTGATAACCGCCAAGAAAGCGGGGCTTCCGAAGGTCGAACTGTTCCTCGATGCAGATCAACGCATTACCGCCAGAGCAATGCTGCCTCACGGTTCGCGGAGCTAGAACATGGGCCATGCAGATAGCCTGTGGAGCAACTCCTCGGCTTGGCGCTGGACGCTTTGCCTGACGCTCCTGGCATCGTCACTGTTCGTGTTGCTCGCTCCGTGGCGGCCACTTTCGTTAACAAGTACAGGGCAAGGGCAAGGGCAATACACCCCCAGCGTGGTGACTCCCCCCGGACAGCTGGCAGGCACCCTGGTGCTCCCCTCCGTTGTATTACACAACGCGCTGGACCCTGCCTTGGATACATCCGTGGTGCTGCCCACCGCGACATTTTCCTCCGACACCGAACTGCATGTCATCGGTGTGTACGAAGGTGCTCTCCCCGAGGGTGAGAAGGAAAAACCGTGGTGGAGTAATTGCACCGCCCTGTCTGACGAACCAGCGGCAATGATGGCGTGCCACTCGAAGTACGCTGGCCAAAGGACGACCAAGACCATCACCGTGTATGTGAATCGAACGTCTGCACCCATGGTCCTCGCGCTGATGGCATACGAGCCTGTTCGCTGGAAGATCGTGGCCCGTCCTGCAACTGACCTGCGCAAGGTCATTCTCAGTGGCAACCACGGCCAGGACATCGAAGGCGTATCAGATAGCACCCCCGTCGAGGTGTATAGCGACAAACCCTCTTCCTGTATGAATTGCACCAGGCAGTCCGGGAGTTTCTACGCCTACAAGCAGGACTCCCCGGAGTACGCGAAGGCTATGACGAAACTACAGGCGCTGACGGGATTGGCTCCCGCTTCCTTCCAGGGCGCATACAAGAGCGACCGCTTTACCATCGTCGGTGGCACGGCCCCCATGACAGGCTCCAAGCAGGCGGATCCCTATACCGGTAAGGTCTACAGCAACTATGTGGATGTTTCCCAGAAGAGACTGCTTCTACCCGATGGGGACTGGCAGGCTCTCGCTTACGTGGAAACCCCATCGAGCCGTGGCGCCGATCACGTCTTGGTTTTAACGCAAAGCGATAACGGCCGACTCTCGGAGCTGATGGTCATTCGGCTGCAAACGGCCAGGGACAACCAGGGGTTCAGCCAGTACCAGGCGTGCGATCAAGCTGCGGACTATGTCAAGAAAGTCAGCCAGAATGAGGCGCTCGGCCCCCAACTCTGCTACTGGGCCAACCATATCGTCACACCATGGCAACAGCCCATCTACAGGCTGGCCGCGCAGCGCCTTGCAGCGCAGGGCCTGACACTTCCCGACACTGCACTTGGCATGGGTTTCCACAGGGCCGACGCCGGTAGTTCGTTGACCACGCTGTACTACTCCTTCCCTGTACCGCAAACCCAATCCTCTTCGGGCACGGATTGGAGCAAAAGCTCATGGAATCCCACGCTGATTGGTAACTACCCGGAGAACTCGAAGTTTCTCAAGCAGCGGCTGGAGTGGGCAGAGGGCTGGTATCAGATTTTCAGTGTCACCGATTGAGTGCCGCTTCCCGCCCAAGGGGATGTTCCGGCATAAGCGAATCACTCGTGAGTAACGTCGTCTCCAGAAGCGCTTCAGCGCCTAGAGGCGCGGCTGCACATCGCACCGATGATTTCCGAGATGATTCTGGAACGTTGCCCTCCACGATGGCGTGACGGGCTCGTTTCTCGATGTCCGGGAGGGCCTCTGGTGGAGGGGGGTAATCCTCCTACCAATTGCCGGATAGGGCGTAGCCCGGACTTCAGTCCAGGGGCTTTGCGTGCGTTCCGTCCCGGGCTGAAGCCCGGGCTACAGGGGCTTTGCCTTAATGCGGGGCGCGATTGCGGATGGTTTTCATCAGGTCGTCGGGGCTGATGTGGCCGACCACCTGGGTCGCGGCGCTGCCGGGTTGCGGCAGGTCGAGGATGTGGCCCTTCATCTTGCCCACCACGTGCATTTCGCAGGGTTTGCAGTCGAACTTCAGGGTCAGCACTTCGTCGCCGTGCACCAGTTGCATCGGTGCCACCTTGGTGCGCACGCCGGTCACGCCCTTGGCCTGTTTGGGGCAGAGGTTGAAGGAGAAGCGCAGGCAGTGCTTGGTGATCATCACCGGCACTTCACCGGCTTCCTCGTGCGCCTCGTAGGCGGCGTCGATCAGCTGCACCCCATAGCGGTGGTAGAAGTCGCGCGCCTTCTGGTTGTAGACGTTGTAGAGGAACGACAGGTGCGCTTCCGGGTACACCGGCGGCGGCACGGCGACGGGTTTGCGGCCGCCGCGCGGGTGGGCGGCGACGCGGGCGGCGGTCAGCGCCTCGATGGCTTCGCGGCGCAGGGCCTTGAGCTGGGAGTTGGGGATGAAGAAGGCCTGGGGCGCGTCCAGCTCCACGGCGTCAGCGTGGTACTGGGTGGTGCCCAGCTGGCCGAGCAGGTCGTGCAGCTGTTCGAGGGCCTGCTCGGGCTTGTTGGCGGCGCCGAAGGGGCCTTCCAGGGCGACGCTGGCGGTGATGCCTTCCTCGCTGGTGGCGGTCAGCTCCAGGCGCTCTTCACGCAGCGTGGCGACCCAGGAGAGGCCAATGCGGCGCTCGGACGAGGTCTTCTGCAGGGCCTGCTGCCAGTTGTGGTCGAGGTTGCGCGAGAGCGGGTGGTTGGGGCGCAGGCGGAACAGGCCCTCGGGCATTTCGTTGGGCTCGACGCGGTAGCGGTAGCGCTTCTCGCCGTCTTCCTCGAACTCGCCCTTGGGCTCGGCGATGTTGGCGCGGAAGCCCACGACCTCGCGCTTGACCAGCACGTTGAGGCCGTCGCCGTTGGACAGGGGCTCCTGGGTCACCACCAGCAGGTCGCGCTTGTTCACCTTCTCGACGTTGCCCACCAGCAGGCCGGTGAAGGTGGGGGAGTCGAAGGCGCCGATGTCGATCTTGCGGTCGGTGACGAAGTAGTCGGTGCTGCCACGGTGGAAGGTCTTGTCCGGGTCGGGCACGAAGAAGTGGTCGGTGCGGCCGCTGGAGGCGCGGGCCAGGTCCGGGCGGTTTTCCAGGATGCCGTCCAGGCGCTGGCGGTAGTAGGCGGTGATGTTCTTCACGTAGCCCATGTCCTTGTAGCGCCCTTCGATCTTGAAGGAGCGCACGCCGGCGTCCACCAGGGCGCTGAGGTTGGCGCTCTGGTTGTTGTCCTTCATGGACAGCAGGTGTTTTTCGAAGGCGACGACGCGACCCTGGTCATCCTTCAGGGTGTAGGGCAGGCGGCAGGCCTGGGAGCAGTCGCCGCGGTTGGCGCTGCGGCCGGTCTGGGCGTGGGAGATGTTGCACTGGCCGGAGAAGGCCACGCACAGGGCGCCGTGGATGAAGAATTCGATGGCGGCGTCGGTGTGGTCGGCGATGGTGCGGATCTGCTTGAGGTCCAGCTCGCGGGCCAGCACCAGTTGGGAGAAGCCGGCCTGGTCGAGGAACTTGGCCCGCTCCAGGGTGCGGATGTCGGTCTGGGTGCTGGCGTGCAGCTCGATCGGCGGGATGTCCAGTTCCATCACGCCCATGTCCTGGACGATCAGCGCGTCGACGCCAGCGTCGTACAACTGGTGGATCAGCGCGCGCGCCGGCTCCAGCTCGTCATCGTGGAGGATGGTGTTGATGGTGACGAACACGCGAGCGTGGAAGCGCCGGGCGAACTCCACCAACTGGGCGATATCGGCCACCTCGTTGCAGGCGTTGTGCCGCGCGCCGAAGCTCGGCCCGCCGATGTAGACGGCGTCGGCCCCATGCAGGATGGCCTCGCGGGCGATGTGCACATCGCGGGCAGGGCTGAGCAGTTCGAGGTGGTGTTTGGGTAGGGACATGGCAAAAAGGCTTCCGGCACGGTGCAGGACGCGAATTGTACCGGTCCGGTGCCCGCTCGGCACCCGGTCCGGCGACGAATAGCGGATTGGCTGCAAACGCCTGCACGCTCGCGCCGTTGATCCTGCCCCTGTAATGGGAAAACGGAGCCTGGAGCGGCGGCGGTGTCGCCTGGTTCCGGCTAGGGGCGATGTCTAGAGTAGTCAGCTGGACAAAAGGAGTTGCCCCCATGAGACGAAAGGCCCGCATTCTCATTCTCTGCAAGACCTACCCCAGTCCTAGTGCCAAGTATGCCGAGACCTCCTGCGTAGCCGGCATGGATGAACAGGGCGCGTTGATCCGTTTGTTTCCCGTGCCGTTCCGCCTCATCGGCGAGGATCAGCAGTTCGCCAAGTGGCAATGGATCGAGGCTGTTATCGAGAAGAGCACCCAGGACCATCGCCCTGAGAGCCACAAGATCGGCGTGGACACTATCCAACCTAAAGAAACACTGCCCGCTGGTGATTGGCTGCAGCGCAGACGCGAGTTGGAGAAGTTACCGCTGTACGAGAGCTTCGAGGCGCTGGAGCAGGCGCGGTTGAGGGACGGTATCACCCTGGGGTTGTTGAGGCCTGCACGGATAACCGGCCTGCAGATTCGCAAGGCGGGCACCGAGCAGTGGACCGCCGAGGAGCTGGAAAAGCTGGAGCAGATGCAGCGCCAGGCCAGCCTATTTGATGAGGACGAGGTTGCCAGCATCAAGCGCCTGGAAAAGGTGCCGTTCGACTTTTACTACGACTACGAATGCCAGATCGGCGGGCAGGTGGTCAGCCATACCCACAAGATTTCGGATTGGGAGGCCTGCGCCTTGTATCGGAAGGTGCTTCGAAAACACGGTTCCGACTGGGAGACGCCTTTCAGGGAAAAATTCGAGAGGGTCCTGCCGAGTCGGGACCTTATGTTCCTGATGGGCAACATGCACCGTTTCCCGGGGCAGTGGCTGATCGTTAGCGTGATCTATCCGCCTAGGCTACAGCCGGGAACAGGTCTGCAATTGCAGTTGCTTTGAGAGGGAGATGAACGGCTTGCAGCGCTCCATCAAGGCTGCGGGCGCGCTGGGCGATCAGGTTGCGGTGGCAGAACCGGGCGTCCGCTTCGTAGCAGACCATGCAGATTCGCTGGCTGGGCACTTCGGCGAGCAGGTCATGGAGCCGCGCATCCTGGGTGTCGATATAGGCATTGAAGCCACGCTCATAGGCGGTCCAGTCACCATCTTCCTTGTAGCGCTTGCGTACGGGCTTGGGGCAGCCGAGGGCGGGCTCGTGCTCGTAGGCGATGCCCGCTTTCGCCAGGCATTCGGCAAAGGCTTTCTTGGAGAAGCCCGGCTTGCGCGAGAGGGGGTATTCACGAACGTCGAGGACCTTGTCGATCCCGGCTTCTTGCAGGCGCGCGATGAAGGCATCGATGGAGAGGCCTTCATAACCCGCTGTGTAGATATTCATGATGTCCTCCGCTTCCGTGCCGACCTGGCCGCAAAATCGCGGCGGACTATATCACCGCAACCTGGAAGCAGGGCTCGCCGACGATGGGCGGCCCTTAGGGCGCGACGATGTCCTACAGCCTCTCAGCAACTGGAGATGTCGCGAATCCAGTCGTGGATCAGCGGGCGTGGTTGCAGCAGGTCGGCGTCGGCGGCGTCCAGCAGCGGCAGGCCCTGGTGGCCGGCGCGGCGGAAGTGCAGGCGGGTGCGGGCCTGTTGTTCATCGAGGATTTCGCCGCTCAGGCGCAGGCGCGCCAGCAGGCGTTCGTCCACCTGGTAGCTGCCGCATTCGCGACAACGCAGGGCGAGGCCGGGGCCGCGCGATTCCAGGGGCTTGGCTTCGTGTTCGCAGATCAAGCACTTCACGTGGGGCAACTCCTTTGTCCGGTCGACGGCGGGCTTGAATCGGATCCTGGCCGTGGCGACTGTGGCTCGACGCCGCTGTGCGACGGACAGCATGATCGTTGGTAACCATAGACCGGAGTGATGTGGAGCGAGTTGCAGAATTATTTGAGCCTTGTGTCGGATGGCCCGGCACGCTTTCGCAAGCGGGTTTGCCGGGCAGGAATTAAGGAGTCGAACATGCAATACCAGATCAGAACGGCCACGGCCGACGACGCAGCGGCCATCAGCCAGGTGGTGCGCCTGGCGCTGGCCGAGAGCAACGCCCGCGACTACCCGGCGGCGGTGATCGCCTCGGTGCAGGCGAACTTCGGCCCCGAGCAGGTGCGGGGGCTGCTGGCGGCGCGCGAGGTGCTGGTGGCGGAGGAGGCGGGCTGCGTGATCGGCACCGCCAGCCTGGATGGCGATGTGGTGCGCACCGTCTTCGTCGCGCCGGGTGCCCAGGGGCTGGGCGTCGGCCGGCGGCTGATGGAACAGGTCGAGGCGCTGGCCCGGGAGCGCGGCGTCGCGGTGTTGAAGGTGCCGTCGTCGATCACCGCCGAAGGCTTCTATGCGGGGCTGGGCTTCCAGGCCGTGCAGCAGATCATCCGGGGCGAGGAGCGCACCATCGTGATGGAGCGCTCGTTGGAGCCTGCTCACCCCGGGTGAATGATGGGCGGTGGTCTATAAGAAGTCCTTGGCAGCGATCCTCTCGCAGATGGGCCAGGAGGCTGCCACTGACGACCCGGCCCAGCGATGGAGTGCCCCATGCCGCCCAAGAAGAAACCCGTGAATACCGCCGCCGTTGGCACCGTTCAACACGATTCGCTACCCAGGCCGGTCACCGATGAGGAGTGGGCGGACTACAGCGCGGCCTTCCCCGGCCTGACCCGCGCCAATGTCTACGTGACCTCCCCCGGCTGCTATGACGGCTACAACTGCATCGGCTGGACGGTGGGCGACACCACGCTCGAGTTCGATGTGGAGGCGGTCACTGGCATGGTGCAGTTCTACCTGAGCAAGGGGTTCGTCGAGGTGCCAGCGGGGCACGATGCCGCGGATGTGGACCTCATGGCCATTTCCAACGGCCATTTCGCCAGCCATGCCACCAAGAAGTACACCGGCCCCAAAGTCGACGGCATGCCTGACGACTTGTGGGAATCGAAGCTCTACCCCGGAGCACGGGTCACCCACGGGCGCCTGGAGCTTGCGGGGGAGACTTACGGTGTGCGCGTGAAGTCGTTCAGGAAAGCGTGAAGGGGACGTCCTTGTCCCCAAGGCGCAGCCAACAAGCGCGTCACCAGCCGCAGGCGGCCTCGAAGCTGTCGGCGCGGGCCATCTCCCACATGCGGCCGTAGAAGTCGGCTTCGATGGTGTCCTTGAGCAGGTCGCCCGGCTTGAGGAACACGTGAAGCTGGGAGAACAGGCGGATCTCGCTGTCGGAGACGCGGCGCACCAGGTGGCGCGGCTCCAGCTGCGCCGGGTGGTCGAGGCCGGCGGCGGCGAGCATCTCGGCCAGGGCCTTGAGGGTGTTGCGGTGGAAGCTGTGCACGCGCTGGGCCTTGTCGGGCACCACCAGGGCGCGCTGGCGCAGGGCGTCCTGGGTGGCGACGCCGGTGGGGCACTTGTTGGTGTGGCAGCTCTGCGACTGGATGCAGCCGATGGCGAACATGAAGCCCCGCGCGGAGTTGGCCCAGTCGGCGCCGATGGAGAGCACGCTGGCGATGTCGAAGGCGCTGACGATCTTGCCGCTGGCGCCGAGCTTGATCTTGTCCCGCAGGTTCAGCCCCACCAGCACGTTGTGCACGAACAGCAGGCCCTCGCGCAGCGGCACGCCGATGTGGTCGGTGAACTCCAGGGGCGCGGCGCCGGTGCCGCCTTCCTTGCCGTCGACGACGATGAAGTCGGGGTAGATGCCGGTGGCCAGCATGGCCTTGGCGATGCCCATGAATTCCCAGGGGTGGCCCAGGCAGAACTTGAAGCCCACCGGCTTGCCGCCGGACAGCTCACGCAGCTGGGCGATGAACTGCATCATCTCCACCGGGGTGGAGAAGGCGCTGTGGCGCGAGGGGGAGATGCAGTCCTCGCCCATCATCACGCCGCGGGTCTCGGAGATTTCCTGGGTCACCTTGTGCTTGGGCAGGATGCCGCCGTGGCCCGGCTTGGCGCCCTGGCTGAGCTTGATTTCGATCATCCGCACCTGCGGGTCCTGCGCCTGGGCGGCGAAGCGCTCCGGGTCGAACAGGCCGGCGGCGGTGCGGCAGCCGAAGTAGCCGCTGCCCAGTTCCCACACCAGGTCGCCGCCGTGCTCGCGGTGGTAGGGGCTGATGCTGCCTTCGCCGGTGTCGTGGTAGAAGCCGCCGAGCTTGGCGCCCTGGTTGAGGGCGCGGATGGCGTTGGCGCTGAGGGAGCCGAAGCTCATGGCCGAGATGTTGAAGATCGACGCCGAGTAGGGCTGCTTGCACTGCGGCCCGCCGATCTCGATGCGGAAGGCCGACGGGTCACTCAGCGGTGCCGGGCGCATGGAGTGGCCGATGAATTCGAAGCCCGCCTGGTAGACGTCCATCAGCGTGCCGAAGGGCTTGTCGGCGCCTTCGTTCTTGGCTCGCGCATACACCAGCGAGCGCTGGGCGCGGGAGAAGGGCAGCTTGTCGCCGTCGGCTTCCAGCAGGTACTGGCGGATTTCCGGGCGGATGCCTTCCACCAGGTAGCGGATGTTGCCCAGGATCGGGTAGTTGCGGCGCACCGCGTGGGGTTTCTGCAGCAGGTCGAGGATGCCGACCAGCGACAGCACGCCAGTGAGCAGGGTGAAGGGCCAGACCCATTCATGTTCGATGAAGGGCAGGGTGGCGAGGGTGAAGAGCACGCAGAAGGCGAAGAACGCGTAGCGGCTGAGAAGCGACAGGCTCATGCGGTTTCCTTGTGAGAGGGCACGGGTTCAGCGTAGCGGAGCGTCAAGGTTACGCCTTGTGGCGCGGCGAGGGGCACCCTGAAGCTCGTCGGGTGAGCCCGCCAGGCGCCGTAGGCTAGCGCGGCGCGGCGAAGAAACGCCGCCACAACTCGGCCTCGCGGCCGCTGGCGCGCAGGGCGGCCAGGCCCTTGTCGAAGGCCTCCACATAGCTGCGGTTGCCGGCGGGCTGCCCGGCGAAGAGCACGAAATACTCCCAGCTCTGCAGCGGCGCGGTGGTGGCCAGCTGCGCGGCTTCGTCCGCGTCCAGCTTCTGGTTCACCAGCCACTGCCCGGTGCCCTTGACCATGTCCACGGCGTCGATGCGCCCGGCGGCGAGCTTGCGCAGGTTGCTGGTTTCATCGCCGCCCACTTCGTATTTCAGCAGGCCGCGTTGTTCGGCTTCCTCCAGCAGCGGGGTCTTCGCCGAGCCCAGGGGCAGGCCGATGGTCAGGCCACGTAAGTCCTCGATGCCGGCCGGCGTGCCGTCCCATTGCACCGGGCGGGCGCGGTTGTAGAAGAGCACCACCTCGTCGCTGTAGACCCGCTCGGAGAACAGGCAGCAGGCCTCGCGCTCGGGGTTGCGGCCCCACACGGCCGAGGCTTGCCAGCGGCCCTGGCGCACTTCCTCGAAGGCGCGCTTCCAGGGGAAGAAACCGTATTCCACGGTGATGCCCTGGGTGGCGAAGGCTTCGCTGACCAGGGTGGGGATCACGCCGTTGCCGGGCTGCGAGGCACTGATAAGGGGCGGCCACTCGCCGATGGCGATGCGGATATGGCCCTCGGCGAAGAGCGGGCGGGCGCAGGCGAACAGGCAGATGAACAACAGGACCCGGAATCGGGACATCGAATTCTCCCGGCGATGCACGCCCGGCGGCGTGGCACCCGTTCAGCCAAGCACAGGGCGTGCCGGCCTGCCAGCGCCAGGTGGCTTGCGAGCCTTACGGGGCGCCGAACGCTTCCGGGCGGTCGAGGAAGCGGCGCCGCTGTTCCTGCGGCAGGCGCTCGGCGATCTCCAACAGCATTGCCTGGGCCGCCGTCTGCAGTGCCGCGGTGGCCTGGCGCTGGCGGGCGAAGCGCTGCTCCACGGCGGCGTGGTCCAGGGGCTCCTGGCCCAGTTGGTCCAGCAACTGTTGGCGGTTCTCGCGGTTGGCGGCGGCCAGCTCGCGCAGCTGCGGGGCGTGCTGGCGGATGACCGCGCGCACTTCACCGCGTTGCTCCGGCGGCAGCTCCTGCACCTTGGCGATGAGCTGGCGCAGGGGCTGGCCTTGCAGGCCGGCTTCGGCCGCTGCCGGGCGGGCGATCAGCCAGCCGCCGAGGAAGGCGTTGCCGGCGAGGGACAGCAGCAGGGCGCCGCCGAGCAGCCAGGTCTTGTTCATGGTTGGTCCGTCCATAGCAGCGGGCTCATGGCCTGGGCGGCGACGTCGAGGTCGTCGTCGGCCGGCGTGCTGACGTGCCCGACGAGCAGGCCAAGGAGGCCGCACAGGGCGACGCTGGCAAGCTTCACCTGCCAGCCGTAGCGCCATTGCTCCAGGGCGCGCTGCAGGCGGCGGCTCCAGGGTTGGCGCTGGGGTTGCGCGGTGGCGTGGGCGACGATGCGCGCGGCGAGGTCGGCCGGGGGCGTCGGTCTTGGCTGTGCGGCAAGGCGCCGGCGCAGGTCCTGTTCATCGTTCATCGGTGTTCTCCTCGTTCGGGCGGCCGGGCAGCCAGCGGCGCAGTTGCGCGCGGGCGCGGCCCAGCAGCCCCTCCAGGGCTTTGATATGCACGCCCATCAGCTCCGCCGCCTGGGGGTTGCTGTGCTCCTCGAAGTAGCAGAGCACCACGGCCATGCGTTGCTTGTCGGGCAGGCGCTGCACCACCCGCTGCACCTCGGCGGCCTCGCGGGCGCGCTGCACTTCGGCGGCGGTGTCGGCGTCGGGGTCGAGCAGCTCGTCCAGCAGGGCGTCGATGTCCTGCTCGGGGCGGCGTTTGCGGCGGCGCAGCTGGTCCAGGCACTGGTTGACCAGGATGCGCTGCAGCCAGGTGGTGAAGCGCGCCCGGCCCGGTTGCCAGTCGGCGGCGTGGGTCCAGATGCGGGTGAAGGCTTCCTGGGCGGCGTCCTCGGCATCGGCCTGCTCGGGCAGCACGCGCCGGGCGATGGCGTAGGCGCGGGGCAGGTGGCGCTGCACCAGGGTGGCGAAGGCGCGTTCGTCACCTTCGGCCACGGCGGCCATCAGGCGTTCGTCGTCGAGCTGCATCCGTCGTGGCTACCCGGGCATCGAGGGCGTTCGGGAATCGGGCAGCAGCGGGATGGGGCGCGTCATCGGGCCTCCGGTTCAGGGCGAGGGGGTGAGGGTGACGCTGCCGCTGCGGGTCTCGCCCTGGCTGCCGGTCACGCTGCGCGAAAGGGTGTTGCTGTCGCGGTCGAAACTGTAGCTGGCCGAACGCTGTGCCGTCTCGCCCGCTGCGTTGGTGACCTGGGTCTGGCGGGTGAGGCCGTCGTCGCCGCGCTGGGACTGCTGGCTGAAGGTTCCGCTGCGGCCGTCGGTGGTGGTCCAGGTGCCGCTGCTCTGGCCGTCGGCGTGGGTGCCTTCGAGGGTGACGCCACGGCCATCGGCACCGCTGCCGCTGCGGCTGAATTGGCCGCTGTCGCGGTCGTAGCGGGTGGTGCTGGTGCGACTCGTGCTGCGGCCGTCGTCGCCGGTGACGCTGCGCTGGCGGGTCAGCCCGTCGGCCAGGTTGCCGCTGCGCTGGGTCTGCCAGGTGCCGGCCTGGCCACGGCCGGTGACGAAGCCGCCTGCGTGTTGGCGTTCCCTGGCCTCGGCCAGGCCGGCGCACAGCAGGAGCAGGCAGAGCAGGTGGGGCAGGGCGTTGCGCAGGGTGGCGTTCATGGGAGCCTCGTTGCCGGGAAAAGGGCGGGTTCGAGGGTTGTACGACGGCGTTGGGGGCGCCCCTGCGTTTATTTTTTGAAGGCACCGGGATGGCGCGGGTGCCGGGTACAGCTCTGTGCGATCGGTTGTTCCGCTTGGTGGATGGGTGAAGCGTCATCCACCCTTGTATCTCGACTAACTACCCCTTCAGGGGTAATAGTTCCCGACTGATCATCGGGGGAGGGGCTGGAAGTCGTGTCCACCCTTAGGCCCTGAGCCTGCGACGTAGATAGTGCTCCGCCCCTCCACACTCACT
>NZ_JAVYJE010000015.1:0-132319 GCF_032621735.1 Pseudomonas sp. zfem005 | reverse complement strand
CAGTACAACCAACAACGACCTCATGAGGCACTGGGCCAGTTACCACCGATATCGCGCTATCAGCCAAGCCTAAGGGCGTACCCGGAGCAATTGCCGGAAATCGAGTACGAGCCGGAGGACAAGGTGCTCAAGGTGGCAGGGACCGGGCAAGTGCAATTCAAGGGGAAAAGCCGTTTCGTCGGTGGTGGATTGTTGGGTGAGCGAGTCGCCATCCGCCCCACCGGTGTGGATGGTGTCTACGATGTGATTTTCATCCATAAGACAATCCGCCAGTTCGACCTGAGAGAGAAGAAGTAACGACCATCAACCCGTTACCCATGTCTCCCGACAAGCGTTACCCATGTATCCCGGCTAAACACCGTGCGCACCTTCGCACGGTGCTTCCGGCGAGCTCCAGGCGCGCAGCACACCCTGCGTCTGGAGTGAGCGACGGCTGCCCGCTCCGAGGCCCCTCTTCCAGTGGACTCATGAAAGGGCCCGGCACCGAGTCGGGCCCATCGCGGCTGAAGCCGCTCCCACAGGGGGAGTCCCGCTCACCCCATCAGGGCAATATCGCGAACACCCGCGCCGGGAAGCCGGTGCCCCGGGCGATCTTCGGGAAGCTCACCACCACCAGCGCGCCGGCTTCCGGCACCTGGTCCAGGTTGGCCAGCAGCTCGATCTGGTAGTGATCCTTGCCGAGGATGTAGGACTCCAGCGAATAGTCGTCCTTGCTGGTGGCGATGCCCGGGTCGGTGTCCGTGGTCTCGTGGCCGGAGGCGGTGATCTTGCGCGTCTCGTAGAGGTACACCAGCGCCTCCTTGCTCCAGCCCGGGTAGTGGGCCACGCCCTGAGCGTCGGCGTTCTGGATTTTTTCCTGGCTCGGCCAGCGCTTGGACCAATCGCTGCGCAGGGCCACGAAGGCGCCTTCCGGCACTGGCCCGTGCTTGGCCTCCCAGGCCTTCACGTCGGCCAGGGTCAGCACGTAGTCGGGGTTCTTCGCCGCCTGCTGGTGGATGTCCAGCACCACCAGCGGCAGCAGCTGTTCCTTCACGTCGATCTGGTCGATGCCGCGCAGGCCCTTGTGGAAGTGCACCGGCGGGTCGACATGGGTGCCCCACTGGCCGACGTGGGTGTAGAGGTCCACCTGGAAGCCGTCCTTGTCGACGGTGTAGAGCGTCTTGCGCTGGGCGTTCTCGAAGCCCTTCCAGTGCGGCACCTGCTCGTCGTAGGCGTGGGTCAGGTCGACCCAGGTCTTGGTTTTGAGCGTGGCGTAGGTGTCCCAGAGGCCGGGTTGCGCGGCCTGGGCCAGCAGCGGCAGGGACAGCGAGGCGGTGAGGGCCAGGCGGCCCAGGGTGCGTATCGACATGCGTGACCTTCTCCTTGGTTGGGATCGGGCCGGTATGGGCGGGCTGCCTATACTGGCTGTCTCATAACTTAGAAGGGGAAACGCGATGTCGTCTAAGCACTTGATCGAATATGAACATGCCAGTCCGGAAGTACGCGCCGTCTATGACGACATCATGGCCACGCGCAAGGTCGACCAGGTGAACAACTTCTGGAAGGCCCTGGCCCAGCACCCGGACAACCTGCGTCGCACCTGGGAGAGCCTGAAGCAGGTGATGGCCCCCGGCGCGCTGGACCCGCTGACCAAGGAGCTGCTCTACGTGGCCGTCAGCGTCACCAACAATTGCGCCTACTGCATCGGCTCGCACACGGCGGCGGCGCGCAAGGCGGGGATGACTGAGGAAATGTTCGGCGAACTGCAGGCGGTGATCGGCATGGCCAATGAGACCAACCGGCTGGCGACGGGTTATCGGGTTCCGCTGGACGCGGCTTTTCGCGAGGACTGATTCAGGCGATCCGCGAGGGACGCTGCAGCTCGTACTGGTCGTGGCCGTCGTCCCAACCGGCTTCCCAGGCCGCGGCGAGAACTTCGGCGGGGTAGGGCTGCTGGTTGATGGTCTGGCCGGTGAGGCCCGCCATGTAGCCTTGTTGGTAAGCCTTGTTGAGGCTTTCCAGGCTCCATTGCTGGCTGTCTTTGGGATGGGCGTCTGGGGGCGCCATGGGCAAAGCTCGCAGGCTCTGGATATGTGCTCATGCTAGCTGCCGGTTTTCCGGCGCGGGTGGCCGCCTGTCCCCGTTGGAGCCCCAGCTTGTCGGTTTTGTGACAGGCCGCGCCTTTTTGGGGCGTCTGGGTTCGCGGGTGGTTTCGGCGCCGCTGCAATCCGTAGGTTGGGCTGAGGTACGAAGCCCAACGAGCGGGGTTGTGCTTGCCACCGTTGGGCCTCGCTGCGCTCGGCGCCAACCTACCGTAGCCCGGGCTTCAGCCCGGGAGCGGCAGGGACCGCGTCAGTTGCTCAGCAAGCCGAGGATGCTGGCCTGGTAGGCGGCGACGAAGGTGTCGAAGTCGACATCGGGCTCGGCTTCCAGGCGCGCCTGCTCTTCCAGGGACTGGCGCGCCATGGTTTCCAGGCGTTCCTGGTCGTCCGGGGCCAGGGTCTCGGCGCGGAAGTACTCGGCGTGCTGCCGGCTGTAGCGCAGGGCGAACTCGCTGAAGCTCTCGCCGCGCTCGCGCAGTTCGGCCAGCACCCGGGCCGAGGGCGTGAGGTTGGCGTCGGCGACCTTGGGGCGCTGGGCCGCGAGGGCTTCGGCGTGGGCCTGGCCGCCCTGGGCGCGGTCCAGCAGGTCGGCGGTGCGGGCGATCTGGTCGAGCAGCTCGCCAGCCCATTCCTGGAGGCCGATTTCCTGGCCGTTGCGCTGCAGGTGCAGGCCGGGGCGGCGACC
Source organism: Pseudomonas sp. zfem005 (assembly GCF_032621735.1). Lineage (NCBI taxonomy): Bacteria > Pseudomonadati > Pseudomonadota > Gammaproteobacteria > Pseudomonadales > Pseudomonadaceae > Pseudomonas > Pseudomonas sp. zfem005. Next base: position 129,553 of record NZ_JAVYJE010000015.1, on the reverse strand, counting down.
TTCCTTGACCACGCGCTGGAAGTTGTCGGTGCAGTCGCGGCATTCGCCGCCGGCCAGGGGCGGGCTGTCCTGCAGGGCGCAGAACAGCAGGAAGGCGTCGAGGAAACGCGACTCTTCCAGGTCGATGCCCAGGGGCAGGAAGGGGTTGATATCCAGGCAGCGCACTTCGACGTACTGCACGCCACGGGCCATCAGTGCCTGGATCGGGCGCTCGCCGGTGTAGGTGACGCGCTTCGGGCGGATCGACGAGTAGTACTCGTTCTCGATCTGGATCACGTTGGTGTTCAGCTGCACCCATTCGCCGTCGCGCTTGGTGCCGATCTCGGCATAGGGCGGGTAGGGCGTGGACACCGCCTGGCGCAGGCTCGACAGGTAGCTGTCGAGGTTGTTGTAGCAGGGCGTGAGGCCGGACTGGGCGTTGTTCTGGTAGCCCAGGTCGCTCATGCGCAGGCTGGTGGCCCAGGGCAGGAACAGGGTGTCGGCGTCGAGGCGGTCGAGGTCGTGGGGGCGGCCACGGAGGAAGTTCTGGTCCAGCGCCGGCGCCGCGCCGAACAGGTACATCAGCAACCAGCTGTAGCGGCGGAAGTTGCGGATCATCGCGATGTAGCGCGCCGACTGGAAGTCGCGGTCGCTATGCTCGTCGCCTTCGGCTTCCTTGAGCAGGGGCCACAGGGCTTCGGGCAGGGAGAAGTTGTAGTGGATGCCGGCGATGCACTGCATGGTCTTGCCGTAGCGCACGGCCAGGCCGCGGCGGTAGACGTACTTCAGGCGGCCGATGGGCGAGGTGCCGTAGCGGGCGATCGGGATGATCTCCTCGCTGGGCAGGCGGCCGGGCATCGAGGCGCTCCACAGCAGCTCCCCGTCGAGCTTCTGGTAGGTGAAGCGATGGATCTTCTCCAGGTCCGCCAGGGTGTCGGCCGGGTCGTGCTCGGTGGGGGTGATGAACTCCAGCAGCGACTCGGAATAGTCGGTGGTGATCTGCGGGTTGGTCAGGGCCGAACCGACGGCCACCGGGTGCGGCGTCAGGGCCAACTGGCCGTTGTCTTCGACGCGCAGGCATTCGCGTTCGATACCGTGCAGGCACTGGGTCAGCAGGGACAGGTGGGCACGCTCGCCCAGCAATGCCAGGCGGCGGGAGAGAAGGTCGCTCAATTTGGAATCCTGTGGGTCCCAGGGACAGTCGCCCCAATATGAGGGTGGACTGGTCGGTCTACAAGGGGCGGACATGACTGCGTTGTCGCTTTGTCCAGAATAGAGCCTCGCCGTCCTGGCGCTTACAGCTGGGCGAAGGTGCCTTGCCCTTTAGCGACCAGCTTGTCGCCCTGCAGCACATCGGCTTCGACCACCAGGGTCCGCGAGCCGGCGTGCACTACCCGCGCGCGGCAGAGGATGTCACCCTCGGCCACGGGACGGATGTAGTTGATCTTGCATTCGATGGTGGCGCTGCGCCGCTCGAAACCATGGACGCTGGTGCAGGCCAGGCCCATGGCGATATCGAGCAGCGAGAAGATGGCTCCGCCGTGCATCACCTGGCCGCGATTGCGCAGGTGCTCGCCCATGGACAGGCGCGCCTCGGCGACGCCGTCGCCCAGGCTGACCGGTTCGATGCCCAGCAGCTTGCTGTAGGCGCTGGCGGTGTGCAGGTCGGAGATTTCCATCTCAGCTCACTTCTTCTTGATCTGCTTGGCGTTGGCGAACAGCGAGGCCATGGCGTTGTTCGTCGGCGCCGCCTGTTGCTGCTGGCGCGGTGCGCCGCGATCCGCACGCTGGCCGCCCTGGGGACGACCGCCGCCGCGCGGGCCATCGACCTTCTCGCCGGGGGTGTCGCTCATGCGCATGGACAGGCCGACGCGGTTACGCGGGATGTCCACTTCCATGACCTTGACCTTGACGATGTCGCCGGCCTTGACCACTTCGTACGGGTCCTTGACGAACTTCTCCGACAGCGCGGAGATGTGCACCAGGCCGTCCTGGTGGACGCCGATGTCGACGAAGGCGCCGAAGTTGGTGACGTTGGTCACCACGCCTTCCAGCACCATGCCGGGCTTGAGGTCCTTGAGGCTCTCGACGCCTTCCTGGAACTCGGCGGTCTTGAACTCGGGACGCGGGTCGCGGCCGGGCTTGTCCAGTTCCTTGAGGATGTCGGTGACGGTCGGCAGGCCGAAGGTCTCGTCGGTGAACGTGGCCGGGTCGAGGCGCTTGAGGAAGCCCGAATCGCCGATCAGCGAGCGGATGTCGCGGCCGGTGTCGGCGGCGATGCGCTGCACCAGCGGGTAGGTTTCCGGGTGCACCGCGGAGGCGTCCAGCGGGTTGTCGCCGTTCATCACGCGGAGGAAGCCGGCGGCCAGCACGTAGGTCTTCTCGCCCAGGCGGCTGACGTTCTTCAGCTCCTCGCGGGTCTTGAAGGCGCCGTTGGCGTCGCGGTGGGCGACGATGTTCTGCGCCAGGGTCGCGTTGAGGCCGGAGATGCGCGCCAGCAGGGCGGCGGAGGCGGTGTTCACGTCCACGCCCACGGCGTTCACGCAGTCTTCCACCACCGCGTCCAGGCTGCGCGCCAGCTGCAGCTGGGACACGTCGTGCTGGTACTGGCCGACGCCGATGGACTTGGGCTCGATCTTCACCAGCTCGGCCAGGGGGTCCTGCAGGCGGCGGGCGATGGACACGGCGCCCCGCAGGGACACGTCCAGGTCGGGGAATTCCTTGGCGGCCAGTTCCGAGGCCGAGTACACCGAGGCGCCGGCTTCGCTGACCATGATCTTGGTCATCTTCAGGCCCGGCATCTTGCTGATCAGCTCGCCGGCCAGCTTGTCGGTCTCGCGGCTGGCGGTGCCGTTGCCGATGGCGATCAGGTCCACGCCGTGCTTGGCGCAGAGCTTGGCCAGGGTGGCCAGGGTGTCATCCCACTTGTTGTGCGGCACGTGGGGGTAGACGGTGGCGGTTTCCAGCAGCTTGCCGGTGGCGTCGACCACGGCGACCTTGCAGCCGGTGCGCAGGCCCGGGTCCAGGCCCAGGGTGGCGCGCGGGCCGGCCGGGGCGGCCAGCAGCAGGTCGTGCAGGTTGCGGGCGAAGACGTTGATCGCCTCGGTCTCCGCGCCTTCGCGCAGTTCGCCCAGCAGGTCGGTTTCCAGGTGGGTGTAGAGCTTGACCTTCCAGGTCCAGCGCACCACCTCGCCCAGCCATTTGTCAGCGGCGCGGGCCTGGTCCTTCACGCCGAAGCGCTCGCCGATCATCACTTCGCAGGGGTGCATGGTGCCCGGCAGCTCGTCGCCGACCTTCAGGGCGACGCTGAGCACGCCCTCGTTGCGGCCACGGAAGATCGCCAGCGCACGGTGCGACGGCGCGCCCTTGAGGGCCTCGTCGTGCTCGAAGTAGTCGCTGAACTTGGCGCCTTCCTGTTCCTTGCCGGCCACCAGGCGGGCGGTGAGGGTGGCGTTGTCCTTGAGGAAGCTGCGCAGGCTGGCCAGCAGGGTGGCGTCTTCGGCGAAGCGCTCCATGAGGATGTACTTGGCGCCTTCGAGCACCGCCTTGGTGTCGGCGAAGCCCTTTTCGGCATCGATGAAGCGTGCGGCTTCGGTTTCCGGCGCCAGGGTCGGGTCGGCGAAGAGCGCGTCGGCCAGCTCGCCGAGGCCGGCTTCCAGGGCGATCTGGCCCTTGGTGCGGCGCTTCTGCTTGTACGGCAGGTAAAGGTCTTCGAGGCGGGTCTTGGTGTCGGCCAGCTTGATTTCGCGGGCCAGTTCCGGGGTCAGCTTGCCCTGTTCCTCGATGCTGGCGAGGATCGCGCCACGGCGGTCCTCCAGCTCGCGCAGGTAGCGCAGGCGCTCTTCCAGGTTGCGCAGCTGGGTGTCGTCCAGGCTGCCGGTGACTTCCTTGCGGTAGCGGGCGATGAAGGGAACGGTGGAGCCTTCATCGAGCAGGGCAACGGCAGCGGCGACTTGTTGCGGGCGCACGCCCAGCTCTTCAGCGATTCGGTTGTTGATGCTTTCCATATGAAAAAGACACACCTGATGACCAACGAAAGACCGGCCGGGCCTGGCCTCGGCCGGGAAACAAGCGGCGCATTATAAACACCCCGTTGCGTTGGCCAGGGCACCGTTCGGGGAAAAATCTGCTAACAATGGTCGAGCCGCGCGACACCGGCGCTGAGTAATAATGCCGCGCTTGAGAAACCAGGAGAGAACATGAGCAGCATCCCCAATGCCGAGGGCGAAAAGATCCTGATCGTCGACGACGACGCGCGTCTGCGTCGTTTGCTCGAGCGCTTTTTCGAGGAGCAGGGCTACCGCGTGCGCGCGGTGGAAAACGTCGAACAGATGGACCGCCTGCTGGCCCGCGAGCTGTTCAACCTCGTGGTCCTGGACCTGATGCTGCCCGGCGAGGACGGCCTGTCCGCCTGCCGCCGCCTGCGCGCATCGAACAACCAGGTGCCGATCATCATGCTCACCGCCAAGGGCGACGAGTCCAGCCGTATCCAGGGCCTGGAACTGGGCGCCGACGACTATCTGGCCAAGCCGTTCAACCCTCGCGAGCTGCTGGCGCGGATCAAGGCCGTGCTGCGCCGCCAGGCACCTCAGGTGCCCGGCGCTCCCGCCGCTGCCGACGAGAGCGTGAGCTTCGGCGAGTACGAGCTGTCCCTGGCCACCCGCGAGCTGAAGAGGGGCGAGGACGTGCACATGCTCACCACCGGCGAGTTCGCCGTGCTCAAGGCCCTGGTCCAGCACGCCCGCGAGCCGCTGACCCGCGACAAGCTGATGAACCTGGCCCGTGGCCGCGAATGGGACGCCCTGGAGCGCTCCATCGACGTGCAGATCTCCCGCCTGCGCCGGTTGATCGAGCCCGACCCGTCCAAGCCCCGCTATATCCAGACCGTCTGGGGCGTCGGCTACGTGTTCGTGCCCGACGGCAACAAGTGACCCACCCCGCTGCGCCCGTATCCCCGGGCGCGGCACTGCTGTGCAAGGCGCCTGAGCCTCCTGCCCGGAAAACCCGATGAAAGCGCCGTACTGGTTCCCGCAGAGTTTCTTCTCCCGCACCCTCTGGCTGGTGCTCATCGTCGTGCTGTTTTCCAAGGCCCTGACCCTGGTCTACCTGATGATGAACGAGGACGTCCTCGTGGATCGCCAGTACAGCCACGGCGCGGCCCTGACCCTGCGCGCCTACTGGGCGGCCAGCGAGTCCGAGCGGGACGACCTGGCCAAGGCCGCCGGCCTCAAGCGGGTGACCAGCGACGCCGTGCCGCCCAGCGAGCAGCACTGGCCCTACAGCGAAATCTTCGAGCGGCAGATGCAGACCGAGCTCGGCCCCGAAACCGAGGTGCGCCTGCGCGCCAAGAGCCCGCCGGCGCTCTGGGTCCAGGCCCCGGCGCTGGGCCCGGACTGGGTGCGCATCCCGCTGTATCCACACCCCTTGCGCGGGCAGCGCATCTGGAGCGTGCTCGGCTGGTTCCTCGGCATCGGCCTGCTGTCCACCGCCGCCGCCTGGATCTTCGTGCGCCAGCTCAACGCCCCGCTCAAGCGCCTGGTGTTCGCCGCCCGCCAGCTCGGCCAGGGTCGCAGCGTGCGCCTGCCGGTGAGCGATACCCCCAGCGAGATGACCGAGGTCTACCGCGCCTTCAACCAGATGGCCGAGGACGTCGAGCAGGCCGCCCGCGAGCGCGAGCTGATGCTGGCCGGCGTCTCCCACGACCTGCGCACCCCGTTGACGCGGTTGCGCCTGTCCCTGGAGCTGATGAGCAGCGACAGCGAGCTGACCGAGGACATGGTCCGCGACATCGAGGACATGGACGCCATCCTCGACCAGTTCCTCGCCTTCATTCGCGACGGCCGCGACGAGCGCCAGGAAGAACTCGACCTGGGCGAGCTGGTGCGCGAGGTGGTGGCGCCCTACAACCAGCACGAGGAGCGCGTGCGCCTGTGCCTGGAACCGCTGCCGCCGTTCCCGCTGCGGCGCGTGTCGATCAAGCGCCTGCTGGTGAACCTGATCGAGAACGCGCTGCGATATGGCGGCAACGGCGTCGAAGTGGCGGCGTTCGTGGCGGGTGATCACACCGCGCCCTATATCGTCCTCAGTGTCCTCGACCGCGGCCAGGGCATCGACCCGGCGGAGCTGGGCGACATCTTCAACCCCTTCATCCGCGGCGACCGCGCCCGTGGCGGCAAGGGCACCGGCCTGGGCCTGGCCATCGTCAAGCGCATCGCCGCGCTGCACGGCGGCAGCGTCGAGTTGCGCAACCGCTCCGGCGGCGGCCTTGAAGCCCGCGTGTGCCTGCCCATCGGCCTGCTGCTGCCCCGCGACGCCGCCTGATCACCGCGCCCCGGCACAGGCGGCCGGGGCCTCTGCGCCGCCGGCCGCGCCTTCCGTCAGGCGGCGGTCGGCGCTTGCGTTTGCATAGTGTCACTTTGCCTTGACCCACGTACTCTAGGCGCCCTGGACTATCCTCTAGCGCGCGTAGACATGAGGTCACAATGCCCGCCGCTCAAGCCCGCTTGCCCAACTGGACCTGGTGGTCGTCACTCCCGTTGCTGCACATCGCCACCTGGCTCTCCCTGGGCACTCAGGTTTCCGGCGGCGTGGCGCTCTGGTACCTGCCATTTTCCCTGGGCCTGGTGGGTTGCCTGTGGTGGGGCCCCCGGGTATTGCTCGCGGTCTTTCTCAACGCCGCGCTGAGCGCGCCGCTGTGGGGGCTGGACTGGCGCCTCGCGCCCTTCTACGCCCTGCCCGAAACCCTCAGCATCGCCGTCGGCTGGCTGCTCCTGCGGTCGTCGCGCTTCGATGTCGCCCTGGCGGATTTCTCCAGCCTGCTGCGCTTCATGCTGCTCGGCGTGCTGGTGCCGGTGACCCTGGTGTCCACCGGGGTGCAGGGCAGTCTTCTGCTCACCGGGGTGATCAAGCCCGAAGCCTGGGGCACCGCCAGCCTGCTGATGTGGCTGGGCGACAGCCTCACCACCCTGGTCATCGCCCTGCCGCTGCTCACCTACCTGACGCCCTGGTTGCGCCGTCGGCGCTGCGCCCTGGGCACTTACTCGCGGCTGCCCGAATCGATGCTCAGGCTGCCGCCCTGGCCGGTGCTGCTGGTGTTGTGTATCGCCCTGCCGCTGGCCATCGCGGTGATGCCGCTGCTGCTGACCCTGCCGCTGATCGGCCTGGTGATGCTCAGCCTGGCGCTGGTCTGGGGCTTCCCCGGCGCCCTGTGCGGCGCCGGCCTGACCACCGCCACCGTGCTCGCCCTGCCGATCCTCCGCGAGCTGGGCGAGGCGCCGCAGTGGCTGGAGCCGCAGCGCATCGAACTGCACCTCAGCGTGCTGCTGCTGATGGTCTCCACCCTGCTGGTGGGCCGCTCCCTCAGCGACCTGCGCCTGGAGCTGCGCCGCCGCAACGAGATGCAGCAAGCCCTGGCGCTGAACAGCCTGGCCCTGGAAGCCAGCCCGCTGGGGGTGATCATCGTCGACGCGCGCCAGCCTGATTTTCCCCTGACGTACTGCAACCCGGCCTTCCAGCGCATCACCGGCTACAGCCGCAAGGAGGTGCTGGGGCGCAACTGCCGCTTCCTGGTCGGCCATGACCGCAACCAGCCCGACCTGCCGCGCCTGCTGGCCGCCATCCGGCGTGGCGAGCCTTGTCAGGTGGTGCTGCGCAACTACCGCAAGGACGGCAGCCTGTTCTGGAACGAAGTGACCCTGGCGCCGATGCACGACGACCATGGCATCAGCCACTTCGTCGCCCTGCAGCACGACGTCAGCCGCCGCGAGATGCTCGCCGAGGAGTTGGGCGTGCGCCGCGAGGAACTGCTGCGCCAGACCCACCTGCTGAGCCAGACCGAAGCCATCGCCGACATCGGCGGCTGGGTGCTGGAGCTGCCCGGCGAGCAGATGTTCTGGAGCGAAGGCACCTTCCGCATCTACGACCTGGACCCCGTGGGCGGCGCGCCCAACCTGGAACAGGCGATGAACTACTTCGACGAGGACAGTCGCGCCCGCGCCCAGGCCACCCTCGACCATGTGCTGCGCACCGCCGACCCCTTCGACATCGAACTGCGCATCGTCACCGCCAAGAGCATCTACCGCTGGGTGCGCCTCAAGGGCCTGGCCGAGCACGACGGCGAGCAGGTGATCCGCATCTACGGCGCGGTCCAGGACCTCACCGAGCTGAAGCGCGCCGAGCGCCGCCAGCGTGAGCGCGACGAGCGCCTGCACCTGTTCTTCGAGGCGCCGCTGATCGGCATGGCCCTGTGCTCGCCCGAGCACTGCTGGGAAGAGGTCAACTTCAAGCTGTGCAGCATCCTCGGCCGCTCCCGCGAAATGCTCCAGGGCGCCGACTGGCTGAGCATCACCCACCCCGACGACCGTGGCGCCGAGCTGGCCCTGCTGCACCAGGTGCGCAGCGGCCAGCGCGACGGCTACGAGCTGGACAAACGCTTCCTGCGGCCCGACGAGAGCGTCATCTACACCCGCATCAACGTCCGCGCCGTGCGGGACGCCGACGGCCGTCTCCATGCGCTGCTGGCCCTGGTGGAAGACGTCAGCGCCCGCCGCGAGGCCGAGGCGCGCTACCGCATCCTGGTGGAGCACGCCCCCGAGGCGATCCTGGTGTTCGACGTCGAGCGCGGCATCACCGAAGCCAACGAAAACGCCGCACGCCTCTACGGCCTGCCCCGCGAGGAGCTGATGGGGCGCATGCCCACCAGCTTCAGCCCGCTGCTGCAGGCCGATGGCCGCCCCTCGCGGGATGTCGGGCACGCCTACGCACAGGCCGCGCTGGCCGGCGAGGCGCCGGTGTTCGAGTGGCTGATGCGCGATGTCGCTGGCCGCGTGCGCCCCTGCGAAGTGCGCCTGGTGCGCCTGCCGGGTGGCGGCGCGCCGTTGATCCGCCTGAGCATCACCGACATTTCCGAGCGCCAGCGCTACCAGCGCGAGATCGAACGCCTGGCCTATAGCGACGAACTCACCGGGTTGCCCAACCGCCGCCTGCTGCTCGACCGCCTGCAGCACGCCATGGCCCGCGAGGTGCGCGAAGGCCGCTACGGCTCGCTGCTGTTCATCGACCTGGACCACTTCAAGACCGTCAACGACAGCCTCGGCCACCCGGTGGGCGATGCCCTGCTGCGTGAAGTCACCGCGCGCCTGGCCAGCTGCCTGCGGGCCGAAGACACCCTGGCACGCCTGGGCGGCGACGAATTCGTGGTGCTGCTCGAAGCCCTGGCCGACAGCCCCGAACAGACCGCCGAATACGCCGCCGAAGTGGGCACCAAGCTGCTCCACAGCCTGCACGGCAGCTACCGCATCGGCGAGCACGAGCTGTCGGTCAGCGCCAGCATCGGCATCGCCCTGCACCCCTTCGAGCGCCAGGGTGCGGCGGATGTCCTCAAGCAGGCCGACACCGCCATGTACCGGGCCAAGCAGGGCGGCCGCAATGCGCTGCACTTCTTCGCCCCGGCCATGCAGGCCGCCATCGACCAGCGCCTGCAGCTGCAAAGCGAGCTGCGCCAGGCCGTCGCCCGGGGCCAGCTGTTCCTCGAATTCCAGCCGCAGCTGTCCCTCGCCGACGAGCGCGTGGTGGGCGCCGAGGCCCTGCTGCGCTGGCGCAACCCCACCCGGGGCGTGGTGCCGCCGAGCCAGTTCATCGCCCTGGCCGAAGAGACCGGGCTGATCCTCGAACTCAGCGACTGGGTGCTTGACCGCGCCTGCGCCAGCCTGGCCCAGTGGCTGCCGCAGTGGCCCGAGCTGGTGATGGCGATCAACGTCAGCCCTCGCGACCTGCGCCAGGGTGATTTCGTCGCCCGGGTCAGCGACTGCCTGCAGCGCCACGGCGTGCCGGCCCAGCGCCTGGAGCTGGAAATCACCGAAGGCAGCCTGCTGGAAGACGTCGAGCAGTGCATCGCCGCCATGCAGGCGCTCAAGCGCCTGGGCGTGCGCTTCGCCATCGACGACTTCGGCACCGGCTATTCCTCGCTCACCTACCTCAAGCGCCTGCCCTTGGACCGCCTGAAGATCGACCGCAGCTTCGTCGAAGGCCTGGAACTGGCGGGCAGCGACGCCGCGCTGGTGGACACCATCCTCGCCATCGGCCACAACCTCGGCCTGGAATGCGTGGCCGAAGGCATCGAAGCCCGGGGCCAGTACCACAGCCTGCGCGCCCTGGGCTGCGCCCTCGGCCAGGGCTACCACTTCAGCCCGCCGCTGGATGAGGCGGCCTTCCTCGACTGGCTGCGGCAGCGCGCGCCTTGAGCCTGTTCCCGCATGCAGGGATGCCCGGACATGCGGGGCCGGCGCTGCAAAGCGTCGGCGCTGGTCTTAACTTCAACTGGGGTCGCCACCTGAGCATCAGCCTGGTGGCGGCCAATACCCTCAAGGATGTGGTGCCCGATCAGGACAGCGGACAGGTCCTGGCGCAGATCGTCATCCGTTAATCGTTTTTCTCAGGAGACCCACGTAATGACCACGCTGCTGCTGTACAAGGAAATCAAGGCGCTGAACCGCGAGGAGCACCGCTCGCTGAAACTCGCCAGCCTCCAGAACAGCGAATTCGCTTCCAGCACCCACCTGGTGCCCCTGGCGGGCCTGGAGTTCTTCCAGGCGTCGCGCCACTACCCGATCGTGTTCATCGGCGAGGGTGCCCAGGCCGTCCCCATCGCGCTGCTGGGCCTGAAGGCCGGCCACAACGGCTACGTCGACGCCAACCACCTGTGGCAGGAGAACTGCTACATCCCGGCCTTCGTGCGTCGCTATCCCTTCGTCCTGGCCCAGGGCAGTGCGGAGAACTTCACCGTCTGCTTCGACGCCGCCTACTCGGGCTGGAACGAGGAAGAGGGCCGCGAGCTGTTCGACGAAGAAGGCCACAACAGCCCCTTCCTCGAAGAGATGATCCAGTTCCTGCAGAACTTCACCACCGAGATGGAGCGCACCCGCCGCTTCGTCGACAAGCTCAACGAGCTGGAACTGCTCTCCACCCGCAGCCTCAAGCTCAGCCACAGCAATGGCGAGAGCTTCGTGCTCAGCGACTTCCTGGCGGTGGACGAGGAGCGCTTCCTGGCCCTCTCCGACGACAAGGTGCTGGACCTGCACAAATCCGGCTTCCTCGGCTGGATCTACGCCCACCTGATCTCCCTGGGCAACGCCAACCAGCTGTTCGCCCACTACCTGGCGAAGAAAGCGGCCGGCGAAACCACCACCCATTGATGGGTGCGGCTCCGCTCCCGGCCGGGGGCGGAGCCTGTTTCAGCGCAACGACCCCCTGATGCTCCTGTAGGTCGGGTGAAACCCGCAGGCTTTCGCGTGGGCGCTGGATGGGCTCGGCGTATGGCGGGATGTGCTGGGTGCGACCCCATTGGTGGACGTGAAGAGCGACGTCCACCCTTGTATCTCGACTAACTACCCCTTCAGGGGTAATAGTTCCCGACTGATCATCGGGGGAGGGGCTGGAAGTCGTGTCCACCCTTAGGCCCTGAGCCTGCGACGTAGATAGTGCTCCGCCCCTCCACACTCACTCGAACAGCCCGAACGGTATCTTGAGCCCAGAGCTCGCATTCACAAGGTTGGGCCGGGTGCAGTGATGATCGTGTCTGAAAAGATCAGGAGGAGCWYACATGCCCAGTGTCATTGGTRTCGACATTGCSAAGCACACGTTYGATATCGCCACCCTGCAGGCGAACGGCAAGTACCGCACCAAGGCCAAGTTGGCCAACAGCGAGGCGGGCTTTCGCACGCTGCAGGAGTGGCTGAACAAGCACAGCGAGGCGGGTGTCTGGGTCGTGATGGAAGCCACCGGCATCCACCATGAAGCCCTGGCCGAATGGCTGCTGGAGCAGAACTATCGGGTCTGCGTCCTCAACCCAGCGCAAATCGCTCACTACGCCCGCAGTCAGCTGCAGCGCGTGAAAACTGACAAGGTCGACGCCAAGCTGATCGCCGAATACGGCGAGCGCCACCAAGACGAGCTACGGCCCTGGCAGCCTGAACCTCGCGCCATACGGCGCCTGAAAGCACTGATGCGGCGCCTGGCGGATCTGCAGGAAATCCAGCAGATGGAGAGCAATCGCCTGGAGGTGGCCGATACCAGCGTGCAGGAGTCGATCCGCTCAGTGTTGCGGCACATCGAGCAACAGATCGAGGAAACCCTCAAGGCCATCAATGACCACATCGACAATGACCCGGATCTGCGCGGTAAACGTGATCTGTTGACCAGCATCGATGGCATCGCGGACAAGACAGCCGCCCTGATCCTGGCGGAGCTGGGCGACCCTCATCGCTTCACCAGCAGCCGCGCGATTACCGCCTTTGCCGGGCTCAACCCGCGTTTGCAGGAGTCTGGTAAGTACCGGGGGCAGACCCGCATTTCCAAGATGGGCTCATCGCGGCTGCGTGCTGGGCTGTACATGCCTGCYGTTTGCGCCCTGCAGCACAACGGGGCGATCAAAGCGATGAGAGAACGCCTCAGAGCCAAGGGCAAGACCGGCATGCAGATCATCTGCGCAGCGATGCGTAAGCTGCTGAACATCGCTTATGGCGTCTTGAAATCGGGCCAGCCGTACGACGTAAAACTGGCCCTTGCTCACTAGGGATCAAGACGGTATCTACAGTTGCCATGTGATTGGGGATTCGCGGGTTTCACCCGCCCTACGGGAGCGCACCGGGTAGGTCGGGTGCAACCCGGCGGGACGGGCTCAGCCCTTACCCTTGGTGCGGGTCATATTGGGGCCGGCGTGTTTTTCCAGGTGCTCGATGATGATCCCGGCGACGTCCTTGCCGGTGGTCACTTCGATGCCTTCCAGGCCGGGGGAGGAGTTCACCTCCATCACCAGCGGGCCGTGGTTGGAGCGCAGGATGTCGACGCCGGCCACCGACAGGCCCATGACCTTGGCGGCGCGGATGGCGGTCATGCGTTCTTCCGGGGTGATCTTGATCAGGCTGGCGCTGCCGCCACGGTGCAGGTTGGAGCGGAATTCGCCCGGCTTGGCCTGGCGCTTCATCGAGGCGATGACCTTGTCGCCCACCACGAAGCAGCGGATGTCGGCGCCGCCGGCCTCGCGTATGTATTCCTGCACCATGATGTTCTGCTTCAGGCCCATGAAGGCCTCGATCACCGATTCCGCCGCCTTTTCCGTCTCGCACAGCACCACGCCTATGCCCTGGGTGCCTTCCAGCACCTTGATCACCAGCGGGGCGCCGTTGACCATGCGGATCAGGTCGGGGATGTCGTCGGGGGAGTGGGCGAAGCCGGTCACCGGCAGGCCGATACCCTTGCGCGAGAGCAGTTGCAGGGAGCGCAGCTTGTCCCGCGAGCGGCTGATGGCCACCGATTCGTTGAGCGGGAACACGCCCATCATCTCGAACTGGCGCAGCACGGCGCAGCCGTAGAAGGTCACCGAGGCGCCGATACGCGGGATCACCGCATCGAAGCCTTCCAGGGGCTGGCCGCGGTAGTGGATCTGCGGTTTGTGGCTGGCGATGTTCATGTACGCACGCAGGGTGTCGATCACCTGGATCTCATGCCCGCGCTGCTGGCCGGCTTCCACCAGGCGACGGGTCGAATAGAGACGCGGGTTGCGCGACAGAACGGCAATTCTCATTGGGCACCTGGAAGGGAGTCGAAGGCCGGTAGGGTCGGCTTGTCCTGTACGTAGCTAAGGGCCGGGTTGACCACCAGTTGGCCGTCCACCAGGGCTTTGGAACCGATCAGCACGCGATAGCGCATGGTCTTGCGGCAGGCCAGGGTGAACTCGATCGGCCAGGCGCGATCGCCCAGGGCGACCGTGGTGCTGATCACGTAGCGGCTCTGGGCCTGGCCGTTGGAGCTTTTGATGGTCTTCACCGACACCACCTGCGCCTCGCAGCGGTGGCGCCGTTGCACCAGCGTGCCGAGGTGCGCGGTGAAGCGCACCCAGCGCTCGCCGTCGCGCTCGAAGGGCACGATGTCGCTGGCATGCAGGGTGGAGGTGCTGGCCCCGGTGTCGATCTTGGCGCGCAGGCCGACCATGCCGAGTTCCGGCAGGGCTATCCATTCACGCAGGCCGATCACGGAGAGTTGGTCGAAAGTCTTCAATGCAGGCTTTCCGCTAAAGTTGTCGGCATTCTAGTTGCCCCTTGTGACAACTGCATCCGGCCCGGCGTGCGCCCGGGACGCAAATTTTCAGGTTGCGAGCCAGTGCAGCCTGCCAGCATGGAAACCGTGGCATGAGCGACAAAGACGACGACAAGGTACGCCTCGACAAATGGCTGTGGGCGGCGCGCTTCTACAAGACCCGCGCCCTGGCCAAGGAAGCCATCGACGGCGGCAAGGTCCACCACCGGGGTGACCGCTGCAAGCCGGGCAAGGAGCCACGCATCGGTGACGAGTACGTGATCCGCACCGGCTTCGATGAGCGCACAGTGGTGGTTCGCGCGCTGTCCGTGGTGCGCCGTGGCGCGCCCGAGGCGCAGACCCTCTATGAGGAGACCGCCGACAGCGTGCGCCGCCGCGAAGAGGCAGCCGCCATGCGCAAGGCCGGCGCCCTGGGCGTGCAGACCGAAGGCCGGCCGACCAAGAAGCAGCGCCGGCAGATCCACTACCTGCGCGGCGGCTCCGGTGACTTTGTCGAGGATTGAGCCGCCATGGGGCCGGTAGACAACCGGCGCTTGGTCGCCTCGGGGGTTTGCACCTAAAATCGCCAGCCTTTCGGCCGAGCAGGCCCCCAGACGCAGCGAGTCCGTCATGTCCGATAACACCCAGCGCTTCCTTTTCGACGATACCGACGTGCGCGGCGAAATGGCCTCCCTCGGCGAGAGCTACGCCCACGTGCTGGCCAAGCACCCCTACCCGGAGCCGGTGGCGCAGCTGCTCGGCGAAATGCTCGCCGCCGCCTCGCTGCTGGTGGGCACGCTGAAATTCGACGGCCTGCTGGTGCTCCAGGCGCGCTCTTCCGGCGCCGTGCCGCTGCTGATGGTGGAATGCTCCAGTGAACGCGAACTGCGCGGCATCGCCCGCTACCACGCCGAACAGGTGGTGGCCGGAGCCGGCCTGCACGAGCTGATGCCCGAAGGCGTGCTGACCCTCACCGTGGACCCCAAGCAGGGCCAGCGCTACCAGGGCATCGTCAGCCTGGAAGGCGCCAACCTGGCGGAAAGCCTCTCGGCCTACTTCGCCAACTCCGAACAGCTGCCGACCCGCTTCTGGCTCAACGCCGATGGCCGCAACGCCCGGGGCATGCTGCTCCAGGCCCTGCCGGCCGACCGCCTCAAGGACCCGGAAGCCCGTGCCGCCAGCTGGCAGCACCTCACCGCCCTGGCCGACACCCTCACCGCTGAGGAACTGCTGAGCCTGGACAACGAAACCGTGCTGCACCGCCTCTACCACGAGGAGCAGGTGCGCCTGTTCGACCCCCTCGCCATCAGCTTCCGCTGCAGCTGCTCGCGCCAGCGCTCGGCCAACGCCCTGGTCAGCCTCGGCCACGCCGACGCCGACGCCCTGCTGGAAGAGAACGGCGGCACGGTGGTGATCGACTGCCAGTTCTGCAACCAGCGCTACAGCTTCGACGCCGCCGACGTGGCCCAGCTGTTCGCCGGCGGCGGCAGCGCGGCGCCGTCCAGCACAAAACACTGATCGTAAGCTGGAAGCTGGAAGCTGGAAGCTGCGCTGCTCTTTCTTCAAGCTTCCAGCTTCAGGCTTCTAGCTGCTTTTCATAAGTCCCCTACCAATTTGTAGTGTGTCGTAGCGCCCCCCGGGCCTGTGGATATCTCCGCCAGCGCCCGTCTGGCCTCGTCTTGGCGCTTGTCGTTCCGCTCGTGACTGTTGCGCCTAGACTGGTCATTTCCAGCTATCCGTTCGTCGGTCGAGCGCGTGCCTGAGTCGCGCTGCCGGGTGCCCGGTCTGACTGAAACGCCCGTATCGTCTGCCTTACGTCCAGTCATCTCGCCTAAGCCATAGTTCCTCTGGCATAATCCGGCGCACTTTTTTCGCTGTAGCGGGTCGCATAGCCCACTACATATTTGATTGGAGGACTCGGCCTCTCGCCGACGGGGAACCACATGACGCAAGCCAATACCGCCGTGTACACCGATATCAGCGCCGCGCAACTGGTCGAAGAGGCCATTCGCCGTGGCGAGGGTGAGCTGGCCGCCAACGGTTCGCTGGTAGTTAGGACCGGTCACCGCACCGGCCGTTCTCCGGCTGACCGCTTCATCGTCCAGGAGCCGAGCACAGACTCCAAGATCGCCTGGGGCGCCATCAACCGTCCGTTCCCGGCCGACAAGTTCGATGCCCTGTGGACCCGCGTCGAAGCCTATGTGACCGAGCGCGAGCGTTTCGTTTCCCACGTGCACGTCGGTTCCGATCCCGAGCACTACCTGGCGGTCAAGATGACCACCGAAACCGCCTGGCACAACCTGTTCGGCCGTTGCCTGTTCATCAACCCGGAACAGTACAACCCGCAGGCTCGCCAGGAATGGCAGATCATCAATGCCCCGAACTTCGTCTGCGAGCCGGAGCGTGATGGCACCAATTCCGATGGCTGCGTGATCCTCAACTTCGCTGCCAAGAAAGTGCTGATCGCCGGCATGCGCTACGCCGGTGAAATGAAGAAAGCCATGTTCTCCGTGCAGAACTTCCTGCTGCCGGAAAAAGACGTGCTGCCGATGCACTGCGCCGCCAACGTTGGCGAAGACGGCGACACCACCCTGTTCTTCGGCCTGTCCGGTACCGGCAAGACCACCCTGTCCGCCGACGAAAGCCGTTACCTGATCGGTGACGACGAGCACGGCTGGGGCGTGGGCACCGTGTTCAACATCGAAGGCGGCTGCTACGCCAAGTGCATCGACCTGTCCGAGAAGAACGAGCCGGTGATCTGGAAAGCCATCCAGTTCGGCGCCGTTCTGGAAAACGTCGTGCTCAACCCTGAAACCCGCCTGCCCGACTACAGCGACGACAGCCTGACCCAGAACTCCCGCGCGGCCTACCCGCTGGAGCTGGTGGAGAAGCGCGTCGAGGCCAACCGTGCCGGCGAGCCGAACGCGGTGATCTTCCTGACCTGCGACCTGACCGGCGTGCTGCCGCCCGTGTCGATCCTCAACAACGAGCAGGCTGCCTACCACTTCCTCTCCGGCTACACCGCCCTGGTGGGTTCCACCGAGATGGGTTCCGGCGGCGGCATCAAGTCGACCTTCTCCACCTGCTTCGGTGCGCCGTTCTTCCCGCGCCCGGCTGGCGAGTACGCCGAGCTGCTGATCAAGCGCATCCAGGGCTTCGGCTCCAAGGTGTACCTGGTCAACACCGGCTGGACCGGCGGTGGCTACGGCGTTGGCAAGCGCTT
This sequence comes from Pseudomonas sp. zfem005, assembly GCF_032621735.1. NCBI lineage: Bacteria > Pseudomonadati > Pseudomonadota > Gammaproteobacteria > Pseudomonadales > Pseudomonadaceae > Pseudomonas > Pseudomonas sp. zfem005. Next base: position 112,278 of record NZ_JAVYJE010000015.1, on the reverse strand, counting down.
CAACATCCCCACCACCCGTGGCGTGATCGCGGCCATCCAGAGCGGCGCTCTGATCGGTGCCGAGACCGAGCACCTGCCGCTGATCAACCTGGACGTGCCGAAGGCCGTTCCGGGCGTCGAGACCAACCTGCTCAACCCGCGCAACACCTGGGCTGACAAGGCTGCCTACGACGAAGCCGCCAAGGGCCTGGCCGAGAAGTTCATCGAGAACTTCAAGAAGTTCGACGTCTCCGACGCCATCCGCAACGCCGGCCCGCAGCTGTAAGCGAGCCCGTTGTAGAAGAAGCCGCCTCCGGGCGGCTTTTTCATTGGTCGCCACGGGAATGCCCGGGTGCTCGGAGTCGGTGGGGTAGGGTGGATGGCGCTTTTCCCATCCACCGGCGGCGCCTGAACCGGGCCGCGATGCCAGGGCCGGGCGATGATGGGTTTCGCTGCGCTCTACGCCATCCTACGGACATACAGGCCGACGCCCTGCACTGTCGCGGCGCTGCTGCGTTGCGCTTCTGGCCATGATCGACGGCCCCTTTCGACGGAGTGAAGCCATGCCTCGCAACACCCTCGCCGCCACCTTCGGCTACGACGCCTTCCGCCCCGGCCAGGAAGCGGCCATCCGCTCGGTGCTGGCCGGCCGCTCGACGGCGGCGATCTTCCCCACCGGCTCGGGCAAGTCGCTGTGTTACCAGCTGCCGGCCCTGCACCTGCCGCACCTGACCCTGGTGGTCTCGCCGCTGCTGGCACTGATGCAGGACCAGCTGGCCTTCCTTCACCGCCACGGCATCGCCGCCGCCAGCATCGACTCCGCGCAGAGTCGCGAGGAGGCGGCCGCCGTCATGGCGCGGGCGCGTTCGGGCGAGCTGAAGATCCTGATGATTTCGGTGGAGCGCCTGAAGAACGAGCGTTTCCGCGGCTTCATCCAGCAGGTGCCGATTTCCCTGCTGGTGGTGGACGAGGCCCACTGCATTTCCGAGTGGGGCCACAACTTCCGCCCCGACTACCTGAAGCTGCCGGACTACCAGCGCCAGTTCGGCATCCCCCAGGCGCTGCTGCTGACCGCCACGGCGACGCCGGCGGTGATCGCCGACATGCAGGCCAAGTTCGCCATCGCCGACGAGGACGTGGTCACCACCGGCTTCTACCGCAGCAACCTCGACCTCGCCGTCGAGGCGGTGGCCGGCCCGGCGCGCATGCAGCGCCTGGTGCAGTGGCTGGCGCCGCGCAAGGGCCAGCCGGGCATCGTCTACGTAACCCTGCAGAAAACCGCCGAGCAGGTGGCCGAGGCGCTGGTGCGCAGTGGCCTTTCCGCTGCCGCCTACCACGCCGGCATGGGCCATGAGGCCCGCGAGGCGCTGCAGCGGCGCTTCATGGCCGGGCAGGTGGACATGATCGTCGCCACCATCGCCTTCGGTATGGGCATCGACAAGAGCGACGTGCGCAACCTGGTGCACTACGACCTGCCCAAGTCGGTGGAGAACTACAGCCAGGAGATCGGCCGTGCCGGGCGCGACGGCCAGCGCTCGGAATGCCTGGTACTGGCCAACCGCGACGGCCTCAGCGTGCTGGAGAACTTCGTCTATGGCGACACGCCGGAGCGCGACGGCATTCTCCGTGTGCTGCAGGAACTCAAGGGCGCGGCCGGGGAGGGCGGGCGCTGGGAGCTGACCCTCAATGCGCTGTCGGACCAGAGCAACATCCGCCAGCTGCCGTTGAAGACCCTGCTGGTGCAGCTGGAGCTGCGCGGCATCATCGCGCCGCTGTTCGCCTACTTCGCCGAGTACCGCTTCAAGTACCTGGTGGAGCCCGAGGCGCTGGTGGCCAAGTTCGAGGGTGAGCGGCGCCAGTTCGTCGAGGCGCTGGTGAGCACCTCGCAACGGGCGCGCACCTGGAGCACGGTGGATTTCGACCGGCTCTACAACGAGCACCAGGCCGAGCGCGCACGGGTGGTCAAGGCCCTGGATTTCTTCCAGGAGCGCGGCTGGATCGAGCTGGAAAGCAAGCAGATGACCGAGGTCTACGCCTCGCTGCGCAGCGACTGGGAGGCCGAGGTGCTGGCGGACGAGTTGCACGGCTATTTCCAGCGCCAGGAAGCCAGCGAGATCAACCGCATCAACGCCATGCTGGAACTGTTCGCCAGCGACACCTGCCTCAGCCAGCGCCTGGCCGCCTATTTCGGCGACCGCCAGGCGCCCACCGCCTGCGGGCATTGCTCGGTGTGCCGCGGCCAGGTGGCGCAGCTTCCCGAGGCCGCCGCCCTGCCACCCCTGGCGGGGCGCAGTTTCGCCGGCCTGTGCGATGGCTTCCGCCAACGCCAGCACGAGTACGATGGCCGCGAAGCGGGGGCGGAAAGCCTCACGCGCTTCCTCTGCGGCATCGCCACGCCGATCTTCACGCGGCTCAAGGCGCGTAACCTGCCGGGCTTCGCGGCGCTGGAGGACTACCCCTACGCGCAGGTGCGCGACTGGGTCAGCCGTCAGCTCGATCCGTAGCCTGGGCTTCAGCCCAAGGATCCACCACGGCCCGTACCAGGCACGGGCCATGGCCTGCCTATCGCCTGGTTAGGCCACCAGCGCCCGGTCACTGAAGCTGGGCTGCTGCACGGTCTGGTAGGTGGAGATGGCCTGGTTGGCCAGCCGCGGCGTCACCAGGCCCAGGTCGGGCTGGGTGAAGGCCTGCTGGTTGCCGTCCAGCTGCAGACGCTGACGGGCGATGAAGTCCCCGGACAGCGGGTTGTTGGGGTTTAGGTCATCGGTCTGCTGGGCTTCGACGTAGTCGGCAATCCGCTGCTGCTGGAGCTGTTGCTGCTGCAGACGGGCGGTCTCGGCGGCGTTCTCACGGAGCTGCTGGGCCTGCTCTTCCCGCAGCGCCTGCGCCCGTTCCCGGGCCAGCTGCTGGTTCTCTTCGAACTGCTGCTGGGCTTCCTCACGGGCGATACGTGCCCGTTCGTTACGGGTATCGATGGCGTTCTGGGTGGTGACGCCAGGCTGGGCGGTGATCGCCAGCGGGTCATTGGTCCGCGGCAGCGGGGTGTTGGTGAACAGCGTCGGTCCTGTCGGTGTGATTGCGATAGCCATTGGGTTCTCCCTGGTTTTTCGGCCTGGGAGTTTCAGTCTAAGGGCAGGAGAAGCCCGCTTTTAGGCCGATGGCGCATAAGCCCCATGACCCGATCGTCTAGCACTTTTTCCCCATGCTTCTGTCCCGCCGCTTCGCTCCGCGCGTTCCCGTCGCGCCTGCATCGCCCGGTTCATGGGGGCTGCCGGCGATCCGCGTCGTTAGGGTGAATCGGCAAGGTGGTACGGACGTGCGGAAAAGGCCCTGGCAACCGTTCGTCGGTCGACTCTCAGCCGGGTTCGCCCAATTCGAGGATCTGCCCGATCAGCCACTGCAGCGCCGCGTCCCGCTCCCGTGCCTGCACGCTGACCACATCCAGGTGGAAGGGCCCCACGGCGAAGGGCAGCTCGTGCAGCTCCAGCGGCAGCAGGCGGGCGAAGTACTGGGCCAGTTGCGTGGGCAGCACCGCCACCAGGTCACTGCCGGCGACGATGTGCGCCGCCTGCAGGTAGTTCGGCGTGGTGTAGAGGATCTGCCGCGTCAGGCCGCGCTCGGCGAGCCACAGGTCGACCATGCCTTTGGTCTGGCCGCCATGCACCCAGAGGTGGCGTAGCCTGAGGAAGTTTTCCAGGTCCGGCTCGCCGCGCAGCAGCGGGTGGTCGCGGCGGGCGGTGAGGCGCAGGGTTTCGCTCATCCAGCGGCGGCTGGCGAAGCGGGGCGGGATGCTCTGGAAGCGGCCCAGCACCAGGTCCAGCTCGCCCTTGTCCAGCGCCTCGGCGGGGAGGCTGGGGCTGAGGTGGCTGATGGCGATCTGCACCCCCGGCGCCAGCACCGCGAGGCGCTCCAGCAGGCGGGTCATGCAGATCAGCTCCACGTAGTCGGTCACGGCGATGCTGAAGCGCTGGCGGCTGCTGGCCGGGTCGAAGGCCTCGCCGGCGGAAAGGCTCTGCTCGATCTGCGCCAGGGCGGTGCGGATCGGCGCCTCCAGGGCCAGCGCCCGGGGGGTGGGCTGCATGCTGCGGCCCACGCGTACCAGCAGCGGGTCGCCGAGCAGTTCGCGCAGGCGGTTGAGGGCGTTGCTCACCGCCGGCTGGCTGAGGGAGAGGCGCTCGGCGGCGCGGGAGACATTGCGCTCGCGCAGCAGGGCGTCGAGTACGCGCAACAGGTTGAGATCGAACGTGGAGATATTCACCGTGGAAATACGACCTATCACAAGACTAAATTTCAAAAATAGTACCGGCTTCCTTAAGGTGTCTGGCGATTTTCGTTTCCCCGCGCGCAGGCCCGCGCCCTGTCAGAACAACAAGAGGACGATGCGATGACCCAGAGCCCCAACGACATTCGACAAGCCGCCGTGATCGGTGCCGGCACCATGGGCCGGGGCATCGTCATGAGCCTGGCCAACGCCGGCGTGCAGGTGCTGTGGCTGGACAACAACCCGCAGATGCTGGTGCAGGCGCTGGGCGTGGTCGCCGACACCTACGCCCACAACGTGCGCCAGGGTCGTATCGACGAGGCCCAGGCCGCCGCCCGCCGCGCCTGCATCACCCAGGTGGCCGACTACGACGCCCTGGCCGATGTCGACCTGGTGATCGAGGCGGTGTACGAGAACCTCGAACTCAAGCAGCAGATCTTCCGCGAGCTGGACGCCCGGCTGAAGCCGTCGGCGATCCTCGCCAGCAACACCTCGGCGCTGAATATCGACGCCATCGCCGCCGTCACCGCACGCCCGGAACAGGTGCTCGGCCTGCACTTCTTCAGCCCCGCGCACATCATGAAGCTGCTGGAGATCGTGCGCGGCGCCAAGACCGCCAAGTCGGTGCTGGATGCTGCCCTGGTGCTGGGCAAGCGCATGGGCAAGGTCAGCGTCATCGCCGGCAACTGCGACGGCTTCATCGGCAACCGCATGCTTGCTACCTATGTGCGCGAGGCGCGGATGATGCTGCTCGAAGGCGCCTACCCCCATCAGGTGGACGCCGCCCTGCAGGGCTTCGGCTTCGCCATGGGCCCGTTCCGCATGTACGACGTGGTCGGCATCGACCTGGAATGGCGCGCCCGCGAGCTCTCCGGCCAGGGCCAGGACGACCCGGCGGTGCAGGTGGACAACCGCCTCTGCGCCCTCGGCCGCTTTGGCCAGAAGTCGCGCATGGGCTATTACCGCTACGCCGAAGGCAGCCGCCAGGCCGAGCACGACCCGGAAGTGGACGCGCTGGTGCTGCAGGTGTCCGAGCAGCTTGGCTTCGAGCGCCGCAGCATCGGCCAGGAGGAAATCCTCGAGCGCTGCCTGCTGGCCCTGGTCAACGAAGGCGCGAAGATCCTCGAAGAGGGCATCGCCGCGTCCAGTGCCGATATCGACACCGTCTACCTCAACGGCTACGGCTTCCCTGCCGACAAGGGCGGCCCCATGAGCTGGGCCGATGGCCAGGGCCTGGAAGCCATCCGTGAGCGCCTGGAATACCTCGCCGGCCGCTTCGGCCTGCACTGGCAACCCGCCGCCCTGATCCAGCGCCTGGCAGCCGAAGGCCGCCGCTTCGCCGATTTTCAAGAGGAAGCCTGAGATGAGCTACACCGCCCCCCTGCGCGACATGCGCTTCGTGCTCCATGAGGTCTTCGACGTCGCCGGCCATTGCGAGCTGCTGGGCAACGGCCTGGACCGCGAACTCATCGACGGCGTGCTGGAAGAAGGCGCGCGCTATGCCGGCGAAGTGATCGCCCCGCTGAACCGCGCCAGCGACGAAGAGGGCGTGACCCTCGAAGGCGGCGCCGTGACCACGCCCAAGGGCTTCCGCGAGGCCTACAAGCAGTATTGCGACAACGGCTGGGCCAGCATGACCGGCCCGGTGGAGCACGGCGGCCAGGGTTTCCCGCAGATGGTCGCCGCCAGCTTCCACGAGATGCTGATGGCCGCCAGCCTGTCCTTCCGCGTCTATTCCGGCCTCACCGAAGGCGCCGTGCTGGCGCTCTACAAGCACGGCAGCGAGGCGCTCAAGCAGGGCTATCTGGACAAGATGGTCGGCGGCACCTGGACCGGCACCATGTGCCTCACCGAGCCCCAGGCCGGCACCGACCTGGCGCTGCTGCGCAGCCGCGCCGAGCCCCAGGCGGACGGCAGCTACAGGATCAGCGGCAGCAAGATCTTCATCAGCGGCGGCGAGCAGGATTTCTCGGACAACATCGTCCACCTGGTGCTGGCGCGCCTGCCTGACGCACCGGCCGGGGTGAAGGGCATCTCGCTGTTCCTGGTGCCCAAGTTCGTCGCCAACGCCGACGGCACGCCCGGCGCGCGCAACGCCCTGTCCTGCGGCGCCATCGAGCACAAGATGGGCATCAAGGGCGCCGCCACCTGCGTGATGAACTTCGACGGCGCCACCGGCTGGCTGATAGGCGAGGCCAACCAGGGCCTGGCCTGCATGTTCACCATGATGAACGACGCGCGTTTCCAGGTCGGCCTGCAGGGCCTGGGCATCGCCGAACGCGCCTTCCAGGGTGCGCTGGCCTACGCCCGCGAGCGCCTGCAATCCCGCGCTTTGACCGGCGCCGCCGAGCCCGACAAGGCCGCCGACCCGATCATCCACCACCCCGATGTGCGGCGCATGCTGCTGACCCAGAAGACCCTGGTGGAAGGCAGCCGCCTGCTCGCCGCCTACTGCGGGCGTCAGCTGGACCTGGAACATGGCCACCCCGACGCGGCGGCGCGCAAGGCCGCCGGCAAGCGCGCGGCGCTGCTGATCCCCATCGTCAAATCCTTCTTCACCGACATGGGCCAGGAAGTGGCCAGCCTCGGCGTGCAGGTGTATGGCGGCCACGGCTACATCCGCGAATGGGGCATGGAGCAGCTGATGCGCGACAGCCGCATCACCCAGATCTACGAAGGCACCAACGGCATCCAGGCCCTCGACCTGATCCGTCGCAAGCTGATGGGCGACGGCGGCGCCGAGCTATACGCCCTGCAGGACGAACTGGCCGCCATGGCCGAGGCCCAGGCCGGCCGCGCCGAACTGGCGGAACTGGCCGGCGCCGTGCTGGCGCGCCTCAAGGAATGGCGCGACCTCACCGCCACCGTGCTCGACCGCGCCCGCCACGACCCACAGGAAATCGGCGCCTGCTCGGTGGACTTCCTCCAGTACTCGGCCTATGTGTTGTTGGCCGGGCTCTGGTTGCAGGCTGCCGCCCGCGCCCAGGACGCCCTGGACGGCGGCACCGGCGAGGCGGACTTCTACCAGGCCAAGCTGCACAGCGCGCGCTTCTACGTGCGCCGCCTGCTGCCCCGCGCCAGTGGCCACCGCGAGTCGCTGCTGGGCGGCGCGGACTGCCTGATGGCCCTGCCGGAGGCGCATTTCGCGTTCTGATGGAGTCCAACCGGCGGGGAGGGCGGTCAAGGCCGTCACCCCGCCTGTGCAGCACCCGCCCAGCCAAACCCGACAGCACAACAACAAGAGGCCACCCCATGCAGCCCTTCAGCTTCGCCACCACCGCGCAGATCCTCTGCGAATCCGGCTCCGCCCTCCGCCTGGCCGAGCTGTGCCGCGAGCGCGATGCCCATCGCGTGCTGATCGTCACCGACCCGGGCATCACCCGGCTGAACATGCTCGACCCCATCCTCCCGGGCTTCGCCGCCGCCGGCGTGGCGGTGGAGATCTTCGACCAGGTGCAGGCCGACCCGCCTGAGGCGGTGGTGCTGCAGGCCGTGGAACAGGCGAAGGCCTTGCGCGCCGAACTGGTGATCGGCTTCGGTGGCGGCAGCTCCATGGACGTGGCCAAGCTGGTGGCGCTGCTGGCCCACCCGGCGTGCGGGCAGGGGCTCCAGGACATCTACGGCGTCGGCAACGCCCGGGGCCGGCGGCTGCCGCTGATCCAGGTGCCGACCACCGCCGGCACCGGCTCGGAGGTCACCCCCATCGCCATCGTCACCACCGGCGAGACCACCAAGCTGGGCGTGGTGTCGCCGCTGCTGCTGCCTGACCTGGCGCTGCTGGACGCCGACCTCACCCTCGGGCTGCCCGCTGCCGTCACCGCCGCCACCGGCATCGACGCCATGGTCCACGCCATCGAGGCCTACACCAGCCGCCACAAGAAGAACCCGCTGTCCGACCTGCTCGCCCGCGAGGCCCTGCGCCTGCTCTGCGCCCACCTCGACGAGGCGGTGCACAACGGCCGCAACCGCGAGGCGCGCCAGGCCATGCTGCTGGGCGCCTGCCTCGCCGGGCAGGCCTTCGCCAATGCCCCGGTGGCGGCGGTGCACGCCCTGGCCTATCCCCTGGGCGGGCACTACCACATCCCCCACGGGCTCTCGAATGCGCTGGTGCTGCCCCACGTACTGGGCTTCAACGCCGAGGTGGCCGCGCCGCTCTACGCCGAACTGGCGCCGCTGGTGCTGGGCCGCAAGCTGCAGCCGGGCAGCGCGCTGCACCTCACCGAGCAACTCATCGTCGAGCTGGCCGATTGCAGCGAGCGCAGCGGCCTGCCCACGCGCCTGCGCGATGCCGGCGTGGCCGAGGCGATGCTGCCGCAGCTGGCGAAGGACGCCATGTTGCAACAGCGCCTGCTGGTGAATAATCCGCGCGATGTCAGCGAGCGCGATGCGCTGGCGATCTACCAAGCCGCCTACTGAGACGACGCGTCATGAACCAACCCCAGCACCTGCGCAGCGACTACCGCCACTTCCAGCCGATCACCACCCGCTGGCACGACAACGACGTGTATGGCCACGTGAACAACGTCGTCTACTACGGCTTCTTCGACACGGCGGTGAACACCTACCTGATCGAAGTGGGCGGCCTGGACATCCACGACGGCGACGTCGTCGGCTTCGTGGTCAGCTCCGCCTGCGACTACTTCGCCTCCATCGCCTTCCCTGAGCGCATCGAGGTGGGCCTGCGGGTCGGCAAGCTGGGCAACAGCTCGGTGCAGTACGAACTGGCCATCTTCAAGGCCGGCGAAGACGAAGCCTGCGCCGCTGGCCGCTTCGTCCACGTCTTCGTCGACCGCACCAGCAACCGCCCCGTGCCCATCCCCGAACGCCTGCGCGCCGCCCTGGCGGAGCTGGTGGTCGCGGGCTGATCGCAGTGCCGGCACAACCATTCCCGGGCTGAAGCCCGGGCTACGGTTCTTCAATTCGTAGGATGGGTCGGGCGGCGTTCCGCGAGGTACGAAACCCATCGATGCGGGGTATCCCGTTACAGCATGGGTTTCGCTTCGCTCTACCCATCCTACGGTGAGGTGCTTTCCTCGGGCGGTTTCGGGCAGCCGCCACGGAAGTGGCTGCAGCCGAACCAATAAGGCGTGGCCTTGGCCCAGAGGTTGTCGCGGTAGCCCTGGTGCAGCAACTGGAAGGCACGTTTCGAGTACGCCTCGTGGGAGCCGTCCCGCTGGCAGCCGTAGCGGGTGGTGCGGATGGCGCGGTTCAGGTTGGCCGCACGTTCGTCCATGTCCTCCTCGCCGCGCCAGAAGGCGAAGCGGGTGAGCCGCCCCAGGTATTCACGGCTGGCGACTGCTTCGCTCAGGTAACGCGGCGCCGCAGGGATGGCCGCCAGGCGTTCCAGCTCGCCACGATCCAGCGCCTGCCAGAACGGGTGCTGGCGGAACAGCGCCTGCTGCTTGGCGATAAAGGCCTGTGACTGTTCGTCGTCACGCAGGGATTTGAAGGGCGCCCGGAGGCTGACCTCGACCGGGCGGAGGGTCGCGGCCTCCATGACCTGCTGCTCCTGCGCGCCGATGTCCAGGCTGCACCACCAGTTGTTGTCGTTGTGGTTGTAGGGGTCGATGCGGCTCCAGCGGTCCTGCACATCTTCGGAGCGGAAGCGGTGGCTCAGCAGGTTCAGGTTGGGTGTGATACGCAGGCGCGGTGCCTGGAGCAGCAGGTCGATGTAGTCGTCGCGCCGGTGGGCCGCGGTCTTGCGGAGCAGCAGGTCGCGCATGTCCGGGTCGCGCTTCGACAGGTCGAGCGCATAGGTGTCGATGCGCTCCGCCGGGTCATCCAGCAGCATCGCCCGGGTCAGGGCGGTGCGTGAGAGTAGCAGGCGGGCGTCGGCGCCCAGGCGTTCTTCCTGGGCGACCTGGTGCAGCGTGCGGGCGGGCAGCAGGTCGAGCATGCGCTCCCAGAGTGGCGGAGGCCCGTTGTAGCGGGGCGGGTACACGCCCGCGTTGTAGGCCTGATCCCAGGTTTCGGCCAAGAGCAGGCGCCAGTGGTTGAATCCTTCCTCGCGCAATGTGGCGAGGCCCGAGGTCAGCACCTGCCGGGCTTCGTCCTGGCGTCCCTGATACATCAGCCAACGCAATGCCTGCGCATAGGCACCGGGACGCGGGTCGCCATCCTGATAGCTGTTCCGTGGACGCATGCCCCCAAGGTCCTGATGGGCGTCGAACAGGGCGAGCGTGGGCTTCACGCCCTGGTTGGCCAGGGTCACCCGCACGCTGTGGAGCCATAGCTGCCGCAGCCATTGCAGGTATTCCGGCGTCTCGCCCTCCCAGGCCCGTTCGAGATAGGGCGCCGCCTGGGCGAGCAGCTCGTCTGCCTGCGGGTCCTGTGGGTGAACGCGGGACAGTGCAATGGCCAGCCATTCGGCGCCATCGCCGTGTCGCCAGCGTTCCAGGGCATGGGCCACCAGCTGACGGTTGTGTTCCCAGTAACGCGATTCGGGCTGATGCAGGGCCCATAGCCAGTCGATATCGAAGATGTTGTAGGCCTGGTCGGCGTGCATCCAGTCGATCAGCACGTCGTCGCGGGCGACCCTGCGCAGGGCCTCGTAGCGGGTATTGGACGTCGACCGTTCATTCCACCACCAGTCCGTCGGCCCCCAGGGGTTCAGGTAGCCACGCATCTGCAACAGCGCGGACTGGTACTGCGCCACCGAACGACTGACGTCGGCGCTTTTTTCCGGCGAACCCCGCAACAGACCGGCCAGCCAGCGCAGGTGGTGTTCGCTGGCTTCCACCGATTCCGCCGCCCAGTCCCGGCTGTAAGGGCTGCTTGGGTTGGTGAGGATGAAGCGGAGCTCGCTCGCCAGCGGCTGCAATGCCTTGAAGGCCGGGTCGTTCTCCAGGCGCTCGGCTTCTTCGTAGGCTTGCTGCACCTCGCCCGACCTGCCGAGGCTGCGCAGTGTCATGTAGCGTGCATAGGCCTGCATCGAGGCACCCGAGCGTTGCGCCTGCTCGTCGAACAGCTTGCGGGCCTCGACGAAGTCACCCCGGTAGAAGGTCCAGGCCGCGAGCTGGTAGCCGTAATCGCTCGCCGCTCTCGATGGTGCGTCCGCCCCTGTGTATTGAACGGGCTTTTCATCCGCCTTGCTCCATCCCCCACAGGCCTTCAGCACCCTTTGCTGATTGGCCATCCAATGGGTTTCGTAAGCCGTACCGGGGCCGAGCTCAGCGCGCAGCTGCTGCAGCACTTGCAGGGCAGTGTCGTACCTGCAACCCGCATAGATGCTCACAGAGTTGCTGGACGACGCATCGAACAGTTGGTGGTCGATGAGCACTCGGCGCCAGAGCTCCTGGCTGGCCGCCTGGCTTTGCTCACGCTCGTAGGAGGAAGGTGCCAGGCTGTCGATGTTCTGCCGGTTGGCGAACAGGCGCTCGCCGAGAAACGACGGGCGAGGCAGTTCTTGGGCAAGGGTCAGAGTGGGGGAGAGCAGCAGGCAGGCGAGCAGGGGGAAACAGCGGGTCATCGGACGCTTCCTTGCGCGGTCGAGAGGCTGCGAAAGCCTAATCCTCGCCTGTTCGGCTGTCTGTGGTTTTTAACCCGCTGGAGCAGGTTTTTTTCACCAGATCGACTCCGAACGACCGGAATGGCGACATCGGCGGGGTGCGCTGACCGGTCGCTCTACCCTAAATGGGCATTCTGCCCGCAGAATGCGCGGCAAATCCGTTGCGCTTCCACTGACTGCAGGGCAGAGACCTTGCGGCCTGGTGCTTTCTCCATCCTGCCGGGCCGGGGTGGCGCGACGGGGCATCTTGGGTATCGGCCGTGTTTGCGGCCCCTGTTCAGTGAATCTGCCATGACTTCTGAAAAACGCTCCATGCTCCAGCGCGTGAAGGGCACCAGCCTGGTCACGCGCATCCTCATCGGCCTGGTGGCCGGTGTCCTGCTGGCGGTGTTCCTGCCGGCGGCGGCCCAGGCCGTGGGCCTGCTCGGCAAGCTCTTCGTCGCCGCGCTGAAGGCCGTGGCGCCGGTACTGGTGTTTGTCCTGGTGATCGCCGCCATCGGCAACCACAAGCCGGGCGAGCGCACCCATATCCGCCCGATCCTGTTCCTCTACCTGATCGGCACCTTCTCCGCCGCAGTGGTGGCGGTGCTGGCCTCCAGCCTGTTCCCCTCGACCCTGCACCTGAGTGCGGCGGCCAATGACCTGGCGCCGCCCGGCAATATCTCCGAGGTGCTGCTGAGCCTGCTGGGCAGCGCGGTGGCCAACCCGGTGACGGCGCTGATGCAGGCCAACTTCATCGGCATCCTGGTCTGGGCCGTGGGCCTGGGCATCGCCATCCGCCAGGGCAGCGAGACCACCCGCGCGGTGTTCAGCGACCTGTCCCACGGCGTGTCGCTGATCGTGCGCGTGGTGATCGCCTTCGCCCCGCTGGGCATCTTCGGCCTGGTGGCCTCGACCCTGGCGGAGAACGGCCTCAAGGTGCTGGCCGACTACGCCCACCTGCTGGCGGTACTGCTGGGCTGCATGCTGTTCGTGGCCTTCGTGGTGAACCCGCTGATCGTGTTCTGGAAGATCCGTCGCAACCCCTACCCGCTGGTGCTGACCTGCCTGCGCGAGAGCGGCATCACCGCCTTCTTCACCCGCAGCTCGGCGGCCAACATCCCGGTGAACCTGGAGCTGTCGAAGAAACTCGGCCTGCACGAGGACACCTATTCGGTGTCCATCCCCCTGGGCGCGACCATCAACATGGCCGGCGCGGCGATCACCATCACCGTGCTGACCCTGGCGGCGGTGAAGACCCTGGGCATCGCGGTGGACATCCCCACAGCCATCCTGCTCAGCCTGGTGGCGTCCATCTGCGCCTGTGGCGCCTCGGGTGTGGCCGGTGGTTCGCTGCTGCTGATCCCGCTGGCGTGCAGCCTGTTCGGCATTCCCAGCGAGGTGGCGATGCAGGTGGTGGCGGTGGGCTTCATCATCGGCATCCTCCAGGACGCCGCCGAAACCGCGCTGAACTCCTCCACCGACGTGCTCTTCACCGCAGCGGCCTGCATGGCCAGCGGTGATATCGACGAGCCGGCTGAAACAAACCTCGGCTGATCCCCTCCGGCGCGCGCCTCAGGGCGCGGCGCCGTCCTTTCCGGCGGTGGCGGGTTCGGCGAACCAGTCGCCGCTGTCCGGGAACTGCCCCGGCAGGTCGGACTCCAGTTCGATGACCCGCCGCCCGGGCATCCCCGCCTTGTCGATCAGGTAGCCGTGGTGGCGCAGGAACAGCGCCTGGAACGAGCCGTCCGCGCGTATCTGCTCGAAGCCCTCGGTGAAGCGCTTCACCAGCAGCGCGTTGCCCTTGGCGAAGGTGAAGTACACCGGCATCGGGTACTTCAGCGCCAGGTGCTGCTCCACCGTCAGGTCCGGCAGCGCGGCGCGGTTGGCGTCCACTTCGGCCCAGGCTTCGCTGAGGCCGCGGTGGAAGTAGTCGAAGCGGCGTTGCTCCAGCATCGGCAGCAGGTTGCCGGGGTTGGCCATGCCCAGCACCGGCAGGTGGTTGCGGGCGAACAGCGGGAAGTCGCTCCACTGGCTGCCGAAACCGCCGGTGAGGCGGCGCAGGCCGTCGAGGTTCTCGATGCCGGCGAAATCGGCCTGGCGATCCTTGCGGATGATCAGCACGCGGTAGCCGAGCAGGCCCTGGTGCATGTCGATGGGCAGCATGCGGAAGTCGGCCAGGCGCTCGCGGTTCGGCGGCACGTAGGCGAGGTCCACCAGGCCGGCCTTGAGCATGGCCAGGCAGCGTTCCTGGGACGGGTCCGGCGCCTGGCTGGTGACGATGCTGGCTTCGCCGTAGCGCTCGGCGGTGCGGGCGAGGATGAGGTTGGCCAGTTCGATGCGGTAGGCGTAGGTGACCGGGCTTTGCTGGCAGACGCGCAGTTGCTGCCCGGCGAAGGCGGCCGGGAACAGGGTGAAGAGGCAGAGCAAGGGTACGGCGTAGCGGATGAAACCCATGGCGTGTCCACGGCGACCGGCGTGCATGCGCCAGCAGAGTAATGACAGAAGATTACAGTCTTCTCAGACGCTTCGCCCGCTGGCTGTTGAGCATCACGACACCCGGCGCTATTCTGGCTCGCGGTCGGCAGTTCACCCAGGCGTCACCGGTGCCCATTCGGGCAGCTAAACCTGCCACGAGCCCCAGGCTCAACCCTCGACCGACACTCGTCCCCGTGCCGCGTCGGAACCCGGCGACCCCCGACATCCTCTTCCGAGGACTTGGCACACACGAGGAACGAACTGTGTCCAAGACGCTTATCCCTTTCGCTACCGATGACATGTCTGCACTCGCCCGCTCGCTGGTCCGCCAGCTCGAGGAGCGCGAACGGCCGCCCGGCCATGTGGAGATGCTCAACCTGCTGGCCCGCGCCCGGGGCTTTCGCAGCTTCCAGGCCCTGCGCGCGAGCCAGACGGCCGAACGCCAGCTGAGCCAGCCGCCAGCCGGCGATGCGGTGGACTACGTGCTGGTGCGCCGCCTGCTGCGTTACTTCGACGAGCAGGGCCGCCTGCGTACCTGGCCCGGCAAGCACAGCCACCGACGCCCCTGCCTGTGGATGACCTGGATGGCCCTGCCGCCCCGTGCCGCGATGAGCGAACGCGAGGTGGACGGGCATATCCGCGAGGTCGCGAGCCTGGGCGACCACGTGCTGTTACGCCGGGAAATGGTGGATGCCGGCTGGCTGGTGCGTACGCCGGACGGTCGCGAGTACCGCCGCGTGGAGCTGCGTCCGGAGCCGCTGGCGATGGCGCTGCGTGAGCAGCTGGGCAGGCGCTCGGCCTGACGTGAAAGGGCGCGCAGGGACGCGCGCCTTCAAGCCTCGTCGAAGTGGCTGGTGAGCAGCAGGCAACCCAGGGGAGCGGTATCGACTTGCAGGCGCGGCCAGCGTTGCAGCCAATCCTTGGCCTGCAGGCGTTCAGTGAACACTTCCTGACGCGGGTGCAGCGGGTTGGGCGTGATGCGCAGGTCGAGCAGCCCGGACTGCACGAAGGGCGTGGCGATCTCGATGCCGCCACCCGGGCGCAGGCGCACGCCGATGGCGGTCTGCACTTCCGGCCAGTGGCTCATGGAGTCGCGGCTGTCGCGGTAGGGTTCGTCGCCGTTGCGCAGGTGCATGCGCGCCTGGTTCTTCACCGACCAGGGCAGGTGCCCGGCCATGCGCCGCAGGGCCTGCTCGATGCGCAGGTCGGCTTCGGGGTCGAGGTCATCGGGGTTGAAGTGGATCAGGTCGAGATCGGCCAGCGGCGTGGCGTCGCGGTAGCCGTGCAGGCGGTCCCAGGCGAGGTTGCGGACGAAGCCGGCAGCCAGCCAGGCATCGCGCAGGCCCAGGCTGGCGACGCAGCGCAGGGCCAGCAGGCGCTGGGCGTCGCCACGCAGCCAGCGCTGCAGGTGGGGCAGGGGACTCTCGTAAGCCACCGGCAGCACCGGCCCCCGCAGCGTGCAACGCGGAGGCTGGGCGTGTGGCTCCATGATGCTCAATCGCGGTGCCTGTGCTTGCGGTGCTTCTTGCCGCCGCTGTCCTTGTTCAGCTCGCTGGCGATGGCGCCGCCTGCCGCACCGCCAAGGCCGGCGCCGATGGCGGCTCCGGTGTTGCCACCGAGCTTGTTGCCCACCACCGAACCGCCGGCGGCACCCAGGCCACCGCCCAGTGCAGCGCCGGTCTTGTTGCCGTCACGCGCGGTGATGGCGCCACCGGCTGCACCGCCGAGGCCGGCACCGATGGCCGCACCGGTGCTGCCACCGATGGATTGGCCGACGACGTTGCCCAGCGCACCGCCAAGACCGCCGCCGAGGGCGTTCTTGGTGGTTTCGCCGGCGACCACGGCTTGGGTCGCGAGCAGGCTCAGGGCCAGGGCGGGAAGAGTGAGGCGCATCGGGTGTTTCTCCAGGCAAGGTCACGAGGGCCACCTGCACTGCAGATGGCCCTCGAAGATTAAGAGGCTGTGAATGTGACGGGAGTTCTGTGAGGGGGGCCGATCGACCGGGATTGGCGACTAACGGTCGCGATCAATCATCCCAGTCGTGGTGGTGGCGATGCTTGTGCTTGCGGTGGCCCCAGCCGTGGCCACGACCATGCTCGTGGCGATCGCCACGGCGATCGTAGTAGCGACGATCGTCACGGTCGTCGTCGCGACGGCTCTCGTTACCCATGTAGTTGCCCAGTGCGCCACCGGCGCCACCGCCGGCCGCTGCACCGATCAGGCTGCCGGTGTTGCCACCGACCTGGCGACCGATGACGTTGCCGCCGGCCGCGCCCAGTGCGCCGCCCAGGGCCGCTTCGGTGCGGTTGCGCCGGTCGGCACCCACGGCGCCGCCCGCGGCACCGCCGACACCGGCACCGATGGCCGCGCCGGTGTTGCCACCGATGGATTGACCGACGACCGAGCCCAGTACCCCGCCCAGCGCGCCACCCACCCCGGCTTCGGTGGTGCCGCCGGCGAAGGCGCCGCCACTGACGAGGCAGAAAGACAGAAGGAGGATCGAGGATTGCTTCATGGAGGGGAGAGCCTCTGTTGTTTGGACGAGGCGATAGTTGCCAGCGGAACGGCCCTGTACAAGCGCCTCCCGACGAATTGCACAGGGTTTTTCACATTCTCTAAATAATTGTTTTTGCTGGAGAACTTTGACTGTTTTGGCGATGTCAGAGCCTTATTCCAGTCCCTTGTTTCGGGCCTTTTTCAGGCCATTTCCTGATGGCATTGCGCCTTCTTCCTGCACCCCTTCAGGGGGGGTGATTCCAATTTTTTCCTGGCCTTTCGATGCGCGTGATCGGTGCGCACCGTTCCTGTTGCTCATGTCATTTCAGTCGAGTACCTGACCCTGCGTGCGAGTGGCACACCCTACGGGAGGCTCCGTGCCCGCCGTAGGGTGATGGGCAGCGAGCCGTCAGAGAATGCGCCCGCTTTCCTGCGCTGCCTGGATGCGTATGGCAATGAACTTGGAGGTGGGCGTGTGGCTGCCGACGCCGAAGCTGTCCAGGGGCACCAGGGGGTTGGTTTCCGGGTAGTAGGCGGCGGCCTGGCCGGCGGGGATGTCGAAGGCCAGCAGGGTGAAGCCTTCTACCTTGCGTTCGATGCCGTCGTCCCAGAGCGAGACCATGTCCACCTTCTGCCCGCTCTGGTAGCCCAGGCGCTGGATGTCGGCCTCGTTGGCGAACACCACCTGGCGCTGGCCGCGTACGCCGCGGTAGCGATCGTCGAGGCCGTAGATGGTGGTGTTGTACTGGTCGTGGGAGCGCAGGGTCTGCAGGATCAGGTCGGGCTTGATGCCGCTGGCGCGGATGCGTTCGTGGATCAGGGTTTCCGGCAGCGGGTTGGCCTTGAAGTTGGCGCGGCCGCTGGCGGTCTTCCAGGTGCGGGCCCCGGCGCTGTTGCCCAGGTAGAAGCCGCCCGGGTGCTGCACGCGCTGGTTGAAGTCGGCGAAGCCGGGGATGGTGTCGGCGATCAGGTCGCGGATGCGGTCGTAGTTGGCGATCATCGCGTCCCAGTCCACCGGGTGGTTGCCCAGGGTGGCCTTGGCGATGCCGGCGACGATGGCCGGCTCCGAGCGCATCTCGCGGGACAGCGGTGACAGCTGGCCGTTGGAGGCGTGGATCATGCTGAAGGAGTCTTCCACCGTCACCGCCTGCGGGCCGTGGGCCTGGTGGTCGATGTCGGTGCGGCCGAGGCAGGGCAGGATCAGCGCGTCGCGGCCGACGGTGAGGTGGCTGCGGTTGAGCTTGGTGCTGATCTGCACGGTGAGGTCGCAGTTCATCAGCGCCTGGTGGGTGCGCGGGCTGTCCGGCGTGGCCTGGGCGAAGTTGCCGCCGAGGCCGATGAAGACGCGGGCCTCGCCGTCGAGCATGGCGTTGATGGCTTCCACGGTGTTGTGGCCGTTCTCGCGGGGCACCTTGAACTGGAAGCGCTTCTCCAGCGCGTCGAGCAGGGCCACCGGCGGGCGGTCGTTGATGCCCATGGTGCGGTCGCCCTGCACGTTGCTATGGCCGCGCACCGGGCATAGGCCGGCGCCGGGGCGGCCGAGGTTGCCGCGCAGCAGTTGCAGGTTGACGATTTCCTGGATGGTCGGCACCGAGTGGTGGTGCTGGGTGATGCCCATGGCCCAGCAGATGATCACGCGCTCGGCGCGGCGGTACATGCGCGCGGCCTGCTCGATCTCGGCGAGGGTCAGGCCGGATTGGCGCTCGAGGTGTTCCCAGGTGGTGGCGTCCAGCTCGGCCAGGTAAGCGTCTACGCCATCGGTGTGCTCGGCGATGAAGGCGTGGTCGAACACCGCCGGCTGGCCGGCGGCCTGGGCTTCACGCTCCCACTGCAGGAGGAACTTGGCGATGCCGCGGAGGGCGGCCATGTCGCCGCCCAGGGCCGGGCGGAAGAACGCGGTGTTGAGCGGGGCGGAGCCGTTGGTGAGCATCTCCAGGGCGTGCTGGGGATGCTGGAAG
Source organism: Pseudomonas sp. zfem005 (assembly GCF_032621735.1). Classification (NCBI taxonomy): domain Bacteria; kingdom Pseudomonadati; phylum Pseudomonadota; class Gammaproteobacteria; order Pseudomonadales; family Pseudomonadaceae; genus Pseudomonas; species Pseudomonas sp. zfem005. The sequence goes on along the minus strand of NZ_JAVYJE010000015.1, from coordinate 93,620 downwards.
CGTTCCAGGCCGCGCTCCTTGAGCGGGTTGAAAGCGACCACCTGGGCGCCGCGCTTCACCGCTTCGCGCAGCGGTTCGAGCATGCGCGGGTGGTTGGTGCCGGGGTTCTGGCCGAGGACGAAGATGGCGTCCGCATGCTCGAAGTCGGCGAAGGTCACGCTGCCCTTGCCGACGCCCACGCTCTGGCCCAGGGCCACGCCGCTGGCCTCGTGGCACATGTTCGAGCAGTCGGGGAAGTTGTTGGTGCCATAGGCGCGGACGAACAGCTGGTAGAGGAACGCGGCCTCGTTGCTGGCGCGGCCGGAGGTGTAGAACTCGGCCTGGTTCGGGTCGGGCAGGCGCTTGAGGTGGCTGGCGATCAGGGCGAAGGCGTCGTCCCAGCTGGTGGGCAGGTAGCGGTCGCTGGCAGCGTCGTAGCGCATCGGCTGGGTCAGGCGGCCCTGGTATTCGAGCCAGTAGTCGCTCTGCTCGCGCAGCTGGCTGACGCTGTAGCGGGCGAAGAAGGCGGCGTCGACCCGGCGCTTGGTGGCTTCCCAGTTCACCGCCTTGGCGCCGTTCTCGCAGAACTTGATGCGGCCGTCTTCGGGGGAGTCGCCCCAGGCGCAGCCGGGGCAGTCGAAGCCGCCGTTCTGGTTGGTCTTGAGCAGGGCACGCAGGTTCTTGAACGGCTGCTTACTGTCCAGCCAGAAGTGCGCGACGCTCTTCAGCGCGCCCCAGCCGGCGGCGGCGCCGTTGTAGGGCTTGTAGCGGGGATGCACGGGTTGCAGGCTCATGGCTGTACTTCTTCTGTTCGTGGCGCCGGGCTGTAGACCCGGGGCGCGCTGTGATGGGGCAGGTGGATCAGGTTCAGGTTGTGCCGGCGCGCCCATTGCACGGTGAGCGCAGTGGGGGCCGAGAGGCTGACCAGGGTGCCGAGGCCGGCACGCACCGCCTTGTGGATAAGTTCGAGGCTGCAGCGGCTGGTGACCACGGCGAAACCGGCGCGCGGGTCGAGCTTCTGCCGCAGGACGGCGCCGATGAGTTTGTCGAGGGCGTTATGGCGGCCGATGTCTTCGCGGCACAGCACCAGTTCGCCTTCTGCGTCGACGAAGAGCGCCGCGTGCAGGGCGCCGCTGCGGCGGGCCAGGTCCTGCTTGGCGGCGATGCGCTGGCGCAGGTCGGCCAGGTGTTCGGCCGGGGGCAGCGATTGGGGCTGCAGGACCTTGAGGGCGGGCAGCGCCTGTTCCAGGGCTTCCACGCCGCAGAGGCCGCAGCCGGTGGTGCCGGCCAGTTGGCGGCGCTGGTCCTTCAGGGCCCAGAAGGCGCGGTTGGCGATTTCCACCTCGGCCTGGCGGGCGTCGTCGCAGCCACCGAGGCGGCTGTCATAGATGTCATCGATCGAGTCGACGATGCCGGCGCTGAGGCTGAAGCCGACGAGGAAGTCTTCCAGATCGGCGGGCGAAACCATCATCACCGCGTGGCTGATGCCGTTGTAGGCGATAGCCAAGGCGCATTCCTCGGCCAGCAGGCCCTCGCCGGACGCAGCGGCACCGCCCAGTTCGGCATAGGCATAGCCCCGCGCCTGGGTGACCGGCTCGGTGTCGTTGAAAGCGGGAGTGGAAAGCTGGCGTGGCACGGGTGGCGCCCCTGCGACGGATTGACACAGGCAGCCTAGGCGCTGGTGCCGGGGTCCGTCTAATCGCTATTGCCGATACTGTGATCGACGCCATCTATCAAGGCGGGTTCGAACAGCCGGCGGGCCTCTTCGAAGCAGGCATCCGCCAGGGCCGAGCGGGTCTGCCCTCGGCGCTGGATGAGCCCCAGTGGGGCCAGGGTGTGGGCCTGCTCGATGGGCAGCAGGGCCAGGTGCTCGGTGAGTTCGTCGAGGCCGCTGGCCAACGGCATGATGGCGCAGCACAGGCCGACGTTGACCGCCTGCAGCAGCTGGTGCACGGCGTCGGTCTCCAGGCGCGGCTGCGGCGCCAGGCCCCGGCTGCGGAAGCCGTGGTCGATGGACTGGCGGAAGTGCATGCCGCTGGAGAGTAGGCCCAGGGGCAGGCCGGCGAGGGCTTCCCAGGCCAGCTGCGGGGCTTCGAAGGTGAAGTGGCGACGGTCGTACAGCAGGCCCATGCGCGTGTCGGCGATCTCCAGGCTGTCGAAGTGCTCGCGATCCAGGCGGTCGAGGTAGGAGAGGCCGAGGTCGAGCTGGTTGCGCGCCAGGCGTTCGAGGATCTGCTCGGAGCTAAGGGCGAACAGCTGGAAGCGCAGGTCAGGGTGCTGCTCGGCGAAGGCTTGCACCAGGCGCATGGGGTCATAGCCCGCCAGGGGCACCACGCCCAGGCGCAGGGTGCCCACCAGGTGGCCGCGACAGGCGGCGGCCTCGGCGTGCAGGCCGTCATGGGCGGCGAGCAGGGTGCGGGCCCAGGCGAGCACGCGCTGGCCGGCATCGGTGAAGCCTTCGAAACGCTGGCCGCGCTGCACCAGCTCCAGGCCCAGTTCTTCTTCCAGACTGCGCAGGCGCATGGACAGTGTGGGCTGGGTGACGTGGCAGCGCGCGGCGGCCTGGCCGAAGTGGCGGGTCTCGTCCAGGGCGACGAGGAACTTGAGCTGCTTGATGTCCATGGATGCACCCGCCGGGCTAGAGCCCTTCTGCCAGTTCGCGGTAGCCATCGACAGCGGCGAATTCCTCGGTGTCCTTGAGTGCGCCCCGGCTGTCGGGCTGCAGCACCGCCAGCAGGTGGGCGACACCGTAGGTGCGGGCGCTGCGCAGGATCGGCAGGCTGTCGTCGATGAACAGCGCGCGCGCCGGATCGAAGGGCGAATCCGCCTGCAGGGCGTGCCAGAACTGCTGGTCTTCCTTGGGGAAGCCGTAGTCGTGGGAGCTGATCAGGCGATCGAACCAGGGCGCCAGTTCGACCCGCTCCATCTTCAGCGACAGCGAATCACGGTGGGCGTTGGTGATCAGCACCACGCGCTTGCCGGCGCGGCGCAGGGCGGCGAGGAAGTAGTCGGCGTCGGGGCGCAGGGCGATCAGGTCGGCCACTTCGCGCTTGAGGTCGCGGATCGACAGCTTCAGCTCGCGGCTCCAGAAGTCCGTGCAGTACCAGTTGAGCTGGCCGGCATGGCGCTTGAACAGCGGCACCAGCTCGGCGTCGGCCAGTTCGCGGCTGATGCCATGGTGTTCGGCATAGCGCTGGGGCAGGTAGTCCAGCCAGAAATGGTTGTCGAAGTGCAGGTCGAGGAGGGTGCCATCCATGTCCAGCAGGACGGTGTCGATGGCGGACCAGTTGAGCTGTGGCATGCGTGTCCGGGGCTGTAGGTGGGAGGGCTGTCGCGATTGCATCGCGGACGGTCGTCGGCGTGCAATCTCCTACGCAGATAATCGGAAAAGCCGGGGTATGATAACCCGCCGGTCATGCCAAGGAGTTCCGTTATGCGTCAGAAGCCCACCGTGCTCGCTCGCGAGATTGTCGCCAGCAGCCGTCTGTTCCGTGTCGAGGAGCTGCAGCTGCGTTTCTCCAACGGCGTCGAGCGTACCTATGAACGCCTGGTGGGCAAGGGCTCCGGCTATGGCGCGGTGATGGTGGTGGCGCTGGTGGACGCCGAGCACGTGCTGCTGGTGGAGGAGTACTGCGCCGGCACCGACGACTACCAGCTGTCGCTGCCCAAGGGGCTGATCGAGCCGGGCGAAGACGTGCTGGTGGCGGCGGACCGCGAACTCAAGGAAGAGGCGGGATACGGCGCACGCAAGCTGGAGTTGCTGACCGAGCTGTCGCTGTCGCCGGGCTACATGAGCCAGAAGATCCAGGTGGTGCTGGCCCGCGACCTCTACGAGGAACGCCTGCCGGGCGATGAGCCCGAGCCGCTGGGCGTGGAGAAGGTCAGCCTGCGCGAGATATCCAGCCTGGTGCAGCACCCGCAGTTCAGCGAGGGGCGTGCCCTGGCGGCGCTCTACCTGGCTCGTGACCTGCTGAGCCAGCGTGGGGAGTTCCCCGCATGAGCCACCCGTTGCTGCCTGCCGTGATCGAACTGGTCGGCCTCGCCGGCCAGGCCATCCTGCCGTTCTGGCGCGCGGACGTCGCCGTGGTCGAGAAGGCCGATGCGTCCCCCGTCACTGCCGCCGACCTGGCCGCCCATCGCATCCTCGCCGATGGGTTGGAGGCACTGGATGCCAGCATCCCGGTGTTGTCCGAGGAAGCGGCGGATATCTCCCTTGCCGAGCGCGCCGGTTGGGAGCGCTGGTGGCTGGTGGACCCGCTGGATGGCACCAAGGAATTCATTTCCGGCTCCGAGGAGTTCACCGTCAACGTTGCGCTGATCGAGCGCGGGCGCGTGGTCTTCGGTGTCGTCGGCGTGCCGGTCACCGGCCGCTGCTACCTCGGTGGTGCAGGCCTAGGTGCCTGGCGCATCGAGGCGGGCCAACGTGAAGCCATCGCGGTGCGCGTGGCGCCGGCTCAGGCCTTCACCCTGGTGGCCAGCAAGCGCCATTCGAGCCCCGCGCAGGAACGCCTGCTGGCCGGGTTGGGTGAACGCTTCGGAGAATTGCAGCTGGCCAATATCGGCAGCTCGCTGAAGTTCTGCCTGCTGGCCGAAGGGGCCGCGGATTGCTACCCGCGCCTGGCGCCCACTTCGCAGTGGGACACCGCTGCCGCGCAGGGCGTGCTGGAAGGCGCCGGTGGCGAGGTGCTCGACCTGGCCGGCGAACCGCTGGGCTACGCGGCCCGCGAATCCTTCCTCAACCCGTCCTTCCTGGCCCTGCCGGCGGCTGCCGCGTGGCGTGGCGAGTTGCTGGAGCTGGCGCGCGCCCTGGATTGATCCGGAGCGCGCCTGTCGGGCTATCGCGCAGGGTGGGGCGGGCTTCGATCCGCCCCATTTACCTCGTGACGATCAGTCGAGCATGTCCTTGAAGCGTTCGTCCTTGCCGTAGAGCAGCGGCTGGGCGAAGCCGGGGACCTTGATGCCCTGGGCGGTGACTTCCAGGGCCTTGTCGTCGATCAGGTCGTTGCCGAAGTTGTAGATGATGTCCAGCTCACCCTTGAGCGCGCGCTCGTCGTACTGGCGGGCGGCGGCGCGGGTGGCTTCGCGCTTTTCGCTGTAGGCGGCGAAGGCCTTCTCGCCGTGGCGCTTGCGCAGCATGTTCTCGGTCAGGCGCGGGGAAATCACCACACCGCTGGCGTTGTTGCCGCCGAAGCCCTTGGAGTTGATGAAGCAGATGTCCAGGCTGCGCTGATCCAGGCGCTGGTCGCGGGTGGCGATGGACAGGTGCTGCTGGTGCACGTCGTCGGCGACCCGGTCGATGGTCTTGATGCCCGGCAGGATGCCGTAGCGGAAGGTGCCGAGGGCCGAGACCACCTGATCCCCGCTGGCGGTGGCCAGGCTGTGGCCGACGAAGGCCTTGACCGCGGTGATGGGCCAGGACTCGATGCCGAAGGCGCTGGCGACGCGGTCCAGCAGTTCGGATTCGGTGACGCGGTTGGCCGGGGTGCTGGAGCCGTGGGCGTGGACGAAGCTGTGCTGGCGCACCGTCTCGCTGCCGAACATCTGGGTGGCGCTGGCCACGGCCTTGGCCAGGGTCAGGTAGTTGCCCGGGCCGGGCGCGGAGATGGATTTCTTGAAGCCGTCGGCGTTGATGAAGACATCGGTGACCGCGCCGTGGATATCGGCGCCCAGCTCCAGGGCCAGGGCGTCGTCCATCAGCACCACGTACTGGCTGGATTCGGCCAGGGTGAAGCCGCAGTTCTCGCCGAAGGGACGGCTGGCGCGGCGGAAGTCCACGTCCTCGCGGCCGCCGACCTGGCGCAGGCCGTCTTCGGTGGCCAGGGCGCCCATGGCGCCGTAGCCGTCGATGCATTCCTGGTTGATCGGCGCTTCGGCGTTGCCCACCAGGGCGACCCGCGCGCGGCCGGAGCCGATCATCTCGATGGCCTTCTGCAGGTTGTAGAGGAAGGTGGCGCAGGCACCGGTGACGCTGCCGGTGGTGCCGACGCTGCCCAGCACGTAGGCGTTGATGAAGTCGGCGGGCATGGTGTTGAGGCCCAGGGGCAACTGCTTGGCGGTGACGCGGCCGCCCTTGAGGCGCGACTGCATGAGGCCGCCGAAACCGTTCTCGTCGAGCTGGCTCATGATGCTGCCGGAGAACACCGCGACTTCGTCGGGCTGCACATGGTCGACGATGCGCTGCCAGGGCAGGCCGATGGAGCGGATGGCGTCGGTGGCGGCGACCACGGACATCTGCAGGCCGCGCGGGTGGAAGCGCGAGTTGTACAGCTCGCCCGGCTCGAAGCCGGTGGGCAGCTGGCCGGCGGATTTCACCGGCAGGGCGCGGAAGCTCTCGACCTTGAACTCGGTGGCGTCATTCAGGGTGACGCGCACCTCGCCGGATTCCAGCGGCTCCACCGACCAACTGGCCGGCAGCGGCTCGGGCAGCTGCTTGCGCGAGGTGATGAAGCTGATGCGGGTGCCGGGCTCGGCGGCGACACCGATGTTCTTCTGCCAGGGGGCGGCGTCGACATCCAGGTGCTGCTTCTCGATGCGGCGCACCAGGGTGGAGGCGAGGATGCGCTCGCCGAAGCGCGACTCGATGTCGGCGAGGGTCAGCGGGTTGCCGTCGGCGTCCAGGTACTGGCCGTCGACCACGGTCACCAGTTTGGTCATCACCGCCAGCACGGCCAGGGTTTCCTGACGCGTGGCGGCGTCGACGGACTCGATCACGGTGCGGCGGAAGCCGTGGTGGAACGAGCTGCGGCCCGCTGCGTTGTAACCGCCGAAACCAACGATGACCGGAAGTCGTGACATGACTCGGAAACTCCTCAAATAGACCATTGCCTGCCGAGGCCGGGCCGAGCGCGGTGAAGAGGGGCCGTGAAGGCCGCGGGTGCGGCTGGCCAGAGAACGCGTCGGGGATATCCGGCCACCGGGGACGAACCCGGTGGCAGCTCGAAAGATTCGAATGCCTAACCTGACGCGGCAGCTGACTGTCGAGTCACTTGAGGATTGATCGGTACTGCCCGTGTGCATGAATTGCAGGCGCGGTCGCGAGGCCGGGTAGGAGGAGCCGGAGCCGCTGGCGCGGCTCCGTGGGTGAGGGGCCTCAGCGGTAGCTGATGCCGGGGTTGGCGGTGCTGACGCGGGTGCCGGCCTTGCCCTGGACGATGGCTTCGATATCAGCGAGGGAGCCGATCACCGCCGCACGGCCGGTGTTGCGGGCGAACTCGCTGGCAGCCTGGACCTTGGGCCCCATGGAGCCGGCAGCGAAGCCGAGGCGCTCGAGTTCGTCGGGGTGGGCTTCGGCGATGGCCTTCTGGGTCGGCTTGCCCCAGTCGATGTAGGCCGCGTCGACGTCGGTGGCGATCACCAGGATATCGCTCTCCAGTTGCTCGGCGAGCAGCGCGGAGCAGAGGTCCTTGTCGATCACCGCCTCGACGCCCTTGAGCTTGCCGTTGTCGTCATAGAGCGTGGGGATGCCGCCGCCGCCGGCGCAGATCACCACCGAGCCTTTTTCCAACAGCCATTTGACCGGGCGGATCTCGAAGATCTGCTTGGGCCGGGGGCTGGCCACCACGCGGCGGAACTTGTCGCCGTCGGGGGCGATGGTCCAGCCCTTTTCCTCGGCGAGGCGCTCGGCCTCTTCCCGGGAGTACACCGGGCCGATGGGTTTGGTGGGCTTCTGGAAGGCGGGGTCCTTGGCGTCCACTTCCACCTGGGTGAGCAGGGTGGCGAAGGGCACTTCGAAGGGCAGCAGGTTGCCCAGTTCCTGTTCGATCATGTAGCCGATCATGCCCTCGGTCTCGGCGCCGAGGACGTCCAGCGGGTAGGTGCTGACCGCCGTGTAGGCAGCGCCCTGGAGGGCCAGCAGGCCGACCTGTGGGCCGTTGCCGTGGGCGACCACCAGCTCGTTGCCGGGCTGGATCTTGGCGATCTGCTCGGCGGCGATGCGCACGTTCTCGCGCTGGTTCTCCGCCGTCATGGGTTCGCCACGGCGCAGCAGGGCGTTACCGCCCAATGCGACGACTATTCGCATGATTGTTCTCCTGTTGCGGTGGAGAGGGGGCGGTTTCCCGCTCCTTCTCCGAATCTCGGATATTCCAGGAAGCCACAGGGGATGGTGGCGTGAAGGCAAGCAAGCTGCGACGACCCGTACCCCGGTACGGTGAGGAGCCGCGCGGTGCCGCCGACAAAGCCAGCGCCCCCGTGGATTTCTGGAATCAGACGTCGGCGAGGGTCGAGACCAGAATCGCCTTGATCGTGTGCATGCGGTTCTCCGCTTGCTCGAAGGCGATGCAGGCCGGGGACTCGAACACGTCGTCGGTCACTTCGATGCCGTTGGCCAGGTGCGGGTACTGCTCGGCGATCTGCTTGCCGACCTTGGTCTCGCTGTTGTGGAAGGCCGGCAGGCAGTGCATGAACTTGGTCCGTGCGGTGCCGGAGGCTTTCATCATCTCGGCGTTGACCTGGTAGGGCAGCAGTTGCTTGATGCGCTCGCCCCAGGCTTCCACCGGCTCGCCCATGGAGACCCAGACGTCGGTGTGGATGAAGTCGACGCCCTTGACCGCCGCCTTGGCATCTTCGGTGACGGTGATGCGCGCGCCGCTTTCCTCGGCGAATTTCTTGCACTGGGCGATGAACTCTTCTTCCGGCCACAGCGCCTTGGGCGCGGCGATGCGCACGTCCATGCCCAGCTTGGCGCCGATCAGCAGCAGCGAGTTGCCCATGTTGTTACGGGCGTCGCCCAGGTAGGCGTAGCTGATGTCGTGCAGCGGCTTGTCGCTGTGCTCACGCATGGTCAGCACGTCGGCGAGCATCTGGGTGGGGTGGTATTCGTCGGTCAGGCCGTTGAACACCGGGACGCCGGCGAACTTGGCCAGTTCTTCGACGATCTCCTGCTTGAAGCCGCGGTACTCGATGGCGTCGTACATGCGCCCGAGCACGCGGGCTGTGTCCTTCATGGTCTCCTTGTGGCCGATCTGCGAGGAGTTGGGGTCGATGTAGGTGACGTTGGCGCCCTGGTCATAGGCGGCGACCTCGAAGGCGCAGCGGGTGCGGGTGGAGGTCTTCTCGAAGATCAGTGCGATGTTCTTGCGTTTCAGGTGCTGCTGCTCGGTGCCGGTGTACTTGGCGCGTTTCAGGTCGCGGGAGAGGTCCAGCAGGTACCGCAGCTCACGGGTGCTGTGATGCATGAGGCTGAGCAGGTTGCGGTTGTGCATGTTGAAAGCCATGGTCTTTCTCCTTTTGGGCAGGTCGGAATCCGGTTCCCGTCAGAACAGCTCGTGGCTGGCGGGAAGGGCGGCCGCGGGTAGCGGCCGCCGGGGTTCGGCTTTTTGAATCAATAGTCGATCGGGTCGCGCAGGATCGGGCAGGTCATGCAGTGGCCACCGCCACGGCCGCGGCCGAGTTCGCTGGCGCTGATGGTCACCACCTCGACACCGGCCTTGCGCAGCTGGGTGTTGGTGTAGGTGTTGCGGTCGTAGCCGACCACCACGCCGGGCTCCAGGCAGACGACGTTGTTGCCGTCGTCCCACTGTTCGCGCTCGGCCTCGAAGCTGTCACCGCCGGTCTGCACCACGCGCAGTTGCTTGAGCCCGAGGGACTCGGCGACCACGTCGATGAAGCTCTTCTCCTCGCGGCGGATGTCGATGCCGTAGGGGCGGCTTTCGTCCGGGCGGAGGATGAAGGGGACGATCTCCTTGACCACTTCCGGGAAGACCGTGACCAGGTCGCGGTCGCAGAAGGTGAAGACGGTGTCCAGGTGCATGGCCGCGCGGGATTTCGGCAGGCCGGCGACTATCACCTTCTCTACCGCGCCCTTGGCGAACAGCGATTGGGCCAGTTGGCCGATGGCCTGGCGCGAGGTGCGCTCGCCCATGCCGATGAGCACCACGCCGTTGCCGATGGGCATGACGTCACCGCCTTCGAGGGTGGCGCTGCCGTGGTCCTTGTCGGGGTCGCCGTACCAGACTTCGAATTCGGCGTTGGTGAACTCGGGGTGGAACTTGTAGATGGCGGTGGTGAGCAGGGTTTCCTGACGTCGCGCCGGCCAGTACATGGGGTTGAGCGTCACACCGCCATAGATCCAGCAGGTGGTGTCGCGGGTGAACTGGGTGTTGGGCAGCGGCGGCAGGATGAAGCTGGAGTGGCCCAGGTAGTCGCGGTACATCTTGATCGCGCTGACGCCTTCGCTGTCCGGCAGGTCGGAGCCGGCGACACCGCCGATGAGGAACTCGGCGAGTTTGCGCGGCTCCAGGCCTTCGAGCCAGGAGCGCACTTCGTTGGTCAGGCCGACACCGACCTGGTTGGCGGTGATCTTGCGGTCGAGGATCCACTTCAGGGCTTCGGGGTTCTGCACGATGTCGGTGAGCAGGTTGTGCATCTCCATCACTTCGATGCCGCGTTCGCGCATCTTGGTGACGAAGTCGAAGTGGTCGCGCTTGGCCTGGTTGACCCAGATGACGTCATCGAACAGCAGCTCGTCGCAGTTGTTGGGGGTCAGGCGCATATGGGCCAGACCCGGCGAGCAGACCATCACCTTATGCAGTTTGCCGGCTTCCGAATGAACGCCGAGTTTGACTTTGGACATGGCAGGTCTCCTTACGAGTTACAGAGTCAGGAAGCCGTCGTAGAGGCCGTAGGCCGCCGCGAGCGCGCCGATGACCACGGCGGCGAAGATCAGCTTCTCAACGTTGGTGAAGATGGGTTGGCCGAGCTCGTGCTTGGCCTTGGCGAAGAGGATCGCGCCGGGGGCGTAGAGCAGGGCCGAAAGCAGCAGGTACTTCACGCCGCCGGCGTAGAGCAGCCAGACCGCGTAGACCAGGGCGACGCCGGCGATGGCGAGGTCCTTGTTGCGGTCACGGCCGTCCTGCTCGTAGGTCTCGCCACGGATGGGCAGGAGCAGGGCGTAGGCGGCAGACCAGAAGTAGGGCACCAGGATCATCGAGGTGGCCAGGTAGATCAGCGAGAGGTAGGTGCTGGCGCTGAACAGGGTGACGATGAGGAACAGCTGCACCATGGCGTTGGTCAGCCACAGGGCGTTGGCCGGCACGTGGTTGGCGTTCTCGCGGCGGAGGAACTCCGGCATCGTGTGGTCCTTGGCGGCGGCGAAGAGGATCTCCGCGCACAGCAGCACCCAGGACAGCAGGGCACCGACCAGGGAGATGATCAGGCCGACGCTGATCAGCACCGCGCCCCAGTGGCCGACCACATGCTCCAGCACCGCCGCCATGGACGGGTTCTGCAGCTTGGCCAGTTCCGGCTGAGTCATGATGCCGAGGGACAGCACGTTCACCAGCACCAGCAACAGCAGCACGGTGACGAAGCCGATGATGGTGGCCTTGCCGACGTCGCTGCGCTTCTCGGCACGGGCGGAGAAGATGCTCGCGCCCTCGATGCCGATGAACACCCAGACGGTGACCAGCATCATGTTGCGCACCTGGTTCATCACGCTGCCGAGGTCGGGGTTCATCGAGCCCCAGATGTCGGCGGTGAAGATGTCCAGCTTGAAGGCGAACAGGCAGATCAGGATGAACAGGAACAGCGGCACGATCTTGGCGACCGTGGTCACCAGGTTGATGAAGGCCGCTTCCTTGATTCCGCGCAGCACCAGGAAGTGCACGGCCCAGAGCACCACCGAGGCGCCGATGATGGCCGCCGGGGTGTTGCCTTCGCCGAAGATCGGGAAGAAGTAGCCGAGGGTGCTGAACAGCAGGACGAAGTAGCCGACGTTGCCCAGCCAGGCGCTGATCCAGTAGCCCCAGGCCGAGGAGAAGCCCATGTAGTCGCCGAAGCCGGCCTTGGCGTAGGCGTACACGCCGCCATCGAGGTTGGGTTTGCGGTTGGCCAGGGTCTGGAACACGAAGGCCAGGGTGAGCATGCCGACGGCAGTGATGCCCCAGCCGATGAGGATGGCGCCGACATCGGCGCTGGCTGCCATGTTCTGCGGCAGCGAGAAGATCCCGCCGCCGACCATTGAACCGACCACGAGCGCAACCAGTGCGCCAAGTCGGAGTTTTTGGGTGGTGTCTGACATCTTGCACCTCCAGTAGGAGTAGGAACTGTGCTTAGTTGGCTCTTCCTTTCGGAGAAGAGTTATGACGTAGGTCAATAGCTAGCTATCAATCCGCGCGGGACAATTTCCTTACAGAGTTCGGAGGGAGCGTGGCGGCTTCGGAGGCATGCTCGGAGCGAGCAAATTAGAGGGGTCGGCAGGCCATCCCAGGCGGCGCCCCGTTCAAACTAGTTGGTTTTCGTGACAGTTCAAGTTGTAAGTATTTGTTGTAAGAAACATGGCGAAATGCCATTTGCTTATATGGGAATTGTCAGGGATTGAGTTGATTCCGAACGGATATAAGTCAGCGAGGTAGACAGTTTCTTACTTCAACTTTCCACAGGAGGTTGAATATGTTTCGCCCAGGACACCTTGAAATAGTCAGGGACCCTGTAGGCCCTTGGCCTGGTTATCACATCGATCTGGACTATGAGGTCGAGCAGCGCGACTGGGGGACTTACGTGTGCTTCGATCTCAGGGGCGATATCAGCGGTCGTTCCTTCCAGGAGTGCTTCGAGTTGCACCGCGACGTTGCCTACAACTTTCTGCAGAGCGCCTGCCGGCGTCTGCGCCACCACGGCCTTGAGCCGCACCTGATGGTGCCCCTGGCTGGGCACCGGGACTACGAACGGGTGTTCGCCGACCTCCGGGAGAAATTGCACGCCGAGCCGGGTACACCGGTTGATCTGGAGCGCTTTCTGCTGGAGCGACCCTAGGGAAGACGGATTTCCGCGAGACAGAAACGACGAACCCGGCGCGAGGCCGGGTTCGACGTGGAAGGCGATGGGCTGATGGACCGTCGCCTGCCGCCAGGGCCGGGGAGGACCGAGGCTGCGCTGGGGAAAGAAACCCGGTGGCGGCTTGTGGCCGTTGCGGGCGGGCATCCCGGGGAGGGGGCCCTGGTCAACGCCTAAGCGTTGAGATGCGGTGCATGGAGCAAGGCCTGTGCCAGCGCCCCGGAGGCCCGCCATTGCTGGCGCGGGCGGTGGGCAGCTGCTTTCTTTGAGCGGAAAGTCGCCGATCAGTCCTGTTCTTCTGCGGGATTTCCGCCGCCAAAGCTGATGTTGTGCTTGCGCAGCTTGTCCGAGAGCGTCTTGCGCGGCAGGCCCAGGGCTTCGGCCAGGCTGCGCATCGAATTGTGCGGGTTGCCCAGCTCGGCCAGGATCAGCGCCCGCTCGAAGGCTTCCACCTGCTCGCTCAGGCCGCCGCCGTTGCTGGCGGGCAGGTCTGGCGTGCCATTGTCCAGCGCCAGGTCGAGGCCGAGGGCGAAGCGCTCCCCGGCGTTCTGCAGTTCACGGACGTTGCCTGGCCAGTCATGGGTCAGCAGCAGGGCGCGCTGGGAGCTGTCCAGCGTACGTTGCGGGCTGCCGTGACGGGTGGCCGCCGCTTCGGCGAAGTGCTGGAACAGCAACAGGATGTCTTCGCCGCGCTCGCGCAGCGGCGGGATGCGCAGGCTGGCGACGTTGAGGCGGTAATAAAGGTCGGCGCGGAAGCGGCCCTGGTCGGCGGCCTGGCGCAGGTCTTCCTTGGTGGCGGCGATGACGCGGATGTCGAGGGGGATCAACTGATTGGCGCCGAGGCGTTCGACCACGCGCTCCTGCAGCAGGCGCAGCAGCTTGACCTGCACGTCCGGGCTCATGCTCTCGATCTCGTCGAGGAACACGGTGCCGCCATTGGCGTATTCGAACTTGCCGATGCGGCGTTTCTGCGCGCCGGTGAAGGCGCCCTGCTCATGGCCGAACAGCTCGCTTTCCACCACCGACTCCGCCAGGGCACCGGCATTGATGGCGACGAAGGGGCCGTCGCGGCGTGCGGAGAGGTCGTGCAGGGCGCGGGCGACCACTTCCTTGCCGGCGCCGGTCTCACCGAGGATCAGCACATCGGCGCTGGTGCCGGCGAGGGCGCCGATCTGCTCGCGCAGGCGCTGAGCTGCTGGCGATTGGCCTACCAGGCGGCCGCTGAGCTGCTGGCGATCGGAAAGGGCCAGGCGCAGGCTGCGGTTCTCCAGCACCAGGCGGCGCAGGTCGAGGGCGCGGCGCACGCTGTCGATCAGGTCTTCGCTGGCGAAGGGTTTTTCCAGGAAGTCGTAGGCACCGGCGCGCATGGCCTGCACCGCCAGGGGGACGTCGCCGTGGCCGGTGATCAGCAGTACGGGCAACTGGGCGTCGCGCTCGTGGAGCTGGCGCAGCAGCTCGAGTCCGTCGACGCCGGGCATGCGGATATCGCTGACCACCACACCTGGCCAGTCGGCGGGCAGACGGTCGGCCAGGCCATTGGCATCGCCCAGGGTGAGGACCTTGAGGCCGGCAAGGTCGAGTGTCTGGCTCAGGGCCTGGCGCAGGTGCGGGTCGTCGTCGACCAGCAGGACTTGGATGCCGGCTTCGATGGGCTGGGTCATGCGGAGTGGTCCTCGGGTGAGAGGGGGTTGGCGCCGGGGATGGCGGAGCGCAGGCGCAGGGTCAGCAGGGCGCCGCCTTCGGGGTGGTTGGCCAGCAGCAGTTCGCCGCCGAGGGCGCGGATCAGGCTGTCGCAGATGGCCAGCCCGAGGCCGAGGCCCTGGGCGCTGGTCTTGGTGGTGAAGAAGGGTTCGCGCGCGCGCTGCAGGGCCTCGCGGCTGAAACCGGGGCCGTTGTCGCGCAGGGTCAGGGTCACGCCTTCGGCGTGGGTCTCGGCGCTGAGCCAGATGCGCCGGGGATGGGGTTTCTCGCCCAGGGCGTCGAGGGCATTGGCCAGCAGGTTGCCGAGTACCTGGCGCAGGCGGGTTTCGCCGGCCTGGACCCAGAGCTGGGCTTCGGGCATGTCGCGGATCAGCTCCACGTCCATCGCCCGGCGGCGCTTGGCCAGCAGCGACAGGGCATCGTCCAGCGCCGGTTGCAGGGCGACGCTTTCCGGGGCGTGGCGGTCGCGGCGGGCGAAGGCGCGCAGGTGGGCGATGATCGAGGCCATGCGCCCGGTGAGCTCGCTGATCTGCCGCAGGTTGCCGCGGGCGTCGTCGTAGCGTTCGTGGTCCAGCAGCACGCCGGCGTTGTCGGCGTAGCTGCGGATGGCGGCCAGGGGCTGGTTGAGCTCATGGCTGATGCTGGCGGACATGGTGCCGAGGGCGGAGAGCTTGCCGGCCTGGACCACTTCGTCCTGGGCGCGGACCAGTTCCTGCTGGGCCTGCTCGCGCTCCAGTACTTCCACCTTGAGGCGACTGTTGAGGGCTTCGAGGTCCTGGGTGCGCTCTTGCACGCGCAGCTCCAGCTCGCGCCGGGCGCGGGCATCGAGGGCGATGCGGTCGAGGTAGTGGCGACGGCGCTGCATCATCAGGCCGAGCAGCAGCAGCAGGGCGAGCAGGGTGGCAGCGGCGATGGCGTCGGTGGTGCGCACCTGGCGGTCCACCAGCACCTGCGGGGCGAGGATGCTGACCGTCCAGCCCGTCTCGCGCAGCTCACGGCTCTGGGTGATCCACTCGCCCGGACGCAGGCGGATGGGCTCGGGGGATTGGGTCGGATAGGGCTGGTTGGCGGAGATGGCGGCGCGCTCGGCGTTGTCCAGCTCGCGGGTGGCGTGGAAGCGCCATTGCGGGCGCGAGGTGATGATCGCCACGCCGTTGGAGTCGGTCACCAGCAACTGCTCGGGGGTGTTGCCCCAGAGGGATTCGGCGTCGTCCAGGTCGACCTTGACCACCAGAATGCCGATCACCGCCTGGCCGTCGCGCACCGGGCTGGCATAGAAATAGCCGCGCTTGCCGGAGGTGGTGCCGAGCCCGAAGAAGCGGCCCTGGCGGCCCATGAGCGCCTCGCGGTAGTAGGGGCGGAAGGCGAAGTCGCGGCCGACGAAGCTGTCCGTCTTGTCCCAGTTGGAGGAGCTGAGGGTGGTGCCCTGGGGGTTCATCAGGTAGATGACGTCGGCGCCGGTTTCGTCGCGCACTTCGGCCAGCAGGCGGTTGGCGGCTTCCAGGCGGGCCGGGTCCTTCGGGTCCGCCAGTTGGCTGCGCAGGGCCGGCAGGTCGGCGAGGATCGGCGGCAGCACCTCGAAGCGACGCAGGGTGCCCAGCAGGTTGGCGACGTAGAGGTCGAGGGTCTGCCGGTTCTGCTCGGCCAGGGCCTGGTTGTAATAACGCTCGGCCAGGTGGTGGGCCGGCCACAGCAAGGGCGCCAGGACCAGGGCCAGCAGGACGAGGCTGCGCCAGCGGGGACGATAGGGTAGGGCGTTGGCGGTCATGGGTGTCGGAATGCGCCGGGGATGCGGCGCATTATGACACCGGCGGGCTCAGCGAGGGTGACGCAGGCACTCGTCCAGGCCCAGGCGCCAGTCGGGCAGGGCGACGTCCCAGTCGCGTAGCAGCTTGCCGCCGTCCATCCGCGAGTTGAGCGGGCGTTGGGCAGGCGTGGGATAGGCGCTGCTGGGGATGGGCTCCAGGCTGGCGCAGGGCTTGCCTTCGGCCTTGAGCGTATCGGCTATGGCACTGGCGAAGCCGAACCAGGAGGTCTCGCCGCCGGCGCTGAAGTGGTAGGTGCCCCAGGCCTGGCGGCCGTCCTGCCAACGCTGGACCAATGCGGCGGTGGCTGTGGCGATGCTGCCGGCCCAGGTGGGCGCGCCGATCTGGTCGGCCACCACACGCAGGTGATCGCGCTCCTGCAGCAGGCGCTGCATGGTGAGCAGGAAGTTGCGGCCGTGCAGGGAGTAGACCCAGCTGGTGCGCAGGATCAGGTGCGCAGCGCCGACCGCGCGGATCGCCGCTTCCCCGGCCAGCTTGCTGCGACCGTAGACGCCCAGCGGGTTGGGCGGGTCGTCCTCGGTGTAGGGCGCGTTCTTGCTGCCGTCGAAGACGTAGTCGGTGGAGTAGTGGATCAGCGGTGCGCCCAGGGCGGCGGCTTCCTCGGCCAGCACGCCGGGGGCGGTGGCGTTGAGGGCGAAGGCGGCCTCGGGCTCGCTTTCGGCCTGGTCCACGGCGGTGTGGGCGGCAGCGTTGATGATCAGTGCGGGGCGCTCGGCGCGTACCAGGCGGCGGATGGCGTCGCTGTCAGCCAGGTCCAGGCGGTCGCGACCGAGGGCGAGCAGCTCGGCCTGGTCGGCCAGGGCCAGGCGCAGTTCGCGGGCGACCTGGCCGCTGTGGCCGGTGATGAGGATCTTCATGGGAATACGTCGGCCTCTTCGAGGCTCAGGCCGGCCTGGTCCTTGGCGGAAAGCTGGGGCGCTTCGCTGAGCTGCCAGTCGATGGCCAGGGTCGGGTCATCCCAGCGGATGCAACGCTCGTGGGCCGGGGCGTAGTAGTCGGTGGTCTTGTAGAGGAACTCGGCGAACTCGCTGAGCACCACGAAGCCATGGGCGAAGCCTTCCGGAACCCAGAGCTGGCGCTTGTTCTCGGCAGACAGGTGCACGGCGACCCAGCGGCCGAAGTTCGGCGAGCTGCGGCGGACGTCGACGGCGACGTCGAGCACCTCGCCGGCGGTGACCCGTACCAATTTCCCCTGGGCCTGTTGCAGCTGGTAGTGCAGGCCGCGCAGCACGCCCTTTTGCGAGCGCGAATGGTTGTCCTGGACGAACTCACGCTTGAGGCCGGTGGCCTCTTCGAAGGCGCGGGCGTTGAAACTCTCGAAGAAGAAACCGCGCTCATCGCCGAACACGCGGGGTTCGAGGATCAGCACTTCCGGCAGTTCGGTGGCGATGGCCTTCATGCCTGCTCTCCTGCCAGCTTGTAGAGGTATTGGCCATAGCCGGTCTTGCCGAAAGCCTTGGCCCGCTCCAGCAGCAATGCCTTGTCGATCCAGCCGTTCTGGAAGGCGATCTCTTCCAGGCAGGCGACCTTGAGGCCCTGGCGGTGCTCGATGGTCTGCACGTACTGGGAGGCCTCCAGCAGGCTGTCGTGGGTGCCGGTGTCGAGCCAGGCGAAGCCGCGGCCGAGCTTCTCGACACGCAGGTCACCGCGCTTCAGATAGGCGTTGTTGACGTCGGTGATCTCCAGCTCGCCACGGTGGGAAGGCTTCACCGCCTTGGCAATCTCGATCACGTCGTTGTCGTAGAAGTACAGGCCGGTGACGGCATAGCTGGACTTGGGCTTGGCGGGCTTCTCTTCGATGGAGATGGCCTGGCCCTGCTCGTCGAACTCGATGACGCCGAAGCGCTCCGGGTCGTTGACCCAGTAGCCGAACACGGTGGCGCCTTTATTGCCTTCGGCCGCGCGCTTGAGCTTCTCGGTGAAGTGCTGGCCGTGGAAGATGTTGTCGCCGAGGATCAGGCAGACCGAATCGCTGCCGATGAACTCCTCGCCGATCAGGAAGGCTTGGGCCAGCCCGTCCGGCGAAGGCTGTTCGGCATAGCTGAAGCGCACGCCGAACTGGCTGCCGTCACCCAGCAGGTTGCGGTACTGGGGCAGGTCCTGGGGGGTTGAGATGATCAGGATCTCGCGGATGCCGGCGAGCATCAGCACGGAGATGGGGTAGTAGATCATCGGCTTGTCGTAGATCGGCAGCAGCTGCTTGGACACGCCGAGGGTGATGGGGTGCAGGCGGGTGCCGGAGCCCCCGGCGAGGATGATGCCTTTCATGCTTGGGCTCCCAGGCGTTCGCGTTGGTAGCTGCCGTCCTGTACGCGGCGGCACCACTCCAGATTGTCGAGGTACCACTGCACCGTCTTGCGAAGGCCGGTCTCGAAGGTTTCTTGAGGCCTCCAACCCAGCTCGCGTTCGATCTTGCCGGCGTCGATGGCGTAGCGCAGGTCGTGCCCCGGGCGGTCTTTCACATGGGTGATCAGCTCCTCGAAGCGGGAGACGCCCTGGGGCTTGGCGGGTGCGAGCTCTTCCAGCAGCGCACAGATGCCGCGCACCACATCGATGTTCTTCTGCTCGTTATGGCCGCCGACGTTGTAGGTCTCGCCGACCACTCCACGGGTGACGACTTCGACCAGGGCGCGGGCGTGGTCCTCGACGAACAGCCAGTCGCGTACCTGCAGGCCGTCGCCATAGACCGGCAGCGGCTTGCCTTCGAGGGCGTTGAGGATCATCAGCGGGATCAGCTTCTCGGGGAAGTGATAGGGGCCGTAGTTGTTGGAGCAGTTGGTCAGCAGCACCGGCAGGCCGTAGGTGCGGTTCCAGGCGCGGACGAGGTGATCGGACGCCGCCTTGCTCGCCGAGTAGGGCGAGCTGGGCGCATAGGGCGTGGTCTCGGTGAACAGGTCGTCCACGCCATGCAGGTCGCCATACACCTCGTCGGTGGAGATGTGATGGAAGCGGAAGGCGGCCTTGCTCTCGGCATCCAGTCCGGACCAGTAAGCGCGGGTGCTTTCCAGCAGCGCATAGGTACCGACGATGTTGGTCTGGATGAATTCGGCCGGGCCGTCGATGGAGCGGTCGACATGGGACTCGGCTGCCAGGTGCATGATTGCGTCGGGCTGGAAGCGCTGCAGGGCGTCGTTGACGGCGTCGCTGTCGGCGATGTCGGCCTGGAGGAACTGGTAGCGGGGGCTGTTCGCCACGCTGGCCAGGGATTCGAGGTTGCCGGCGTAGGTCAGCTTGTCGAGGTTGAGAACCTCGTGGTCTGTTTCGTTCAGCAGGTGCCGGACGAGTGCGGAACCGATGAAGCCGGCTCCGCCGGTGATGAGAATGCGCATCCCTGAACCTCGACTAAATAAGGGTGATGATATCTGCCGTCGGTCGCTACGGAAATTGAGTTTGCTTTTGAAGCAACAGATGTTCGGTATGAAGTTATTGTGCCCTGGTGACAGAAAGCCCCGAAAACAAAAAAGCCCCGCATCTCTGCGGGGCTTTTTCATGTTTTGGTGCCGGCACCAGGAGTCGAACCCGGGACCTACTGATTACAAGTCAAGCCCTTCTAGACTATAAATCAATCACTTAGGTTGCAACATTGTACGCCCCAAACAGACCGCAAAGGCAAGCACTTCAATGGGTTACGGTCTGATTGTACGCCGAGAAATCGGCAGGCTCCCTGTGGATAACTCAATCTGCCGAAGGGTTCACCACCGGCAGGCTCAGGTCGTACACGTCCAGCATCGCCTCGCTTCGGTGCCCGCTGGCCTGCTGCTTCTCCCCTCGCGTGCCGGCCGTGTCGGTGATGCCCCTCCGCTTCAGGTCGTGCATGCCGAAGCGCTCCTCCTCCGTAAGAATCCCTTCCTCCATGGCGCTATCAATGAAGCGCCACCAGGCCGAGTCCAGGCTGCTTTTCTGCAGAGCACCGCCGTGGGCGGCCACGATCAGGCGCCTTTGCTCTGCCTGGATCGGCACCGGCATGGCCTTCGCCTTCCAGATCGATGCCCTGTACTCTTTCGCGGCATCCCATGCCGCTCTCAGCCTTGGCGTCCACCTGACGACGTTGTCCCGGCTTCCCTTCCTCCGGTTGGTCACCAATCCCTCTTCGGTCTCGTTCGCATCCGTGAGCGTCACCGTTTCGATTCCGCGCAGGCGGCACAGGTAGCTGATCTCCATCACGTACCAGAGGTATGGCGAGCAGGCGCCCTTCTGGCCTCGCTTGAGCTTGCCGAGCTCCTGCGCGCGTTGGATCAGCCTGGCCATAACCACCGGGGTAGGAAGTCTCCGCCGCTTGCGCTCCTTCGGCGCCTCGATCCCCTGGGCCGGGTTGACGTCGACATACCCCCTGTTCCTTCCCCACTGCATGACCCTGCGCAGGTAGCGCAGGACGTGGGCGGCCTTCGACGGCGTGCCTTCCTGGGCGATCTTGTCCACCAGGCGCTGGATCAGTGGCGGCGTGAACTTGCGCACGGCCAGGTGGCCCAGGGTCTTACCTGGGATCTTCGTCGGCAGGCTCAACAGCACGTCGCGGCAGTAGTCGTAGTCGTCCTGGCTGCTCTTCTGCAGCCTGGTGAACTTGTCGCTGATCCGGAACTGCTCGCAGAGGTAGCGCAGGCTGTCGCGGTCCACTCCGTGAATGTCCTCGACCAGCTTGTGGAGCTCGGACAGCGTGACATCAGCGCCGCACAGGTTCTTGCGCTGCCGCCGGCCAGCCTCGTTGAAGGAAAGCATGTACCAGGTGCCGCTGCCTCGATGGTCGAAGTAGACGCCGTTCGGGAGCGCGCTCTGGTCGATGTGACCCGGTATACGCGGGTTGTGCTGCCGCTTCCTTCCGCTCTTCATCCAAGGATGTCCGGGCTGTAGCTATCGGGCTGCTGGGTCTGCTGGATGCCGCCGGCGCTGTTCACCAGGTCGATGGTAGTCCAGGGGCCCTTGCGACCAAGGAAGAGCTTGATGCCCTGCGCGCGCATGGTCCGCTCCACGTCGGAGCGACGGGAGTATCCGGTGATGCGCTGCAGGTCCTCGAACTCAAGAATCTGTGCGTTGCTCATGGGGTTATATCCTCGTGGCGCGCTACATCAACAGTCCGCGTGATTCGTGGCGCGGCGCTGTCTTCCCGCCGCTTAGGTCTATCAATTAGTTGATGAACAAGGCTCGCTACATCCAAGACGCCCACCGCGTAGCTGTAGGGGCGCCCATGAGCGGCTCGCTCTAGCTGGTCCTGCAGGATGGACAGGTCGCCAGTCCCGCGGATCATCAGCCTGCTCCGGTCAACAATCCCCAGAGCTTCACGCCTACCCTCAATCCGCAGAACCAGGTCCACCCTCATCGCCTCATCAGGCAGCGGGATATGCCGCTGCCTGGCGACAGGTGGATCCCCCGCCAGGGCCTGGTCGCCATGACCGGAGTCGGCAGACGCTTCTTCGCCCACCTTCTCCAGCCTTACGGCCCGCCTGGCTAGCGCCCGCTCCAGCGCTGCAGTTGCGATAGGGTTCATCTCGATCCCCCTCGGCTGACCGGCACGCACTCCATGACCACGCGCTCCCCGGCGCCATTATCTGTAGTGGCGGCGCGCCTCGCTTCGTCGCGCTGGTTAAGGCTGACCATGGATATGGCGAACATGATCCAGAAGGAAATGCCGAACAGCCATGCGAAGAATCGGTAGCCTTGGACTTCCATCACCAGCCCCTTTCCTTGATTTCGTGAAGGCCCGCTTCCACGAGCACATCACGCACAATCCTCAGGCTCACCTTCAGCTGCTTGGCGATCTTGTGGTGAGCCGTTACGCCGCTGCGGTGCAGCTCGAGAACTCTCGACCGAGCGGCCTCCTTCATGGCTGCAGCCTTCTTCCGCTGCGCTTCGTTCCGCTTGGTCATGGGTCGCAAGATGATGGTCATTGCTTGCCGCCTCCTGCTCCTGCGCGCGCTGCCAACACCAGGCAAATCTGCGACTGGTCGTTCATGCCCTCTATCGCGCACTTGGCTTCAAGCGGGTCTGCTCCTGCCGCAATCGCCTTCTCGACCTGGATGTGACGGTTCGCAACGCATGCCGCCGGAGAGCAGAGGACTACGGCGCCGCACAGCAGGCCGAACATCCAAACGATCATTTCAGCGACCTTCATTGAGAGCCTCCGCTGCAGAGAGCGCGGCCATATACCCCGCCAGGAATGCCTCCTCGGCTTCGCTTTCGTCGCCATACTTGGAGCGCTGCTGGCTGTTGAGCCAGGCCGCGCCGGCCGACTTGAACGGTTCCCGCCCCTTGATCAGTGCGAGCTTGTCTCGGAGTTGGTCACGATCGACCCGCAGGGCTGCGTAGTCTTCATGGTGCACGTAGTTCCCGAACGTGACCGTCTCCATGCCAAAAGGCCGGCGATGGCACTGGAACGCGTACCGCTTCACGTCGCTCATCGTTCACCCTCCAGGGAGACTGAGCTCTCTCCATGATCAGCATGTGCTGACCCCTTCCACTCCTTATCGAATGCCTCCGCCAGGGCTTGCGCCAGTCCCGAGGCCATCGCGTGTTGGTCCGCACTTATGCAGCTGTCTTGGTCCTCCATTTCGTCGCGCAGGAAGCGTCGAGAGTAGGACTTGAACTGATCGCGAAGCTCTCGAAGAGCGGCAAGCTCACGGTACAACCCAGCAGGAATGCGGGAGACCTGATTCGGTAATGGCAGTGGTGGAGCGGCCTGAAGCATGGCTGTGTAGGCATCATCCATTTCAGGGTCGTCGAAGGAGCGCCGCTTGCGGTACCAGGTGTCGGCGAATGCGACCGTCATGTCCGTGGTTATCTGCCACGGCACGGCGACCCAGTAACCTCCTGGCTGGGCAGTATCATCGCTCTGGTCTTTCGATGACATGAAGCGGAAGCCGTCTCTAATGTCCTGCGGAGCAAGGGTTCCGGAAACGGTCACGTGACGTAATGCCACGGCGAGGAACTCAAGAACCTGGGCGTCGCTCCAGCTCTCCGGGCTACCCGCTACACAGGTGCAGCGCTTGTTCCATGCTGCGACGGCGTCCGCCTGGGACGTGTGCACGCTAGTCTGCGCGTCTGACCCGTGGCACTTCGTGCACTGGATCCAGAACTGGCAGTCGTGCTGGAGCTCTTGCGGCTCGCCACCACAGTGCGGGCACAGGAGGAGAGTGGTGAGTGTGCATGGCTTGGTTTTCTCCTCCACGTCACACCTCCTCGCCCTTGGCCGAAAGCGGGATTCGAAACACCAGCGTTCCACCTGACAGCAGAATCTTGATAGCCTCCTCAACGCTGATCGCCTGCTGCTGTTCGGATGCAGCCGGGGCTTGGGCACAGGTCTGTCCGTCGGCCCCGCAGCATTTCTTGCGCTGAAGGCAGAGCCTGCAGTCGTGCTGGAGCTCCCGAGGTTCGTCGCCGCAGTGTGGGCACGGGAGAAGGGTGGGCTCGTTCATTTCATCACCTCCGGCTTGCGCTCAACGACCTTGCTGGACCCGTCATGGCCATGCACCACCAGCGCAGGTGCCTGGCGAAGAATGGTGCCGTCAGGCTGAGTCCAGTGGATGGGCACGCCATGTAATGGCCCGCCTGGCCCGAATGGGTCAGGGAGCTTGTCGTTGTTCTTCGCCATCCAGTCCGTCATGTAGATCATGACGACCGCCGAGAGAGGCCCCATCTCGAACCAGTAGCCGCTTCTGTCGGCCGCTTGACGATAGGTGGCGCTGTCTTCGTAGCGGTCCGTGAAGAGCAGTCCAACCAGGCCGCCTTCCTCGTAGCGGATTGCGGCCTTCTCTCGATGGGCTGGGTTGATGCACAGCACGTCGGCGATCAGTCCGAAGTCGGTGTTTCCCAGGCCCGCCATATCGGCGCGGACGATGTACTCACCGATCAGCATGAGCTGGTCCCGATAGGTGCGACGCATACCCCTGTTCGCCAGGGATATCCGCTCAATGCGCGCCTCGGTAAATGGCAGCCCCTTGCGAAGCTCCCTGATCTTCTGCACGCACTCCAGCGACATCCGGTCGCGCTCGCGAATCAAGGTGCGGACGATTCGACGAAGGACGATCAGGGCCGTCAGCTCCGAGATTCCCGGATCGGTATATATCTCCAGCAGTCGCTTGGTGCGGCTCTCGGCGTTCAGCATGCGGCACCTCCCGCCTGAGCCCTGGCCAGCTCAATCGCGAGATCAGAGGTGCGCCCGTAGAAGCGCCCGGAGTCCTCGTTGATGAAGCGCTCAAGGATCGCTTGCAGCTGATCGGCGGCATGCCGCACGACAGGGATGTGCCCGACAATGTTGCCGCTGCCGGCCACGTCCTTCGCGTTGGGCTCACGGATGATCGGGACGGACTTGACCGGCCGCACCCACTTCTCTTTGAAAGTCCAGTTCGTGGATGGCGTGCACCAGGGGAGCAGATGCAGGCACCAGGCATTCCCGGACGCCTTCTGCGTGCTCGACCAGTACTCCGCCGAGCAGCTCGCCCCACTGAAGGCTTGCTCGCCGAAGCGCTGGAAGCGCTCCACCTGCAACAGGTTGACCTGCAGGACCAGCAGCTCGTCCCGTGCCGGTATGTGCCATCCGGTCTGGCCGCCGATGAGCATCCCCAGCACGCGAGCAGCGACCGCGCTGCCGGCCTCGGCCATCGCCTTCGTGTTGGCCATACCGTCGATATAGCTCTTGGCGGCCCGAACATTGGCCCGCGCCCCGGGTCGATCCCACCACTGGGCAGGGAACTCAATTTCGCGGGGTGCAACCACCAGCGCCCGCTCCTCGCCGTTGAGGTGGTAGATGCCTCCGAAGTGGCCGCCGAGCATAGCCTGGCCCAGGGCGGGGATATCGCTGGCCGCAACTGGCTTGACGCGATGCGCGCTCATAGCTGTAGCCCCTGGCGCTGAGGCTCTGGCAGGTCTGGAAGGTCGGTAACGCTTACTTCGGGCCAGCACTGCAAAGCCTGCCCCATGAGTACGCAAGTCACGTCATGGCCACGGACAATGCGCGGGCCTTCCTTCTGCTGCTGGATGGAGCAGTAGAAGAAGGCAACGCCGAGCACCAGGAAGGCGATCGTGAGCAGGTAGAGCATCCACATCAGCAGGTTGGGGGTTCCCGGCTTGTGCTCACTGGCCATCGGTGGCCTCCGGGATCAGCAGATACTGGCCATCGGTGCAGGGCATGTCACCGGTTACGCTTACGGTGAGTTGGCGCATCACGAAGTCGGCTGTTGTGATGGTTACGCGCATCAAGCCTTTTCGCTGCTCGCCGCTCAGGACGCCTTTCAGCTGAGGAGCGAGGGGAACAGACAAAGCAGCCACCATGCCTGCATAGTGTCCGGCCTGTTCGTCAGTCCGCGCGCTGTACTCGCGCATGAAGGCCTCGCCCATAGCGCCCAGGAAGCCCTCCCAGCCTGGGAACTGCTGGAAGTAGTCCAGCAGGGTTTTGGCGTGGCGCGCTACGGATTCGGAGTCATCGCTACCGTGGCGCGAAACGCCGGCTCGACGCGCTGGCGCATGGACCATACCGCCACCAGTGAAATCCTTGAGGGCGCTGGCATTCAGGTCAACTGCGGCGCCGATCTGGCTGCCTCCCTCAACTATTCCGGCCGGACGCTGTGTAACCTCGGGCAAAAGACCGGCCCGCCTCGCCTTCTCCCATCCGCTCATGAACATCTGCAGCATGTCGACGGAGAGTTCGCAGGACCAGCCATCCTGGTGAAGAGTCTCATCCAGGTCTTGGATTCGGCTCGTGTTATGAGCCAAATCCATGTCGCCGAACATCTCGCTGCCATCTTCGGACAGTCGGCTGAGCTGGCCGGCCAAGCGGGGGCTGAAGTCGCCGACCCTAACCCCAAGTTCGCGAGCGACTTCAATTGCGAAGTTGAGGCCGATGGAGTTTCTGCCGTTCAGGTAGTGGCTGAGGGAGCCTTGCCTCATCCCGAGCCGCTTCGCGAGCTTTTCCTGGGTAAGGCCGAGTTCATCCTTCTTGATGGAGTAAATGGCTTTCAGGGCTGCGCACTCGCCAAGATGTTCGGCGCTGAGCTGGCGCGCCTTCTGCTCCTGCGCAGTACTGTGCTTGCTGGGTTGGTGATTCATGCGTTGAGCTCCTTGTAATGGAGGCGCGTGCGCGATTTGGGGATTTGAACAGCTGAGCGGGGTTCCGGCGGCCAGCCGGCATCAGCCCAGGCGATGAACGCCAGAACGCTGCAGATCATCCACAGAGCCGGCACCAGAAAGGCGATCAGAACCATCTCAGGCCTCGCGCTGAAGAACATGACCGGAGCCAAGTAGAAGAGGGCGAAGGAGGTGCAGGCGATCCAGCAGGCAAGCACCAGGGCGGCGAGGATGCACTTGGCCATCAGATGACACCCCGCCGGATCAGGTCGCGCGATATGGAACTGGCGTGCGCAGCGGCCGCCTTGAGGTCGGCCACGGTGAGCTCGTCGATCTCCTTGCCGAGGCTGCGGATGTGTTCAGCGAAGGCGCGCTCGGCGCTGAGGTTCCAGCCGGTGAAGAAGCCGCTGAAGTCGTGCATCTCTTCGTGCAGCTTGAGCGCCCAGACGTTGATCGGGTCATTGCGATCCCAGCCCATGTCAGGCCACCCAGGCCGCTTCGATGCGGCGAACAGAGGTGAAGGTCTCGACCCGGCGAGGGCCAGCGGGACGGCGAATGGTGTTGGGGTTCTGCTGCAGGCCGACGAGCAGGGCCAGAATGACGCATGCCGCCGGAACGATCACACCGCGCTTGAATGCCTCAGCAACCAAGGCCGCACGCCGGGTCACGCCGAGCTTGGTGCTGAGCGCGAGAAGGCGCTTCTCGATGGTTCCGGGAGTAACCCCAAGATCCTTGGCTGCCTCTTTGCTGGTAAGGCCGCCGGCAACGGCCAGCAAGCATTCCAACTCGCGGTGTGCCGCGCCGCGGCCAAGGTGACCTACATATCCATGTGCTGTGATGGTTTCCATTTCGGCTGCTCACCAGTGTTTGCTCGGTTAGGCAAATATATGGTGATGCCTTAATTTTGTATATAGGCTTTGCCTAATTATTTTAGGCGTAGGCTCTCTTGAAGATTGCTGGTCCGTTAAATACTGTGTGCATATCCAGTAGTGAGGAGTAAGCCAATGGCCAAGCAGAACCAGCAGAAGCAGACCGAACGCCGCGTGATGACCAGCCGCGAGCGCCTGGGCTTGAGGGTGTCGGAGATGATCAATTCGCCTTCTGCTCAGCTGAATCGGCGCGTGACGATCCACCGCCTGGACACGGATGAGGATCAGGCGTGGGAGGAGGTTATGGAGCTTCTGGCTGAGACGGATGGTCTGGAGATGACTTTCAACGACGACGGCACGGTGACACTAGGATGGCTGCAGCTCCAATCTGACTCAGCGGATGAGGGGGAGCATTCCTTCTTGGGGCATGCAGAAGTACCTTTGCCGCTCTAGGCTCGACAGGTTCCGCAGCTCTGCACGGGTTTGAGCTGGCCGCTCAGACCCTTTTCGCTGTCCAGACGAGAAGAATCCTGGCCTGTATATAGGTGTCGTCGATCCTGATTTTCTTTGGGGGATAGAGGTCTCTATCAGCGGAAACCATCAGGTAATGTTCGTCGTCCTCGATCTGTAGGCTCTTGATGTAGAAGTGGTGCTGCCAGACAAACGCGTATATGCCGTCACCAGTGAATTCCCGAATGCTGACATCGCCGATCATTGGGTCCAAGTGCTGAATCTTTGGCGCCATAGACTGGCCGTCGCCAGTGATGATCTTGAGGTGTGAAGGGTCTTTATAGCTGACCCCCAGCTCACGCAAATAGGTCTGACTGACGGTCACGTCACGGAATAGTTCGGGATAATCCTGAACCACCCTTCCACCGCCCATAGCTCCTCGAACGTCGTAATGAGCTAGGTGAATTTCGTCGCCCTTGGGCTGAGCTTTGTGGATATCAGTTACGACTACCCCTTCCGCCGCCGGCTTTGACTGCAGCTGCTCATCAGCAAGTTCTAGCAGCCTCCTCTTCGCCTCCTCTCCAAGAGCTCTTCCTGCTCTGGTCGCCAGCATTGCTCTGACCATCTCCGCGGCAGTCTGAGGCTCTGAGGCCTGGCTTTCGCCGAGCGGCTGCAGCAGAAACCCGTCTTCCTGTGTTAGCCCCCAATGCTCAGGGCCAACCACGTCAGAGAAGTAACGAATCACCTCGATCAGCTTTGTCTTATCAATCCGGCCGGTGTTCACCCACCCCTGGATGGAGGGCGAGGTCACCTGAAAGGTTGCCGCCATGGCGCTCTTGGTGACGCCCTTCTTCAGGCGTGCGGCTTCAATGGCTTTCCCGAGATCTTGTCCAGTAAGCATCTGTTTATTAAGCCTTTGCCAAATAATTTAGGTATTGGCTTGAAAGAGGTTAACCACTGCCTTATTGTGTCGCGAGAGTCAACCTGGAGTTACCTCATGACACCTTCAGTTGCCGCGTGCAAAGCGGCAGAGCTGCTTGGCAGCAAGGCCGAGTTGGCGCGGAGGCTTCTGGTGAAGAAGCCAACGGTAAGCCAGTGGTGCACTGGTGTCAGGCCGATCCCCGTTGCAAGAGCCCTTGAAATCGAGCGCCTTACAGGCAGTGCCGTAACTCGCTTCGATCTGTGCCCTCACTTCCCATGGTCTGCATTGAGCGATAGCTCTGCCGACCGTGAAGAAATCCTAACAGGCGACGACGGGTCAGGGCAGACAAAAGAAACTGCTGTTTATTCATACAGTGGCGGCCAGCATCCCATGACCTGACAACCATTTTCAGTTTATGGCTGATTTCTGATCGGCCATAAAAAAACCCGCCTTGCCGGGCGGGTTCTTTCCCCCACTCGTTGCCGCGAGTGGTTGTACTTCATCGCTAGTAAGGAGCGAGGAAATGTCACATCCCGAAGTTACCAAGGAAACCACCGACACGCAAGAGGAGCAGGCTCCTCAGTCGGCCCTTGAGGTCGCGTACGACGCTGTCGAGTGCATGAGGCTCGAGTTGCTCAGCGCCCGCGAGCTGATCTCTGTTCTCCGCGCAATCGACCGCGACATGGACTCGACGCAACACATTCGCCAGCTCTGCCGGGCTGGAATGAAGGCCGCCGAGTACGTGTGCGAAGGCCTGGAAGCCATGGCTGACGTGTTCAACGTCCAGCTCGGACAGCTTCAGGTCGAGGCAGTAGCCACTGATTGTGAGGAGGTGGCTCATGGCTAGTCACGCCGTCCGCAGCAACTCGCAAGCCAAGGCAGATCGACTGCAAGAAAGCCTCCACTCCATCGGCTCGCTTGCCCGGGTCCTCTCCGAAGACATCGCTTACGAGGGTTGTAAGCCAGGCCCGAGGCTCACGCCAGACGGCCAGGCTTCAATCCACTTCGCAATTCTCACTATCTCCAGGTGCGCTCAGGAAGACCTGATTGCCCTGCTGGACGACCTGCAGGTGCCCGCATGAACACCGCCAACGTAGTTCGCGAGGTGGTCAGCGATGCCATCTCGCAGATCGAGTGCAGTCTCGAGCGAATCAGGATGCTTTCCGCCTCCCTGCATGTGATCAAGGGGCAACTCAAGCAAAGCACAGACTTCGAGCATCTCGCCGAGGTCGCAGCATTGGCGGCATACAGCGCTGATGACTGGCACAACATCCTCGACTGCGAGCGCGAGCGGCTAACATCGCGACTTGATGCTCTGGTCGCCGGAGGTGATGCATGAACATCATCAACGTGAGCGCCGCAACGATGACCAGTCTCGAACTGGTGGACTTCATCAACTCTCACCGCCAGCACCAGGCCGAGTCCGCTGGACAGCAGTTCCCGTCGAAGGGTTTCGCAAAGCTCGAGCACGCCGACTTCATGAAGAAGGTCGTTGAGGTGCTGGGCGTTAATGCAGGAAATTTTTCCGGCATCTATCGAGACAGCCGCAACCGCGAGCAACAGTGCTACCGCTTCCCGAAGCGCGAGTCCTGCCTGACGGCCATGTCCTACCTCAGTGATAAGGGCCCTCTCAGGTTTTCACCAATGGTGGAAACCTCCAATCAGGGCGGCGGGAGGTGGGTATGAACCTGATGTCCAGCACCGCACTCACCATGTCTTCGCAACAGATCGCTGATCTTGTTGGGTCGCGCCACGACAAGGTCAAGCAAAGCATTGAGCGTCTGGCTGAACGTGCAGCCATTCAACTTCCCCCATTGGGGGTAGTTAGAAACCACCTAGGCCAGGCTGTCTCGGTCTACCTGGTGTGCAAGCGCGATAGCTTCGTGGTGGTCGCCCAACTCAGCCCTGAGTTTACCGCGGCACTGGTTGATCGTTGGCAAGAACTGGAGCGCCAGGCAGGGCAGGGCCTCCTCCCTGATTTTTCCAGCCCCGCCGACGCGGCCAGAGCATGGGCCGAGCAGTATGAGCAGCGCCAAGCCCTGCAACTGGAGAACCAGCAGCAGGCGGAGGCTATCGCCAGCCTCGAGTCGCTGTTCCTCTCCGGCGAGACGCCTACCCAGTTCTGCAAGCGCCTGAACGGCGTGAACTGCTCCAGGGTGAACAGCACGCTCCTCGACATCGGGTGGCTCTACGACGAGAACCGTGGGGAGAACGGCTCCCCTCGCTACCGCGTGGCCAGCCGTGTCCGCGACAAGTACCTCACCGAACGCCCCCGGAAGATCTCGCCGGAGGGTGGTGACGCCTTCATCAAGTACGACCTGCAGCTGCTCCTGGCCGGCGCCCAGCGCCTGCACCAGCTCTACATGCAGCAAAAGCTGGCCATGAAATCCACATGGGATGGCCGCTTCACGCAGGCGAAACACACCGGGGAAACCATCTGATGAAAAATTCCGATAAGACCAAGCAGCTCATGGAGCGCGTAGCTCGCGCCGGCGTCGATCTGATTGAGGCTGAGCGCGGCCTCCGGCAAGCGCGCGCCGAGATTCGCGCCATGTACGCCACCTACTTCCGCGCACACGGCCGGCCGGAAGGTGATTTCAACCCCTATAGCGAAGCCTTCCAGGGTGTCGTCCAGTTCACGGCCGCCGCGAATGATCGCCGGAGCGGAGCGCG
Source organism: Pseudomonas sp. zfem005 (assembly GCF_032621735.1). Taxonomy (NCBI): domain Bacteria; kingdom Pseudomonadati; phylum Pseudomonadota; class Gammaproteobacteria; order Pseudomonadales; family Pseudomonadaceae; genus Pseudomonas; species Pseudomonas sp. zfem005. The sequence continues at coordinate 62,373 of NZ_JAVYJE010000015.1, read as the reverse complement.
CCAGAAGGTCTACAACGCTCGTCGCCGCCTGGAGAGCGCAGTTCGTGCACTGGGGCGCGCCAAATGAGCATCCAGTCCATGACCTGGGCGCTCGAGCAGCGGGTCGTTACCGACGCCACCACGCGCCACGTTCTTCTCTGCCTGGCCAACTACGCCGACAAGGATGGGAGGGGCTCTTTCCCTTCCGCCTCGAGCCTTTCCGAGGACACCGGACTGTCGGAGCGGACGGTCCGCTACAAGCTCGACGCACTTGAAAAGCTGGGGGTGATTCGCCGAGGAAACCAGGCTATCGCTGCCGCCTATATCGACCGCTCTGACCGTCGCCCGGTTGTCTACGACATCGTAATGAGCCGGGTGCACCAGCTGCACCCCGTAGAGGTGGACGGGGTGCAAATGAAGACGGAACGGGGTGCAAATGAAGACGGAACGGGGTGCACCAGCTGCACCCAATCCGTCATTGATCCGTCAGTAAACCGAAAAGCTATACGCCACCCCAAGGGTGACGCCGCACCTGAATGGGTATCAGCGGAGGCTATGGTCGACTCGATGCCAGGCCTAACGCTGGGGGTGGCCAAGGACTATCTGGCCATGCGCCGCACCAAGCGAGCGAAGCTCACCGACCGAGCCTGGAAGGGCATATCCAAGACCCTGCACGAATTGGCTCGCCTCCGGGTTACTCCTGACGACGCGCTGAGCAAGGCGATTGAGCGAGCCTGGACCGGGCTTGAGGTGTCGTGGTTCAGGAACGCCGGTTTGCTCCCTGCGTCCACCGGCACCCTGACCAACCTCCCTACGCACGCACCCAGCCCGGAGAACTTCGATGGCCGATTCTAGTTTCCTGAAGCCCCCGGCGAAGAAGCGCGGGGAACCGATGTTCGATCGCTGCCCGGAGCACGGCCAGTTCGAGTCCTGGCTGGTCGAGCAGTTCGACGGCAGCTGGAAGGCGAACGCCTGCCAGCAGTGCCGCTGGCAGGCCCTGAACTGGCAGCACGTCGCCGAAGCCACCCGTGAAGCCGCCCGAGAAGCCAAGCGCGCCGAGTTGGTGAACCAGCGACTGATCGAGAGCGGGATTACGCCCCGCTTCCGCGGCTGCAGCTTCGACAACTTCGAGGTGGGCGGCGACCAAGCCAAGCGCACCGCTTTGGAGTCTTGCCGCCGCTACGCCGAGGACTTCGACGCGGTGGTGCGTGAGGGGCGGTCTCAGCTGCTGCTGGGCAACCTCGGCACCGGCAAGACCCACCTGGCCACCGCAATCGTGCAGGCCGTTATCCGTCAGCACGCCGCCACGGCCATCGTCACGACGGCCAGCGAGATTGCTCGCGCGGTCAAGGCGACGTTCGCCAAATCATCCAAGACCAGTGAGCGCGACGTACTCGACGAGCTGGCCAGCGTCGACCTGCTGGTGATCGACGAGGTCGGCGTCCAGGTCAGCACCGGAGACTTCGGCCCCGGCCTGCTGCACGAGGTGATTGATCGCCGGTACCAGCAGGTTCTGCCGACGATCCTGGTCAGCAACATGACCGTCGAGGAGTTGCCGCGCTTCATCGGCGATCGCGCATTGGATCGACTGCGCCAGGGCTCCAGCCGCATGGTTCGGTTCACCTGGACTTCTGCCCGAGGTGACGCATGAGCGAATTCATGAGCCCGAATCTCTACAGCCTGGAGGCTGAGCACGGCGTGCTGGGCGCGATCATGCTGGCCAGCCTGCAGGGTGACCAGCAGCTGGTCGAGCAGGCTCTCGACGCAGTTACCCCCCAGGAGTTCGCCTTCGAGAACAACGCCGCGCTGCTCGAGGCCTTGCGCGAAACCCACGCCCAGGGCATGCCCTTGGACCCGGTCACGGTGGGGATCACCACCCGCACGCTCCCTGACGGCGAGCTGACTATGGCCTATGCCTCCGAGATCACCCGGGACGTGCCATCGGCAGCGAACTGGAAGGCTTACGCCGACCATCTCCGCAAGCTGACCGTGCTGCGCCAGGTCGTCGACGCCGGCCGGGCTGTGCAGGAGGCTGCCACCGCTGGCGGCGCCCTGGCGGAAGTGGTTGCAAAGGCGCAGCAGGCTGTTGCCGATCTGCGCGATATCGACGGCGCGGAGCCTGACGTCGTGCGCATCGGTGAGCTACTGCCCGCCGAGGTTGACCGCATCGACGCGGGCTTCAATGGCCAGATCGTCCCCAAGCTGTCCACCGGGCTGGCCGCGCTCGACGAGCTGCTGGGAGGAGGCCTGCGGAAGAAGGCGATGTATGTCATCGCTGGGCGGCCTGGCTCGGGCAAGACGACTCTTGGCCTTCAGATCGCCCAGAACGTGGCGATTCGAGCCGCTGGCGTCGCGCTGGTGTTCTCCCTGGAGATGCCCAAGGAGGAACTCGTCCAGCGGGCTCTTGCCTCTGTCGGGGGTGTACCCCTGCAGCGGCTGGATGACGCGACGAAGATGCAGGACGAGGACTGGCCGAAGCTGACCCATGCGGTCGCGCAGCTCGCCGACGCGCCGCTGTACCTCTGCGATCGCTCATCGCTCAGTGTGGCGCGCATTCGCTCCGAGGCTCGCAAGGTGCAGCGACAGCGCGGACTGGCTGCACTGGTGGTGGACTACATCGGTCTGATTGCCGGAGAGGGCGCCAATCGTACCGAGCGTATCGCGACCATCTCCACCGCCCTCAAGAGCCTGGCCAAGGAGCTTGATATCCCGCTCCTGGTGCTGGCTCAGCTCAATCGCGAGTCCACCAAGCGGGCCGGCGCCGCCAAGAAACCCCAGGCCAGCGAGCTGCGCGACTCCGGGCAGATCGAGCAGGACGCTGACATGGTTCTGCTCGTGCATCGCGACATGGAGAGCGACGAGGGGCAAGCGGGTGTAACCGAGCTGATCCTGGACAAGGGCCGACAGGCCAAGCTCGGCAGCTGCCACGTCCAGCAGGAAGGCCAGTACGCGCGCTTCACCGACCTCTTCACCCGCGACTACAGCCAAGACGAAGTCGAAATGGGCCGCCCCTACCGCGGCCGCCAGTACTCCCAGGGAGACGACGAATGACCAACGAAAAGCGTGGGCCGCTGGTGTTGCCGGCGACCCTGGAGGAGTGCGCCTCCGTGATGGAGCGCCTGAGCTTCGACTGCACCAACATCCGCATGCAGGTGGACGCCGCCAAGGCGACCCAGAAGGCCACCGGCCGCTATTCGGACCCGCAGTGGTTCGTCAGGGCTACCACCGCGCTCCGCTGGATGAACCGCGATCGTCAGCGGCTGCAGGACCACATGGCCATGCTCCGCAAGGCATCGCGCGCCGCGACGGAGACCAGCCGCGACAAGCTGTTGATCGAGGCCCTCCGCCAGCACGTGTCGCCAGAAGTGTTCTCCCGGTGCGTGGCTGTTGCCACCCTGCAACCGCCGACGAATTTCGTCGACAGTCAGCCGGGAGGTGATGCATGACTGCGCGCACCGAACGGACGACGTTCACCGACGCAGCTCTCCGCGCAGCCGCTGACCAGCTGGATGTGCGCGAGCTGCGCGACATGCGGCACCCAGCCCTGCGCTTCCGCTTCAGCCAGGACCGCCAGAGCGGCACCTGGTGGGTGGTAATCGCTGACGACTGGTCGCGGCTTGGCCGGTGGCCCGGCCTTACGGCGAAGGCAGCCCTGAACGCCTTGCCGCTGGCGCTGGAACGCCTGGCCGTGGACCGCAAGGCCGCGGTGGCGTCCTCCGCCTGGCGCACTGTAGGCGACCTGCTCACCTGGTACGGCAACCGCGTCGCCGGCGACCGAAGCATCACCGCCAAGCGCCGCGATGACGTGGGCACCGCCCTCGAGCGCCACCTGCTGCCAGCCCTTGGCGAGGTGGTGCTGCTGGACCTCAACTCCGACGCGGTGGACCGCCAGCTGATCTGGCCGCTGATGGAGAGCCTGTCTCCGGCCTACGTGCGCCAGATCCTGCGCGTGCTGCTGGCCGCCCTGCGCCAGGCGGTGAAGCTCAAGCTGCTGCTCGCCAACCCGCTGGATGGGGTGAAGTTCTCCGACTTCGTGGCCAAGCGGATCAAGCCGAAGGCAGCCCGCCTGCACGCCATGCTGGTGCAGAAGCTCCTCGCCGACCTCTGCGATACCTTCAGGAAGGCACCCAGGAGCGCGATGCTTGCGCTTTTGATGCTGACCCATGGCACCCGCATAGGGGAGACCCGAAAAGCGCGCTGGCGGCACTTCAGCTTCACGGAGAGCATCTGGCTGATTCCGGGCCAGAACACGAAGACGGGCGTCCAGCACGAGCTTCCACTTACCCGCCAGGTGGTGGCGCTGCTCAAGCGCTACCAGGAACACCAGCGCCGCACCCTGGGCCAGCAGGACTACCTCTTCCCCGGCGCCAATGGACAACCCCTGTCCGCCCGCCAGGCCTCGGCACTGTTCCGCGAGATCAGCAGCGGGGAGTGGACCAGCCACGACCTGCGCAAGGTGGCCAGGACCAGTTGGACCGAACTCGGCGTCGACTACCTGGTGGGCGAACTGCTGGTGAACCACGCACTGCCGGACATGGCCACCACCTACATCAAGACCCATGCCCGTCGACTGCAGCGCGAGGCCTTGGAGTTGTGGTGCGCATGGCTGGATGAGCGCGGTTTCGATGCCATCCACGGCAAGACAGAGGCGAGTAGCGCCGATTCGCAAAATAGTGATGAGGCCAGCAGCAGCGGGCTAGATACGGCGATTCCGCCACCTACCCATAGGAGGGGGAAGGAAGCCCCCGAGGGGTGGTTGTGATGACCGACAAGCCATCCCCCTTCGCCCTGCCTCGCAAGGTGATGACCGAGATCGAGCGCCGCTTCCTGAAGCTGGCCGCCGATGAGTTGGCCAGCACCAAGCCAGGCGGAACCCAGGCCTTGGCTGCCCTGCTGGATCTGGTCGCCTCCTGGCACGGCGACCGCACCGGGAAGCCCTTTCACGAATACGGCCGAGGCTGGGTTGCCGAGGGCAATGCCCGGCATCCGGCGGCAGACGCACTGCTGCGCGACCTCTTCGGCCTCAATAACGAACCCGACCCACGGAGGGCGGCATGACCATGATTCTTCTGGAGAAGGCTTCCGGCCTGGCCATCAATCCGGCCGACCTGAGCAGTATGCGTATCCGGCACTCGTCCGCTGGCGCCACCCTGGAGCTCGCCATGCGCACTGGCGAGGTGATCCAGGTCGCGCACCGCCCCGCCATGCATGAGGGCGCCGACATCTACAGCGTGCACAAGCAGCTGCTGGAGGTCGCATGACGGTCTATCGCGACGTGATGCCCGCCATCGTGCGGGTGATTGCTGCCGACACCATGGACAGCACCGCCAGGCAAAGCTGGCAGAAGCTGATCGAGCGTAAAGTGGATGGAGGGTTTCGCGCCCTGCTGGGCGCCAGGGATCAGTTCGACTTCGACTGCATCCTGCACGCCTTGCTGCACCGTGAGCTCACTTCGGCGGAGTGGGACGTGCTCTATGCCAAGTACTCAACCCATGACCGCCGCCGGCTCGACGCAATCAATCGGCTCATCCCGAAGATATCCGCGCCGTGCCCTCACCTGTTCCTGACCAAGGCCGTCTACACATGGGCAATCCCGAAGCTGAAAGGAAAGGACGGCAAGCGCTCCACGCATGTGCTGCGCCTGCCTGACGAGTTCTACGACATCAACACGTGGGACATGGATGCGAGACCGGACTCGACCCGCAGCCGGTGGCGCCGCGGTATCTGGAAGTCTCTCGACGCCCTGGAGGAGCAGGCCGTAGTGAGGGTGACCGAGATCCTCGAACGCGAGCAGTTGATCTAGCGGCCTTCGCTCATCTGTTCGCAGAGGGGTTGACGACTGTGAGCGGATGAGCGAAATTCACCACCATCATCTGATCCGTGCGCGCTGCCGAGATCAGCTCCAAAAAGACCCGGCCACCGAGCCGGGTTTTTTGTTTCACGATGACTCCAGCCCGGTAGTTCGCTGGACTGCGACGTAGCCCGATACAGCAGGTTTATCAATAGCTTACGCGCTTCCATCATATGCCGGTGCTTTCTGAAACTTGACCCGGTTCTCCCTCGCGCCGCTCCTATCTGGCTCCTGGAATCCGGGTCGTTCCAAGGAGTCATCATGGCAAAGATCAAGCTCACCAAGACCGCCGTAGAGTCGGCGCAACCCCAGGCGAAGGACATCGAACTACGGGATACCGTCGTGCCCGGCTTCCTTTGCAAGATTACCTCGACGGGACGCCGGGTGTTCATGCTCCAGTACCGCACGAACTCTGGCCAGCCCCGCAAGCCCTCGCTGGGACTCTACGGGGAGCTAACCGTCGAACAGGCGCGGGTCAAAGCGCAGGACTGGCTGGCCGAGGTTCGCCGGGGTGGTGATCCCGGCGGTGCCAAGGCCGAGGCGCGCAAGGCGCCCACGATGGCCGAGTTGTGCAAAAAGTTCATGGAGGACTACTCCAAGAAGCGCAACAAGGTCAGCACGCAGGACGGCTACCAGGGCGTCATCGACCGCAACATCATCCCGCTGCTGGGCCGCAAGAAGGTGCATGACGTGAAGCGGCCCGACATTGCGGGGCTCATGGAAAAGCTGGCCTACAAGCCGACCGAGGCCAACAAGACCTTCGGCGTGCTGCGCAAGATGTTCAACTTGGCCGAAGTCTGGGGCTTCCGCCCGGACGGCACGAATCCGTGCCGCCACGTCCCGATGTACCCGCCGGGCAAGGAAACCCGGCTCATCGTGGACGAGGAAATGGTGCGGATCTTCCGCCAGTTGGAGAAACTGGAGGCGGAGGGGCTGGAGAACTACGTCATCCCGTTGGCGATCCGGCTGCAATTCGAGTTTGCGGCGCGGCGCTCCGAAATCTGCCCGCTCGAATGGAGCTGGCTGGACTTCGAGAACCGGCGCGTGGTGTGGCCCGACAGCAAGGTTGGCGGCATTTCCAAGCCCATGAGCGAGGAAGCCTATCGGCTGCTTTCGACGGCGCCGCGTCTGGAAGGCTGCCCTTACGTCCTGCCGTCGCCGAACGACCCGGCCAAGCACCTGACCTTTGGCGAGCACTATGGCGGCTGGTGCCGGACGCTCAAGGCCGCCAGCGTGCCGCACGTAGGCACGCACGGCATCCGTCATCGCTCGACCACCGACATTGCCAATTCCGGTGTGCCGACCAAAGTGGGAATGAAGCTGACGGGCCACAAGACCGTGGCGATGTTCATGCACTACGTCCACACCGAGGACAAGCCGGTGCGCGAGGCGGCCGAGCTGGTGGCCAGCCGCCGCCAAGCCATCACGGGCGCGCGGCAGCTTGCGGAGGCGGTGGCATGAACGGGCGCCGGCCATCAGCAGCATCGCTCGCAGCGCCCGCGGCGCTGCTGGGCGACATTCGGGCACTGATCGAGGCGGCGCGCTTGCGCGCCGCCTCGACGGTGAATAGCGAGCTTACGATGCTCTACTGGCGCATCGGCCAACGCATCCACACGCAGGTCTTGGACAGGCGCCGGGGCGCCTACGGCAAGGAAGTTCTGCCCACCTTGGCTGCGCAGTTGGTGGAGGAGTACGGCAGCAGCTTTGCAGAGCAGAACTTGCGCCGCATGGTGCAGTTCGCCGCCACCTTCCCCGACGAGCGAATTCTCGTATCACTGATACGAGAATTGAGCTGGACGCACTTCATCGCCCTGATGCCGCTGAAAGACCCGCTCCAGCGGGACTACTACGCACAGATGGCCAGCACCCAACGCTGGAGCGTGCGGACGCTGCGCGAGCGTATCGACTCGATGCTGTACGAGCGCACGGCGCTTTCCCAAAAGCCGGAAGAAACCATAGCGCAGGAGTTGGCGACCCTGCGCGATGCGCAGCGCATGTCGCCGGCCCTGGTCATGCGCGACCCGTACATCCTCGACTTCCTGGGCCTGCGGGACACTTGGCAGGAAGGCGACTTGGAAGCGGCGATCATCCGTGAAATGGAGTCCTTCCTGCTGGAGCTGGGCGCGGGCTTCTCATTCGTCGCCCGGCAGAAGCGCATTCCGATCGACGACGAGGATTTCCACCTTGACCTTCTGTTCTACAACCGCAAGCTGCGGCGGCTGGTTGCGGTGGAGTTGAAGGTAGGTGACTTCAAGGCGGCCTACAAAGGGCAGATGGAGCTTTACCTTCGGTGGCTAGACAAGCACGAACGGGAGCCGGAGGAAGCCTCGCCGCTCGGGATCATCCTTTGCACCGGCAAGAAGCGCGAGCAGATCGAATTGCTGGAGCTGGACAAGTCCGGCATCCACGTTGCCGAGTATCTGACCGCCTTGCCGCCGAGGGGCGTGCTGGTGGAGCGGCTGCAACAGGCAACGCAACGGGCGCAGTTGCAAATCGAGCAGCGCAAGACGGACAACGAGTAGTCCTGTCCCAAGCAGTCGGGCGTCCCGGCGTGCCGCCGTCGCGCTGTCGTGCTGCGCATCGAGCTTCGCTGCGCGAGTCTCGCCCCTGTCGGGCTTCCATCACTGACGCCTCCGTCCCGGCTCGTTGATCCGGGCCTGCGCGCTCCGCTTGCCAAAAATCGACTCTGTGCAGTGGGCGGGTGTGGGCGGTCTTGCTGTTCCCTTCACCGTATCACGGCGTTCTCGCCGTCAAGGGCGGCGCGCGCCATGCGCGCTTGCGTCCTGGCGGCCGTCTGCGACCCCTGACTGCTTGCGCTGCGCCGTGCTGCCGCCGGTTCCGGGCAATTCCGCCCGAGCAACCGGAGCACGATCATGTCGCAACTGTCCTTTCCCTCGTTCGATTCCTGTCTGCTGGTGCGCGACGCGCACGGGCGCTATCTACCGGCATCGGCCGACGACATTCTGGAAGCTGCGCGCCAGGTCATTGACCGGAAAATGCGGCGCGGAGCAGAGTTCACTTCGCCGGCGGCGGTCAAGGAATACTTGCGTACAAAGTTGGCCAGCTTCGAGCATGAGGTGTTCGTAGTGCTGTTCATGGATACGCGCCATCGTCTGATCGAATACAGGGAGATGTTCCACGGCACTATTGACGGTGCGTCGGTGTATCCGCGCGAAGTGGTCAAGGAGGCGCTGCGGCTCAATGCGGCGGCGGTCGTCGTTTCGCACAACCATCCGAGCGGAAACCCCGAGCCGAGCGCGGCTGACCGGGCGCTGACCCAGCGGCTCAAGGAAGCGTTGGGTCTGGTGGACGTGCGCGTGCTCGATCACATCATCGTTGCGGGCAACGAAACGGCATCGTTCGCCGAGCATGGGCTGATCTAGCCCAAGGGGCTTCGGCCCCTTTTTGCTGCGCCTGGTGGCATAGCTATGGCCCTCGCGGCCTGATGCTCAGGCCGTCGCAACCTGAATCATCTCGTCGTAATGTTTCTTGTCCACCTCTTCCAGCCACTGGAAGATGTTCCCGATGACGCTGTGGCTTTCGCCTGCCAAGTTTTCTGCGGATTCCTCTGTTATCTCAATAACGTCGCTATGTGAATACTTATTGATAAAGCGGTAGATTTTTTCTTTAAGCTCTGGTGTCGTGATGGTGCAATCTTTTAGGCCAGCCTCCATCAATTGACTAATGTCGCTTCGACGCCTTGGATATTTGAAGGTGAAAAACGATTCAACAAGCTTTCGGGCGAGGTTGGCGGTCAAGAACGCCTCATCTCGATTGAGTGTTGTGTGCGCCCTATATTCGTAGAGCTTCTTGAAGATATAGTGGTACTCGGAACCGTAGTTCTTGAGTGAGTCGTCGGCATCCACAAGTAGGGAGTGACGAGGGGAGCCAGGTGGCGCATCCAGGCGATAAAAGAAGCAATTCTCGGCGTTGCCTTTTTTGACTCGATTCCTATTGGTGCCAGTGAACCAGTCTCTCACTAGCTTAAAGTAAGTGAAGTTGTGAGTCAGCACAAAAAGTTGCTTGGCTTCAGTGCATTGCGTTCTCAAAAACGAGTAGGCGTGAAACAAGTGATTAGAATCAAAGCTTGAGACCGGATCGTCAACGACGACGATCGTATCCTTGATGTTATTTCCATTTTCTTTGAGCTTCGTGATGAAATAGACAAATGCAATCGCAGTTTTCTCACCTTCGCTCAAATTCCCATCGTGCTCACCAACCCCGTTTCTGATGATCTCATAGCCTTTCTTCTTCTGATTGAAGTTCAGGCAAAGCTCAGAGCGGCCAATGAAGCGATGCAGGATGTCATTGAACTCCTTTGCCCCGACCGTTTCATTCGAGAGCGCCGCTTCTATGGCTCCGACCTCTAGACTAATTTTTTCAATTTCCTTATGGTCGTTCTTTGCTTCTGACTCAAGGTCATTGCACTTCTTCTCACTTCCAGCATAGTCAAACTCTTGCACCTCAGCCGCAGCAAAGTGAAGCTCCAGTGCCACCTTGCTTTTTGAGGTCTCAGATTTGAAATTTGAAGTCTTATTGTTGTGCTTTCCAACGAGAGCAACAATCGATTTCAGGATGTCATTGAAATTGGTGACATCGTCTTCAACCACATCCGAGATCTGAATGTCTGTCTTCCCAGGGTCTGTGATCTTGGCCTTCAGGGCTTCCCGCCAGGCGTCGATTTGCTGGTCGATCTTTTCAGCAGCAGTTGCGTAGTCCTTTTGAAGCTTCTCTGCCTCGGCCGATAGTTCTTTATAAAACTCGGTCGATGCGGGAAACTGATTAGCTGGAGCGCCTTGAGATTCAATCCATGTCGCCGCGTTCTGAAGTCGGCTCTGAAACTCCGTGAACTCCTTGCTGAAGTGGGCAGCAAGCGCCTCGGCACGAAGCTGGGCGAACGGAGAGCCGCAGAACTCGCAGGATTGCGAGTCGTGGTTTTTATGGATTTCCAAGCCTGCTTGAACCCATTCGCGGATTTCCGGGTTATCGGTCAGCCGCTGGATTGCTTGATTGACCGCCGTAGTCCCAATCAAATCTCTGATGCGGCCCGCCGCTTTCTTAAAGTAGTCCGGCTCAATGGCCGTTGAGGCGAAAGCAATGCTTGGAAGCTGATCTGGCTTGGCGGCATTCGTAAGGTCGATAACCCTCTCATCTGGAAGAACCGACTCCGCCTTGATAATTGTCTCGCCGTTATTCTGTATGAAGTTGAAGAGCTTGCGGCGGTCGTAATTCAAGTAATAACTGTCGCTCGTATCAATCGCCTGAAGTCCAAGCTTCATTTTCTTGGCAGCATTGGTCAGGAACTTCTCTAATGCCTCACGCTGCTTCTTGATATCGCTTTGCTTGTCGTCGTGAGCCTTCTTTTTCGACTGAAGCTCGCTCTTCAGCTTCTCCAGCTTCTGCAAGTCATCAATCTTCTCTTTCGCAATAAGAAGGATGCTCTTTACGGATTTGTCCCAATCAATGTTCTCATGCACGAAGCGTTGATTGAAAACATGAATATTCAATTGGGATGAGTGGAGTGTGGATTCCGTGATCGTTGAGCCATCCTCCAGAACTACTGAAAATTGGCCCGTGCTGAAGCGGGGAACCATCGAGCGAAGCTCAAAGCAAGAGAATAGATTCGATAACGTTGACTTGCCTGTTCCATTCCAACCATAGACCAGGTTGTACCGGCCGAACTTTTGGATCTTCGTTCCATTGAAGTCGCTGAAGATTCCGAACTGTTTGAGGCGGTTGATGCAGACAATCATCTCTATATCTCCGTGTTCTTGCTTTCCCATCATTTGCTTGCGAAACAAATGGTAAACGAAGAGTCCTCTTGCGTCTCCGCTTCGCGGATCGCGCTGCTCCAGGTTCGCTAGTCGCTCATCCCTGGCGGGACTGGCTTCGCCAGCCTTCCGCATCGCTGACGCCTACGGCCCGGCTTCCAGCTTCGGGCCTGCGCGCTTCGCTTGCGTGCGGTCAGCACAAAGGGATGGCCGTTGCCTTGTCCAGCCGTCTCCCCTGACTTCATCACCTTACCCGCGACCGTAGCCCGCGACCGTGTGCCGTCAAGGCGCGCAGGGCCGTGTCCTCGGCTGCGCCTGCGGGCCGCACCAACCCTGCGCTTGGCTCCTTGACGGCCCCCGTCCGCGCGCTCCTTTGGGCGCGGGCGATGAACTCAGGAAAGACGGTGGCAACAGGGCCAACCGGGTTCCTCGTGCCGACCGCACCAAACAGCCGAAAGGCTGGGCTCCGAATCTAGAAATCCGGTGTGCGGTGTGAACAGCAAACCTCTTTTGTCAGGAGAAAGACCATGCAACTCGCATCCCGTTTCGCTTTCCGCTCCCCCTCGCTGCGCAGCGATTACCCGCTGTCCGACGACCAGATTCACCGCGTGGCCCCGTCCATCTTCGCGGATGCCCCGCACGAGAGCCGTTCGCAGCGGTACGCCTATATCCCCACCGCCGCCGTGCTGACCGAGCTTCGCAAAGAAGGCTTCCAGCCTTTCATGGTGACGCAAACCCGCGTGCGCGACGAAGGCAAGCGCGAGCACACCAAACACATGATTCGCTTGCGCCATGCCAGCCAGATCAACGGCGCGGAGGCCAACGAAATCGTGCTGCTGAACTCGCACGACGGCACCAGCAGCTATCAGATGCTGGCCGGAATGTTCCGGTTCGTGTGCAGCAATGGCCTTGTCTGCGGCAACACCGTGGCCGATGTGCGAGTGCCCCATAAAGGCGACGTGGCCGGTCTGGTCATTGAGGGGGCTTACGAAGTCTTGAGCGGTTTCGATCGGGTGAAGGAATCGCGCGATGCCATGCGCGGCATCACCTTGGACGATGGCGAATCCGAAGTGTTCGCCCGCGCCGCGCTCGCCCTCAAGTACGACGACCCCGACAAGCCCGCGCCCATCACGGAATCGCAAATCCTGATGCCGCGCCGCTTCGACGACCGCCGCCCCGACCTGTGGAGCGTGTTCAACCGCACCCAAGAAAACCTGACCCAAGGCGGGCTGCGTGGCCGCAGCGCCAACGGGCGCCGACAGCAAACCCGCCCGGTGCAGGGCATCGACCAAAACATCCGACTAAATCGCGCCCTCTGGCTGCTGGCCGATGGCATGCGCCAGTTGAAAGCCTGAATCCCCACGCGGCAGGGGCAGGCAGCAGCCCTTGTCGCTTTCTTCGCTGCTGCATCCCTGAACCGATAGGAGTTATCACCATGAACGCCGTTACCCAAACCGAAGCCCGCGCCATCAACACCGCCGCCGCTATCCCGCTGGAAGCCGCTGATCCGACCAAGAACCTGATTCTGGTTCCGCTGTCGCGGCTGGTGTCGCGTCCCACTGGCCGCAACGTGCGCAAGACCCCGCGCATGTCCATTCCCGAACTCGCCGCCAGCATCCAGCGTGTCGGCCTGCTGCAAAACCTCATCGTGATTGCCGCCGCCGATGGCGAGCATTACGAGGTCGTGGCCGGTGACCGTCGCCTCGCAGCGTTGAAGCTGCTGGCGAAAAAGCACCGCATTAGCAAGGAATGGGAGGTGCCTTGCCTGCTGGTGGCCGATGGCACCGCCCGCACGGCCAGCCTCACCGAGAACGTGCAGCGCGAAGCCATGCACCCCGCCGACCAGTTCGAGGCGTTCGCCGCGCTCGTGGCCGAAGGCCGCAGCATCGAGGACATTGCAGCGGATTTCAGCGTCACGCCGCTGGTGGTGCAGCGCCGTCTGAAACTCGCCAACGTGTCGCCGCGCCTGCTGGCCGACTACCGGGCCGAGGCCGTGAGCCTTGACCAGTTGATGGCCCTCGCCATCACCGACGACCATGCTGCGCAGGAAGCCGCGTTCTACGATGCGCCCACATGGCAGCGCGGCCCGCACAACCTGCGCGACCGCCTGACCGAACGCGAAATCGACGCCTACCGGCATCCGCTGGTGCGCTTTGTCGGGCTGGACGGCTACGAGCAGGAAGGCGGTGGCATCCGCCGCGACCTGTTCGCGGAGGGCGACAAAGGCGTGTATCTGACCGATGCCGCACTGCTGGAACGGCTGGCGCAGGACAAGCTGGCAGGTATCGCCGCCAAGGTGCAGGCCGAGGGCTGGGCGTGGGTGGATGCCACGCCGGGCATGACCCATGCCGATCTGCAAGCCTTCCAGCGTGCGCCAAGGGAACGCCGCAGTCCGAACAAGCGCGACGCGCAGCGCATCGAGAAGCTGCAAACCAAGCTGCACGAACTGGCCGAGGCGGTGGATGCCGCGCTGGACGACGAGGACGAGGAAAAGGCCGATGCCTTGCAGGAAGAAGGCGAACGCCTGGGCGAGCAGTTGCAGGCGCTGGAAGATGGCTTGCTGGACTATGCGGCCAACGTGAAGGCCGCAGCCGGTGCCATTGTCACCATCGACCGCGACGGGCAGGCCGCGATTCATCGCGGGCTGCTGCGCGAAGCGGAGGCCAAGGCACTGCGCACGCTGGAGCGGCTGCGGCAGGGTTTCGGCAGCGAAGGCGAAGCCGCGAACGAGGACGCAGGCGAGGACGACGAGCAGCCCAAGACCGCCGCCATGTCTGACCGACTGGCGCAGCGGTTGAGCGCGCACCGTACCGCTGCGCTGCAAATCGAAGTTGCACGGCATCCGCAAGCAGCGCTGGCCGCCGTGGTGCATGGCATGGTGCAGACCGTCTTGCAGGAAAGGCACTACGGGCACGACCTGCCGCTGGGTGTGCGCCTCACGGTGCAAGACCGGCTGGAAGGCATGGCCCCGGACTGGCCGGAATCACCCGCCGCCGTGGCGCTGCGCGAACTGCAACAGGTGGCAGGCGAAACCTTGCCGGAGGACAGCGCCGAACTGTTCGCCGCGCTGCTGGCGAAATCACAGGATGAACTGGTGCGGCTGTTGGCCGTGTGCTTAGCTTCCACGGTGGACGTGGTGACGCCTCGCGCCACGCCGCACCAGCCCGGCGCGGAACTGGCGCAGGCCGTGGGGCTGGATATGGCCGCGTGGTGGCAGCCCACCAATGAGGGTTACTTCCGGCATGTGCCGAAGGCCGCGATTCTGGAAGCCGTTGGCGGGTTCGCGCCCTCGCACGTCACCCGACTGGCGAAGTTGAAGAAGGGCGACATTGCCAGCGAAGCCGAACGGCTGGCCGCTGGCACCGGCTGGATGCCCGCCATCTTCCGCTCCGAAGGCCCGCAGCAGACCGGGCAGGACGCGCCGGCGGATGGCGAAGCCGAAGCACAGGAAGAAGTGGCCGCCGTGGCGGATGACCAGCCGCAGGCCGAGGCTTTGGCCGCGTGACTTCGCACCGTAGATAGCGCCCCGGTTCCGGCCGGGGCGCTTCATGTTGAGGATGCCTGCCATGACCCACCAACCCGCAAACCGCCCCCGCATAGCTGCGACCTATGCCTCCGGCACGGTGCGCGCCCGCCGCTGGCACGGCGACGGCGACGTGCGCGGCTACCGTCCGCCGCGTGGCTGGACGGCCCGCGCCGACCTGACCGATCTGCATCCCCTCACGGGCCGCGCCTTGCCGCGCGCCGTGTGGTGGATCATCGAAACCAAGGAATAACGAGCCGCACCGGCCCCAAGCCGTGCCGCCTTGGGGCCGGTGGTCGAAAACTCCGGGCGCGGCGGTGGCCGCGCCCGGTTTCACTGCTCAAAGCCAAAACGCCCCATCGCCGCCTTCGGACAGGCGGCGATGGGGCCACGCACAAGGGCGCTCGTGCGCGAAATCCACGAAGCCAGCAAGTGTGGCGGCGCATCGCGCCGCCAACGATTCGACCGAGCCCCGCCGCAATGGGCGGGGCTGGTGTGGCTACGCCCCGGCTTGCTGCGGCAGGTTGCACGAAAGCGTGCCGTCCCCGACGCTGGCGGTTCGTTGTCTGTACGTCACGAAAGACGGTTCACCGACACGCCGCCCAGCCTCGCTTCTATGGAGCTTCCACACCACGCCTCAGTATGTGGCCGTGAGCTGCGGCAGGGGCGCTCTGGCCTTGTCGTCGGGGCATTGACCTGGCCCGCGTCAGGGCGCAAGCCGGTGCAGCCGTCACGCGGGGATGCCGAGTTGGCCACGTCTCCATTCGGGAGCGGGCGGCCTGTGCGTCCTTGTCTTGTTGTGAATCCTGGCGGTGGCGCGGCTGCGCCTTGTGCTTGATGGCCGCAACCTTGCAGCGAAAACAATTTCCCCTGCGCTGCGCGCATTCCTCGCGGGACAAATTCTTTTCGCTTCCAGGTTCTCCACGTTGTTGCGACCGCTGTGCGGTGCGACCAGCCCATCCCCCGCCGGCCGGATCACAACAAGGACGCACTGGCGCGACCTTGTTCAACCCGAAAGGAGAAACATCATGGCTAACATCGGCACCTTCACCGCAGAGAAAGACGGCTTCACCGGCACGCTTCGCACCCTGACGCTCAACGTCAAGGTCAAGCTGGTTCCCAACGACAAGGGCGACACCGAGAACGCCCCCGACTTCCACCTGCAAGCGGCTGGCCACGAAGTCGGCGCAGCGTGGAAGAAGACCAGCGAGGCCGGGCGGGAATACCTGTCCGTATCCATCGACGACCCTTCGTTCCCGGCGACGGTCTATGCCCGCCTGATCGAGAACGAGGACGGCACGCACGACCTGATCTGGTCGCGCAACAAGCCGAAGGCGGCCTGACAGCCGCTTACCGCGTCCCGCCCACTGCGGCGGGGCGCGATGCTGCTGATCGCAGCACCGCACGCGCAGGATTTCTGCTGCTGCCGCGTGCTGGATACGCCCGTCACGGCGGGCCTGCATGCGTGCCTTGTGGCTCGCAATCCGTGTCAACGAGCGGTGTGTGGCGTGTCGGCGCTGTAAGCGCCGCCGGGCTTTCGGGCTTCGCCCCGTGCCGGCAAGCCGTCACGGCCATCCGGCTTCAATCCCTCACGCCTTCGCGCCTGCGGCGCTGCGCGCTCCGCTTGCTGCAATTCAGTACCACACGCCAACGCGCTAAGGCGTGTCGGGCTCTTCCAATATCGCCCTGAGTTCCTGGCGCACCTGTGCCAGCAATTCATCAGCTTCGCGGGTGCTGTCACCGGCATAAGCCAATGTGAGCAGCGTGAGCGGATGCACTTCCATGACCTCGCACAGATCGGCCAGCTTCTGGATGGTTGGGCTTTTCAGGTCGCGCTCCAGCGTGCTCATGTAGGTGCGACTGGACACGTTGGAGAACGCTTCCTGGCTCAAACCACGCGCCTTCCTTACCGTCCGAATCGCCGCTGCCAATGAGTTCTTCGCTGCCACCTATGGTTTCCCCAAAAAACCAAGATGACAGCCCATTGCGCCCTATAGGACTACAATCTATAGTGTTCATTTGGTGGTGATGTTTTCCTTTTCCGTGCTTTTACGGAGATCCGCATCTGCGGATTTCCTCAGACCCAGGGAACCGCATCCGTGTCTTTCCTGACTTCCACCAATACGCCTTCGTGCCTCTCCGCTTTTGCGGCTTCGTGCGCTTGCGCATACGTGCATCCGTCCGCAGGCACAGATGCGCCTCGGCGATTGCGTGTGTTCGTGGAAGGGGCGCGGCCTTGACCACGCTTGTCACCGAGGAAGACCGGGTGCACCTACTGGCCCACGGCCTCACCCGCGCCGCAGGCCAGGAATGTGACCCGCTGCCCGTGGTGCGCCTGTTCACACCGGACGCACATGCGACCTGGCTATTGGCCGCGCTCGATCCGACCGATGGCGATACGGCCTACGGCCTGATCGACCTCGGGATCGGGATGCCTGCCCTGGCGACGGTGAAGCTGTCCGATCTGGCGTCCATCGTCGGGCCGCTCAAGCAGCCCGTGATACGAGATCGGTATTTCCAGCCGACGCGGCCGCTGTCGGAATACGTTCGACTGGCTCAGGAAAACGGTTCGATCACCGATTGACGCATTCCAGCGCGACCAGGCAAAAAGTATCGCATTGTGACTATTTCGGTCTTAGCCAAGACCTGGCAAGTCTTGATCCGCATGCTTGCACCAGGGTGGTGCGCTCCTGACCAAAACAGTCATGATGCCAGGCGCGAGATTCGGCACGGTGTTCAATGCTGCACCCCATTTCCGGGCGGTGCAGTCGTCGCATTTAGACGATTTCGGCAATGCACTGGAGCGAATCTGTCTTGACACCAGCAGTTAAAGCGTAACCCGAGTTTGATGACCACTTGATGGCGATTCGATAGCTCCCGCACAGCGGAATTGTGGCGACGTTCCCAGAAACAGGGAGGTTTCGCCATGACTGACCGCAGCAGCCAACACTGGTATCCCACGGCCGCGTATCTCTACACGCTGCACCTCGATGGCCCAGCGCTGGCTTGGGAGTATTTGCGCAGGAATCCAAGCTACCGGCGCGACTGGCTACGCCGGCGTCGCAAGCCTGATGCGGCGCAGGCCTGGGGCCTGCGCCTGCTGGAAGATCCCGGCCTGGATGCGCGCGACGCACATCCTGCTTGGTTCCCCGATCACGATGCCGTGGTGCAGCTATACCCCGACGCCGACCCACCACCCGATGCGCATACCTTCGAGTTCTGGCGCATTCCTGGGCGCAAGCAACTGACCCACGACGGCAAGCGCCTGGTGCTCGTATCGCATTGGCCAGGCTGCTGCGTTCGGCTGGCACTCGCACCCGACCTGGAAGATGGTTCGGCCTATCTCTACGCCACACGCGCCTGCGCCACGCCCTGTGCGCGCTACCGCACGCTCGCTGCGAAGCTGGATGCGCTATCTGCCGCAACCGTGGCCACGCCTGTGGCAACAGCCCGCTCCCGCCCCACGCCCGCCGCGCTGCTGGAACTGCATACCTTGCAAGCGCTCGACGCGACCCTCGCGGGAGCCTCCTTGCGCGAGGTGGGCGAAGGTCTGTTCGGCGCGGATGCCGTCGCGGCCGACTGGCACAAAGACAGTGCATTGCGTGCCCGCGTACGGCGGCTGGTACGCCGCGGCGATGAGCTGATGCACGGCGGCTACCGCCGACTAGCGCAGCTTCCAATGTTCCCGTCGCATTAGGGGGGACGTTTCTCGACCCGTGCGAATCGTCCCTTAGCAAGAAGCCTTGCTTTCTTGAGAGTGCCTCTATCCGGCCGCGTGGTGTGGCCGGGCTTGATGGAGGTACATCCCATGCGACCTGCTCCCTCGCGGCCTGCCGCCGCTGCCGTCACTGCGACCTCGCAGCCTCAACGCTACCTGACAAACGACGAAGCCGCCGACTACCTGCGGCTGTCGCCGCGCACGCTGGAGAAGCAGCGGGTGATCGGCGGCGGCCCCAAGTTCCGCAAGTTCGGCCGCCGCGTCATGTACGCGGTGTCCGACCTCGATGCCTGGGCCGACCAGCGCAGCTACGAGGCCACGTCCGATCCCGAATACGCCGAGCGCCACGCGGGCGACTACCGTGATGGCCGCTGATCGTCGGCGCGTGGGTGGCCTTCGCCATGTCCAGCCCGCCAGGGCAAGCCTTGCCGCAGCGCGAACAGCTCGATCTGTTCCGCGCGCTGCCGGGCGACATGGCGCCACGCGATTCCCAGGACTTGATGGCCTTTCCGTTCTTCTCGCTTGCCAAGTCGCGGCGCACGGCGCCGATCGACTTCCGCAGCGGGAACGTCACCATTCGCGTGGAAGGCACGCAGGAGCACGGCATCGCAACGATATGGGATGCCGACGTGCTGATATGGGCCGCCTCGCAGATCGTGGAGGCGCGCGACGCGGGCCTGCGCCCGTCGCGCTGGATACGCGCCACGCCTTACGAGATTTTGCGCTTCATCGGGCGCGGCACGTCCCTCAACGACTACCAGCGCCTGAAGGCCGCCCTCGACCGGCTGCAATCGACCACGGTGGCCACGTCCATCCGCGAAACCACGGGAAGGCGCTTGCATCGCTTCTCGTGGATCAACGAGTGGAAGGAACTCGCCGACGCCAGCGGCACCCCGCTGGGCATCGAGCTGATCTTGCCGGACTGGTTCTATGCCGGCGTGCTCGACGCCGCCCTGGTGCTGACCATCGACCCGGCCTATTTCCGCTTGAAGGGCGGTATCGAACGCTGGCTGTACCGCCTGGTGCGCAAGCATGGCGGGCGGCAGGAGCACGGCTGGCAATTCGACTTCCGACACCTGTACCGCAAATCCGGCAGCGCGGCCCGCTTCTCGGACTTCGCCTACGACGTGCGCGCCCTGGTGGCGCGGCAGTCGTTGCCCGGCTACGTCCTCGGCATCGAGCGGATGCCGGACGACAACACCGAGCTGCTGACCTTCCGGCCCGTGCCGCACGCGGCACGGGGATAACTGCGGGAGAACCTGTGGACGGCCTCGTGCTATCAGGAGTACCGGGTATCGTGCTATCAGGAGTACGACCCTCGTGCTATCAGGAGTACGAAAACGCCGGAAAGCCAACAACGGCGCGGGTTTGCGTTCCCTCTAACTTACCTAACAAGAAATACATAACTTTTAGTAGAAGCGCGCCGTTTCGGTGGACAACCACGAAACGGCACGGCCAGGCCGGCTTTCCAGCTCGGAGGGCCGCGCCATGATCTTCGCGTTTCTCAACCAGAAAGGCGGCGTCGGCAAGACCACGCTCGCCACGCACATCGCCGGCGAACTGGCGATGCGCGGCCTGCATGTCATCCTGCTGGATGCCGACCCGCAGGGGTCATCGCTCGACTGGACGCAGCGGCGTAGCCAGCAGGGCCTGCCCCGTCTGTTCAGCGCCGTGGGCCTTGCCCGCGAAACGCTGCATCAGGAAGCGCCAGAACTCGCCAGGCGGGCCGATCACATCATCATCGACGGCCCGCCGCGCATCGCCGCCCTCGCGCGTTCCGCGCTGCTGGCGGCCGAGCGCGTGCTGATCCCCGTGCAGCCCAGCCCCTACGACGTATGGGCTTCTGCCGAGATGGTCGCACTGATCCGCGAAGCACAGGTGTTCCGGCCAGCGCTGCGCGCGGCCTTCGTCATCAACCGGCGCGTCAGCACCACCATCATCGGCAGGGAGGCACGGCAATCGCTGGCCGAACAGCCGCTGCCCGCGCTGCGCTCGGAGATCCACCAGCGCATCGTCTTTGCCGACAGCGTAGCCGCTGGCCGGCTCGCCCGCGAAACCGCGCCCGACAGCGCCGCTGCCCGCGAGATCGCCGCGCTCACCGACGAACTGCTGCGGTGGCCGACATGACTGGGAAGCCACCACCACGCAGCAAGCGCGTCGGCATCGGTGCGCGTCCCCCAGCGAATCCGCACGCCGAAGCGTGGATTCGCCAGGGCGACGCAGATGCCGTGCAGAAAGGCGACCTCTACACCGCTCGACTGACGCTCGACATCACGCCCGCCATGCGGGCGCGCATCAAGGTGTCGGCCTTCACGCGAGGCGTGACCGTAGCCGAACTGCTGCGCGACCTGCTGGAGCGGGAGTTTCCCCCGGAGGGCACGCCGTGAACGCATCCGCTTCGACCGCCCACACCCCCAAAGCAAGTGCGCCCACGGCTGCGCCGCCGCCGGCGCCTTCGACACTCGCCGGCCAGGCCGGCAACGTGCCGCTGACGCGCGTGGCGCTGGCCTACATCGAACCGCGCTTCAAGCTCTACCTGCGCTTCGGCGAACCGGCGCGCACGCTCCAGCTCGACCGCTGGCGGCGCTGCGCCGTGTTCCTGCCGAACGCGGTTCTGTGCCGCATCCGTTGGCAGGCCAACGACTACGGCACGATCCGCTGGCAGCTCATGGTGATGCAGACCGCCACGCCGCTGGACGCCGTGCAGCGCATCCCCGGCGTGCAGCCGGGCGCGCGTCTGCTGCTGCACGCCGAAGGCGATGCCAACGTGCGCGCCGTGCTGGAACGCATCGACGGCATCGAGGCGCTGGGCATCGCAGCCGCAGACACATCGCCCGCGTACTGGCGCACGCTCGCGAACCGGCTCGCAGCGCGCTCGGCGCTACCCACATACACCGCAGAACGGCACGCCGCCTGGCTGGCCGGGAGGGCATTGCCATGACCACGATTTCCACGACCGGCCCCGTGCCGCATCCTCGCTCGCGCCTGCGCGCTCGCCTCGTGCTGGCAGGCTTCGCCACCGTCGGCCTCGCTGCGCTGGCCTGGGCGGCGTTCGTGCAGCCCCTGCCGCGAATGGCCTACAACCCGTCCGACAGCGTGGCGGTCGGTTGGTATCGCATCGAACCGTTCGACCCGCGCACCGCCTCGCGGCCACGTCCGCTGTCCGTGGACAGCATCGTGCTGATGCCGCTGCCCGACAGGGCCGCCATGCTGGCTGCGCAGCGCGGCTACCTGCCGACCCGCGTTCCGCTGCTCAAACGTGTGGGCGCAGTCGCGCCACAACACGTTTGCATCGTCGCCGGCCAGGTTCGCATCGACGGCGTGCCGGTGGCCGCCGCCCTGCCTGCCGACCGGCTGGGCCGGCCGCTGCCATCCTTGCAGCTTTGCCGCCGTCTCCAACCGGGCGAACTGTTCCTGTTGAGCGCGACCAACCCGGCGTCGTTCGACAGCCGCTATTTCGGGCCGGTCAGCGCGTTCGCCGTGATCGGCGTTGCGCATCCGATCTGGCTGGAGACACGTCCATGATGGCCGCCGATTCGCTGCACTTTGCCGCGCCTCTCATCGTGCCATCGGGCATGTCGTTCTACTGTTCGTCGCCGTGTCGTCGCGCGTGCAGTGCGGGTGCATTCGCACCGCACTTCGCGCTGCCTTCGGCGCAGCCGCCCAACGTGCAGGCGTCTTGCCTCGAACGCGCCTGGCCTGCGGCCATTGGCGTGTTCGCCGGCGGGCTGGCTGCTCGTGCAGCAGCGCCGCCGGGCCGCCGATGCCCGGAGCGGGAGCGAGGGGCAAAGGCGGAAGGCAAGACAAAAGGGTTCGGCACTCTGCCGCCCGCAAAGCCAGTCTGCACGTGGGGGTGGCGCGGCACGGCGCGGCTTCGCCGCCGTGCCGCGTGGGGCGCGAGGCACGCGCCGATGCAGGCATGTCCGCGTGCTTCGCACGCTCGGACACGCCGGAGCTTGCAGGGAGCACAGCCATGACCGACCGCGGCGACCATGATTTCTGGGTGCGCCCTGGCGCGCCGAAGAACCGAGGCAAAGGCCAGGGCCAGAGCTTCGTTTCCAAGGTGCTCAAGCAGGCTGGCAAGGCCAGCGGCGGCAAGTCGGCGGTGCGCCGTCCTACCGCTGGCGGGAGCGGCCAGCACGCCGGCCAGCGGCCCGGCTCACGGCTTGGACGCGGCCATACGGCGGCGCGCTTCGCAGGCGCAAAGCTGACCCCTATGTCACGGCGCGTGACCATCAAGACGCTGCTGGTCAACCAGCGCAACGCCAGTCCGCAGTCGCTCGCCAAGCACCTGCGCTACATCGAGCGCGACGGTGCCGGCCGGAACGGCGAGCCGGGCCGTGCCTACGGGCCGCAGACCGACGAAGCCGACCTCGATGCCTTCAAGGAACGCTGCCAGGACGACCGACATCATTTCCGCTTCATCGTCTCACCTGAAGACAGTGCGGAGCTGGACGACCTGCGCACCTACACCCGGCACCTGATGAACCGGATGGAGGCCGACCTGGGGACGCGGCTGGATTGGGTGGCGGTCGATCACTGGAACACCGACAACCCGCACACGCACCTGATCGTGCGCGGACGCGACGATACCGGCAAAGACCTCATCATCGCGGGCGACTACATCGCCCACGGCTTCCGCCATCGCGCCGCCGAGCTGGCGACGGAATGGCTGGGGCCGCGCACCGAACTGGAGATCCAGCAGACCTTGCAGCGCGAGGTGGAGCAAGAGCGGTGGACGAGCCTCGACCGCACGTTGCAGCGCGAGGCCGGCGAGGATGGCCGGGTGCAGATCGAACGCTTCAACGAACCCCGGCTGCAACGCCAGCGCCTGCTGCTGATCGGCCGCCTGCAACACTTGCAGCGCCTGGGCCTGGCCGACGAGGTGCAGCCCGGCACCTGGGCCGTCCATGCGGACGCGGAGAAGACCTTGCGTGCCCTGGGCGAGCGTGGCGACATCATCCGAACGATGCAGCGGGCCATGAGCGGCAAGCCTCGCGAGCTGGCGGTGTTCGAGCCGGGCGACGACGGCCGCACTATCGTCGGTCGCGTGGCTGCTAAGGGTCTGGCCGACGAGCTGCACGACCGCGGCTATCTGGTCATCGACGGGTTGGACGGCAAAGCCCACTACGTCGCGTTGGACGCCCGCGACGAGCTGGCGAACTATCCCATCGGCGCGGTGGTGGAGGTACGCGGTTCCGCCGAGGTGCGGGCGGCCGACAAGAACATCGCCACGCTGGCGAGCAATGGCCTGTACCGCACCGATCACCACCTGGCGATCGAGCAAGGCCGAGCCAAGCCCGGCCGCGACCCGCAAGAGGCTGTGGCGGCCCATATCCGCCGGCTGGAAGCCCTACGGCGGGCCGGCATCGTGGAGCGCGTGGCCGAGGGGTTATGGAAGGTGCCGGACGACTTGGCCGAGCGTGGCCGCCAGTACGACGCGCAGCGGCTGGGCGGCGTGGCGGTCGAACTGAAATCGCATCTGCCGATTGAACGGCAGGCCCGCGTCATCGGCGCGACCTGGCTGGATCAGCAGTTGATCGGCGGCGGCAAGGGACTGGGCGACCTGGGCTTTGGCGGCGATGCTAGGCAAGCCTTGCAGCAGCGCGCCGACTTCCTCGAAGAACAGGGGCTGGCCCAGCGGCGCGGGCAGCGGCTGATTCTCTCCCGGAATCTGCTGGAAACGCTGCGCAATCGGGAGCTGGCGCAGGCCGCCCAGCACATTGCCGCCGATAGCGGATTGGAGCATCGGCACGTCACAGACGGGCAGCGCGTAGCCGGCATCTACCGGCGCTCGGTCATGCTCGCCAGCGGTCGCTATGCGCTGCTCGATGACGGCATGGGATTCAGTCTGGTGCCTTGGCGGCCGATAATCGAGCCACGACTGGGGCAGCAGATCGCCGCGACTGTACGCGGCGGCGGTGTGTCATGGGAGGTTGGACGGCAAAGAGGTCCTGGGATTGGATCGGGGCCGTAGGCTGTCGTACCGAGTTAAGGTGTCGAGCAGCGTTTTGGCCCTAGCTTCTGTGCTCCGTTAAGACGACTAGTCTGTGCTTATCGACGACGCTGTGGGTGCATGGTTGCTTGCCAATTCCGGTGCAACTCGCAAACGCGCTGCCCCGACCTGAACTGCCCATTCAACGATCTGCCCGGCCAATATATCCGTGGCGACACCGAACGCGCTCACCACATCGGCCTCTCGCTTGCTGCCTGTGGCTTGGATTGCTTCGAAGCGTCTACTGGCAATAGCAGTCCGTTTGGCCGGATCGACCAGTTGCACATCGAGCCGAACCGCGGCGATCGCTTCAGTGCCGCGGTATTCGAGCTGGAACGCCCGCAGCGTACTGCGCAACTCCATATCGGCGCTCATTGGGGTGCTATCGGTAATCACGGAAGTCGACCGCCCATCGCGCATGAAGGCTTCGACGATTCGGTCACGCAGCAGCACCGGTGCGGGGTCGGCCCAACGCACTCCTTGCCAAGCCGACAAGCGACCATCGGGCTGCGCAATGAACAGCCGCTCCGAATCCAGGACGCGACTACTCTCAGGGGCGTAGACGCGCAGCGCCCCGGGTCCCGGAACGGCGCGCGGCGTACTCTCCGCCTGGGCGATGTGATAGTCGGGCAATTTGTAGGTGACCATTGGAGCTGCTTTGGGAAGCACACTGCACGCGGACAAGCCGAGTACTAGCGTCATAGTCACGGCAGCGACGGGAATCATCCTGGCGGAAGTGTTCACGGCTTGGTTTCCTCAATGTTCTCTCCACCGAGCAGGTATTGCGCCGGATTGCGATCCAGTCGGCGCAGCACGGTGTTTAGATTGGCCAGCGCCTGCTGGAGTTCGTGCATGGCAGGACCTGTGGCGGCCAAGCCCTGGTTCAGCGATTCCTGATTGTTTTGCAGTAGCGTCTCAACCCTGAAAGCGGCGCGTTAGAGGGATGCCGTTGCATCACGCGTGTTCACCATGATTTGCTTACCATCGTTATTTAGTAGCAGGTTGGCATCGCGAAGAGTGCTATTTGCTTGGCGCACGGCAGCTGTCGATTCTCTGCTTGCTTCGGTCAGATTGCTGATTAACGTCGCGATCTCGGCCCTCTGGTCAGCGACCGCGCCCGTGGTCTGTTCAAGATTCACCAGACTGCGGTGCACAAGAGCCAAATTCTCCTTCGACAGTAACTCCTGCGTGCGCAGCAAGATGCCGTTGAGTGTCGTCATGCTGTTCCCCTCACCGGAGACCAGGGATGCCATCGCCGAACGTGGTGCGAGGATCAACGGTTCCTCGTCCTCTCTCCGATCCAGCAATGGCACGTTTGGCCCACCGTCGCTCAACTCGATCACCGCGTTGCCGGTAATTCCCGTGATGACCAATTCAGCGCGGGTATCCTGCCGGACCGGGATGGTGGCATTGATGCGTACGCGCGCTATCGCCCGCCTTGGGTCTCGCGGTGAAAGAGAAAGTGCAACGACTTCGCCAATCGTGATTCCGCTGTACTGAACCTGGCTGCCGGGCGTAAGCCCGGTCACTGGCTCATCGAACATAATCCGGTAATACTGGTAATCGTGGTCGGAACGTGTGTCGCTGAGCCAAAGCGCGAAGCCAATACCAATCGCACCGAGCAGCACGACGAACAGACCAATGAATACATGATGGGCACGTGGTTCCATGATCAGACCACCTCGTTCTCAGAGTTTAAATATTGCGTGCGCCCAGCCCAATGCGTGCGCGACGGAAGAATGATGCAGATGCGGAGGGGTTTCATGGCTGCGTCTCTTGGCTGGAAGCACCAGTGGCCTGTGCGGCCGCACGGCCACGGGGGCCGTGAAAGTATTCCTGTATCCACGGGTGCTTGAAGCGCTCGACTGCCTCGATGCCGTCGTTGATGAGTACCTTCTGGTTCGCCAGGACCGCGACACGGTCGCATATGGTGTACAGCGTATCGAGGTCGTGGGTTACCAGAAACACCGTGAGGCCCAGTGCATTGCGCAGGGTCAGAATCAATTGGTCGAAAGATGCAGCCCCGATTGGATCCAGTCCTGCGGTGGGTTCGTCAAGAAACAGGATGTTCGCATCAAGCGCCAAGGCTCTCGCCAGTGCTGCTCGTTTCACCATGCCTCCGGACAACGAGGCCGGATACTTGTCTCCCGCTCCGGCAGGCAACCCCACCAAGCCCAGCTTGCTTCTTGCCAAACGCTCGGCAAGAGGCCGCGCCAGACCGACATGCTCGATCAAAGGAAGAGCGACGTTCTCCAAGACGGTCAGCGATGAATACAACGCGCCCTTCTGGAACAGAATGCCGAACCTTCGCTCCATACGCGCGCGCGCAAGCCATTGGGCTCGCAGTAGGTCGCGCCCCCCGATACGGACCACGCCCGAATGCGGCTTCTGCAGCCCGACGACGCTACGCAAGAGCACGGATTTCCCGGTGCCTGACCCTCCCACCACGCCAAGGATTTCCCCGCGCCGCACGTCCAGGTCTAGGTCCTGATGGACCTGCTGGGTTCCAAACCTGTTGTCCAGGCCGCGCACTTCAATAGCGTGTCGCACACCGTTGTCGGTGTCTTGCTTCACCGCGCTCACCAGCCCATCTCCATGAAGAACAGTGCAGCGATGGCGTCTATCAGGATCACCATGAAGATTGATTGCACGACACTAGACGTCGTGTGGTCGCCTACCGACTCAGCGCTACCGGCGACCTTGAACCCTTCATGGCAGCCGATAGCGGCGATCATCACCGCGAAGAGCGGGGACTTGCTCATTCCGACAAGAAAATGGCGCACCTCGATTTTTTCCTGCACGATGGCAAGGAACTGTGCGGGAGGAATTTCCAAGCTCAGTGCGCATACGGTGGCGCCGCCCGCAATGCCAGCCAAGATGCCTACTAAGGTGAGCAGTGGCAAGGACACAAGAAGCGCCAGCACGCGTGGCAGCACCAGTAACTCGATGGGGTCGAGCGCGTTGGAGCGAAGCGCATCGATCTCTTCATTTGCCTTCATCGAACCGATTTGGGCGGTGTACGCGCTTGCGGTACGGCCTGCAATCAATATGGCCGGGAGCAGCACTCCGAACTCGCGCATGAACGAGAAGGCGACCAGATGCACCGAGAAGATGCTCGCACCGAAGTTGGCCAGCACCGTTGCTCCCAGGAACGCCACCACCATTCCTACCATGAAGCTCAGTAGCGCCACGATGGGAATGGCGTCCACCGCTGATCGCTGGATTTGAGCGATCACCGAGGTCGCGCGCCAGCGACGCGGGTGACGAACGGTACGGCTCCATGTTTCGATGATCTGGCCCACGAACCCGGCCAGACCAAGACACGCACGACAGCCCTGTTCCAAGGTCAGGCCTATGCGTCCCAGACCGCGGAGCAGAGGATTCCCGCTCACCGCTGCTTTCTCCGTCTTCTGCTGATCGGTAGCAGCGGCGGCCAGCGCTCTCATTAGGGCGAGGCGATCCGAGGACAGATTTGGAGCTGCCTCCGGCCGGTCGAGTATCGAGTCTGGCCCGAGAATTTCCACCAGCAGAGCCGCGCCGGCGGTGTCCAGTCTCTGGACTTGCGTCCAGTCGAGTAAGGGAGTGGCGTACCCCTCGGCATGACTGATGCGGGCGGCGGACACGGATTTTGCCAGACTGGCGTAGTGCTCTATCGTCCAGTCGCCACCCGCCAGCCATTTGTGATCACCGCCGACCATGGCATCCTGCCGGAGCCAAGCCTGTGAAGCGTTGCTCATGGCTGCGTGTCCCGCCAAGCGCTGTCGATGCGCTCGATGCAGTTCGTGATCGCCGCTTTGGCATGACCCAGCAATGTGTACGAACCGGCGAACTCTTTAATGACGTTGCCGCGCTCGAAGCAACTGGCGGCAGCAACCCGGCGTCCCGTCCTTAAATCGACTGCTTCGAACTCTAGGCTGGCACCACCCGTCGTCACGGGTCCAACCAGCAGGGTCGTCATTGCATTGACTGCCCGATTCGGTGTCTGCAGTTCGGTGACCGCTACACGCACCCGAACCTGTCCCGCGCCACCTGGGGGGGCGGGACTTTTGCCTTCCTGGCGTTTCAGTTCGCTCGTCACATGGTCTAGCACTTCGCGCTGCTGCGCGTCATCGAGCCCATCGATGCGACCCGAGGCGGTCTTGATCTGCGCTTCTTCCACCACGACAGCGGCATAACGCTTGGGCTCGAATCCCGCTGCGCGGTACATCAGTACGTTCTCGTATCGTGTCGGCGATAACTTCTCGTAGTCGCCGAGAAATCCGGAGCGCGTCATGCTGTTGGTCGCGCATCCAGAGAGCGCGCCTGCTACGCAAAAAAAGATGCCGCCGCGGATCAATGCAGTTTTGCTCTTCATAATGGGTCTCCTTGATCAAACGAAACTAAGACAGGCAATGCCTGCTGCGATGAGGGCGGTGCCAGACCAGCGCGTTACCGATGCGACATCGCCTAGTAGGAGGGCGCCGACGCCCAAGTTTCCAAGTAGCCCGATTCCTGCCCAGGCTGCAGAGGCCGCGCTGATCGGAATCCGCTTGAGCGCGAACCACAAAAGTGCGCCGCTGGCCGCCATGCACGTCACTGCCACACAGAGGCCGACCCAGCGCATCGGACCGCCCGCCGTGATGGCCCGCAGGCCCAGTGGATAGCCCGCTCCTAGAACCCCTGCGGCAATGACAATCGACCAGGATTTCCAGATCAGCGGATGGGTGCTGAATCGCATAAGCCTAGCGAGACATACGCATGAAGCGTGGGTGCATACGAATTCTGAGAATGCGCAGCACGCGGCGGCTCGCAAGAGACTCATGAGCGATCTCCATGCGCGGTGGCGACACTCAGGTTCCACGGCCCAATTCGCTTGATTCCAAACAGGACTTCGTAAAGCAGCGGAATCAAGCCCAACGTCACCAGCGTTCCGAGTGCCAGCCCACCGATCATCGCGATCGCCATCCCTTTCCATAATGGTCCGGAGAAGAGCATGAGTGGCACCAGTCCCGAAATGCAGGTGACCTTGGTCATCACGATTGGACGAAGCCGTTGTATCGCGGCCCCAACCAAGGCTTCATGGCGTGGCAGGCCTTCCGCTAGCCCCTGGTCGATGCGTTCCAGCAAGAGCACGGCGTTGTTGACAATGATCCCGAACAGGGCCAGTACGCCGAAGGTCGCCATGAAGCTGAAAGGTGTGCCGGTCAGCTTCAGAGCCAATACCACGCCGATAAGCGTGAAAGGGATCGTCGCGAGGATCACACCGAGCTTGCGGAAAGAATTGAACTGCCATACGAACAGCATCAGCATCGCCAGAAATGCGAGGGGCATGTAGGTCGACAGCGCGGCGTTCGATTCGGCGGCTTCCTCGATCTCGCCGCCAAGTTCAACCGAGTAGCCCGCGGGCAGGTCCAGGGCAGCGACGCTAGGCGCCAGGCGGTTGATGATCTCCTGGGCGGTGTAAGAGGTGTTCTGTCCTTGCACGGTGATCGTGCGGATGAGATTGCGCCGTTGGATGACCGAGGGCTCGCTCGCGAGCGATACGTCTGCGACCTGAGCCAGCGTCACCGCTGGACCGCCGTTGGTGGGATAGATGAGCGTCGCGCCTACGTCTGCCGTGCTGCGACGCTCGCTTACGATACTGCGCAGGACGATCGGGACGGAGGTGTCACCGTCGCGAATAACCGAGATCGATCTGCCGCTGTAGCGGACATCCAGCCCGCCAGCGATGTCTTCAGTCGTCACGCCCGCCCGACGCGCGCGGTCCTGGTCGACCCGTACGTCGATGCGGCCAACGCGCGTATCCCAATCGTTCTTGACGTTGATGGTGCCGGGCAGCTTGCGCAGCGCTGCTTCGATTTTGGACGCGGCCCCCAACAATACCTCCTCATCCGGACCGCTGACGCGATAAATGGCAGTCCCTGACTCGGTCGCACCGAGCGAGAAACGCTTGGGCTCGGCGCGCACGTCGCCATGTGCTTGCGCAAAGTAGCTGCGGGTGCGGGCGAGGACGGCGTCGATGTCGCTCTTCGGCTTCAATGTGACAACGAAGTACGCGATGTTCGATGCCGGCAGTGGTGGATTCAGGCTAAGGATGAAGCGCGGGCCACCATCGGCGACGTAGCCGATGTGATCGGAGACTTCTGGATTGATGTTCGTGTCGCCCAGCCAACCACTGATCTGCTTCACGCGGGCGAGCGTTTCGCGCGAGTCGGTACCGGGGGCGAGCTGCACCGGAATCTGGAACTGAAGCCGGTCGGACTTGGGCATGAAATCGTACGGCAGGGTGGTGAAGCCATACAGCGCAATGGCAAGCGCCGCGATCATCGACGCTACATAGACCGCCTTATGGTGGAGCACCCACTCCAGTACGCGCCGGTAGCCACGGTAGAAGCGGGTGTCATAGGCGTCGCCCTGCTCCTGCTTGTGATGGGGTTTGGCGAAGTGGTAGCACAATAGGGGCGTGACAGTCAGGCACAGCAGCCACGAAGCGAACAACGTCAGTGCCAGCACGACCACGAGATTGTGCAGATACTCGCTCGTGGCGTTCTGGCCAAAAAAGAACGGCGAGAACACGATCACGATCACGAGCGAGGACGTGAGCAGCGGAATGGCGAGCGTGCGGCCCGCCTCGAGGCAGGCATGCTTACGATCTTCGCCACCGGCCAGGCGGCGTTCGATGTCTTCGGCAATCACAATGCCGTTGTCCACCAACAAGCCGAGCGCAATGATGATGGCGCCCATCGAGACGTTCTGAAGCTCGATGTTCATCGCGCGCATGACGATGAGTGCACTGAGGATCGTCAACGGCACGATCATGCCCACGATGATCCCGGTGCGCCAACCGAGAAATAGCACGACGACACCGAGGACGACGATGATCGTCTCCATCATGACGTGGTTCATTTTGCCCATCTCGTGCTTGACGACATCGGCCTGGAAAGTGACGTATGACAGATCGAAACCCGCCGGCAGCAGCTTCTCCTGGTCTGCAACCCGTGCTTTGAGCGCTTTTCCGAACTGCTCCACGTTCTGACCGGAGGCCATCGAAACCGCCATGACGACAGCGGGCTGGCCTTTGTAGATGGCAGCAGATTCCGGCGGATCGGCTGGCCGCACACTCACCTGCGCCAGTTCACCCAATGCGATCGTCGGCACGGGCGCCGTACTACTTTGCGGTCGTGGCAGCGCGATCGGCATTGCTCGCAGGGAGGGAGCGTCACGCACTTCGCCACTGACCGCCAAGGTTGCATTGATGCCGCCGACAACAATTTGTCCACCCGAAGCGACGACGTTCTGTTTGACGAGTTGGTCGATCACCCCCTGTGGTGTCAGCTCCAATCGCGCGAGCCTAGGCCGATCGAATTCGAGATAGACGCGCTCTTCCTGCAGGCCGTAGAAAGTGATGCGCTCAATACCAGGCACGGTGTACAGGCGGTCGCGCATCTGCTTGAGCGCGACGCGCATCTCGCTCATGGAGTAACCTGGTGCAGTGACCGCAATCGAGGCAACCGCGACGCGGCCGAAGTCTTCGTCGACGAAAGGCCCCATCGTGCTCTGTGGTAAGGCATCCTTCGAATCGGCGACCTTGGCCCGGACGCGCTGCCAGATCGGTGCCAAGTCGGTGTAGCGGTCCCAGATCGTGACCTGGATCATGGCGCTGCCTGCGCGCACGGTGCTCGTCACGCGCTTGACCTCTGCCAGTTCGCGCAAGCGCTCCTCGATCGGCCGGGCAATGAGTTGCTCAACGCGTTCGGCGGGCAGCCCCGGGTTCAACGCCGTGACCATCGCATCGCGGACCGTGACAGTCGGCTCCTCCTGAGAAGGAAAATTCAGGAAGGTCGCGATGCCGGCGACGAAAATGATGAGCGCTACAAAGTAGGTAAGTCGACTGGCGCGCAGCGCCATCTCGGTGATCTTCATGATGAAGTAACCTGGTGGATCGCGTTAGCGCTTGGTCAATTGAGTGGTGGCTTCCAGTGGTGTCACTGGCTGTCCATCGGTGAGCCATCCTCCTCCGGCGGCAACCACCGTCTCGCCGGGCTTGAGTCCAGCGAGGACGCGCGCGCTGTCTCCTTCCTGTACCGGCGTGAAGCGCACCGCGCGACGGTGCACCTTCTTATCTTCAGGGGTGTAGACGAAGACGGAAGCCTCGCCCGGCTTCGTGCCGAGCACCAGCGAGGCATAAGGTATGGATACAGTCTCGGGCCGAGAGGTCTTGGAGGTTGCCGCAGGTGCGTCGAGCACGACCTGTACGGGAATACCTGGCCGAAGTGCGCGCGCTTGCGCGTTATCTTCAGGCACTAGCACCACGGGTAGGAGCGAGCCATTTTCGGCGCGCAGACCGACACGACGTACCACCGCTCGGATTGGTTGTTCGGCTCCGCTCCAGCTCAGTTCTGCGCGTTGGCCGACATCTATGTGAGGTGCCTGTGTAGTAGACGCGTTCGCGATGATCTCAGTGCCACTGCGCACGCCGTCGACCTGAAATACCGGCGCACCAGCAGCAATGTCGGTGAACGCCAAAGCCAGCTTTTCCGCCACGACACCATCGAAAGGAGCGACGATCATCGTGCCACGTTGTGCTCGTTCGGCCAGGCCAAGCGCCGCCTTGGCAGTGCGCGCTTGACCCTCTGCGACCGCTAGCTGCGCCTTCGCGCTCTCGAACGCAGCAGGGGAGATGACTTCGCTTTCGAGCAACCGGCGCTGTTGATCTGTCTGTACACGTCGATCCATCAGGCCGGCTTCGGCGGCCGCCAGGGATGCTTGCGCTTGTGTCACGCGAAGCCGGTCAGGTTGCGCATCAAGTTCTGCCAGGACTTGGCCGCGGGAGAACCGTTCACCCACGTCGACGTTCAACTTGGCGATCCGTCCTCCTGTTTCAAATCCTAGGATGCTGCGCTCGGTTGCTCGCGCCGAGCCAGTCAATTCGATGCGAGAGCTATGCGGGAGATCCGACTGCGCGGCGGCGAGCTTCACTGCGCGCGGAGGCTCGGATACGGTGGATTGCGAGTTTCCGCACCCTGAGAGCAGAGTCGAAATGGATAGTGTGCAAGCAACCGCCAAGGAGCGCGGTGCGCACGCGGTCATGACACCGCTACGGACGCGACTCATGTGCGTCCTTTTGCCGGGACAAGTTCGAGATGGCCCGAGGCGAGATCCTGGAGCGCCCGAAAGAAATGCCGCCGCTCTGCGGGTGCGAGTATTGGCAAACCCAGAAGATCGGCGAACAGGGCGCCATCCAATGCCAGCATGATGAGTGCCGCGGTCTCGGTGCCACGCGGGGATCGACGCACGCGTTCGTACTGCACGCGGTAACACTCGCGCAGTGGGTCGAGAAGTGTTGGATCTTCCGCAGCTGCCGCGAGCAGCGCTGCGCCCATCTTCTGCATCTCGTCGTCGGGCATCGCTTCCACCTGGCTCGACAGCCAGGGGTCCGGATCTCCGGCAAACCTGCGCTCGTGATTGGCTTGTACCGCGTCGAACGCCCGGATCATCTCGTCGATCAGTGTCACGAACAAATCGCGTTTGGTCTTGAAGTGATAGAGAAACGCCCCTTTGCTCAACCCGGCCCGCACAACGACGGCGTCCAGTGTCAAGCGACTGGCACCTTCCTCCAGCACCAGTTCGCGGGCGGCCTGCAGGATGCGGTCGCGAGTTCGCTGGGCTCCTTGCTGGAGGCCGGGCTGCGCATCGGCGCTGCTATGGGCAGTGGACGGGGGGGGCAACTTTGTTTTCGCGCGGGGCGGCATGGTCGTGCTCCAAAAAAGCTTGAGTCATATACAGTCCAGACGGTATAGTAGAAGCCATACAACAGTCCGTCAAGACTTTTTCGGAGCGCAAGGAGCTGCCATGTCTCAAATTCTTGAACGCTATCGCCTCATTGCCATGATTTCTCCGCTACTGCTTCTTGCGGCCTGCAGCCATGCCCCGCACTCTGCCGATCCACCTCGCCTGGATGTACCGGCCCATTTCTCAAATGAAGAGGGAGGTGAAGGCATCTTGGACAAATCGTCCCGCCGTACTCTTCCCGTCGATTGGTGGACGGCCTACGGCGATCCGCACCTCAATGCCTTGGTCCGGGCGGCGCTGGAGCGCAATACCGAACTGACGATTGCGCGAGCGCGCGTGGACGAGGCATCGGCCGCCACGCGGCGAGCACGGGCCTCCCTGCTCCCCTCGTTGTCCGCGGGCACGCAGGCAACTCGAGGACGCGACTATTCAGAGAACGTTGCAATCGGCAATGATGGCCGCGCCACGTTGTCCGCATCGTGGGAGGCAGACCTGTCGGGACGGCTTTCGCAGGCAGCAGAAGGTGCGCGCCTGGATGCGGTGGCAGCCGAACAAGCGTGGGTTGCCACGCGGTGGCAGGTCGCGTTTGAAACAGTGTCGGCGGCTGTGCAGCAGCGCCAAGCCAGTGAGCTCGAAGCGCTAGCCGCGGCGCGGCTGGCATCCGCAGAACGACTCGTCTTGCTGATGCAACGGAAGTTCGAGGCCGGACAAGCTACCGGCTTCGACATCGAGCGTACCCGCGCCGGCGTCGTCGCACTGCGCGTGGAGCAAGAGCAACTGCGGCGTGCGCGCGGCGAGGCGACGCATGCACTCGATGTACTAGTGGGACAAACGCCCGGAGCGCCTGCAGCTTCCCCAACTCTTGCGTCGCTCGCCGTCCCGGACTGGACACCGACACGCATACCTGCGGACCTGCTGAGTGAGCGGCCCGACGTGCGCGCCGCCGAAGCGAAGTTCGCCGCCGAAACCGCGCGCTGGAACGCAGCCGAAGGCGAACGCTTCCCCAGGCTGGTGTTGGACCTGAGCGGCGGACGGCAGCGCGTAGAGAGTGTGGGAACCCGCATCACTGGAAACATTTTTTCACTTGGGGCCGGGGTGTCGTTGCCGATCTTCGATGGTGGCGCGATCCGTGCCGGCATCGAGACCGGAGAGGCGCGCAGCCGAGCTGCCCGTGCGGAGTTCGAGCGCACTTTGTTGAGTGCTTTGCAGGACGTAGAGAACGCATATCTCGGTTGGCATACGCAGCACGCAGCACTGGAGCATCAGGCCGAGGGTGTCGCAGTCGCGGAGCGTCAGCTCGATCGCAGCCGACGTCTGTTCGAGGCGGGACAAGTGGACGCCACGGTGGTGGCCGAGGCTGAGGCCGGGGTGCTGTCAGCGCAGGCTTCGCTGATCCGCACGCGGGCCGAGACAGCCATGCAATGGGGCGTCCTGGCAAAAGCATTATCCGGCTCTCCTGTTTGATCGCAGAAACATGCTGGAGCAGCTTGCGAAGGCTAGCTAAATAGCGTGACGCAAGGCGAAGGTGGTGAGGCCTGAGTGATGAGGAATGCGAACATGGAAATTCGACACCTGCGCTACTTTCTGGCGGTGGCAGAGGAGCTGCACTTTGCCCGAGCCGCAGAGCGCCTCCACATAGAGACATCGCCGCTGTCGCGCGCCATCAAGGAACTTGAGGAAGAGTTGGGCGTAGCGCTATTTGCGAGAACCACTCGGAGCACCCGCTTGACTCGTGCGGGCAGGCTCTTCTTTGAGAGCGTGCCGCGTGTCTTCGCAGCTTTGCAGCAGGCGCGCGACAGTGTGAACGCCGCAGCCAATGGCTTTCATTGCCAGCTCCGTATTGCATTGTCTGATGGAATCACGCCATCGCGCCTGCCTGCGTTGTTGGCGCTCTGCCGGCAGGAAGAGCCGGAAGTGGAAGTTCGCTTCTTCGAGGTGCCTTTGGCACAGCAAATCAAGGGATTGTGTGGCGAACTGTACGATCTCGGCTTCGCTCAATCGGATGAAGTCGGCGAAGGCATCATCGCCGTGCCGGTGTGGAGTGACCCTCTGATGGTAGCTGTGCCCGCACGGCACCCCTTGCTATCCCACAAACAGATTCCCCTAGAAGAGCTGTTGCGGTATCCGCTGGTGCTCTGCGACGCGGTGGCGTGTGAGGGCCATGCTCGGCAAGTTGAACGGGTGCTACGTCGCGTGGACATAGAGCCACTGATTGCCGAACGCGTGACTTCCAGCGATCTAATGATGGTCCTGGTTTCGGCGGGACTTGCACTAGGCCTCACAGGAGGCGCGCATATCACAGCCAGCAGGGAACAGGGGGTGGTCGCACGGCCGCTGACTGGACGTTCGCCAATGCTCACGACCTATCTACTACGGCCGGCCAGCGAGCCGTCAGAAATGCTGACTCGCTTCATGGAACGCGTTCATTCGATCAAATCTCCAGATGCCAAAGGTCGGCGGTAAACCATCACACAATCTCCCAAAGAAAATTAACCATGAAGAAGATTGCTCTCATATTGCTTTCCTCGACATTGGCAGCCTGCAGCCCATCTGGGAAACCAGATAAAGCCAACCTTCCGACAGTCGATGAATTAGCGCTCAATCCTGAGCGTCTGAAAGAGTTGCGCAAGCAATGCAAGTTGGATCGACCAATGCTGGGCGACCAACTATGTAACCGGGTTGCCGAGGCTACGCGAAAGCGCTTTTACGAAGATGGCGATGTGCCCCACACCACGCCTAAAGAGCCGCCGAAGTTCTAAGCTGGTGGTCATGCCGGAGTATGTATGCCGGATATGAAAAATTTGAAGGAGAATCGCAATGGGTTGGATCTATCTTGTTTTGGCTGGATTGTTTGAAATCGGATGGCCGGTCGGGCTGAAAATGGCGCAAGAGCCAACATCGCGTTGGAGTGGGGTCGCAGTAGCCGTCTCTTTCATGACAATTAGCGGCGCCTTCCTATGGCTTGCTCAGCGTCAGATACCGATTGGGACTGCTTATGCGGTGTGGACGGGTATCGGAGCGGCGGGAACTTTCTTAGTCGGAATTCATTTCTATGGCGACCCAACCTCCCTGATGCGATACCTTGGCGTGGCGTTGATCATCCTGGGCGTTATCACGCTCAAGTTATCGAGTTGATCGCTAGCTCCATTGGTAGCGTAGTCGCTAGGCGACCCAGCTCCCAGAGTGGATCGGGCGCTGGGAACTCGTACGGTCACCTCCTCTCTCTAGTCGCTATGTGACGAGCTTGCCGGCGCCTCGGGAGAGTTCGAGCCAGTGCGCGTAAGGCGGTGGGAGCACCCATTCCGGGTGGCTCCACCTTCAGTGCCTGCGCCAAGGTGACCTGAGTACGAACTTTGTAGCCAGTCAGGCAGTGAGTTCGGAGGGGATGCTATCGGATTGGATCCAGTTGCGCCGGATCGTCGCCGGCGGTTTGTAAGCATGCGCGCTATGCGGCCGCTGCTCGTTGTAGAACTGTCGCCAACGTTCGATCAGCACCTTCGCTTCGGTCCGACTGCGGAACCATTCGCGGTTGAGCAGTTCGTCGCCCATCGTTGCCTGCGAAGTCAGGACCAGCAGAATCCTGAGGGGAGTTCTCATCATGGTTTTCTCCGTTCAGACGCTTGGGATCAAGCGGCCGGAGACCACTACGCCTGCTTGGCTTTGCGCGCTGCCTCGACCAAGCTGTCGAGCCAGTCCTGATGGCCGTTGATCATCGGGTTGGGTTTGGCGTTGTGCAGCTCCTCGGCCGGTTTGCCCTTCTGAGTTTCCTGCGTGAGGATGCGCACGCGCCTGCCGTCCAGGTTCTCAACCAGCCAGGCGTGATGCACATCCAGGCGCGTATCTGTGCCTTCCTCGCCGGACCAGCCGTGCCAGGCCACGCGGCCGGGTTGCCCATCCGCAGGTGGCACGTATTCGTTGCACTGCCCCTCTACCGGGAAGCCGAAGGTCTCGAAGTAAAACCGATCGCCGTCGGCCAGTACCGGGCCTTTGCCGTCATGAAAGCACACGTTAGCCGAGTTGGCGTAGTAGCTTGGCCACAGCGATGGTGTGACGAGTAGAGGCCATACGTCGGCCGCGCTCAAGCCGGCGGCGATGATCTCATTGGAGGCGAAATTCTCAGTAAAGCCCGGCGTGTAGCCTTCGGGCCAGAGGATGGCGTTCTGTTGCTTGCTCATATCGAAGCTCCTTCACAAAATGTCGATGACGCAACAGGGGTGGCTGCGTCATTCAAGTGGTCATGGAGCAAATCATGAGCCTCCATCTGCAATAAGTGAAATCCTAAGTTTCTATTTTTGATATCATAAAATATGATATCAAGGCCTAGGTTCTGCCATCCACCGACTAGGCTATCTCGCAGCGGCGCTACGAAAGGGCGCGTCTCCAATTGAGCCGACTGATTGCTTATTTGTAGTGCGAGGTAGAGTTGTGCTGAGCATGACGATAGGAGCGATCTTGCCTACTTGTTGTTAGCACAGGAAGTGAACAGCAGTGCTCGTATCCAGCGATGTGCTGGATCGTGATGGGTGCGTTCGTGCCAAGCAGCCGTCTTGGTGAACCCCGGTATCTTCACCGGCGGCAGGGAGATAGCCAGCTTG
Organism: Pseudomonas sp. zfem005; assembly: GCF_032621735.1. NCBI lineage: Bacteria > Pseudomonadati > Pseudomonadota > Gammaproteobacteria > Pseudomonadales > Pseudomonadaceae > Pseudomonas > Pseudomonas sp. zfem005. The sequence goes on along the minus strand of NZ_JAVYJE010000015.1, from coordinate 23,170 downwards.
TCCATACCGGCGACCAAGCGGCTCGGCAAGATCGCAACCATGTCACTGGCACGCAGGATGTCTGGCAAGATCAGAAAGCTCTTGACCGACAGTGTGACGCTGCGTCGTTTGCCCAACTGTTCTAGCGCATCGTCGGTGACGCCGCGGAAACCTCCACCATCGTAGGAAACAAGCGCATGGTCGAGAGCACAGAACTGTTTAACGGTCAGCTTGCGCCCCATAGCCGCAGGATGGTCTTCCCGCAGGACACACACATAGTGTTCCTTGAACAGCTCTCGGGCATGCAGATTTGGCGGAGTGATCTCTGGCGTCAGGAGGGCTAAATCGATCTGACCGCGCTCAAGCTGGTTCTGTAGCTGCCCGCTCTCGACTGGCACTAATGAGACTCGTACACGCGGTGCGTGCCGTTTAAGTGCCGATAGAAATGGGACAGCAACGGCACGCAGCGCATAGTCCGTCGCGGCGATGGAGAAGGTCAGTTGTGCGGTGGCCGGATTGAAGGAAGGTGGCTGGAGCAGCGCGTCGATTTCGGCGAGCACCTGCTTGACAGGCATCCCTAGATCCAGCGCCCGCTGCGTTGGAACGATACCCCGCTGCGAGCGCGCGAAAAGCGGGTCACCGAAGCTCTCGCGCAACCGCGTCAGCATGCCACTCAAGGCCGGCTGGGTTAGTCCCAGACGGGCCGCCGCCCGTGTCACATTGCGTTCGTCTAACAATGCGTCCAGCGCCTTGAGCAAGTTGAGATCCATACTCTTGATATTTTTCATTTTTATTCCAATCTTAAATATCATCGTTTTTCATGATATCTAAATATTGCCTATGAGTGGAAGCAAGGCCCATTGACGGCTTTTTTTGGGTAACTTGCTTGGAACTCTGTATGCGCCGCAGTGCGCTTTCGCTTGCGGCGCTTTTCTTTGACTCGCCACCGCGCTCATTCTTTCTTTTCCCTCGACCATTGTGCTGCGAACGGTCTTTGACCGGCACTAGCCCAGAACCGATCCTGACGCCTGCGACACCCCCTGTGCAACGCTTTCAATGAGACACCAGCGCAGGAGAAATCGGAGGACAGGTCATGCAAGGGACGAACGTTCTGTTCGGCCAGATCGCTGTGGTAATCGGCATCGTGATCGCCGGCGTCTGGGGCGCCACACAATGGACAGCAGCGACCCTTGGCTATCAAGTACGCCTCGGATCGCCCTGGTTCGATCTTCTAGGTGTACCGGTTTATCACCCGTGGCGCTTGTTCGAATGGTGGTTCTTCTTTGATGCCTACGCGCCGCACGTCTTCGACACAGGCGGTGCGATTGCGGGTGGTAGCGGTTTGTTCGCTTTACTCGTCGCCATCGCCATGTCGGTATGGCGTTCTCGGCAGTCGCGGCTGGTTACGACTTATGGTTCGGCACGCTGGGCCGATGCCGTCGACATCCGCAAAGCTGGACTGACCCTCCCGGCGGGCGTCTTCCTCGGCCAACACGACGACCAATACCTCCGACATGAGGGGCCGGAACATGTCCTGAGCTTCGCACCCACGCGCTCGGGCAAGGGCGTGGGCTTGGTGGTGCCTACGTTGCTTTCGTGGCCGGCGTCCGCCGTCATTCACGACATTAAGGGAGAGAACTGGAAGATCACGGCGGGCTGGCGTTCGCGCTTTTCGCACTGCCTGCTTTTCAACCCCACCGATAGGCAGTCGGCCGCCTACAACCCGCTGCTTGAAGTCCGGCGCGGCGCACATGAAGTGCGCGACGTGCAGAACATCGCCGACATTCTGGTTGACCCTGAAGGTGCGTTAGAGAAGCGCAATCATTGGGAGAAGACCAGCCACGCGCTACTGGTCGGTGCAATCTTGCATGTTCTGTACGCAGGCGAGGACAAGACGCTGCGCGGCGTCGCCAACTTCCTCAGCGACCCGGCGTGTCCGTTCGAGCTGACGCTGCACCGGATGATGACGACGAAGCACCTGGGCGATGCGCCTCACCCGGTTGTCGCATCCGCTGCCCGCGAAGTGCTCAACAAGTCGGACAACGAGCGATCGGGCGTGCTCTCCACCGCCATGTCGTTTCTCGGCCTGTACCGCGACCCGACCGTGGCCGAAGTCACATCGCGCTGCGATTGGCGCATCGCCGACCTGATTTCCGCCGAGCACCCGGTATCGCTCTATCTGGTGGTGCCGCCCTCCGACATAAGCCGCACCAAGCCGCTGATCCGGCTCATCTTGAACCAGATCGGGCGGCGGCTGACCGAATCGCTCGACGGCAGCGATGGCATCGCGCGCCGGCACAAGCTGCTGCTGATGCTGGACGAGTTTCCGGCGCTGGGTCGCCTCGATTTTTTCGAGTCCGCGCTTGCCTTCATGGCCGGCTACGGCATCCGCAGCTTTCTCATCGCTCAAAGCCTGAACCAGATCGACAAGGCGTATGGGCAGAACCATTCCATCCTCGACAACTGCCATGTCCGGGTGACTTTCGCCACCAACGACGAAAGGACGGCGAAAAGGATTTCCGAAACCCTCGGCACCGCCACCGAGCTTCGCGCGCAGCGCAACTACGCGGGCCACCGCCTCGCTCCGTGGCTGGGGCACCTGATGGTGTCGCGTCAGGAAACTGCACGTCCGCTGCTGACGCCCGGCGAGGTGATGCAGCTTCCACCTGAGGACGCCGTAGTCATGGTGTCCAGCGTTGCCCCGATCCGCGCGAAGAAGCTGCGTTACTACGTCGACGCCAATTTCAAGGATCGCGTCCTGCCACCGCCCGTGCTCGCAGTCGGGAGGTACGCCGACGCGCCGCCAGCCCGCCCCGACGACTGGAGCGGCTTGGCGATCCCGGCCGTACCTACGGCGCCGACCTCGGTATCCGCCGATGGTCCGGGCGGCACCGATGACGGCGGCCCGCGCCGCCAGCTCGAACTCTCCGAAACCGTCGCCTACGAGCCCGAGTTGGACGCGTGTGCGAACGACCTGGAGCTGCTCGATGACGACGACCTGGCGCTCCCGCTTCCCGGCCAGCTCGACCCGGCCATGCAGCGCACGGCCCGGCTGGCTTCTCTCGACCCCAACGACGGAATCGACCTATGAGCCAATACCGCCTCAATCTTTTCATCCAGCCCGAGCACGCCAAGCGCCTGGATGAACTTGCCGCCAAGAAAGGCGTGTCCAAGTCCTCCATCGTCGCAGCGGCCTTGGCGTCCTGGCTGTCACCCGATGCGGGCGACCAGCGTGAGGCCGCCATTGCCAAGCGGCTGGATCGACTGTCGCGGCAGACCGAACGCATGGAGCGCGACCAGAACATCCAGATCGAAACGCTGGCGCTGTTCATCCGCTATTTCTTGACCATCAGCACGCCGGTGCCAGAAGCCCACAAGGACGCGGCCCGCGCCCAGGGCAAAGCGCGCTTCGAGCAGTTCGTCGAGCAGTTGGGTCGCCACCTGCTGCGTGGCCGCAGTCTGGTGCGCGACGTGGTGGAGGAACTGCACCCCGATCCGATGCGGATGGATGACGCAGCAGCGATGGCGTCCGCCGATGAGCGAGCTGCAGAGCGTGCGTCATGAGTGCCGTTCCGCAGATTCCGCCTGAATCTCGCTCATCCGCCGCGGCGTCCCAGGATCGCCGCATCCAGATGCTGCGCACGGCGATGGGGCCGCTGATCGCCGCTGCGCTCGAAGATCCGGATGTTGTGGAAATCATGCTCAACCCCGATCGCACCCTGTGGGTGGATCGGCTGTCGTCGGGTCGCTCGCCGCTGGGCGTGGAGATGCCCGAGGCCGATGGTGAACGCATCATCCGCCTGGTCGCCGCGCATGTCGGCGCGGAGGTGCATCGCGGCCAGCCGCTCTTGACCGCCGAGTTGCCGGAAACCGGCGAGCGTTTCGAGGGCATCCTGCCTCCGGCCGCCCCGGGGCCAGCCTTCGCGCTACGCAAGCGGGCCGTGAGCATCATCGGCCTGGATCGCTACGTGGCCGACGGCATCCTGACCGCCGGGCAGGCCGAGTTCCTGCGCCGCGCCGTGCGCGAGCGGCAGAACATCCTGATCGCCGGCGGCACCAGCACCGGCAAGACCACGCTGGCGAACGCGCTGCTGGCCGAGATCGCCGCCACAGGCGACCGCGTGCTGGTGCTCGAAGACACCATCGAGCTGCAATGCGCGGCCCGCGACCATGTGCCGCTGCGCACCCGCGCCGGCGTCGTCACAATGACCGAGCTGGTGCGGGCCACGATGCGCCTGCGGCCTGACCGCGTGATCGTCGGCGAAGTGCGTGGCGGCGAAGCCCTGGACTTGGTGAAGGTCTGGGGCACCGGCCACCCCGGCGGCATTGCCACCATCCATGCCGGCTCCGCCTTGGGCGCACTGCTGCGTCTGGAGCAACTGATCCTCGAAGTGGCAGTGAATCCGCCCCGCGCCCTGATCGCCGAGGCGGTCAACGTGGTGATTCACATCGCAGGCCGTGGCCGCAAACGTCACGTCGAAACCATCTCCCGTGTCGTCGGCTTCGACGGTGCGGGCTATCGCCTGACAGATGCGCTGGAAACGCCGTTTCCCGAGCTGCCGCCGGTTCCTCTTGCAGCCGCTGCCGCTGCGCCTTCCTCGACCCCTGACCAACCTGGAGAACTGCCATGACGCACGTTGATGCTTTCCGTCTTTCCGTAAATCCTATTTCTCGCCTGTCCAGCATGGCGCGGCTGCGCCACCTGGCCCGTCCCGCAGGGCAAGGGCTGCTGCTGGCCGCGCTGATGCTGTTGCTGGCGGGCACGGCGCAGGCCGCCGGTTCCTCGATGCCGTGGGAAGGGCCGCTGACCTCCATCCTCGAATCCATCCAAGGGCCAGTCGCCCGGATCGTGGCGGTGATCATCATCATCTCGACGGGGCTTGCGCTGGCGTTCGGTGATACCAGCGGCGGCTTTCGCAAGCTGATCCAGATCGTGTTCGGCCTGTCCATCGCGTTCGCCGCGTCCTCGTTCTTCCTGTCGTTCTTCAGCTTCTCCGGAGGGGCCGTCGTATGAGTAAGGCCACCGATCTTCCGGGCTTTGAAGTGCCGCTGCATCGCTCGCTGACCGAGCCGATCCTGCTGGGCGGTGCGCCGCGCACCGTGGCGATTGCCAACGGCACGCTAGCCGCCGCCGTCGGGCTGGGCCTGCAACTGTGGATTCCCGGCGTGGTGCTCTGGATCGTCGGCCACTCGCTGGCCGTATGGGGTGCGCGCGTCGATCCGCAGTTCATGCAGGTCTTCGCGCGGCATATCAAACACCGCCCGCTTCTGGACGTGTGAGGGGAGGACGCCATGCTGAACCTTGCCGAATATCGTCAGCGCCCGGCCTTGCTTGCCGACTGGCTGCCCTGGGCCGGGCTGGTCGCGCCGGGCGTTGTGCTGAACAAAGATGGTTCGTTTCAACGCACGTTCCAGTTTCGCGGCCCCGACTTGGACAGTGCGACACAGGGCGAGCTGATTGCCACGTCGGCGCGGCAGAACAACGCGCTTCGCCGTACCGGGTCTGGCTGGGCCTTCTATATCGAGGCCGAGCGGATGCGGGCATCGAGCTATCCGCAATCCTCCTTTCCCGAACCACTGTCCTGGCTGGTGGATGAGGAGCGACGCGCGGCGTTCGAGGAGTCGGATGGCCATTTCGAGAGCGTCTATCACTTCACGTTGCAACACCTACCGCCGCAAGAGTCTCGCGCCCGTGCGGCTGGGATGCTGTACGAGAACCGGCCCACTGAGGGTGTGGACTGGCGTGGTCGGCTTGATTCCTTCGTGGCAGAGACCGATCGCGTGTTCGACCTGCTCGATGGTGTGATGCCGGAGATTGCCTGGCTGGACGATAGCCAGACGCTGACCTACCTGCATGCCACAGTCTCCACGCGGCGCTATCGCGTCGGCGTGCCCGACGTGCCGTTCCATATCGACGCACTGCTGGCCGATGCCGCGCTGGTCGGCGGCCTGGCGCCCATGCTGGGCGATCAGCACCTGCGCGTGGTGTCGGTACGAGGCTTCCCGACCTCGACCTGGCCGGGGATCTTGGACGACCTCAACCGCCTGGGCTTTGCGTATCGCTGGAGTACGCGCTTCCTGTGCCTGGACAAAGCCGAGGCGGAACGGGAATTGGGGCGCTTGCGGCGCCAATGGTTCGCCAAGCGCAAGAACGTCATCGCGCTGCTGCGCGAAACGATCTTTCAGCAGGAAAGCCCGCTGGTCGATACCGATGCCAGCAACAAGGCCGCCGACGCCGATGCCGCCTTGCAGGAGCTGGGCAGCGATCAAGTCGCCTTCGGCTACCTCACCGCCACGGTGACGGTGCTCGACGCCGACCCGGCCGTGGCCGACGAGAAGCTGCGCATGGTGGAGCGCGTCATCCAGGGCCGGGGTTTCGTGACCATCCCCGAAACCCTCAACGCAGTCGATGCCTGGCTGTCGTCCGTCCCCGGCAACGCATACGCGAACGTGCGTCAGCCCATCGTTTCGACGCTGAACCTGGCGCACATGATGCCGATGTCAGCGGTATGGGCTGGGCCGGAGAAGAACGAACACCTCGATGGCCCGCCGCTGATCGTCACCCGCACCGATGGCGCGACGCCGTTCCGGCTGGTGACGCACATCGGCGACGTGGGGCACACCCTTGTCGCCGGGCCGACCGGCATGGGCAAGTCGGTGCTGCTCGCCATATTGGCCATGCAGTTCCGGCGCTACTTCGGCTCGCGGATCTTCGCCTTCGACATGGGGCGCTCGATGCGCGCCACCATCCTCGGCCTTGGCGGTGAGCACTACGACCTCGGTGCCGATGGCGGCATCGCCTTCCAGCCACTCGCGCGAATAGCCCACGAGGGCTACCGCACCTGGGCCGCCGAATGGGTGGAGGGCCGGCTGCTGCACGAAGGCGTGACGGTCGGCCCGGACGAGAAGGCTGCCATTTGGTCGGCGCTGCGAAGCCTTGCCGGTGCGCCAGTGGAGCAGCGCACCATGACCGGCTTGTCGGTGTTATTGCAGTCCAACGCGCTGCGCCAAGCGCTCGCGCCCTATGTGTTGGGCGGCGCCCACGGCAAGCTGCTGGACGCTGACCACGACCGGCTGGGCATGGCCGACGTGCAGGGCTTTGAGATGGAAGAACTGATGCACAGCCCCGCCGCCGTGCAAGCAGTGCTGCGCTACCTGTTCGCCCGCTTCGACGAACGTTTTGACGGCGCGCCCACGCTGCTGATCCTCGATGAAGCGTGGCTGTTCCTCGATGAGCCGTCCTTCGCGGCCCGCATCCGGCAATGGCTCAAGACGCTCAGAAAAAAGAACGTCAGCGTCATCTTTGCCACGCAGTCGCTGGCCGACATCAAGGACTCGACCATCGCGCCAGCCATCATCGAAAGCTGCGCGAGCAGGATCTTCTTACCTAACCCGCAGGCCACCGAGCCGCAGATTCGCACGATCTACGAAGGCTTCGGCTTGAACAGCCGCCAGATTGAGATCGTGGCGACCGCACAGCCCAAGCGCGATTACTACTACCAGTCGCGCCTCGGCAATCGCCTGTTCGACCTCGACCTGGGGCCTGTCGCGCTCGCATTCGCGGGCGCATCCACCCCTCAAGACCAACGCGATATTGACCGCGTGCTGACGCAGGCCGGCGCTCCCGGCTTCGCCGGCGCGTGGCTGCGCCATCGCGGCCTCGGCTGGGCCGCCGACCTGCTGCCGTCCGCTCCGGCGGCAGCTTCCTTTCTCGCTTCTCAACCGCTGGAGGTTTCACCATGAAGACCAAGCCCCGTTTGCTCTCTGTCTCACTCGCTGCCGTGCTGTCGGTATCGCTGCTGGCCGTGCAGTCCGCATCCGCGCTGACGGTGTTCGACCCGTCCAACTTCGTGCAGAACACGCTGACCGCCGTGCGCACGCTGGAACAGATCAACAACCAGATCAACCAGCTTCAGAACGAGGCGCAGATGTTGATGAACCAGGCCAGGAACCTGGCAAATCTCGACTTCAACATCGTCAACCGCCTGCGCTCGACGCTCGCCACCACCGAGCGCCTGATCGCCGAGGCGCGCGGCTTGGCCTACGACGTGCAGAGCATGGATGCCACGTTCGCCCGCCTGTACCCGGAACAGTACGCCGCCACCATCAGCGGCGACCGCATGGCACAGGACGCCCGCGAACGCTGGCAGAACACCTTGAACGGCTTGCACACCGCGATGCGGATGCAGGCGCAGGTGTCGCAGAACCTCGCCCAAGACGAAAGCGCGCTGGCCGATCTCGTGAGCCAGAGCCAGTCGGCCACCGGCGCGCTGCAAGCGATGCAGGCGACGAACCAGCTCCTGGCTTTGCAGGCCAAGCAGTCGATCCAGGCGCAGCAGCTCCAGATCACGCAAGACCGGGCCGCTTCACTGGAACTGGCGCGGCAAGCGGCGGCTATGGAGCGCGCCCGCGAAGTGCGGCGGCGCTTTCTGGGCACCGGCACGCCGTACACGCCGCAGTCCGTCAACTTCTATAACAACTGACCGGAGGCGGCCATGCGATGCGCTTCCGTCCTGATGGCCGTGCTGCTGACCGCGTGCGGCCAGCAGCCGGCCGAGAACCTGGCCGACGCCCTGGCCGCAGATCCGGTGCGGCTCAAGGCGTTGCGCGGGCAATGCGCGGCCGACCGGCAGGCCGTGGGCGAGGATGCCTGCCGCGCCGCCGCTGAAGCCTTCCGGCGGCGCTTCTTCGCCGGCCATACCGGGCCGGATGAATACAACTCGCTGGCTGAACTCCCGCCGATTCCGCCGAGCTTCGATACGCCCGCAGATGAATTGCCAGAGGGCGCCGTTCCGCTCACTCCGCCCGAGGATTCGCCATGAACGACGTGACCATCATCGACCGTTTCCTCGATACGTTCTCGCGCTACATCGACTCGGGCTTCGGCTTATTGCAGGGCGAAGTGGCATTTCTCACCGCCACGCTCATCGTCATCGACATGACGATCGCTGGCCTGTATTGGGCCATGAGCCACGCCACCGGCCAGGGCGACGACGTGATCGCCAAGCTGCTGCGCAAGGTGCTCTGTGTCGGCGCGTTCGCCTACATCATCGGCAACTTCAACTGGCTGGCGAGCATCGTGTTCCGCTCGTTCGCCGGCTTGGGAATTACCGCTACCGGCTCGGCCATCACGATGGAGAACTTCCTTCAGCCGGGCCGGCTGGCGAAGACCGGCATCGACGCAGCCGCGCCGATTCTGGAACAGATCGGGGACATGGCTGGGTTCCCCGAGGTGTTCGTGAACATCGACCCTATCGTGGTTCTGTTCATCGCCTGGCTGGTGGTGATCCTCTGCTTCTTCGTGCTGGCCGTACAGCTTTTCATCACGCTGATCGAGTTCAAACTGACTACGCTCGCCGGCTTCGTCTTGATCCCGTTTGCACTCTGGAACAAGACCTCGTTCCTCGCGGAAAAGGTGCTAGGCAACGTGGTGTCGTCAGGCATCAAGGTCTTGGTGCTGGCCGTCATCGTCGGCATCGGTTCAGGCCTGTTCGCCGAGTTCCAGGTGCATCCCGACGAACCATCCATCGACCACGCGCTGGTCGTGATGCTGGCCTCGCTCGCGCTGCTGGCGCTGGGCATTTTCGGCCCCGGTATCGCCACCGGCCTGGTGTCCGGTGCGCCACAGCTTGGTGCGGGCGCGATGGCTGGTGCTGCGGTCGGGGCTGTCGGCACCGGCGTTGCCATCGGCGCCGCCGTAACGGGCGTGGGCGGCGCCGTCATGGCCGGGGCACGAATGGCCCCGGCGGCCGCAAAGCTGGCCGGTGCCGGTGCGCGTGCCGCGACTTCGGCGGCCGGCAGTGCCCGATCGGCGTTCCAGGCCGGTTCCGCTGCGGCCGGCGGCGGTGCCAAGGGCGCGGCGGCTGGCCTCGGCAATGTCGCCAAGACTGGCGCACAAGCCGCAGGCCGCAGCGTCACCTCTGGTGCTTCCGCTGTTGGGCAGAAGGTGGCCGACTCCTTCCGCGCTGGCTGGAACGGCACAGAAGCCGGCAGCGACGGTGCTGGCCCCGGCCAGACCGCAGACGGCACCGCAGGCTCGCAGAAGCAACAGCAACCGGCCTGGGCCAAGCGGATGCACCGCCGCCAGCAGGCTACCCATGCCGCGACCACTGCCGCCCACACGCTGCGCGGCGGCGACGGCGGCGGCTCCGGGCAAGGCCCGAGCCTGCGGGATTCCGATACCTAACCTTCAAGGAGAACACCCATGCGATTCAAACGACCGCAGGTGCGCTACGCCGATACGCCGCAGCCTGCCACCCCGTATCAAGCCGCCGCCCAGGTGTGGGACGACCGTATCGGCTCCGCCCGCGTGCAGGCGAAGAATTGGCGCCTGATGGCCTTCGGCTGCCTAGTGCTCGCGCTGTTGATGGCCGGCGGCCTGGTGTGGCGCTCGGCGCAGTCCATCGTGACGCCCTATGTCATCGAGGTCGATCAAGCCGGGCAGGTGCGCGCCGTGGGAGAGGCCGCCACGCCGTACCGGCCCGGCGACGCGCAGATCGCGCACCACCTGGCGCGCTTCGTGACGCTGGTTCGCTCGCTGTCCATCGACCCCATCGTGGTGCGGCAGAACTGGCTCGATGCCTACGACTACACCACCGACAAGGGCGCGGCGGTGCTCAACGACTACGCCCGCACCAATGACCCATTCGCCCGCATCGGCAAGGAATCGGTAACGGTGCAAATCACCAGCGTGGTTCGCGCGAGCGACACGTCTTTCAACGTGCGCTGGACAGAGCAGCGCTATGTCAACGGTGCGCCCGCCGGCACCGAACGCTGGAACGCCGTGCTTTCGACCGTCCTGCAAACCCCGCGTACTGAACAGCGCCTGCTCAAGAACCCATTGGGTATCTACGTCAACGGCCTGTCATGGAGCCGCGAACTGGATTCTTCCGAAGGAGCCAAACCATGAAACTTCGTTTCCGCCTTTACGTTGTTCCTTTGACGCTGCTGGCCCTCGCGGGCTGCGCCTCGCAGGGGAAGCCGCCGCCATCCATCTCGCTCGACGAGACGGTGCTGGCCCAGCCGTTGCCCGAACCGCCCAAGCCCGTCGAAGTCGTCGCCGTCCCTGAACCGCTGGCGCTGCCGGCGCAGTTGAAGCCCCTGCCGGAACTCGATGAGGCCCCCGTTGCGCCGGAGCCGGCCGACGAAAAGGTGCGCGTTTCCCGTGCCAATGCAGAAGCGCGTATCGCGCCTACCCGTGAGGGCTACGTCAACGCGATTCAGGTGTGGCCGTTCACCGATGGCGCGCTTTATCAGGTCTATGCGTCGCCGGGGCGCGTGACGGTGGTTTCGCTTCAACCGGGCGAGGAACTGGTAACGGTCGCCGCCGGCGATACCGTGCGCTGGATCGTGGGCGACACGTCCAGCGGCGGCGGGGCCGATCTGCGCGTCAATGTGCTGGTCAAGCCTATCCGCTCCGGTCTGAAAACCAATCTCGTCATCACCACCAGTCGGCGCACCTACCTGCTGGAGCTGACCTCGACCGAGAGGGCATGGATGGCGTCGGTGTCCTGGGACTATCCGAAAGACCGAATGCTCGCGTTGCAGCGCCAGGCGCAGGCAGCGCAGGCAACAACGCCTGTCGATACGGGCCTGTCGCTGGACAAGATCCGCTTCCGCTACGCGGTATCGGGCAGCAACCCGCCGTGGAAGCCTCTGCGCGCCTTCGATGATGGAGAGAAGGTCTATATCCAGTTCCCGCCGGGCATCGCCCAGGGCGAGCTGCCGCCGCTGTTTGTCATCGGCGCGCAGGGCGACGGGCAACTGGTGAACTACCGTTTTCGCTCGCCGTACTACGTCGTGGATCGCCTGTTCGGCGCGGCCGAACTGCGGCTGGGCGGCGATGGCGGCGACGTGGTGCGGATCGAGCGCACCGATGGTGTTGCACGGAGGAACTGACCATGAGCCAGGATGACACTCCCGACCTTGCCGCGCCGCAGGCGGACAAGGTGGCGCCGGAGGCAGTGGCGCTGCGCGCCCAGCCGCGTCCAGTCACACGCCTGAACCGGCGCTCGCTGGCCATCCTTGCCGGCGTCCTAGCGGTCGCCGTGCTCGGCGCGCTGATGTGGTCGCTGCAACCTCATCGACGCAGCACAGGCGAGCAGACCGAGCTTTACAACGTCGATCGCGTGTCAAAGTCGGAAGGACTGGATGCGCTGCCGACGGACTATTCCAAGCTGCCGCCGGCGTTGCTGCCTGCCGTTCCCGAACTAGGGCCACCGCTGCCGGGCGATCTTGGCCCGGCTATCGTGAAGTCGCAGCAACCGGCGACGGCTGCCTACGCGGCCCCCGGTCACGACCCGAACGATGCCCTGCGAAAAGAAGCCGAGGCGGCCGCGGCCTCGTCCGTGTTCTTCCGCTCGGGTGGGCAGAATGCGGCGCCGGTAGCGCAGACACAGGTGGCCGCTGCGCCGGGCTTCGCCGCCAATGCGGCGTTTGACCCGCTGGCGGCCGGGCCGGCCTCCACGGCGGCCCAACCTGCTGACCCGACAGCGGTGCAAAACCGGCAAGACCAGAAAGAGGCTTTCATGAAAGCTGGCCCCACTGAAACCCGTAATTCCGGCAATCTGACTCTGCCAATTTCGCCGTATCAGGTTATGGCCGGAACAGTGGTCGCAGGTGCCTTGGTGACGGGCATCAAGTCGGACTTGCCCGGCGACGTGATCGCCACGGTGACGGAGCCGGTCTATGACACAGCCACCGGGCGCTTCCTGCTGATTCCGCAGGGTTCGCGCATCCTGGGCAAATACAACAGCCAGGTCAGCTACGGGCAGAGCCGCGTTCAAGTCGTCTGGAACCGGATCATCCTGCCGGACACGTCTTCGCTCACGCTCGACAACCTGGCCGGCACCGACCCAGCCGGCTATGCCGGGCTGGAGGACGATGTGGACTACCACTGGGGCCGCATCTTTGCCGGTGCGGCACTCACCACGCTGCTGGGCGTCGGTGCCGAGCTGGCCGCGCCGGAGAACCGGCAGGATGGTGATCGCGTCATCATCGCTGGGCGCGACAGCGCGCAGGACAGCATCAATCAGGTCGGCCAGGAGATGACCCGGCGCAACCTCAACATCCAGCCGACCTTAACGCAACGGCCGGGCCTGCCGGTTCGCATCATCGTCAACCGGGATCTGGTGCTGCGGCCGTACCAGCCGCTGTTCTTCAACCGGGGGACTTCACGATGAGCACGACCAAGAAGCTGCGGCTCGGCCCGCTGCCGAAGACCGAGAGCACCAAGCTGACTTTCGTTTGCCCGACCAGCTTGAAAGTCGACCTCGACCGCTACGCCGCGCTACACGCGCAGGCGTATGGCGAGGCCGTTGATGCGGCGACGCTGATCCCGCATATGCTGGAAGCGTTCATGGCGGGGGATCGAGGATTCAGGAAGGGCACGGCGACCCGCAGCACACCACCGAAGCCGCCATGATTGCACCGCATGCTATTCAACGGCATCCATCGAACGCGCAGCCCAGGCTGCGCGTTCTTCATTCTGGATGCCGCCGAGCCTGTTGGGCTATGATGATGCGACAGGCCCGCCGTTCCTCGGCAATCCAGCACTACACAGTGCGATGCGGCTTTCTCTCCCAACGCTCCTATGTCGCTCCTAGCCGACAACGCCGTTCTTCTTCTAAGCGGCCCCGAAAGGAGCTAACCTACTGTCCCATATACGGTTTCAAGTCCTTCTTGATTTGCGCGAAAGAATTGACACCGGCACTTTTTTGTTTCTGCATTTCGGGTTTCGGCACCGCATACCGCCGAGACCTCCCCTTAGCGCAGCAGACCCTCCCCCTCGCTGGGTTCGCGCTCTTGCCCCTCACCTGGGGCCTTTTATTCATGGAGTAACCACGCATGGCAGAGCCGAGCATTGGAGTGCTGGGCGGCATTGCCGCGGGCGTGACGGTTGGGGCTGTATGGCCAGGCCTTGATATCAACGCCGTGATGGGCGCCCTGGCTGGATCTCTGCTCTTCGTCCTGTTCGCTCCCGACCTGAGCATCCTCAAGCGCATCGGCTACTTCCTGGTGAGCCTGGTGGCTGGTTACTACGGCTCGGCCGAACTGATCGGCTTCGGCGCTGCTCGAACCAGTGGCGGCGCATCGTTCGTGTGCGCCGCGCTGGTGGTGACGGTATCGATCACCATCCTCGAGTGGATTCGCGGCGGGAAGATGCCGGAGTGGCTCCGGGCCCTTCTCGATCGCAGAGGAGGCGGCAGCAATGGCTGATCTATGGACCCTATTGGCGGCGCTGTCCTGCGCCGCGATCTTCATTCGCATCATCACCTGGCGGCACGCCGGCGAGCGCTACCGGCTGGGCATTGGCTTCTGCGCCTATGCCTTGGCCGTATGCACCGGGTGCTTCCCGCTGACCGTCCTGCTGGAGTTCCTGGCAGGCAAGCCCATCGAGCCCGTGTCACCCTGGCTGTCGCTGGTTCTGGTGTGGCTCGCCGTCCTTGTGATCCTGGCCCGGGGCAATGTGGCCCGCATCGTTCAGCTGAACTGGGCCAGTCACTGGGATGGCGTCGACAGGCGCAGGACAGGGCAATGATTACCATCAAGCAGGATGGCCTCGAGGATGCAATAGGCCGCCTGACCGATGTCGAGCGAACCCAGCTCCCATTTGCATTGGCGCTGGCCCTGACCAGAACGGCGCAGGTGGTGGCCGAGGACCTGAAGGGAGAGCTAGGGGTTGCCTTTGATAGGCCAACCCCGGCCACCCTCAATAGCCTGTACATCCTGCCCGCCACCAAGCAGAACCTGGAGTCGAGGGTGTGGATCAAGGATGGCCGTCAGATGGGTTCTGGTGGCCGGCCTGTCGGTCGCGAGGGCGCATGGGGTAAGGGGCGTGCAGCATCTAAGTGGCTGACCCCTGAGATCTACGGCGGCCCTCGAAGCCACAAGGCTATCGAGTCGATGCTGAGGCGTAAGGGTTTCCTCAAGCCTGGTCAGTACGTGATGCCAGGCCAAGGTGCCGAGCTGGACCAGTACGGCAACCTGTCCAGCGGATTCCTTGCCAGGGTCCTCTCTGGCGCTCAGCTGTACACGGAGGAGGGCTACAAGGCCAACGCCACCAAGAGTGCCAAGAGCAAGGCCAAGGGGAATGGCAAGCGCTTCTTCGTTATGCACGACTCGAAGCGCGGCGCATTCGCTGTGGCAGAGCGCACCGAGAAAGGAAGGGCGGGCCTGAAGATCGTATTGGCTGTCGCCTCAAGGGCTCCAAACTACCGATCCCGATTCGACTTCTTCGGCCTGGCTCAACGCAAGGCGGCAACGACCCTTCCAATTGAGTTCTCCAAGGCGATGGTCCAGGCCTTGTCGACGCGCCGCCGGTGATCAATGACACCCCGGCAAGGGGGGGTGGGGTCTTGGGTCCTCCTGGGTGGGGGTGCCCCCGAGGGTAATTCGAGCCCCGCTTTCACACTATGTATGACCCAAAATCAGAGGTTGGTTGTTGTTTAGTCATGGCCAAAAACGAAACAACCAAGCCTCGGGGCTGCTTGAACAAATCCGAGATGGCTTCGAGCCTCGGGATTTCTCCGCAAGCCTTTGATAAATGGGGCGTCGAGCCAGTTGCCCGGATGGGTCGTGAGGCCTTCTATCTGGTGCAAGATGTGGTTGAAAACCGCGTTCAACACGCACTGCGGAAACAACAACCTGGCCACCTCGATGGCGAAGGTGTCGATCCGCTGATCGAGTACAAACTGAACGTCGAGCGGTTGCGACTTACCGCCGCCCAGGCTGACGCCAAAGAGAAGGAAAACTTGGTCACGGACAAGCAACTTGTCCCGGCCCCATTTGCCACGTTCGCCTTGGTCAAGCTGGCCGCACAGGTCGGTTCGATCCTGGACACGGTCAGCAAGACGTTGCGGCGCAAGCATCCCGATATGGATTCCCGGCACCTCGAGTCGCTCGAGCGGGAGCTAGCCATGGCGCGCAACGCTGCCGCCGAACTTGGCGAGCACCTCCCGGAATATCTTGATGAGTACCTCGAGTCCCTGGCTGAGTAACTTCCGCAAGGCGATCAAGCTCGGGCTCGCTCCGCTCTACAAGGAGCCTCCGCAGACCGCGGTGGAATGGGCCGATGCCGACAACGGCTTCTACATGTCGGCCGAATCGTCCTATCAGGAGGGCAAGTGGATCACCGACCCCGTGCAGCGCGCGATTCTGAACTGCATGGGCAACGACCTGATCCGGACGCTGAACCTGATCAAGTCAGCCCGAGTCGGCTACACCAAGCTGCTCGTGGCGAACATCGGCTACAAGATCCAGCACAAGCGCCGCAACGTGCTGGCGTACACCCCGACCGACCCTGACTCCGAGGAGTTCTCCAAGCGCCACATCAACGGCCTGATCCGTGACGCCCCTCTGCTGCTGGAGTTGGCCCCGTGGTTCGGCCGCAAGCATGCCGACAACACTATCAACGCCAAGCGGTTCGCGAACCGGAAGATGCTGTGGTGCCTGGGCGGCAAGGCTGCGCGGAACTACCGCGAGAAGAGCGCCGACGAGGTCATCTACGACGAGCTGTCGAAGTTCGATGCCAGCATTGAGGGGGAGGGTTCTCCTACCTCACTCGGCGATAGGCGGCTGCAGGGCGCGACGAACCCGAAGTCAATCCGGGGCTCGACGCCCGGCATAGCCGGGCCGTGCCAGATCACCAAGGCCGTCGAAGAGTCTCCGCACCTGCTGCGCTACAACATCGCCTGCCCATGCTGCGGCGGTGAGCAGGTGCTGCTGTGGGGTGGCAAGGATTGCGCCTTCGGCATCAAGTGGGAGACCGACAAGCTCGGCCAGGCCAGCAAGGCCTGGTACGTGTGCGCCCACGAGGGCTGCGAGTTTCAGCACTACCAGATGGTGGTGGCTACCGAGGCTGGTCGCTGGATATGCGAAAAGACTGGCATCTGGACCCGCGACGGCATGGACTGGTTTGACCAGGACGACGAGCCGTGCGGCACACCGCAATCGGTCAGCTTCCACATCTGGACCGCCTACAGCGCGCGTACCACCTGGCTCGAGATTGTCCAGGACTGGCTCAAGGTCAAAGGCGACCGCGAGAAGCTGATCACCTTCGTCAACACCGTGCTGGGTGAGGTGTGGGAGGAGGACCAGGGCGAGAAGGTCGACTGGGAGCTCCTGTATGGGCGCCGCGAGGTGTACCCAGAGGTGCCCATGGCGGCTACTTCGCTCATGGGCGGCATCGACACCCAGGACGATCGCCTTGAAGGGCGCGTCTGGGCCTTCGGACCTGGCGAGGAAGCGTGGCTCGTTCATCGCTTCATCCTGAACGGAGACCCGGGTAGCGAGGAGCTGCGCCGGAAGGTCGGCCTGCAGATCCACAAGCAGTTCACCCGAGCCGACGGCCTGGTGATGCGCGTGGAGCGCTGGTGCTGGGACGCCGGCGGCCACTACTCCGACGAGGTTGCCGCAGAGAGCCGCAAGCATGGCGCGATGTGGGTCATCCCGACATTCGGCGCCAGCACCTACGGGAAGATGATCGCCAACTTCCCGAGGAAGAAGAAGGACCGCATCTACAAGACGGAGATCGGCACCGACAACGCCAAGGAGCTGATCTACAGCCGCCTGCGCATTGCCATCGACGTGGCGAAGTCGAAGACCGGCGAGGCTCAGCCTGGCGCTGTGCACTTCCCGGCCAACGACGACATCTGCGACGAGGACGAGCTCAAACAGCTCACCGCCGAGAAGAAGAAGTCCGTGATCTCGAAAGGCAAGCGCGTCCTTCGCTGGGATGCAGGCGGCAAGCGCAACGAAGCGCTCGACTGCTTCGTCCTTGCCATCGCCGCCCTGCGTATCAGCCAGCAGCGCTTCGGCCTGGACCTTGAGGCCTTGGCCGTGAAACCAGAACCGGGCGGCGCAGCAGCAGTGGACACCACCAAAGAACGGCCTCGAGCCAAATCCTCCTACTGGAAGAAGAACTGATGGCCTACTCCCTGGAGCAGTACGAAGCCCTGAAGGCCGCCCTGGCCGGCGGCGAGCTTCAGGTGCGTTACGCCGACCGCGCCGTCACCTACCGCAGCGTGGACGAGATGATGCGCATCCTCCGCCAGATGGAGGGCGAGCTCGGCCTGAACTCCCACAACAACGGCGGCAGGCGCTACGCCTCCTTCTCGAAAGGCTACTGACATGGGCTTCATGGACAACCTGTTTCCCGGCCGTGCCGCGAAACGCGCAGAAGCTCGCCTGCGGAAAAAGAAGATCGACCTGCAGATCGATATCTTCGAGCGCCGCTTCGAAGGGGCTGCCAAGGGTCGCCGCAACGACGGCTGGCGCAGCAGCAGCACCGACGCCAACGCTGAGATCGGCCCGGCCCTGGCCCGCCTGCGCAACCGCGCGCGCGACCTGCGCCGGAACAATCCCTATGCCGAGCGCGCTGTCACCGGCATCGCCGACAACGTGGTCGGCGCTGGCATCGTCCCGCGCCCCATGGCTAAGTCTGGCCGCGCCAACAAGAAGCTCATGGACCTGTGGAAGGCCTGGGGCGAAGAGACGCTCTGCGACGCAGACGGCCTGGAGAACTTCTACGGGCTGCAGCACAAGATCATGGAGGCCGTGCCCGAGGGCGGCGAAGTGCTGGTACGCCGGCGCTGGCGCAAGTCCTCGGATGGCCTGCCGGTGCCGATGCAGCTGCAGGTGCTGGAAGCCGACTTCCTCGACGAGGAAAAGCACGGCCCCAATGGCGCCAACGAGATCATCCAGGGTATTGAGTTCAGCCCCATCGGCAAGCGCGTCGCCTACTGGCTTTTCGATCAGCACCCAGGCGCCAACAACGCCTGGCGCACATCGACCTCCCGCCGCATTCCGGCTGAGGACGTGATCCACATCTTCCTGCCAAAGCGCCCCGGCCAGGCACGCGGTTACAGCTGGTTCGCGCCGGTGATGCAGCGCCTGCGCAACTTCGACGAGATGGAAGACGCGGTGATGGAGCAGGCGAAGATCGCCGCATGCTTCGCCGCCTTCATCAACAAGGATGACGCCGCGAGCACCGGGAAGCCGCCGCCTCTGGTTGAGCGAGTGGAGCCCGGGATCATCCAGGAACTGGGGCAGGGCGAGAGCGTCAGCTTCGGCACGCCGCCGACGTTCAACGGCTACGACTCCTACGCCTGGCAAGGCCTTCACGCCATCTCCGTCGGCCTGGGGGTTCCCTACGAGCTCACCACCGGCGACCTGAAGGGTGTGAACTTCTCCAGCGGCCGGATGGGCTGGCTGCACTTCGCCCGCCGGGTGGATGTGTGGCAGTGGCGGATGCTGATCCCTCAGCTCTGCGTCGGCGTCTGGTCATGGTTCATGGAGGCCCAGGCCCTGCTGCCGGGTGGCGTGCTCGAGGACGTGAAAGCCGAGTGGACGCCGCCGCGCCGCGAGATGGTCGATCCGAAGTCGGAGATCGAGGCTGTAAAGCAGCGCCTGCGCAATGGCCTGGTCACCTGGCCGGATGCCCTGCGCGAGCTCGGCATCACCGACCCGCAGGCACACGCCAAGAACATCCAGGACGCCAACGCCCTGCTCGACGACCTCGGGCTGATCCTCGACTGCGACCCCCGCAAGGTGCTCGCGGCCGGTTCGGCAGCGGCTGGCACCAACACCACCAAGGAGAAACCGGAAGATGCAGCCGGCGACGAACAAGACGCATGAGACCCCCATGCTCACGCTGCGCGCCGCGGTGCGCCCGGAGACGGTCGACATCGAGGCCCGCACCGCTGAGCTGGTGTGGACGACCGGCGCCCAGGGCCGGCGCTGGAACTGGGACGTTGGCTACTACCTCGAGGAGCTGGAAGTCAGCGACTCGGCGGTGAAGATGGAGCGCCTCAACAACGGCGCCCCCCTCCTCAACGCCCACAACCAGTGGGAGCTGCGCTCCGTGCTGGCCGTGGTCGAGAAAGCCTGGCTCGAGAACGGCGAGGGCCACGCCCTGGTGCGCTTCAGCAAGCGCGATGACGCCGATGAGGTGTTCCGCGACGTGAAGGACGGAATCCTGCGCAACATCAGCGTGGGCTACACCGTGCACCGCTACGTCCTGGTCGAGGGCGGCGACGACACCATGCCCATATACCGCGCGGTGGACTGGGAGCCCATGGAGCTCTCCATCGTGCCTATCGGCTTCGACGACGGCGCCAAGATCCGCAGCGCCAAGACCCCGGCCGAGTACGAAGGCCAGCGCTTCAACACCCTTTTCGAAACTCGGGAGGCTGAAGAGCCTGCCGCCCAACCGGCCGCCGTGGCCAACCCCCAAGAGGAAACCGAAATGACCGAAGAAGAGAAACGCGCGGCCGAAGAGCTGATCCGCCGTGAGGCAGCCGAGGCCGAGCGCAAGCGCGGCACCACCATCCGCGCCATGGCCAAGAAGGCCGGCCTGGGCGATGACGTCGCGGAAGACCTGATCGCGCGCGGCGCCAGCCAGGCTGAAGCCAGCGCTGCCATGTTCGACCTGCTGGCCGAGCGTCAGCAGCAGAGCCAGCCAGAATCGCGCAGCACTCAGCCCACTGTGGTGGCAGCCGTGGACAACGCGGTGCTGACCGCCAAGCGCGGCGCGATGTTGAACGCCCTGCTGAACCGCTGCAACCCCACCATCAAGCTGGAGGACAACAGCCGCGAGTTCCGCGGCATGCGCCTGATCGACATGGCGCGCGAGTCCATCGAGCTGGTGGGCGGCAACGTGCGCGGCATGACCCCGCAGGAAGTGGCACGCGCGGCCCTGGGCTGTGACCGCCAGGCTGTACGCACCGCCGGCATGCACTCCACCAGCGATTTCCCGCTGCTGCTGGGCAGCACCGTGAACCGCACCCTGCGCGACGCCTACCAACTGGCTCCGCAGACCTGGCGCCCGCTGGGTCGCCAGACCACCGTGCCGGACTTCCGCGCCGTAACCCGCGCCGCCCTGGGCGACATTTCCGCGCTGGAGAAGGTGCAGGAGCACGGCGAGTACAAGTACGGCACCCTGAACGAAGAGGGCGCCCCGCTGAAGGTGGCCAAGTTCGGCAAGATCATCGCGCTCACCTGGGAAGCCATCGTCAACGACGACCTGGGTGCACTGACCCGAATTCCGCAGGCCTTGGGCGCCGCAGCCGCACAGACCGAGTCCGACCTGGTCTGGGCGCTGCTGCTGGGCAACCCCAACTTCACCGACAGCACCCCGGTGTTCGACGCGGCCCACGGCAACCTCGCCGCCAGCGGCGGTCCGATCAACACCACCACCCTGGGCGCCGCCCGCGCCGCGATGCGCAAGCAGAAGTCCAAGGCCGGCCACTTCCTCAACGTCGGACCGGAATTCCTAGTGGTGGGCCCGGACAAGGAGCTGGAAGCCTACCAGTTCACCAGCTCCAACTACGTGCCGGCCAAGAACGCCGATATCAACGACAGCCGCAACGCCTCGCTGATCGTGATCGTCGACGCGCGCATCACCGGTAACCAGTGGTACCTCTACGCCGCCCCCGGCGTCGTGGACACCTTCGAGTACGCCTACCTGGAAGGCGAGCAGGGCGTCTTCACCGAGACCCGCGAGGGCTTCGAAGTGGATGGCATGGAGATCAAGGCTCGCCTGGTCTTCGGTGCAGCCTGGATCGACTACCGCGGCGCCTACAAGAACCCCGGCGCCTGATCCGTCGCCACCCAACCCAGCAGGGCGCCTTCGGGCGCCCTTTCTGTTTCAGGAGACACCATGGACAACCAGCACAAGAAGATCACCGGCTACCGGGATCTGACCCAAGCCGAGATCGACGGCATGAACTCCATCAAGGCCCTGGAGGCCGACGCCGGAGCGCTGTTCAAGCAGATCCAGCAGGTGGAAGGCGTCGATCAGCGCGAGCTGGCTCTGGCTCGCACCAAGCTGCAGGACGGCTTCATGCGCTTCGTTCGCGCTATCGCCCGCCCGGCTGACCCCTTCGCCTGACTCGCCAACCAATATCCCCTCTCGAGGTGACACATGAAGACTTTCATCCAGCACGGCGACTGCATCACCGTACCGGCGCCCACCGGCGGCACCCTGTCCGGCCAGCTCTACAAGGTAGGCGCCTTCGTCGGCGTTGCCGCCACTACCGAAGCCCAGGGCGACCCCGTGGTCCTGAAGCTCACCGGCGTTTTCGAGCTCACCAAGATCAGCGCCCAGGCCTGGGCCGTCGGTGACCCGGTGTTCATGAACACCACCAGCCGCGCCCTGACCAACGTCTCGGCCACCGGCCTGGTGCTGGTCGGCGCCGCCACCGAAGTGGCCGCCAACCCCTCCGCCGTCGGCCGCGCTCGCCTCAACGGCGTATCCGCTCCGGCTGCCGTGGCCTAACCCATGACCTGGGCCGACATGCGCGACCGCATGCACAACCGCGTGGTCGCGCGCCTCAACGACGGCACGGCCGAGTACCGGGGGCTCCACGGAGCACCTCCGGTGCGCTGCCTACCGGTGATCGTCGACAACGACCTGATGCAGAACGGCCCCGAGGGCGTGATGCGCTCGGGCATGGTCGGCGTGAGCTGGCGCAAGCCGCTGCTGGAGACGGCGGAGCGGGGCGGAATCTTCCTGCACTGCGGTCGCCGTCTGATCGTCGAGGACGTCATAGCGGACGACGGGCACATGGTGACCGCCGCCTGCATGGAGGACGAATGAGCAACATCCTGACTGCAGTGCGCCAGGCGCTGATCGCGAAGGTCCAGGGCATCACCACCGACAACGGCTTCAACACCAACCTCGGCCACCAGGTTAAGACCGGCTGGCTGAACGAGGTGCTGCCGCCCAAAGGGCCGCCGCTGAGCGGGCTACCTGAACTGTTCGCACTGATTCAGAAGGCGCCGAACCGACCTCCCGAGCGCGGGCCGGCGGCGATCAAGGCCTACCCGGGGTTCTTCGTGATCGGCCTGGTCAAGTGCGACCTGTCCACGTACGAAGACGCGCTCGACGCTATGGAATTGGACATCTGCCAGGCCCTGCTGCCGGCATCCGGCGTGTTCCCGCAGGGATTCCCGACGGGAGTCACCGGCCTGTCGCTGGGCGCCTCTGAGCCATTCCCGCCAGGCGATGGCCAGCGCTACGCCGGCGTCCTGGTACCCATTCACATCACCACCATCATCCAGGAGCGAATCCGCCGATGAGCACTGAGAAACCCGTGCAGCTGGTCGAGGTAGAGCTCGCCGGCGAACACACCCACAAGGGCGTCGACTACAAGGCCGGCGACACGATCAAGGTCACGAAGCGCCAGAAGCT
>NZ_JAVYJE010000014.1:0-193869 GCF_032621735.1 Pseudomonas sp. zfem005 | reverse complement strand
GAGGTGAGCTTGGGAGCGAATTCATTCGCGAAAGCGGCCCGCAGAGTGAGGGAACCCCGGCGAAGCCGGGGCCGGATGATGGGGCAAGCCCTTGGCAAGCCCTTTTGGTTTCTTTTGGGGCGACTGCCAAAAGAGACTCGCCCGGGAGGGCGAAACCAGAAACATCACCAGAGCTCGGCAATCAGTTGGGCTCAAATCCTCTAGCAACACTTAACGCAGACAGAGCCAATTCATTCGCGATGGAGTGTGCGGCCAGCTCGTGACCCAGTGGCTGCTGCAGGTCTTTCGCGGCTGAAGCCGCTCCCACGCGTGCCGCCCTAGCCGTTCACCACGATGCCGCCGTTCACGTGCAGCACTTGGCCGCTGACATAGGCGGAATCGGCACTGGCGAGGTAGACGTAGGCCGGGGCCACGTCCGCCGGCTGGCCGGGGTGGCCTAGGGGTGTTTCGGCGCCGAAGTGGCTGACCTTCTCGGCATCGAAGGTGGACGGGATCAGCGGCGTCCAGATCGGCCCCGGGGCCACGGCGTTGACGCGGATGGCGCGCTTGGCCAGGTTCAGCGCCAGGGAGCGGGTGAAGGACGTGATCGCGCCCTTGGTGGAGGAATAGTCCAGCAGCGTCGGGTTGCCCTTGTAGGCGGTCACCGAGCTGGTGTTGATGATGCTGGCCCCCGGGCGCAGGTGCGGCAGCGCGGCCTTGGTCAGCTGGAACATGGCGAAGATGTTGGTGCGGAAGGTCTGCTCCCACTGCTCTTCGGAGATGTCCTCCAGGCGTTGCTGGGGATGCTGCTCACCGGCGTTGTTCACCAGCACGTCCACCCTGCCCCACTTCTCGATCACCGCCTCGATGACCCGGCGGCAGAACTCGCCATCGGCCGCATCACCGGCGAACAGCAGCGCCTCGCCCCCCGCCGCCTGCACCTCCAGGCGCGTGCGCTCGGCATCCTCCACCTCGTTCAGATAAAGCACCGCCACGTTGGCACCCTCGCGGGCGTAATGCACCGCAACGGCACGGCCGATGCCACTGTCGGCCCCAGTGACGATGGCGGTCATGCCGTCGAGCTTGCCGGCGGCCTGGTAGTACTCGCCGATGGTCAGCGGCTGCGGGCGCATCTCGGTCTCCTGGCCCGGTTGCTGATCCTGGTGCTGGGGCGGAAGGGTCTGTTCGTCGCTCATGGTCGTCTCCCGTATCAGTGCCTGTTACTCAACAGGACTGGCCCTGGCCCGGCCGGTTCAGGGAAATTCACCCAGCGGCCTCAGTCCTCCGGCACCGCTTCCAGGCGCTCCCACATGGCACGGGTGATGCGCTGGCGGGCGACGTAGTCGTGCCAGGGGTCTCGATCCAGGCCATCCAGGCGCTGGCGCAGGTTGCCCAGGGTCCATTGCGCCGAGCCCTTGAGCCGCTCCAGCTCATCGCGCTCGATGGGCACCGACACCGGTAGCCCCGGCCGAGCCCGCACCGAGTAGGCGCACACGGTGCTGGCGCCACGCTGGTTGCGCAGGTAGTCGACGAAGATGCGCCCGATGCGGTTCTTCGGCCCCATCTTGTCGACGAAACGCTCCGGCAACTGGCGGGCGAGGAAACTGGCGATGGCCTTGCCGAACCCCTTCACCTCGTCCCAATCGGCATGGCGCGCCAGCGGGACGACCAGGTGCATGCCCTTGCCGCCGCTGGTTTTCAGCCAGGCCTGCAGGCCCAGTTCATCGAGCACCGAAAGGGTCAGGCGGGTGGCCTCCTGCATGGTCTTCCAGGGCAGCTTGGGGTCCGGGTCGAGATCGAGGATCAGGCGGTCCGGC
Organism: Pseudomonas sp. zfem005; assembly: GCF_032621735.1. NCBI lineage: Bacteria > Pseudomonadati > Pseudomonadota > Gammaproteobacteria > Pseudomonadales > Pseudomonadaceae > Pseudomonas > Pseudomonas sp. zfem005. The sequence goes on along the minus strand of NZ_JAVYJE010000014.1, from coordinate 192,073 downwards.
CGTTCGATGCGGTCGCTGGTGGCGCCCCAGGTGTGCAGTTCGATGGCGCCCATTTGCACCGCGCCCACCAGGGCCTCCAGCGTGTCGATCTCCATCAGCCGCGCGTGCCCGGGGTCCAGCGACGGGTCGAGGTGACGGATATTGGGAATCGCCAGGCGTTCGGCATGCTTCTGGAAGAACAGCTCGCCACCGACGCCCTCCGGCGCCCGCAGCAGGGATACCGGGCGCCCCTTCAGGTGCGGCAGCACCCACTCGGCCACGTCTGCGTAGTAGCGCGCCAGTTCCAGTTTCTGGGTGCCGCTCTGGTCGTCGATGACCCGCTGCGGATGGCTGATGGACACCTTGGCCAGGGTCTGGCGGCCACCCTCCCCGGCTTGCCCGGCCGTCTCGGCGGCCGCCGCGGGTGCCTTTCTCAGGCTGGAGGCGCTGCGCGGCTGCTCGCGGATGATCTGCTCCGCCGGCTTGTCGCTGCGCAGGGCGATGAACGCCGCCTGGCGCACGATGGCGTCACCGGTCCACTCGGCGAACTCCACCTCGGCCACCAGTTGCGGCTCCACCCAGTGCACACCCCGGCGCTGGCTGGCGGTCAGGGCCTTGGTCAGCGGGCTGTCCTTGCGGGCGATGGCCTGCAGGCGGCCGAGAATGTCGGCCAGCCGCGCCTCATCGAAACCGGTGCCCACCCGGCCGGCGTAGCGCAGCTCCGCCCCGCCCGGCTCGTCGTGCACCGCCAGCAACAAGGCGCCGAAACCGCTGCGGCTGCCCTTGGGCGCGGTGTAGCCGACGATGACGAACTCCTGGCGCCGGCGGCACTTGAGCTTGATCCAGTCCGGGCTGCGGGCCGAGCGGTAGGGGCTGCCCGCGCGCTTGCCGATCACCCCTTCCAGGGACATAGAACAGGCGCTTTCCAGGATCGATTCGTGGCTGGCGGCAAAATCCTGGGAGAAGCGCAGCAGGCTGCGCTTGTGGCCCTTGAGCACCCGCTCCAGGGCGGCGCGGCGGTCCTCCAGCGGCTGCTGGCGCAGGTCGCGGCCATCGAGGTACGGGGCGTCGAACAGGTAATAGAGGATGCTGTGGCTGCGGCCGATCTCGAAGGCGTTCTGCAGGCCCTGGAAGCTCGGCAGGCCGTCGTCGTCGAGCACCACCACCTCGCCGTCCAGCCAGCTGTCGCCCAGGTCCAGCGTCGCCAGGTCGCGGGCCTGCAGCGGCAGGCGTGCGGTCCAGTCGTTGCCGTTGCGGGTGTAGAGGCGCACCTCGCCGTCGCGGATGCGGGCGAGGATGCGGTAGCCGTCGAACTTGATCTCGTAGCGCCAGTCGCCCGAGGGTGGCGCATCCACCAGGGTCGCCAGCTGCGGCGCCAGGGTGTCGGGCATGCCCGGTTCGGCGCCCTTGCGCGCCTTGGCCGCCTTGCCAGCCCCCCTGGAAGCGCGCGGACGAGCGGCCGGTGCATCGCTGCCCACATCGGCGCCACTGATCACGCTGGCCGGTTCGGCGGAGACGATGTCGTACTCGTCCGCCGGGCGCGCCACCTCGTCGTCCTGCTTGATCAGCAGCCACTGTTCCTTGTCGCCACTGCCTCGCAGGCGGGTACGCACCAGGCTCCAGTCGCCGCTGAGCTTCTCGCCCACCAGGGTGAAGGTCAGCTTGCCGGCCGCATAGGCGGCGCGCGGGTCGCCATGGGGCTGCCAGATGCCGCGATCCCAGACGATCACATCGCCTGCGCCGTATTGCCCGGCCGGGATGCTGCCCTCGAACTCGGCGTAGCCCAACGGGTGGTCTTCCACATGCACGGCCAGGCGCTTGTCCTTGGGGTCCAGGCTCGGTCCCTTGGGCACCGCCCAGCTCTTCAGGGTGCCGTCCAGTTCGAGGCGGAAGTCGTAATGCAGGTGGCGGGCGTCGTGCTTCTGGATGACGAAACTGAGCGCACCGGCCTTGGTGCGGCCGGTGGGCCGTGCGGCTTCCCGGGGCTCGGAGGTGACGTCGAAATTGCGCTTGCGGTTGTATTCGCTGGAACGGCGGGCCATGGCGGGTCACCTCGGCGTGGTGCGGAATCAGCCAGCCTTGGCCTTGCTCCGTGAGGGTTTGGCGCTGCTCTTGCGCGCCGGTTTGGCGGCCGCCTTCGCCGGCTTGGCCTTGCTGGCGGGCTTGCCGCCGAGGCTGCGCTTGAGCAGGTCGGTGAGGTCGATGACATCCGCGCTGCGCCGCTCTTCCTCGCCCGCTGGCGACTCCACCGCCTCGATGCGGCCCTGGCTGGCCTTGCGCTCCACCAGTTCCATGATGCGGTCGGTGAAGCTGTCGACGTACTCGTCAGGCTGCCAGTCGGCGCTCATGTCCTTGATCAGCCGTTTGGCCATGTCCAGCTCGGCCTTGGCCAGCTTGGCATCGGTCACCGCGCTGCCCAGTTCCAGGCTGTCCAGCCCGCGGACCTCGGCGGGCCAGCGCAGCATCACCAGCACCAGCGCGGACTCCAGCGGCATCAGCGCCGCCAGGTGCTGGCGGGTGTGCAGCACCACATTGGCCAGGGCCACCTTCGCGGTGCCTGAGAGCGCCTCGCGCAACAAGGCATAGACCTTCTCGCCACGTTTGACCGGTGCCAGGTAATAGGGGGTATCGATGTTCTGCAGGGGGATGGCAGCGCTGTCGACGAAGGCGAAGATATCGATGGTCTGGGTCGCCTCGGGGTGGGCAGCGCGGATTTCCTCCTCGCTGATCACCACGTAGCGGCCCTTCTCCAGCTCCACGCCCTTGACGATGTCGTCCTTGGTCACTTCCTTGCCGGTGCGCTTGTTGACCCGCTTGTAGCCCACCGGGTCCATGTTGCGCTTGTCCAGCCAGTCGAAGTCCACGCCCTGGGACGAGGTGGCCGAAACCAGGCCCACCGGGATGTGCACCAGGCCGAAGCTGATAGCGCCCTTCCAGATCGCACGCGCCATGGGTCACCTCTCGGGCGGGCCTAGAGCGCCACGCCGTCGCTGTAGATCACGCTGCCTTCCACGGTGATGTCGCGGATCTCGCGCAGCATGTTGTCGGCGGCGGTCTCCGCCTCGTTCTCGCACACACAGCCCGGCGTCAGCACCCAGAGCACGCGCACGCCGGCGCCTTCGCGCTTGGGCTGGTACTCGATGAGGCCGACGTAGTTCTGCCCTTCCCTCATGGCATCGGTCCATGCGGTGCAGTGTTTGAAGTCTCTGAACATGGCGAAAAGCTCCTTGTTGCTGACTGCCACACAAGGTTCTGAGTCGCGTCGGCGGAAAAGAGTTTCGCCTATCGCTTGTCGAGCTTTTCCAGGCGGGACACCAGGTGCGGCACCAGATTGAGGATCACCAGCGCCACCAGGGTCGCGAGAACCGCCGTGGCTTCGCGGCCGAGGCCGACGGTGACGCCGATGGCGGTGGTCAGCCAGAGGCCGGCGGCGGTGGTCAGGCCTTTCACCTCGGCCACGCTGTCGCGCTTGAGGATGGTGCCGGCGCAGAGAAAGCCGATGCCCGCGACTATGCCCTGGATCACCCGGCTCATCGCATCGTGTTCGGCGCCGGCCATTTGCGGCACCAGGACGAAGAGCGCGGCGCCCAGGGCCACCAGCATGTGGGTGCGGATACCGGCCGCCTTGCCGTGCTGCTCGCGCTCGAAGCCGAGCAGGCCGCCGAGCAACGCGGCCAGCAGCACGCGCAAGGTCACCCGGGTCGCCTGGGTGGGGTCATCAAGGTCGGAAAACTCGCTGGCGAGGGTCGCCAGGACCTGGTCCCACCAGGTCACGATCCACCGCGCTCCAGGGCGCCCGTCAGGGGCAGGTAGCGATAGGCACCGCAGCGGGCGCACACCTGGCAGAGCAGGTCTTCCTTGCCGATGTGCACCGAGGTGCTGGGCGACCAGGAACAACCACCGATCAGACAGAAGAGCGTCATGTCACCTCCACCGGCGGGTGCCGTATGAATACCGGACTCATGTTTTTCGACTGTGGCACTTCGCCAAAGGTTTGCTGTTTTTTGCGCCAGGCCACGGGCAAAGCCGCTCGGAGCGATTCATGAACCCTTTGCGCCGTGCCCCGGGTCTAGATGGCAAGCCCCGCAACACTGCCAAGGAATTTCCATGAAGAACCTCGAATCACCCGCCTACAAGCTGGCCCTGTTCGGCGCCCTCGGCAGCCTGGGCAGCGCCGTGCTGGTGGAGGCCCTGAGCCGGCAATGGGAAGCCACCGCACTGCTCGACGACCTCAACGCCGTCCCCTCGCGCCCCGGCATCCGCACCAAGCCCGGCGACCCCTTCGATGCCCTGGCCGTAAGCCGTGCGGTAGCAGGCATGGACGCCGTGCTGTGCAACCTGTGCAGCCAGCCGCTGCTGGCCAGCGCCCGGCAACCAGCGGTGGGGTTCGAGGTGGAATTCCGCAGCATCACCGCCCTGCTCGACGGCCTGGCACTGGCCAAGGTCAAGCGCCTGCTGGTGATCGGTGACTTCCGTTGGCTGGATGAAACCGCCGGCTACCCGGACGGGCCCGGTGCGCAGTTGCAACAGCGCCTGCTGGACAGCCCCCTGGGCTGGACCCTGGTGGACACGCCGAGCGTGGGAGGCGAGGACCTGTTCGGCCTGGACGACTTCCTCGCCCCCACCCACAGCAACGAGCCCGACGCCCTGACGGCGCTACGCCGCTTCGCCGCCGCCGTGCTCGACGAATGCCAGTTGGCGACCCACCGGCACCAGCGGGTGCGCATCCAGGGCTGATGGGCAAGGCCTGGGCGCCCTCCCTGGCGCCCATTGCGACCTAGGCCGGTACGGCCTTGGCCTTGGGCTCCCGCGCCCAGACCCGGTGCTTGGCGATGGCATCGAACAGCGGCTTGGCGACGTCCTTGGCGGCGGGACCGCTGAGCAGTCCTTCGTCCGCCTCAAGGTGCAGCTGGCTGGCCAGGTCGCCCGCCGCACCGCACAGCGCGATGGCCTTGAGGTGCTTGTAGGCCTCCTGCAGGTAGTGCAGCGCATCGCCATCCCCGCCGAAGGTTTTCGCCGCACTGTCGCCACCGGGCACGAACACCGCATCGAACGCGATGGAGGGCAGCCCGGCGATGGTGGCATCGGGCACCAGTTGCTTGCCCTCGGCGGTGTTCACCGGTGCCGAACTCGGTGCCAGCAGCTTGGCGCTGGCACCGGCCTTCCTCAGCTCGCCCTGGATGAACTCCACATCACTGCCCTGCACGCCATTGGCGATGAGGATGGCCACCTTGCGCGACTTGATATCGCCTGGCAGCAGGTTCATCTGGCTCAGTGCGGGCGAGGCCTTGAGACCGATCTCCGGCACCTGCACCGTGGGCGCCTGGGGCGGTGTGAGGCCGAGGTTCTCGGCCACCTGGCGGGCCAGGTCGAGGTCGATATTGGCGAGGATTTCCTTCACCTGGCGCTCACGGATGTGCACCCGCTCCACCTTGCCCAGCTCGAAGCTGTAGGCCGCCACCACATGGCCTTTCTCCGTCTCGCTGAGGCTGTTGTAGAACAGCCGCGCCTGGGAGAAGTGGTCGGCGAAGGAGTCGGCGCGCTTGCGCAGCTTGGTGCCCGACAGCGGCTCGTGGTAACTGCTGAAGCCACCGTTGCGCGCGGCGGGCGGCGTCTCCTTCGGCCAGCCGCCGTCGATGGAGTTGGGCTCGTAGGCAGCACGCCCCTTGTTCACCGTCTGCCGGTGCTGGGCGTCACGCTGGTTGTTGTGGAACGGGCACAGCGGGCGGTTGATGGGAATCTCGTTGAAGTTCGGCCCACCAAGACGCGAGAGCTGCGTGTCGGTGTAGGAGAACAGCCGCCCCTGCAGCAGCGGATCGTTGCTGAAGTCGATACCGGGCACCAGGTGGCCGGGGTGGAAGGCGGCCTGCTCGGTCTCGGCGAAGAAGTTGTCCGGGTTGCGGTTGAGCACCAGCTTGCCCACCTTGCGCACCGGCACCAGTTCCTCGGGCACCAGCTTGGTGGGGTCGAGCAGGTCGAAGTCGAACTTATGCTCGTCCTCTTCGGGGATCACCTGCAGGCCCAGCTCCCATTCCGGGTAGTCGCCTTTTTCGATGTCTTCCCAGAGGGTGCGGCGCTGGAAGTCCGGGTCCTTGCCGGCGAGCTTCTGCGCCTCGTCCCAGACCAGCGAGTAGACGCCCGACAGGGGCCGCCAGTGGAACTTGACGAAGACGCTGCGGCCCTCGGCGTTGATCAGGCGGAAGGTGTGCACGCCAAAGCCCTGCATGCCCCGGTAGCCCACCGGGATGGCGCGGTCGGACATGGTCCAGAGCACCATGTGCGCCGACTCGGGCACCAGGGAGACGAAGTCCCAGAAGGTGTCGTGGGCCGAGGCACCGGTGGGGATTTCGTTGTGCGGTTCGGGCTTCACCGCGTGCACGAAGTCGGGGAACTTGATGGCGTCCTGGATGAAGAACACCGGCATGTTGTTGCCCACCAGGTCGAAGTTGCCCTCGTCGGTGTAGAACTTCACCGCGAAGCCGCGCACATCGCGCACGGTATCGGCCGAGCCACGCGGGCCCTGCACGGTGGAGAAGCGCACGAACACCGGGGTTTTCTTCGCCGGCTCGTTGAGGAAGTCGGCCTTGGTCAGCTCGGCCAGCGGCTCGTAGACCTGGAAGTAGCCATGGGCCGCAGCGCCACGGGCATGGACGATGCGCTCGGGAATACGCTCGTGGTCGAAGTGGGTGATCTTCTCCCGCAGGATGAAGTCTTCCAGCAACGAGGGGCCGCGCTCGCCAGCCTTCAGGCTGTTCTGGTTGTCGGCGATGCGCGTGCCGGTGTTGGTGGTCAGGGCCTGGTCGGTAGCGTCTTCGCGAAAGCCCTCCAGTTGGTCGAGCTTGCGGTTGCTGTTTTCACGGTCGGGGGTGTCGGTACCGGCGAGTTGGCTGCCGGTCTTCTTCTGGGTGGGCATCGAATCTTCTCCTGGCTTGGAATCGACGCCCAGGCAGGCGCCGGGCCTGACGACGCATTGCGCGTGCGCAGGTAATCACGGGTGTGGCAGGTGATGCGGCAAGGGTGGGGAGCGACGGCCGCATGCCGCCGCCCCCCGTTAGGCGTCAGTCACTGTTATTGCTGTGGCTGCGCTGTCCTCCCTTGCGGCCGGCTGCGGATGCGCGTGCCGGGTCGTTCCTGAAATTGCCACCACTCACATGTCCGCCCTTCTTACCGGCTTCGGATGCGCGTTGTGGGTCTTCTGCGAAGTTGCCTTTGCCGCCTCGATGTTGAGCCATTGCACAGGTCCTCTCTGGTCGTTGATCTGACGTTGGTGGAGCAGGCGCCAAACCGGCGCCTAGAAGGTCTGAGGGCAGCATTGCGGAGAGGTTCTAACTATTTGCACCCCGTTCGGCGCGGGCTGTGGGGCTGTCGATTGAGTGCGGCTATGGCCACGACTGGGGCGTCGATAGCGAACGCCAATCACAGGGGCCGCCGCCAACTAATTGCCGGGAGGTATTTCACGGCCGCAGGCTGATGTAATCACGGGCAATTCCCGGCCCATACCGTACCTGGGCCGTTGGCCAGTATTTACGCGTGTCGACAGGGGTTTAAGGTGAAAACAGGCAAGACACCGGAGCGGAGTTGCCGCCCCTATCCTGCGACCGGAGGTAGTCACCGTGCCCAGCAGCCAACCCAATGCCCGCGATATCGAAATCCACTTCAACCAGCGTCTGCGGCCCAGCACCCATGGCCACTGCGTGATGGAGGCGGATGGCACACTGACCATTCACCTGCACGATGGCGAACGGCAGCTGACGGTGGTGGGCATTACCCGTGCAACCTATGGCAACCAGGAGGCTCTATTCGAATTGGGGCCCGCGCTGCTGGAAGAGTGGTCGGTCCTGCGTTCGCAACCCGATGGAGCCTTGCCATGAATCCAGCCGCACCCGAGCCGACCTCGCTTCCCTCGCCCAGCAAGACCCATGAGTTTCTCCGCGACGTCGAAACGGCCCTCGCCAGCCAGGCCCTGCCGCTGTTCGAGGAAGCGGCGCGCCACGCCCGCCGGGGCGGCATCGAAGTGACGGTGGAGATGGACAGCAGCGACCCGCTGCACCCGCAGCTGCGCCTGGCCGCCAGCAACCCGGGGACGCGCACCAGCCACTACCGGATCATCGCCGACGCGGCCAACCTGAGCCTGGTGCATGAAGAGTTCTACGCCTTCAACGACGAGACCCGCACCCTGCCCGCGCAGTTGGCTTCGATCAACGAAACGGTGATCGACACCCGCCTCGCCGCCTTCTTCCTCAAGGCCTTCGCCCTGCCCCTGGATTACGTCACCGAACGCCGCAAGGCAGGGTTCTGGTAAGGGGGCGCCCCGCGTTGTCCGTGCCACCGGGACATGACCGGTGTGTAGGGTGGAGGTCGCTTTTCACCTCCACCAGGCGGTGTCGCAGGTGAGCACGATGGTTGAGCGACAGGTAGGTCGGGTGAAACCCGGCGCGCGGTGCCCTCTTGATCGCGAATGAATTCGCTCCTACACAGAGCGGCGGCGCTGCGCGTCGCTTGGCGACTGAAGTCGCCCCTACACAGCACCTGCCAGGGCATGACTGCGGTGCCACCTCGAGCGGCGAATGGTGGACGGGTGGAGCGTCGTCCACCCGCGCGTCAGCCCCCTGCTCTGCTCCGGTCAATCCCGGTTGGTGGGCACCTTCCAGATGTCGGCGGCGTATTCGCCGATGGTGCGGTCCGAGGAGAACCAGCCGGCGCGGGCGGTGTTGAGCACGGCCGATTTCCACCATTGCGCGGGCTTCTGCCAGGCGGCGTCGACGCGGCGCTGGGCGTGCCAGTAGGCGTCGAAATCCGCGCAGACCATGAAGCGGTCGTCCCGCACCAGGCCCGCCACCAGGGCTTCGTAGCGGTGCGGGTCATCCGGCGAGAACACCCCACGGCGCACCGCCTCCAGCGCCCCGCTAAGGCGCTCGGAGCCGGCGATCACCGCGCTCATGTCCAGCTCGCCGGCACGCTTGCGCTGCTCCACCTGGCCGGCGGTCATGCCGAAGATGAACATGTGCTCGGCGCCGATCAGCTGGCTCATCTCCACGTTGGCGCCGTCCAAGGTGCCGATGGTCAGCGCGCCGTTGAGGGCGAACTTCATGTTGCTGGTGCCGGAGGCTTCCAGCCCGGCGGTGGAGATCTGTTCGGACAGGTCGGCCGCAGGGATGATCACCTCCGCCAGGCTGACGTTGTAGTTGGGGATGAACACCACCTTGAGCAGCCCGCGCACCGTCGGGTCGGCGTTGATGGTGCGGGCGATGTCGTTGGCCAGCTTGATGATCAGCTTGGCCTGGTGATAGCTGGCCGCCGCCTTGCCGGCGAAGATCTTCACCCGTGGCGCCCAGTCGGTGGTCGGCTCGTTGCGGATGGCCTGGTACAGCGCCACGGTGTGCAGCAGGTTGAGCAACTGGCGCTTGTACTCGTGGATGCGCTTGACCTGCACATCGAAGATCGCCTCGGTGTCCAGGTGAATGCCCAGGCGCTCGTGCACCAGCCGCGCCAGGGCCGCCTTGTTCTGCTGGCGGTGGGCGGCGAACTGCTTGCGGAAGCCGGCCTTGTCGGCATGGGGCTCGAGGTTGCGCAGCAGCTCCTCGGGGGCGTCCAGCAGGTTTTCGCCGAGGGCGTCCACCAGGGACCCGGTGAGCAGCGGGTTCACCTGGTACAGCCAGCGGCGGAAGGTCACGCCGTTGGTCTTGTTGCCGATGCGCTGCGGGTAGAGCCGGTGCAGGTCGCGGAACACGGTTTCCCGCATCAGGTCGGTGTGCAGCGCCGAAACGCCATTGATGCTGTGGGAGCCGAGGAACGCCAGGTTGCCCATGCGCACCCGGCGCCCGTGGTCTTCCTCGATCAGCGACACCGAGCGCAGCAGGGCGAAGTCGTGGATGTCCTGCGCGCGCAGGGAATCGATGTGGTAGGCGTTGATCAGGTAGATGATCTGCATGTGCCGGGGCAGCAGGCGCTCCATCAGCGACACCGGCCAGGATTCCAGCGCCTCCGGCAGCAAGGTGTGGTTGGTGTAGGACAGCGTCGCCACGGTCATTTCCCAGGCCGCGTACCACTCGATCTGGTAGACATCCACCAATTGGCGCATCAGCTCGGCCACGGCGATGGCCGGGTGGGTGTCGTTGAGCTGGATCGCCGCCTTCTCCGGCAACGAGCGGATGTCGCCGTGGCTGGTCATGTGGCGGTGCAGCAGGTCCTGCAGCGAGGCGGAAACGAAGAAGTATTCCTGACGCAGGCGCAGCTCCTGCCCGGCCTCGGTGCTGTCGGCCGGGTACAGCACCCGCGAGATGCTCTCGGCGCGCACCACATCGGCCACCGCGCCGAAGTGGTCGCCGGCGTTGAAGCGTTCCAGCTGCAGGTCTTCGATGGCCCGTGCGCGCCACAGACGCAGGGTGTTGACGCTGGCACCGCGCCAGCCCACCACCGGGGTGTCATAAGCGATGGCGCGCAGGGTTTCGTTGGGCTGCCAGACCTGCCGTGGCACCTCGCCCTCGCCATCTTCGGTGAGCACACTGCCACCGAAGCCGATGTTGTAGCTGACCTCGGGCCGCTCGAACTCCCAGGGGTTGCCGAAATCCAGCCAGGTTTCGGTGTGCTCCTGCTGCCAGCCATCACTGACCACCTGCCGGAACAGGCCGTGCTCGTAGCGGATGCCGTAGCCGTGGGCGGCGAGCCCGAGGGTCGCCATGCTCTCCATGAAGCAGGCCGCCAGGCGCCCCAGGCCACCGTTGCCCAGGGCCGCGTCGGGCTCCACCTGGCGGATGGTGTCCAGGTCCACGTCCAGCTCGGCGAGGGCCGCGCGGGCGGTTTCCAGCAGCCCGAGGTTGCTCAGGCAGTCCACCAGCAGGCGCCCGATGAGGAACTCCAGGGACAGGTAATAGACGCGCTTGTGCTGCTTGCGGTCGACCTGCGCCTCGGCCTCTTCCCAGTTGTCCACCAGGTGGTCACGGGCGGCCAGGGCGACGGCTTCGAACCAGTCGTGGCTGTAAGCGTTGCGTGGGTCCTTGCCGACCGCGTACTTGAGCTTGGCGAGGATGTTCTGCTTGAACGCCTCGACCGGTGTGGGGCCGGCCGGGGTGGCGGCTTTCTCGGTGGACATGTCCTGCTCCTTGGCTGATGAGGCGCGAACCCTCAGTTGAACAGTGCGTCGTTGTGCGCCAGGCGCAGGTGACGCGCGGTGTCGCCCGTGGCAGGCGGCCGGGTCGTGGAGCGCAGCGTCTCCAGGCTGATGCCGCCCATGCGCTGTTGCAGGAAGGCCTTGGTCGCCTCCCAGGCGTCGTCATCACGGATGGGGTCGAGCAGGTCGTGGCCGGCCAGGGTGAGGCCCTTGGCGATCATCACCGGGTCACCGTTCCAGGGGTGATGCGCGGTGCACTCGGCGAGGCCCGCCTGGCACATCAGGTGGAGGTGGTGGCTGACCGACTCCAGTGTGTGCCCGGCGTAGGGCTGGGGGTGGAAGTGCTGGCCGGTTCCGAGTGATTCGATCTCCAGCAGCAAGGCCCTGATCAGGTCCCAGTCTCTTTTCATGTCGCGGTGTCCTTATGCCCTATCGGTGCGCGATTGCATGCGTGCGAGGAGGTGCCGCCCGGCACAGTTCGGCCGAAGCTGCGCAACGTCGTGCGGTGGCGCACCGGAGCCGGTGCGGAGCGCGCTTCCATCCCCTAGGAGGTGAGTCCGCCGGGGAGCGGCGAGAGTTCAACCTAATCGTGCATTTCGCACGTCGCACCGCGACCGCCGGTCATGGCCCGCCGGCAAAAACCTGAACTCTGCTCGCCGAGGCCATTCAGAAAACCTGAGGGCCCCCGGAGCGGCACAGGCCGCACGGGGCGAGTCGAACGCGACGCACGGAGGTTCATATGCCACGCGGAAGCAAAGACAAGTACACCGAAGCCCAGAAGCGCAAGGCCGCCCATATCGAGGAAGGCTACGAGCGCCAGGGCGTGCCCCAGGGCGAAGCCGAGGCCCGCGCCTGGGCCACGGTCAACAAGCAATCCGGCGGCGGCGAGAAGGCCGGCGGCTCGGGCCGCAGCACCTCGCCGGCAAGCAAGGCGGCGGCGCGTCGTTCCTCGGCCCGTCGTGCCGTGGCGACCAAGCACGGCGCCCCACGCCCCGGCACCCGCCTGGAAGACACCAGCAAGGCCGACCTGATGATTCGTGCCCGGGCGCTGAAGATTCCCGGCCGTTCGCGGATGCGCAAGGACGAGCTGGTCAAGGCCCTGAAGAAAGCCGCCTGACCGCCCCCCCTGATCACGCACGACGATCACGCGCGGCCGGCCTTCCCGGTCGCGCCAACCAAGGAGAACCCCATGGCCGAACCGTCCAACATGGAACGCCTGGTCGCCATCGGCGGCGGCATCCTGCTGATCCGCAAGGGCGTCGCCACCCGTGGCCTGCTCGGGCTCGCCGACATCCTGGTCGGCGCCGCCGCCATCTACCGCGGCATCAGCCGTACCCGCCCCCGCGCCAGCGTGCATCAGCTGCACCCCCTGCCAGTGGTGGAGCGGGTGCCGCCGGGCAAGCAGTTGGTCAATCCGGCCAGCCTGGTGAAAACGCCCTTCCAGCAGTAGTCGCACACGGCGCGCCAAGGGTGCGCGAGGAGAACCGTCATGACCCTGAGGATGCCCCTGCTGCTGGCCGCCTGCCTGGCCTCGCCCCTGGCGCTGGCCGATGCCTGCCAGGTGGAGACCCACCCGGTGAGCCGCCAGGTACCCGGCGTCGAAACCGAGACCTGCTACGAGTACTCCGGCATGCCAGCCGGCGCGGTCGACTGGTCCTGCAGCAACGAAAGCAAGGACATGCTGCAGAACGACAAGCGCAAGGTAGCCAGCTGCAAAAGCGGCTGGTTCGGCCGCTGTACGGGCGCCCTCACCCAGGAGGCGCTGGCCAACCCGCAGTCCAGCGGCGAAGAAGGCAGCGACCCGGCCAACATCCCCGCCGACGCCAAGGTGGTCACCTACCACTACACGGCCAAGGACCCGGCGCAGGCGAAGATCGATTGCGAAAGCGGCGGCGGCACCTGGCAGGCCCCCTGATCACCCGTCGCCACGAGGAGCAGCCCCATGCCTGAATCCCCATCACCCCGCGAAGGGGTCGCCCTGCTCGATGTGCGCCACGATGCCCCCGAGCATGAACGCCGCGTGCACCACTGGCTTGGCGAACATATCGCCGCCCTGCTCGACACGCCCTTCCTGGGGGATCGACAGGACAGCGCTGCACGGGCGCGCTACTTCATCCCCAGCGACACCCTGATCGGCCGTGGCCAGGCCCGCGAACTGGGCATCCGTTCGGACGCCGACTTCTTCGGCGGCATGGTCGCCGAGCCCTTCATGGCCACCAAGGCCATCACCCATCCCCTGCCCGGCCCCTCCGCCCATGCGCCGCCGGGCTGGTCGGAAGGCTTCTTCCACCTGGCCGGGCGCGCGGTGCTCAGCGGCTACAGCGCCTTCAACATCGACGACGCCATGCAGGCCGGCATCCGCCTGCTGCTGTCCGGGCCGGTGCGGGTCAAGCCGGTGCGCGCCACGGCCGGGCGCGGCCAGTGCCGGGTGACCGACGAGAACCAGCTGCGCGAGGCCATCGCCGCCCAGGACCTCGACGAAATCGCCACCTGGGGCCTGGTGCTGGAAGAGCACCTGGACGACGTCCTCACCTACAGCGTCGGCCAGGTGCAGGTGGCCGGCATCACCGCCAGCTATTTCGGCACCCAGGGGCTGACCGAGGACAATGGCGGTGTCTCCGTCTACGGCGGCTCGGAACTGCTGGTGGCACGCGGTGGCTGGAAAGACCTGCTGGACCTGGCCGGTGACGAACCGGTGCACCTGGCCATCGAACAGGCGCGGGCCTACGAGCAGGCGGCCCAGGCATGCTTCCCGGGCTTCCTCGCCTCGCGGCGCAACTACGACATCGCCCAGGGCATCAATGCCCGGGGCCAGTTGCGCTCGGGGGTGCTGGAGCAGTCCTGGCGCATCGGCGGGGCCAGCGCGGCGGAAATACTGGCGATCGAAGCCTTCGCCGCCGACCCGCAGCTGACGTGCATCCGCGCGGCGACCGTCGAGCGCTACGGCGCGGGGTTCGAGATACCGGGCGGGGCCACCCTGCTCTACCAGGGCGACGATGCCGAAGTCGGCCCCATCAGCAAATTCGCGAGGGTGGAACCTTATGGCGTCGCGTAGCGAAAGCGTGGATATCCAGGTCGCCAACGAACAGATCGCCGGGACCTTCCTCACCCCCGCCGCCAAGGTGCCGGGCATCCTCTTCGTCCACGGCTGGGGCGGCAGCCAGCAGCGCGACCTGGCGCGGGCCAAGGGCATTGCCGGGCTCGGCTGTGTGTGCCTGACCTTCGACCTGCGCGGCCACGAGAAGACCGAGGTGCAGAAACAGACGGTGACCCGCGCCGACAACCTCGACGACCTGATCGCCGCCTACGACATGCTGGCCAGCCACCCCGCCACCGACACCTCGGCCATCGCCGTGATCGGCAGCAGCTACGGCGGCTACCTGGCGACCATCCTCAGCACCCTGCGCCCTGTGCGCTGGCTGGCCCTGCGGGTGCCCGCGCTGTATTGGGATGATGAGTGGGACACACCCAAGCACGCCCTCGACCGCCAACGCCTGGCGAGCTACCGGCTGACCGCCGTGCGCCCGAGCGAGAACCGCGCCATGGCGGCCTGCGCCGCCTTCGAGGGGGATGTGCTGATCGTCGAATCCGAGCACGATGACTTCGTACCGCACCCGACCATCATGAGTTACCGCGCCGCCTTCGAGCGCGCCCATTCGCTGACCCACCGCATCCTCGACGGTGCCGACCACGCGCTGAGCGGCGACCGCAGCCAGAAGGCCTACACCGGCCTGCTGACCGACTGGATCAGCGAGATGGTGATCGGCGAGCGGGTGGGCAACTTTCCCCACCATTCGGCCTTCTACTCCTGAGCCCCCGGTCGCCCGGCCTGAACCTTTACGGGCGCAGGCGCTTCTACCCAACAGGCCCAGCCACGCGAGGAGAACGACATGTCCGTGAACATCGATCTGGAAGGCGGCACCTGCGCCATCGAACTGAACGGCAACCACAGCGAAATGCCGATCCGCGACATCGTCATCGCCACCGATGACGGCCTGCGCGCCTCGGTGATCCGCAGCCCGGCGGGCGACGCGCTGATCAGCGAAGACGAAGCCCAGGTGCTGGTGGGGGCTGGCGCCAAGGATGATCGACACAACGTCATCGCTGATTGAGTTTGCCGCCGTGTTGCCCAGAGGGGTGGAGGGGCTGAGGGCCCAGGCGCTCCCGAGCAAAGACACCCTGCACGGGCACAGGAAATGCCCCGAGGGAAAAGAGAAAGGCCGCTGATTCCTTCCGGCGGCCGACGTAAAAAGGGGGCAGGCCCACCCGTGGTGAGGACACGAGCCCGGACCCGCCCCAACTTCCCCACCTGTTCTGATCGGCCCGATGCCCCGGGAACCGGGTGACGATCGAGAGCACAGATGGGGAATTTCCAGTCTTTGCAGGCAATTGAGAAACTGACTGCGTTTTCAGCGGCCTGTTAGAACATGTAGGTAGCCGAGACGCTGAAGATCTGCCCCTTGGATTCCACCTTGCCATCGACGCTGCCGCCGCCCAGACGCGGTTGGTTCTGGGTGCGCAGGCGACCTTCATCGACGAACTGGCGGGAATAGGCCACATCCACGCTCAGGTTCGGGTCGGAGGCGAAGCGGTAGCTGCCACCCAGGGAGACGAAGGTACGGTCACCGTCGGGGATGCGCGCATCGCGGGTGGAGTTGCGGGTCGGCGTCTGGTCCAGCGCCACGCCCGCGCGCAGGGTCAGCTGGTCGTTGAGACGGTAGTCACCGCCCACCGAGTACATCCAGGTGTCCTTGTAGTTGTAGGGAATGTCGACGATCAGGTTGCCGTGGGACTCCAGCTTCAGGGACTGGAAGGACGACCACTCGGTCCAGGTCACGCTGGCGCCCAGGCTAAAGCTGTCGTTGAAATCGTGCACCCAGTCGAAGGTGGCCATGGCCGGGATGTCCATGCGCGATTCGGCGTGGTCACCATTGGGATTCAATATCAGCCCTGCATAGCCCGCTTGTGCCAAAGCATCGGGGTTCATCAATTCGGGCGAGGTGAGGAAGTTCAATCCATTGGCATCCGAGAAATGCCAGTTGTAGTCCCCGTCCAGCTCGTTCTTGATCTTGGCGTGGTACGCCAGGCCCAAGGTGTCCTGGGCGGTTGGCTTCCAGGCAACGCTGGCAAACCAGCCCGGGGATACGTTGTCGACCTTCACACGCATCGTCGCCCTGGTGACACCACTGGGTAAGCCACCTGCGAAAATGGAACCCGGGTTTGCCGCAGCGGCAGCCATGAGGTCCACGTTCTGGCTCACGAAGCCCTGGGTACGCTGAATCACAACCCCACCGCCGACCGCCCACTGATCATCGATCTTGAAGGACAGCGAGCCGGCCAGGGCCGCCGTCTCGATCTTGGTATCCAGGGCGAAGTCTTTGGCTTTGAAGTTCTTGTCCCACGTGCTGCGCATGCCCATGGGGACAACTTGACCAAGGCCAATAGCGAAGCGATCACCGACAGGGATGACCAGGAACTGGGTGGGCAACCACTTGCTGAACCCGCCGTTACCGCCATCACCCAGCTCCCGAGTTTCGGGCCCGTTAACATCGATGAGTTCGCTACGGGGGTTGCCCGCGTAGTCATAGGCCTCCCCTTTGAATTTCATGTCGATATCGGCATAGATCGCCGATACCTGGCCGATGGGGCGCTCGATAAAGGCCATGGCGGCCGGGTTGTTGAAGGCGGCGCTGGGGTCGTTCTTCCACACCGAGCCACCGGCGAAGGCACGGCCCCAGCCGGGCGTGCCATAAGTGGGTACGGCGAAAGCGCCCGCTTCGGCTTGTTGAACACCGATAACGGCACTGAGTACGGCCAAACTCAGCAAACTGCGTTTGCGCGTGAAATTGAAAAGAGAGGGGCGCTTCGAATACGTCTTCATCACAACTCCTTGCTTATTATAATTTTCTGCCTCACGGGGCGCGTCCTGCACAACTAATAGTTCAGAAAATCAAACTTCCTCACTAATGGCTTGAAACCTTTATTACTTGCCCACTGTGCTGAACCCATATCGCGACAGTATTCCAATCACAATGAAAGCGGCCTTCCCACCCTGGGATGGGAAGGCCGTTCACGCTTACGGAACCAGCGTGAATGCCGGGGTCGGATTCACATACAGGCTCTGGATGGTGCAAGAGCCAACCGGCTGGTTCGGGTTCAGGGTGAGCTTGTTGGCAGAGTTGCTCCAGACACCATTCACGGTGACCGGAGAAGAGCTGCAGTTGATGCCAGCCACGGTGAACTTGACACCGCTGACGCTGCCAGCGGTGAGGCTGGAGGCGGTCAGGGTCCAGGGCAGGCCGGCTGCGCTGGCTGCACCGCAGAAGCCGCCGCCGGTGATGTTCACGGCAGTGATGGTGGCTTTATCAGCACCGCCCACGGAGGTGGTGCCGATGAATTCCACGTTGCAGGTCACGGGCGACAGGAAGCCAGGCTTGACCACCGAAACACCCTTGGCGGAGAAGGCGGTGTTGGCCGGGGTGATGGTTACGGCCATGGCCGAGGAAGCGCCCATGCACAGAGCCAGAGCAGCGGTAGCAACGGAGATTTTGGACATTTTCATTGTTTTCGTTCCTTGGTTGAATAAGCAAAACATGGTTTTGTTTTTGGTCACTGGGAATACACCACGAAGACCTTCCTGTTTAACCCATGACCGCTTTTCAAACTTGCCCAGTCACCCGCTGCTTCAAGTTACCGGCGGACGTTATTCCAACTCCGGCTTCAATCGGCGACGCCACACTGTTTCCGGGCAAGTTCCCAGGCCAACTTCCGTTGCGGATACATAACAATCGAAGTGCAGCTATCCAGGCTGCGTCATGTCATCCATCCAACAACGTCCGCATGGCACTGATCGGGCCGGTACTTGCCGAAGCAAGTGCCGGACGAGTTCCTCAACGCTGTTGTTCAGTCACGCTCGTTTCGATGCAGGGCCATGGACACACGACGGCCTGCGAGAGGGTTTCCACCGCTTCCGCCACCAGGGCGAAAAGGACGCATCGGCTCGGGCACCAGGCTCGATACGAGGCGAGGGAGCCGGGCGGCAGATTCCCGGCGAGTGATAGGGGCGTTGCCTGATACAGGCGAAAAATGGAGCATCCGTTGCCACCTCCCTGCTGCGTTCCAATGCGTAGCGATCTTTACCGACTCGCCAGGGGTTGTTACTCATCGGCGTCTTACCTGTGGGACCCGGGCTTGTGCCCTTGTGGGTGACTTCCCAGTGGGTAGCGCCGGGAACGAGATTAGGTTGCTGGACCGCATTTCATACCTAGCAAAAGGTTGGGTACCCCCGCTCCAGAGCCTGCCAGCGAAGCCGCAAAAGCGGGAACTTCCTACACACCCGCGTCAAAGGTCGCACGCCATATAGCTGACTATCCCGACAACTCGGGGCTTGACGGGTGTTTCCATCACGGACACTCGCCCATCCGCCGCATCGTTCTGGTGCATGAATTGATTGTTCGAAAAATGAATCCGCGTCCATCCACGGCGAATCTGCGGGCAGAAAGCCGGGTAATACGCGCGATCGTGCGAGTTGGAGGCATAAAACCGATGCATCTCGCCGGTTGAATTGAGCGACGAAGCCCAACGCATCGGTGCCTCGATGGGCTCGGCAGCGTTGGGCCTCGCTGCGCTCGGCGCCAACCTACGGGGATTGCATGAGGGTTCGGCGTAGGCCGGGTGAAACCCGGCGGGGATGGCGAAACGCAGGGGTCAGCCGGAGACGCCGATGAACCCTGGCTCCAGGCCGAAGACTTCGACACCGGCGGGGGTGGAGCGGCCGGTGCGCACCTCCACTTCGCGCTCGGGTTGTTCGAGGGTGGGGCGGTAGTCCAGCAGCCAGCGCCCTTCTGCGTTGCGCAGGGCCTCAGGCGGCACCACCATGGCCGCTTCGTTGCGGTAGGCAAGGATCGACAGCCGTGCGCTCATGCCCAGGCGCACCCGGCGCATCTGTTCTTCGCTGAGGTCGGGGATGGCGACCATCACCTCGAACTGTGCGCCGCCCTGGGTGCTCGGCAGCGCCTGGCCACCGACCACGCTCACCTGCCCATGCAACGCCTCACCCTCGAAGCCATCGCCCTGCACGTCCACCGCCATGCCTTCGCGCAGCTGGTTGACGTCCAGCTCGGAGACCCGCGCGACGATCTTCAGTTGCTCGATGCTGGCCAACCCGAACAGCGGCGAGCCCTGGGTCACCTGGGAGCCGGCCTGCACCGGGCCGCGCGCGGCGTCCTCCAGGCTCAGGCCGGGGGCCGCGACAACGATGCCGGAGAACGGCGCCTTGATGTCCTTGGCCTCCAACAGCTTGCGCAGGGCCTGGTGCTTGACCTCGGCATTGGCCAGTTCCATTTCGGCGATCTGCAGGTATTCGCCACTGCCGCGCGCCTGGGAACGGGCCAGGTCGCGCTCGGCGGCGCTGAGGTCCAAACGCTGCAGGCGCTCCTGCTGTTCCAGGTCTTCCAGCTCGTTGCGCGGGATGATGCCGCGGTCGAACAGCGCGCGGGTCTGACCGAGCTTCTTCTCGGTGCTGGCCAGGGCCAGCTGGGCGCTGCGCAGGGTCCGGCGGGCACGGGACATTTCCTCGCCGCTGTCCCAGTCCTTGAGCTCCTGCACCGCGCGCCGCGCCTTGAGCAGGGCCGACAGCGCATCGCGCTGCTGCACCTCGGTCTCGGCCGCGTCCATGCGCAGCAGCAACTGCCCGGCCTGGACCCGCTGCCCCGGCTCCACCAGGGATTCGGCCACGATGCCGGCGAAAGGCGCGCCCAGCGCCAGGGTCCTGTCCGGTTCGATGCGCCCCACCAGGCCGATGCTGTGCTCCAGCGGCGCCGGGTCCACGCGCTGCCAGTGCATGGCCGTCGGCGCCGCCCCGGGCGCCTCGCGCAGGCCCCAGGTGATGCCGGCGATGACCAGCACGGCGACGGCGAGCAGCAGGCCGCGGCGGGCCAGCGGGGAACGGTCAGTAGTCATTGAGCGAGATGTCCCATCTGTCGAGCGTCATGCCCAGGGCCAGGTCCAGTTGCGTCTGCGCGTCGAGGTAGGCGATCAGCGCATTGAGGCGGGCGTTCTCGGCGTTGCGCAGGTCACTCTCGAAGCTGAGCACCTGGAAGTTGCTGGAGCGCCCGGCGTTGAGCTTGTCACGCTCGATGTCCAGCTTGCGCCGCGACAGCTCCAGCGCACGGTTGGCGATCTCCAGCTGGCGCCAGCGCGTGCCCACGTCACGCACCACGTCGGTGACGTTGCGCTCCAGCGCCTGCCGCGCGTCGGCCACCTGCAGCTCCTGGTCCTCGACGTTGACCCGTGCCTGCACCTCGCCCTGGCGCCGCGTCAGGTCGCCGATGGGGATGTCCACGCGAACCCCGGCGTAGCTGTCCCAGGAACGGTCGCTGCCGCTGGTGTGCGGGTAGTCGTAGCGGTCCCGCGTCTGGCTGCCGCCCACTTCCAGGGACAGGTCCCAGAGCCGCTGGTTCTTCGCCACCACCAGGTTGATGTCCGCCTGCTGGCGGTTGATCAGCTGGCGCAGGTAGTCCGGTTGCTGCTGCTCGGCCAGCCGCACCGCCTGCTCACGGTTGACCTCGATGCGCTCGGCTTCCAGGGCGTCGCTGGCGCGCACCTGCGAGGACAGGTCCAGAGCCAGCAGGCGCAGCAGCTCCAGGCGCGCGGAATCCAGCTGGTTGGCGGCCTCCTCCACGCTCAGTTCCTGGGTGGCGAGGTCGGCCTCGGTCTGCACGATCTCGAACTCGGCCATGCGCCCAGCCTCGATCATCGAGCGGTTGACCGAGACCAGTTGCTGGGTGCGCTCCAGCGCGGCACGGGCGATGCGCTGCTGCTCCTGGGCGCGCAGCAGGTTGCGGTAGGCGCTGATGATGGCGGTCACCGTCTGCGACACGCTGGACTTCAGGTTGAGCCGGTTGGCCTGCTCCGACAGCTGGGCCAGGCGCACCGGCGCGGTGTTCACCTCGCGCCCGGCGCCGCGCAGCAGGGGCTGGATGATGCTCAGGTCGACGCCATCGTTACGCGTACGCCCGGCCCGGTCGGCGTCGTTGTAGCCCGTGCTCCAGCCCAGCGCGAGTTGCGTGCCGTACTCGTTCAGCAGGGTGGCCGTCGGGCCGATGCGGCCATCGCGGTAGCGGTCCTGGTGGTTGCGGTTGGCCCGGTAGCTGCCGGTGATATAGAGCTTGGGGTTGAACACGTCTTCGGAGACGCGCAGGTCGAACTTCTCGGCGATGCGCCGCAGGTAGCTGCTCTGGATGCTGCGGTTGTTGCGCAGGCCGAGGAATACCGCATCCAGCAATGACAGGTCGGCCATCTGCTCGCTGAGCAGCGGGCCGTTACCCTGGCGCTCCATGGTCGGCGCCGAGGGGTCCAGGCGCTCCTCGCCCCAGGGTTTGGCCTGGGCCGGCAGGATGACCATCAGCAGGGCGAAGGGCAGCAGGCGGCTACGCATCACGCAGGGCCTCCACCGGTTGCAGGCGCGCGGCCGAAATGGCCGGGTGCAGGCCGAAGAACAGCCCCACCAGCAGCGTGCTGCCAATGCCCAGCGGCAATGCCGAGGACGCCAGGGCGAAGTCCCAGCCACACAGGCGTGCGTAGCCCCAGGCGGCAGCCACGCCGAGCAAGGCGCCGGAAACGGCACCGGCGGCGGTGAGCGTCACAGCCTCCAGCAGGAACAGGTTGCGGATGTCGCGGCGCCGCGCACCCAGGGCCATGCGCACACCGATCTCGCGGCGCCGCTCGCTGACGTTCATCAGCATCACGTTCATCACCCCCACCCCGCCGCCCACCAGGGAGATGCCGCCCAGGGCCGCCAGCAGGTAGGTGAAGGTGCGGGTCTGCTGCTGCATGGCGTCGATCATCTGCTGGGCCACCTGCAGGGTGCCCTTCTGCTCGCCGGCGATCTCGCGGTTGACCCGTTGCAGCAGGCGCTCACCGATGGTGGCCACGTCCTTGCCCGGCACCACCCGGGCGATCAGCGTGCTGATGCTCGGCGCCGGGTTGATGCGCGCCATGCCCGCCGGCGGCAGGAACAGCGCGTCGTCGGCGGTGAAGGGAATGATGCCGCCAGCGCCCTGGGGCTTGAGGATGCCGATCACCTGGAACTGGTAGTCATCGATGCGCACACGGTCGCCCAGCTGCAGCGGGTCGCCCGGAACCCCCAGCGCCAGGGCCGCCTGGGCACCGACCACAACGAAAGTCTGGCGGGCGTCGAAAGCCGACAGGTAGCGCCCCTGGGCCACCCGCAAGCGCGCTGCATCGCCCAGGGACGCATCGGCGCCCACCAGGGCCAGGCTGCGGGTGCGGCCGTGGAACACCACCTGGCTGCTGTAGAGCACCAGCGGGCTGACGTGCTCGATGCCGGGCACGCTCGCCTCGAGGGTCGGGCCGTCCAGCACCAATGGCAGGCCGTCGCTCCCCCGCGCCACGGAAGGCAGCTGCACCACCACCGCCTCGGTGCCCATCTCGCGGAACACGCTCATGGCCTGGTCGGCGGCGTTCTGGCCGATGTTCAACAGGGCGATCACCGAGCAGCTGCCCATGACGATGCCCAGCAGCGCCAGCAGCGAGCGCCGCCCGAGGTTGCGCAGGCTGCCGAGCGCCTCGTGCAGCAACTGCGTCAGCGAGGGGGCCGGGGCCGACTCCAGCAGCGTCATGCCGGGACCGCCTCGTCCACCACCCTGCCCTCGCGCACGCGGATGCGCCGTTCCAGGCGGGCGGCGATGCCGGGGTCGTGGGTGACGATCACCAGGGTCACGCCATTGGCGCGGTTGAGCTCCAGCAGTAGCTGCATGATGTCTTCGGCGGTGGCGGCATCGAGGTTGCCGGTGGGCTCGTCGGCGAGGATCAGCGCCGGCTCGCCCACCAGCGCACGGGCGATGGCCACGCGCTGGCGCTGGCCGCCGGAAAGGTCCGCCGGCAGGTGCCCGGCACGCGCCGCCAGGCCCACCCGCTCGAGCATGGCATGGGCCCGCTCGCGGGACTCGCGCAGGGCCACGCCGCGGTAGCTCAGGGGCAAGGCGACGTTGTCCAGCGCGCTGAGCCGGGGCAGCAGGTTGAAGCTCTGGAAGACGAAGCCGATCAGGCGGTTGCGCAGCGCCGCCAGGTCATCCGGGCTGGCCGTGAACACATCGTGGCCACCCAGGTGGTAGAAGCCGCTGCTGGGCAGGTCGAGCAGGCCGAGAATATTCAGCAGCGTGCTCTTGCCCGAACCGGAACTGCCGAGAATGGCGCAGCTCTCGCCCCGGGCGATCTCCAGGGAGACCCCACTGAGGATGCGCAGCTCCTGCTCGGCGAGCCGATAGCGCTTTTCGATATCCCGCAGGCGGATGAGCCGCTCGTTATTGTTGTTCAACATGTCCATGTTTCCGCTGACCTGCATCCTTTAGCGGACCGATACAGGGGTTCCGTTCCCATCCCGTGGAAAAAGGCAGGCCACTCGGGATGCCAGAGCCCTGGCTCAGATAATTAACACCCGCCAGTAAGGCCAGGAACCCACAGGAGGTATAGCCAATCTTTAGTTTGGCGAAGGGTCGGAATTGCCCCACTCAACCTGACAGCCAACCCTTCAGCTCATTGCGTACCTTCCACGCCCGGCCAGATGCGTCGAGCCTTTACGGACAGCACACGCCCCACCTTCAGCCCTTTCCGATTTCCTTTCCCTTGCCACATCCCGAGCCTTGAGGACTCGCGCCTTGCCCCGATTACGGGCTGCTGGCGCGGTTCACGGCCAGGCGTACCAGGCGCTTGGGCACCGTTCAACGACAACGGAAAGGGAATCGACATGGCTATTGGGCATTTCATTCGCGCAGGCGACAAAACCACCTGCGGGGGAACGGTTTTGGAGGGCGACAACCAGGTCAAATGGCGCGGAGTCGTCCACGCCCGGGAGGGCGACCGTGTCACCTGTGGCAAGGATGGCAAGGTCTACCTGATCGTCGGCGGCATCGCGCACATGCGCAGCCGAGGACGAAAGATGGCAGGTACGCTGGACAGCGCCAGCAGCTGCCCCTGCGGCTCGCTGTTGATCCACTCGCTATCCAGCGCAACGTACAACTCCAATCGAAGCGCCACCACCGCCAACGCGGCCCCCACAGCAACCGCAACACCATTTGCCACCACACGCCCCGCACACACGTCAGAGCCCGCCAGGAACAACCTCCAAGAGCATGGGCAGAAAAGCGAGGAAGAGAAGAAAGAGGACTTCGGCATCACGCTGCGCCTGGGCCTGTTCTTCGATGGCACCGGTAACAACCAGGCCAACTCGGCACTCACCGAACATTGCAGGCGCGAGGATCGCCAGCAGTTCGACGAAGAAGCACTGAGCGCCCTCATCAGCCACTGCGCCCGCTACGGTTACCGTGACCCGGACGAGGGTGGCCTCTTCCGCCAAGTGCCTGACAACAGCTACGGCAATGCGCCGAGCAATGTGGCGTATCTCTATGCGCTGTATCCGGACAACACCGCCACACCTGCTTCTGCAGACAGCGCCACAGGCTTCGCACGCCTTTATTTTGAAGGCATCGGCACAACCAGTGGCGGCTCGGACTCCGTACTGCCGGCCCAGGCCAGCGGGCGGGGCGATACCGGCATCCTGTATCGGGTGGCACAGAGCCCGGACAAGATCAAAGACCAACTGAACCTGTTCATTCAAACCCACCCAGGCATACAGATACGTACGCTGGAGTTCGACCTCTTCGGTTTCAGTCGCGGCGCGGCGGCAGCTCGGCACTTCGCCAACGAAGTGCTCAAACCCGATGGAGGTCTGCTCGCCGAGGTGCTCCGGGGCGGCCGGTTCGGCTTGGCCTCAAGCTTCGACTGGCGGCGCGATACCCGCCTCAACTTCATCGGCCTGTTCGATACCGTGGCGGCGACGGTCGACCCGCTGCGAGGCGACTGGAGCCCGGCCAACGCCTACAACCCCGGCATCAATCTCTACTTGCCTCCTGGTTGCGCGCGCAAGGTAGTCCAGTTGGTGGCAGCCTCCGAGCGGCGCTGGAACTTCGCGCTCAACAGCGTGGCTCCGCATCACCAGGAAATCAGCCTGCCAGGCGTCCATTCGGATATCGGTGGCGGCTACCCGCCGCTGATGGAAGAGCGCCTGCTGGCCTCCCAACCGCGCCTGGCAACGGAACGCACCGGCCAACCGCTGGACGCCACCCCGGCGTGGCTGGAGGCCCAGCACGAAGTCAGCCGCCTCCAGTCCCTCGGCCTGCCCGGCGATGGCGAAATCCGGATCAACGCCTGGCCGGTCCAGCGCACCCACCCCGATAAGGAGCGAACCGGCCTGCAAGCCTTGGTCGGTGTCGTGCTACAGCGAAAGGTGCGTGGCGAGTTATCGCGGGTGGCCTTGCGCGCCATGCGTGAGCTGGGGGTGAAGCATGGGGTGCCGTTCAAATCCCTGCCCTCATCACCGGAGTTCGCCATTCCGGATGACCTTGCCCCCATTGCCGAGAAAATCCTCGCCTATGTACAAGGCGCCCCATCCCAGCTGAGCCCCGACGACCTGCGCCACCTGTGGGCACGCTATATCCACCTGTCCGCCCACTGGACACCGAGCAAGGGGCTGCTGATCAGCAAACCCGCACCCAACCAGCGGCTGGTCTTCAACAACCGACCGCAAGCGGGGTACCCGCAATGAAGCGCCTGTTGCTGGCCCTCGTCATCCTCGCCCTGGCCGGTTGCGCGGCAGGCTCCGGCCGACCGAGGCTGCCCTATGACTACTGGTACGTCGGTCTTGCCGCGCCACGATTCATGGAGGTCTGGGTGGAAAGCGTGGATGTCATCGATCGCCGAGGACTGGCGTACTTCCATATCCACGGTGGAGTCGTCAGCTACACCGGCAACCCGGTTGGCTGGCACAACGGCGGCGGTGCCATGAAGCAGGCATCCAATGTCGACTTGCCCGAAACGCTGTTCGTGCGCTGGCAGTCCCTGGTGGAGCCGCAGACCTACAAGCTGCGCATCGATATCCCGCAATGGGTACGCGACGAGATGGTCAAGCCACAGCGCACCTACTGCCAAGGCTCCAAAAGCTGGGAGACCGACTACCGCAAGATCGTCTCCATCGGCATGGCCCCCGGTGGCATCGCCAAGGCCTGGGTGGGCGGGCCATGCCTGTCGAATATCGAGATCGGGCGCTACCAGGCCAAGGTCGAACCACTGGGGCCGTCACAGGGCGAAACCAATGGGCAGTACGCCTGGCCTGCGCTTGAGCCTGAATCGGCGGCCTATATCAAGCAAAACGGCATCCCTTATGAATCCTGGTAATCGTTAGCGATCCAATTCTCCGGCGCCTGGCTGCCGGGTATAGTCACGCCCGGCAACACCCATTCAAGGATGAACCATGCGCCCTCTCCTGCTGCTCTGCTACCTGCTGCTCACCGCTTGCCAAAGCAAACAGATCCCCGCCAACCAGACCTGGCCGGTTCCGCCAGAGCGGTTGTTCGCCTATCAGGAAACACCGGCCGAGCCGAGCCAGTACCTGATCGTCAACCGCGACGATGCCTGGTGGGGGCGCAAATGCCTGGCCAGCGTCTACATCAATGGCCAGCTCGCCGTGCAGTTGGAGATTGCGGAATCGGCCGCTTTCCAACTCCCCTACGGCCAATGGGACCTGGCCGTCGACGCCGGCGATTGCGGCCGCGCCCAGCTCATGGTGCCGCTGTCCAACCTGGCCGCCAGCCGCTACCGAATCGCCTTCGACGCCGAGGCCAACGTGCAGCTGCTGCCCACCGAGGCGGGCAACAGCATCCTGTGCAGGTACGGTGGCTGTGGTGGTGGCCGCCCGGTATTCCGGCCGCGAGTGGTGTTCTGAACCGACCTCATCTCACCGCCCGCCTCTCGGAGCCCCTGTGTTGAACACCGGCAGCCGCTTCCTCAAGGTTAACCACGCCGGCGAAATGGGTGCGGTATGCATCTACAGCGGGCAGATATTCATGGCTGCTCGGGCTGATCACCGGGTTGCTGGGCCAGCGGGCCATCGCCACGACTACGGCGGCTGTGGAGCATGTGGTGCTGCGGCATCTCGACAAACAGTTGGCGACCCTGGCCGATCAGGACCCCGCCGCCAGCGCCTGTATCGGTTCGATCCTCGCGGAATAGCAGCAGCATCACGATGAGTGGGAAGAGCTCGCCGGCGGTCATTGGGCCTATTCGCTGGCGCCGCTGGTGCGACTGAGCACCGAAGCGGTCATCCAGCTCAGCCTGCGTCTCTAGTCGACGCACCGCTGCGTTGGGCCTCGCAGGCTCGGCGCCAACCTACGTGCCAAACCGCGTGTAGCCCGGGCTTCAGCCCGGGGCAGGCCTGGCAACGCACCGCTGGGTGCATTGCCTGGGAGGCCGCTCAACCGACGCGCAGCACCGCCACCACTTCCTGGCTGACCCAGCGCCGCAGCATGCGGTTTTCCGGGTGGAAGCAGTAGACGCTGAGCAGATCATGCAGGCCGGATTCGCTCACCACCGCCTCCTCCTCGAACCAGCCGTTGGCGGTGCGCAGGCGCACGCGGCGGTGTTGGTCGTCGCAGAGGCGGAACAGGGTCCGGCGGTTGATATCGGTGTTGAGCAGGCGGCGCAGGTCGCGGGTGGAAAACCAGGCTTCGTGGCCCATCAGGAAAGCGCGCAGTTGACGCTGGTGACGCAGGAAGATGCGAGGGGTGATCTCGGGAAGGGTCATGGCAGTACTCCATCCTGTGATAGAGCCGCCACCTACTGCATGAAGGGTGGCGGACCGTGCGAGGTGGAAGTACCGGGGAAATCACGCGAAAACCGGCTGGGCGCGAGCCCACTCACACGGTCCGCCATAGACTGCCGACGCCAGACGTCGCTATGGCGCGCACAATTTCCATTGTTACCCAGGCTTCCACACCCGACCGCTTTCTGTGGAAAGCAGCGGCGGAACCCTATCCAAGCCCTTTGTAGGCTCGCAACGGCGTTGCCTTGTAGGCGTTTTCCACAAGGCGCTTTCTGCGTTCGCTGTTGGTTGTGACGCCTGCCCTCAAGCACGGTGCTGTTCGGTCGCCCGGGGGTTGCTGCCACCGCCGCCGCATGGGTTTCGCTTCGCTCTACACCATCCTACGAAAGCCGCCAGCCGTGGCGCCCCCCCACATCGAGCGCAGCAGTGTTGGACCAAGCCGGCTAGTTCACTTCGTCCAGCAACTCGGCGCGGCTGGGTTCGGGGAAGCCCAGGGTGCGGTAGCGCGGCGGGTAGAAACCGGGGGCTTCTTCGAGCAGGTCGCCCAGCAGCGCCATGGCCTGTTCCCAGGAAACGGCGCGGGTCTCGGCGTCGCTGCAGTCTTCGTTGGGGCGCACCAGCACCAGGCGGTCGACACGGGGCAACAGGCTGTCCACGCCCTCGGTCCAGCTGGCGATGGAAAACAGCTGGTCGGGGTCTTCCTGGGCGGCGTACAGCTGGTAGTTGGCAACGAAGATGTCGGTGCTGTTCTCCTGGTGGATCAGGTCCAGCGCGTGCTTCTGGGTGTCGTATTCGCTCTTGGTGGTGAGGTAGCGCATGCGCGCCAGGCGGGCCTGCAGCAGCGGGTGCTGCACCGGGTAGGTCGCCACCTTGCCGTCCTCGTAGCAGTACAGCCCGGTGGAGATGGCGCGGCCTTCGCTGGCCGCCTGCAGGCCCAGCTCGACCATGGCGGCGAGCGCGTGACCGTCGTGGTCCCCGGTCACCAGCAGGGTTTCGCGGCTGGGCACCATGAACACGGGCCGGCCCTTGAGCGGCAGGCGCTCGAGCACATCGGGCAGGAAGATGCGGCTGATGTCGTAGCTGTCATTCCAGTCGCCCCGGAACAGCCCCGGCACCACCTCGACGAAGCTGTCGGCGGTGGTGTCGCGCAGGTTGGTCAGGGCGATGGCCAGGCCCTCTTCCAGGGTGATGCCCCAGCTCTTGTCGGGGCCCTGCACCAGGGTGGCGGTGGATTCGGGGTGGTCGATGGCCAGCAGCACCACGGCGTCATCGCCCATGGGCAGGTAGACGGGGCTGAAGTCCAGGTCGTCGCCTTCGGTGCGCACCTGGTGCAGGCGCAGCTCTTCGATCATGCCGCGGCTGCGGATCACCGGCAGCAGCAATGGGCGCGCCTCGTCCAGGGGCAGCGCGCGGCTGCGCTGGTTTTCGCAAAGTGCAGCGATGTAGTTGTTCAGGGTTTCGCGGCGCCGCGCGCCACGCTGGCTGCAGTACTCGCGGTAGGCGTTGTGCAAGTTGAAGAAGGCGCTTTCGCCATACACCAGGCGGAACTCCCGGGGGCGATAGGTCAGCTCACCCTTGAAGCCGGCCTTGCGCGCAGCCGACTCGAAGAGCACGGCGAAGTCATCCGGGGAGGGCTTGCGGTTGAACAGGAAATCCAGAAATCCCATGGCGATACCAAACGATGAAAAAGCGTCGCCGAACTTTAGAGGAGCGGATGCCGCCGCACCAGCGCGCCGGTACATGGGGCGCACGCAAGATAATCCCTGAACCTTTGTTCGCCTTCCGGCACCCAAAGCCATGAGTGCCATACAAAAAAGGTACGGCGACCGCCGCCCCTGGCGGTCACGGCGTTGAGCCTCCGAACAAGGACACGACGATGAACACCACCACTTCTGATGCCTACGCAACCGCCCTGGAAGTCAACGACGCTTCGGGCGTCTCCTGGAGCGCGGTATTCGCTGGCGCGGCGGCTGCCGCTGCGCTGTCCCTGATCCTCGTGCTGCTGGGCTTCGGCCTCGGCTTCGCGGCCATCTCGCCCTGGCAACACGAGGGCATCAGCGCCGAGGGGCTGGGCTTTGCCAGTATCGTCTGGCTGGCCTTCACCCAGTTGGCCGCGGCCGGCTTGGGCGGCTACCTCGCCGGGCGCCTGAGGTTGCGCTGGAGCCGCCTGCACGGCGACGAGGTGTTCTTCCGCGACACCGCCCACGGCTTCCTCGCCTGGGCCGTGGCGACCCTGGTGACCGCCGCCTTGCTGGTGGGCACCGTCGGCAACCTGGTGGGCGGCGGCGTACAGGCCGGCGCGGCCGTGGTCGCCGGTGCCAGCGCCGGTACCGCACCCGGCGCCAGCGATGATGCGCAGAACCCCTATGGCTACTACGTGGACACCCTGTTCCGCGACGACCGCCCCGCCCCCACCGTGGACGATGCCGCCCACGGCGTGGTGTCGCGCATCTTCGTGCGCAGCCTGGCCGAAGGTGGCCAGCTGAGCCCCGAGGACCACGACTACCTGGTGCGCCTGGTGGCCCAGCGCACCAACCTCTCCCAGGCTGAGGCCCAGGCCCGCGTCGAGCAGGTGCACGCCATGGCCCAGCAAGCGGTGACCGATGCCCGCCAGGCCGCCGACGCCGCCCGCAAGGCCGGCATCCATGCCTCGCTGTGGATGTTCGTCGCCCTGCTCATCGGAGCCTTCACCGCCAGCTTCGCCGCCACCCGCGGTGGCCGCAGCCGCGACACGGTGACCGACAGCCTCGCCTACCACCGCCCCGCCCCCCTTCGCTGAACGAGGAAACGACCATGCGCTCGCTACTGCTCTGGTTCCTGGGTGTCCCGATCCCGATCATCATCCTCATCGCCCTGCTCACCTGAGCCGCGATGACAACGAAAAGGCCGCTGCTCCGGGAGGACAGCGGCCTTTGTGTTTTGTGCGTGGGGGGAAGCGCATCGCGAATGAATGCGCTCCCACGATCGGTGTATCCCTGGCACTGCGTAGGTCGGGTGAAACCCGACGACTCCGCTCAGCGATCAGCCGGATGGTTGACCCCGTCGCTGGTGGGCACTTCGCCCAGGTCGAAGGGGTTGACCCCCTCCAGGCAGCCGACATTGAAGCCGTACTGATGCGGGTTGGAGCGGCGCTGGTGGTGGGTGTGGATGCCGCAACGGGAGCAGAAGTAATGCCGTGCGGCGAGGGTGTTGAACTGGTAGAGCGTGAGCACGTCGGCGCCCTGCACCACGCGCAGCCCGGCCAGCGGCACGCTGGCGACGATGGCGCCCTTGCGCCGGCACAGGGAGCAGTCGCAGCGGCGCGGGTCCACCACCCCGTCCGGCAGTGTCAGCTCCAGCACCACGGCGCCGCAGTGGCAGCTGGCGCGGTGGATGGGGAGGATCGGGGTATCGCCAAGCTGCTTGATCATCGACGTGCTCCTCGTGGCGGCCTCAGCTGCGCGCGAAGGCGGCGGCCTCGGCTATCTGTTCGGCGCTGGGGCGGATGCCGGTGTATAGCACGAACTGCTCCACCCCTTGCAGGACGATGACTTCGCCACCGGTGATCACCCGCTTGCCGAGGGCACGGGCGGTGCGGATCAATGGGGTCTCCACGGGAATGGCGACCACGTCGAAGATCACCTCCGCGGCGTCGATGGTGGCCTCGTCGAAGGCCAGCTGCCCGGCCTCGGGGCCGCCATCCATGCCGATGGGGGTCACGTTCACCAGCAGGCGCGGGCGCAGCTCGCCCTGCTCCGCCTGCCATTCGTAGCCGCAGCTGGCGGCCAGGGCCTGGCCCCGTGATGCGTTGCGCGCCACCAGGGTGCCGTTGGCGAAACCGCTGTCACGCAGGGCGAAGGTCACCGCCTTGCCCATGCCGCCGCTGCCGCGCAGGGCGAAGTCCGCCTGCGGGTCGACGCCATGGCTGCGCAGCAGGCTGGCCACCGCCAGGTAGTCGGTGTTGTAGCCCTTGAGGTGGCCGTCGTCGTTGACGATGGTGTTGACCGACTGGATCACCGCCGCCGAGGAGTCCAGCTCGTCGAGGTGGGCGATGCAGGCTTCCTTGAACGGCATCGACACCGCGCAGCCCCGGATGCCCAGCGCGCGGATGCCGCCGATGGCGGCCGGCAGGTCTGCCGTGGTGAAGGCCTTGTAGACGTAGTCCAGGCCCAGTTGCTCGTAGAGCGAGTTGTGGAAGCGCGTACCGAAATTGCCGGGGCGGCCCGACAGCGACATGCACAGGCGGGTGTCCTTGTTCAGGGTGCGGGGCATTGCGTGGCTCCGTGGGGAAGGTGGACGAGTCCGTAGGATGGGTAGAGCCCGGCGAAACCCATCGGATGCGAGGCACCACCCCATGGGTTTCACTCCGCTCTACCCATCCTACGAGGGCACTAACTCATGGCTATCGCCGCGCTTGAGCGCGGCATAGAGCAGGCCGGTGACCAGGCTGCCGGCGACGATGGCCAGCAGGTAGGCGAGCACATGGTTGATGGCGTTGGGAATGAGCATCACGAACAGCCCGCCGTGGGGCGCCATGAGCTTGCAGCCGAAGTACATCGACAGCGCGCCGGTGAGCGCGCCGCCGGCGATGCTGGCGGGGATCACCCGCAGCGGGTCCTTGGCGGCGAAGGGAATGGCACCCTCGGAGATGAAGCACAGCCCCAGCACCAGCGCCGCCTTGCCGGCCTCGCGCTCGCTCTGGGCGAACTTGCGCCGCGCCAGCAGGCAGGCAATGCCCAGACCGATGGGCGGCACCATGCCGGCCGCCATGGTGGCGGCCATGGGTGCGTAGCTGTGGGAGGCCAGCAGGCCGACGGAGAAGGCGTAGGCGGCCTTGTTGATCGGCCCGCCGAGGTCGACGCACATCATCCCGCCCAGCAGCACGCCGAGGAGGATGGCGTTGGTGCTGCCCATGCCGTCGAGGAACTGGGTCAGCGCCGCGAGCATGCCGGCCACCGGTTTGCCGACCACGTAGATCATCACCAGCCCGGTGATCAGGCTGGCCAGCAGCGGGATGATGAGGATGGGCTTGAGCGCCTCCAGGCTCTGCGGCAGCTTCACCCAGCGGCTGATGGCCTTGGCCGAGTAGCCGGCGAGGAAGCCCGCGATGATGCCGCCGATGAAACCCGCGCCCAGTGTGGCGGCCAGCAGCCCGCCGATCATCCCCGGCGCCAGGCCCGGGCGGTCGGCGATGGAATAGGCGATGTAGCCGGCCAGCAGCGGCACCATCAGCTTGAAGGCGGTGTCGCCGCCGATCTGCATCAGCGCGGCGGCCAGGGTGCCCTGCTCCTTGAAGGCCTCGATGCCGAAGACGAAGGACAGTGCGATCAGCAGGCCGCCCGCCACCACCATCGGCAGCATGAAGGACACGCCCGTGAGCAAGTGCTTGTACACGCCTTTCGCTTCGCCCTGGCCCTCGGCCTGGGTGCTGCCGGGTTTGCCGGCCTGCTGCACCTGGGCATCAGCCAGGGCCTTGCGCAGGGTGGCTTCGGCCTGCTTGAGGGCGACGCCGGTGCCGCAGCGGTAGACGCGCTTGCCGGCGAAGCGGGCGGTGTCCACTTCGATATCGGTGGCCAGCAACACCACATCGGCGGCGGCGATGGCTGCGGCCGGCAGCGGGTCGCGGGCACCCACCGAGCCCTGGGTTTCCACCTGCAGCTCCATGCCCAGGCGCGCAGCGGCCTGCTTCAGCGCCTCGGCGGCCATGAAGGTGTGGGCGACGCCCGTGGGGCATGCGGTGACGGCGACCAGGCGTGGCCGCTCACTGGCCACGGCAGGCACGGGCGCGGCCTGCTCGGCCTGCACCTGAGCCTCGCGCTCGGCACGCTGGAGGAAGGCTTCCGGCTCGTGCAGGGCCTCGGCCGGGGTGGCCAGGTAGAGGCGCTTGCCGGCGAAGCGCGCGAGGTCCAGCGGGCCGGTCTTCACCACCAGTACCCAGTCGACATCGGCCACGACCTCGGCAGACAGGGGCTCGCCGCCGGGCATCTCCACCCCGGGTGTCCAGCCCAGGCGGCGGGCGGCGCCTTCCAGCAGGCGCGCGCTGATCAGGCTGCTGACCGCGCCATTGGGGCAGGCGGTGACAAGGGCGAATTTCATCGGGGTACCTCGTGTTGTTCTTCTACAGGCTGCACGCGCACCGCGCTTTCCAGCGCGGCCAGTTGCGCCCGGTCATTGATGCCGAAACCGATCTGCGTCACCGCCTGGGCGGCGATGGCGGTGGCATGGGCCAGGGTGCGCTCGGCGGGCCAGCCGGCCAGCAGGCCGTGGACCATGCCCGCCAGCAGCGAATCGCCGGCGCCCACGGTGCTGGCCACCTTCACCTTGGGCGGGCGCGCCTGCAGGGCCTGCCCCCGGTTGAACCAGCGCACGCCCTCGGCGCCCATGGATAGCACCAGGTGCTCGATGCCGGCGGCCTGCAGGCGCGCGGCCTCCTCGGCCTGTTCGGCCAACTCGTCGAGGGGGCGGCCACAGGCGTCGGCCAGCTCCTCGGCGTTGGGCTTGACCAGCCAGGGCGCGCTGGCGAGCCCGACGCGCAGGGCCGCCCCGCTGCTGTCCAGCGCCACCCGTGCGCCCAGCCCATGCAGGCGTTGCAGCAGCGTGGCGAACCAGTCGGCGTCCACACCCCGTGGCAGGCTGCCGGCCACCACCACCAGGTCGTGGCCGGGCACCAGGGCGTCGAGGCGGTGCAGCAGTTCGTCTCGTGCGGCGGCGTCCACGTCCGGGCCGGGGCCGTTGATGTCGGTGATGCGGCCGTCGTCTTCGGCCAGCTTGAGGTTGCTGCGGGTTTCGCCCTCGACGCGGACGAAGGCGTCGTGGAAACCGCGCCGGGCGAACAGCGCCTCGAAGGGCTGGGCGTTGCCGGCACCGAGGAAGCCGCTGACGCTGAGGGAGTGGCCGAGGTCAACCAGCACCTGGGCGACGTTGAGGCCCTTGCCGGCGGCGTGGCTGACCAGCGCCTGGCCCCGGTTGACCGCACCGGGCTCCAGGCGCGGCAGGCGCAGGGTGAGGTCCAGCGCCGGGTTGAGGGTGAGCGTGAGGATGCGTGCCATCAGAATTTCTCCGCCAGGGCGCGTACCGCTTCGGCGCTTTCCGCCGCCAGCGCCACGCCCGCCAGTTCCTGGGCGTCGGCCAGGCTGAGCTCGCGGATGCGCGCCTTGACCTCGGGCACGCTGCGCGCCGCGACGCTGAGTTCATCCACCCCCAGCCCCACCAGCAGCGGCACCGCCAGCGGGTCGGCGGCCAGCTCGCCGCACACGCCCACCCATTTGCCCCGCGCATGGGCGGCGCGCACGGTGAGCTCGATGAGTTGCAGCACGGCCGGGTGCAGGCCATCGGCCTGGGCCGAGAGCGTCGGGTGGCCCCGGTCGATGGCCAGGGCGTACTGGGTCAGGTCATTGGTGCCGATGCTGAAGAAGTCCACCTCGCGGGCCAGCACCGGGGCCAGCAGCGCCGCAGACGGCACCTCGACCATGATCCCCAGCTGCAGGTCGGCCTGGGGGATTTCCTCCGCCAGGCGCAGGGCCATGTCGCGGGCCTGGCGCCATTCGGCAACGCTGCCGACCATGGGGAACATGATGCGCAGCGGGCGGCCGTCGGCGGCACGCAGCAAGGCGCGCAACTGGGTCTCCATCACCTTGGGCCGCTGCAGGGTCAGGCGCACGCCGCGCAGGCCGAGGAAGGGGTTTTCCTCATGGGCGATGGGCCAATAGGGCAAGGGTTTGTCGCCACCCACATCGAGGGTGCGCGCCACCAGCGGGCGGCCGTCGAGGGCGTCGAACACCTTGCGGTAGTCGGCCTCCTGGCTCGCCAGGTCGGGCGCCTGGGAATGGGCCATGAAGATGAATTCGGTGCGCAGCAGGCCGACGCCTTCGGCGCCCTGCTCCACCGCCGCCACGGCGCCGGCAGCGTCGCCCAGGTTGGCGCAGACCTCCACCCGGTGGCCGTCGCGGGTTCGGGCCGGTTCGTTCTTGTGCGCCTCGGCCTCGCGCAGCAGGCGCTCGCGGTCCTGGTGCTCGGCACGGGCGCGCTCCAGCATGGCCTGCTCCGGTGCCACCACCAGGCGGCCACGACCGCCGTCCAGCAGCAGCGGCGTGCCCGGCTCCAGGGCCAGCACCCCGGCCCCGGCGCCGACCAGGGCGGGAATGCCCAGGGCGCGGGCGACGATGGCGCTGTGGGAGGTGGCGCCACCGCGCGCGGTGAGGATGCCGGCCACGCGGGCGCGGTCCAGCCGGGCGACGTCGGAGGGTGCCATTTCGTCCAGCACCAGCACATAGGGCTGCTCGGGTTCGGCCTGTTCCTCGACGCCGCAGAGCTTGGCCAGCACGCGGCGGCCAACGTCGCGCAGGTCGGCGGCGCGCTCGGCCAGCAGCGCATCCTGCAGGGACTCCTGCTGGGCGGCAGCGGTGCCGATCACGCTGGCCCAGGCGGCAGCGGCACTCTCGCCGCGTTGCAGGCGGGCCTCCACCTCATCGCCCAGGCCCGGGTCGGCGAGCATTTCCAGGTGGGTGATGAAGATCTCGCGGATGGCCTTCACCTCGCTGCGCTCCACCAGGGCCTCGATCTCCGCGCGCACCTGGGCCAATGCCTGGTGCAGGTGCTTGCGCTCGCTGGCCGGGGATTCGCCACGGGCGGGGTAGTCGAACGCCCGCGCGACACGCACATGGGCCGGGCCGATGGCGATGCCGGGCGCGGCCGGCACGGCGTTGAGCAGGCTACCGGGAGCGGGTGCGCCGGGAGTAGTTTCCTCGGCCTCGGATTCAGGCTGTTCGGTGCTGGCGGTCGAGCCGGCGGCCAGGGGCTCCACCTCCTCGCCCAGGCCTTGCTCCACCGCCTGGCGCAGCACCGGCAGGGCCTGGTCGGCGATGCCCGGTTCGGCCAGCAGTTCCAGCACCTGGCCACGGCGGACGCCCAGGCCCAGGAGTTTGCTCAGGCTGCGCGCACTGACCGCGGGCAGGCCGCTGTCGGCGATGCGCACCCGCACCTCCCCGGCGAAGCCCTGGGCCAGTTGCGCCAGCTCCTTGGCCGGGCGGGCGTGCAGGCCATGGGCATTGGCCAGGGGGACGCGCAGGCTGGGCCACTCGGCGGTGGCATCGCCGGCCAGGGTTTCCAGCACCCGGCGGCGGTCGGCGGCCTGGGCCAGTTCGGAACCGCGCCCTTCGATAAGCAGTGCGCAAAGCCGCTCCAGCAGCGCCACGTGGGCGTCACCTCGGCTGGCCAGGCAGAACAGCCCGGCCAGCGACTGGCCCTGGTGGCGCAGCGGCGTGCGCGGGGCGACGAAGGCCAGCCCGGGGCGGTTCACTGCGTGACTGCTGTCCAGCCACCAGAGGCCTGCGCCCAGGGGCAGTGCGTCGCCCTGCAACAGCTGGGTGGCATAGCCCTTGTCCACGCAGCCGGCACGGCGCAACAGGCGCGCGCCTTCCAGGGCCAGTTCGTCGAAGTCTTCGGCGGCGCTGCCGAGCGTCACCAGCTGTTCGTCCAGCGCCAGCTCGCCGGGGCCGCCCTGGAGCAGCGCGATGATGGCGTCGGCGGTTTCGGCGCGGCGCAGCTCGGCGCCCAGGTCACCTTCGCCGAGGGCTCGGGTGAGCAGTTGCAGGAGGCGCAGGTGTTCATCGGATTTCGCGGCGATGCCGATGGCCAGGTACACGCGCTGGCCGTCGCCCCAGTCCACGCCCTCGGGGAAGTGCAGCAGGCGCACGCCGGTGGCATGGACCATGTGCCGGGTTTGCGGGGTGCCGTGGGGAATGGCCAGGCCCTGGCCGAGGTAGGTGGAGCCCTGCCCTTCACGCGCTTGCAGCGCGGCCAGGTAGCCTTCGGCGGCGAGCCCGTCGTCCACCAGGCGGCTGGCCACCAGTTGCAGGGCTGCGGCCTTGTCCGCCGCCGCCAGGCCCATGGACACCAGAGCCGGGGTCAGTTCGAGCATGCCGTTTCCTCCACGCGGGCCTTCAGGCCCTGTTGTCGTTGTGCGATGAACCTTCAGCTTAGGCGCTGCCCAACCCTTGGCAGAGGGTGGTTGCTATCTGGACAAAAGCCGTGCTGAATCGTTTCACTAATCCAGGGCGGCACGTTACTCGATATTCTTCGCCGCTTGAAGCCCGACCGATGAAACGCGCACCCCACGAGGAGTCGCCCCTTGAAACTCAGTGACATCGCCCGGCTGGCCGGGGTTTCGGTCACCACCGCCAGCTACGTGGTCAACGGCAAGGCAGAGGAGAAACGCATCTCCCCCGCCACCGTGGAGCGGGTGCGCGCGGTGGTCGATGCCCACGGTTACCGCCCCGACCCCCATGCCGCCGGCTTGCGCCGTGGGCAGACGCGCACCCTGGCCTTCATCCTCCCGGACCTGGAGAACCCCAGCTATGCGCGCCTGGCCAAGCTGCTGGAACAACAGGCGCGGGCCCGGGGCTACCAGTTGCTGATCGCCAGCTCCGACGACGAGCCGGAGAGCGAGCGCCAGCTGCTGCAGCTCTTCAGTGCGCGGCGCTGCGATGCGCTGATCGTCGCCAGCTGCCTGCCGCCCCAGGACCCGAGCCTGGGCGCGTTGCTGGATGCCGGGCTGCCGGTGATCGCCGTCGACCGCGAGCTGGCCCCTGGGCGTTTCTGCTCGGTGGTGAGCGATGACCACCAGGCGGCGCAACTGCTCACCCGCAGCCTGCTGAACCCGCCGCCGCGCCAGGTGGCGCTGCTCGGCGCGCGGCCGGAGTTGCCCATCAGCCGCGACCGCGAGGCGGGCTTCCGTGCCGCGCTCGCCGGCTTCGGGGGCGAGATGCGGGTCGAACATGGCGCCGAGTTCAGCCGCGAGTGCGGCCGGCAACTGATGCTTGGCCTGCTGGAGCGCCAGGGCCACCTGCCGGATGCGCTGGTGACCACCGCCTACGTGCTGCTGGCCGGCGTGCTGGATGTGCTGCGTGAACGGGGCGCCTGGCCGCAGCAGCTGCAGCTCGCCACCTTCGGCGACACCCAGTTGCTGGACTTCCTGCCGCTGCCGGTGAACTCCATGCGCCAGCAGCACGAGCTGATCGCCGAGCAGGTGCTGGATCGGGCTCTGCAGGCCATCGCCGGGGACTACCAGCCCGGGGTGCTGGCGATACCGCGAAGGTTGCAGGTGAGGCGCGGAAACTGAAGGACGCATCGCGTTACCCGGTGTGGTTTCGCGGGGTTCACCCGGGACGGGGCCATCGCGAATGAATTCCCACAAGAAATCCCTCTGGCACGACCTTGTAGGGGCGACTTCAGTCGCCAAGCAGACCGCAGGGCTGCCCCAGCTCGGTGTCCCAAACAACACCGCCGGTGGATGAAAAAAGCGTCATCCACCCTACGCCCGGACCACCTCCCGAGGTTGGCGTCGCAGCGGGCTCTCCTTGTGGGAGCGGCTTCAGCCGCGAAGACCCGCAGCCGGCACGTGGCTGCGGCTGCCCAAACGCCCCATCGCGAATGAATTCGCTCCCACAAGAAATCCCCTTGGCACGACCTTGTAGGGGCGACGTAGGGGCGACTTCAGTCGCCAAGCAGACCGCAGGGCTGCCCCAACTCGGTGTCCCAAACAACACCGCCGGTGGATGAAAAAAGCGTCATCCACCCTACGCACGGATCTGCTCCGGAGGTTGGCGCCGAGCGTGGCGAAGCCCAATACAGCGATGCTGGGCCGCTGACTATGGATCTTCGAGGTAGAGGGTGACGCTGACGTGGAAGCGGTCGATGCGCGCCCAGTCCTTTTCCAGGGTTTCCCCTGAGCTCATGCGGATTTCGTAGGGCCGGCCGCTGGCGTGGGGCGCGCTGGCGGGCTGGGTGTCCCAGCCGCAGCAGATGAACCGCAGCGGCTGCAGGCCGAAGCGCTGTTGCAGCAGGCTTTCCACGCCATGGGCCTGGGGGCCGGGCACTTGGTATTCGGCCACCAGTTGGCGCAGCTGGCCGCCCTCCTCCAGCTTGCAGCCTTCGAAGTGCAGCCCGGGCGACTCGACCCCGAGCTGTTCGAGGAAGTCACCGCAGGCCGGTTCCGCCGCCTGTGCGGCACCGGCCAGGACCAGTAGCGCGAAGATCGGGACGCCGCGCATCAGAAGATGTAGTCGGTGCTGATGAAACTGGATTCGCGGTTGCGGATGATCTCGCTGATCAGCGTCTTGTTGTCTTCCTGGAAGCGCGTGGCCACCAGAGTGCGGATGGAGAAGGTACGCAGCGCGTCGTGCACGGACAGGGTGCCCTCGGCGGAGTTCTTGCGCCCGTTGAAGGGGAAGGTGTCCGGCCCGCGCTGGCACTGGGCGTTGATGTTGATGCGCCCCACCTGGTTGGCGAAGGCGTCCACCAGGCGGCCGACCTCGGCAGAGCAGTTGCCGAAGATCGACAGCTGCTGGCCGTAGTCGGAATCCAGCACGTAGTCGATGGCGACCTGCACATCGCGGTACGGCACCACGGGCACCAGCGGGCCGAACTGCTCTTCCTGGTAGATGCGCATGTCCGGGCTCACCGGGCACAGCAGCGCCGGGTAGAAGAAGCTCTCGCGGCTCTGGCCGCCGCCGTCGTTGACCACCTGGGCGCCCTTGGCGGTGGCGTCCTGCAGCAGGGTGGTGAGGTAGTCGACCTTGCCCGGCTCCGGCAGCGGCGTCAGCGCCACGCCGTCTTCCCAGGGCATGCCTGGCTTGAGCGCGGCGAGCTTGGCGCTGAAGCGCGCGAGGAAGGGTTCGAGCACGTCTTCATGGACGAAGAGGATCTTCAGCGCGGTGCAGCGCTGGCCGTTGAACGACAGTGCGCCGGTGACGGCCTCGTTGACGGCGTTGTCCAGGTCCACCTGCGGCAGGACGATGCCGGGGTTCTTGGCATCCAGCCCCAGGGCGGCACGCAGGCGGTGCGGGCGCGGGTGCAGTTTCTTCAGGTCGCTGGCGCCCTTGTTGGTGCCGATGAAGGCGAAGACGTCGACCTTGCCGCTGGCCATCAGCGCGCTGACGGTCTCGCGGCCACGGCCGTAGATGATGTTGATGACGCCGGCCGGGAAGCTGTCGCGGAAGGCCTCCAGCAGCGGGCGCATCAGCAGCACGCCGAACTTGGCCGGCTTGAAGACCACGGTGTTGCCCATGATCAGCGCCGGAATCAGCGTGGTGAAGGTTTCGTTCAGCGGGTAGTTGTAGGGGCCCATGCACAGCGCCACGCCCAGGGGCACGCGGCGAATCTGGCCAAGGGTGCCCTGTTCCAGCTCGAAGCGGCTGGAACGGCGGTCGAGCTCCTTCAGGGCGTTGATGGTGTCGACCATGTAGTCGCAGGTGCGGTCGAACTCCTTCTCGGAATCCTTGAGGTTCTTGCCGATCTCCCACATCAGCAGGCGCACCACCTCGTGGCGCCGCTCGCGCATGCGCGCCAGGAACAGCTCGACATGGTGGATGCGCTCGCCGACACGCATATTGGGCCAGGCACCCTGGCCGTTGTCGTAGGCACGCACGGCGGCGTCCAGCGCCTCCAGCGCGGCGTCGGCATCCAGCAGCGGCGTGCTGCCGAGGATGACCTGTTCCTCGCCCTGCTCGCCCTTGAGGAAGATCGGGCTGCGCACCGTGGCCAGGGGGCCGTCCCAGCGGCGCAGCTCGCCCTCCACCAGGTATTCGCGCTGCTCCACCGGTGCGCCGAGGCGCCAGGCTTCGGGGATGTCGGCGAGGCTGGGGAACAGGGCTTCGGGGGCGAAACGGGACATGGGGCAATCCTCGGGGCAGCGTGAATGGCAGTGATGACGCGGCGATCTGACTCTTCCTTGCACCGCCAGTGCTCCCGCACGGGCGGCTTTCATCTTCCGGCTGCGTTTATTCCAGCAGCTTCAAGGCTTCGGCTGTGGCGGCTTCGATGCGCGCCCAGTCGCCGGCGCGCACCCAGGCGCTGTCCATCATCCAGGTACCGCCTACGCACATGACGTTGGGCAGGGCCATGTAATTACGCACGTTGTCCGGCTTGACGCCGCCCGTGGGGCAGAAACGGATGCCCGGGAAGGGCCCGGCGAAGGCCTTGAGGGCCGCTGCGCCGCCCACCACTTCCGCGGGGAACAGCTTGAAGCGCCGGTAGCCGCGGGCGTGGCCGAGCATGATTTCCGAGGCGCTGCCGACACCGGGCAGCAACGGCAGCGGGCTTTCGCGACCGGCGTCGAGCAGCTCGGCGGTGCAGCCGGGGGTGACGATGAACTGCGCGCCGGCGGCTTCGGCGTCGGCGAGCATGTGTTCATCCAGCACGGTGCCGGCGCCGATCAGCAGGTCCGGGCGCTGCTCGCGCAGCAGGCGGATGGCGGTGAGGCCGTGCTCGGAACGCAGGGTGATTTCCAGGGCGCGCAGGCCGCCGGCGGCCAGGGCGTTGGCCAGGGGCAGGATGTGTTCCTCGCGCTCGATGGTGATCACCGGGAGGATGCGCGCTTCGGCGCAGAGGCGGTCGATCATCTCGACCTTCTCGGCCATGCTCGGCACGTTGCGCGCGGGGGAGGAATTCGCGGTCATGACAGGTCCTTCGGGCTCAAGGGCACCAGTAGATCTCGAGGGGCTGGTGGAGGAAGGCGCGGATCGGCATAGCCGCCACGTCTTCACCGGCCAGCGCGGTGGCCAGGGTGTCTAGCTTGCCCTGCCCCTGCACCGCCAGCAGCGTGAGGTGCGCGCCGGCCAGCAGCGGCAACGGCATGGACAGGCGCTGGCGCGGCACGCTCGGCGCCTGCATGGGCACGCAGCGCCGGGTGCACGAGTGGCTCAAGGCGTCGTCCAGGCCGGGGCTCCTGGGGAACAGCGAGGCGGTGTGACCGTCCTCGCCCATGCCCAGCACCAGCACGTCGATGGGCTGCGGCAGCTCGGCGAGCGCGGCATCGGCCAGGCGCGCCGCCTCATCCAGGCTGGCGGCGGAATGATAGAGACCGATGAAGCGCGCCTTGGCCGCCGGGCCTTGCAGCAGGTGGCGACGCACCAGGCCTTCGTTGCTGTCGGCGTGGCCGACCGGCACCCAGCGCTCGTCGGCGAGGCTGACGGCGACGCGGGACCAGTCCAGTTCCTGGGCGGACAACCGCTCGAGGAAGGCGATGGGGCTGCGCCCGCCGGAAACCACCAGGGAGGCCACGCCGTGGGATTCGATGGCCGAGCGCAGGGCGCCGGCCACGTGCAGGGCCAGTTCGCCGGCCAGTTGTTCGGGGCTGCCGAGGCTGACCCCGGTGACCTGCGTGGGCAGGTCGAGATTACAGATCGCCATACCAGCTCCTGCCGTCACGGGTGATCAATGCGATGGATGCGACCGGCCCCCAGGTGCCGGCCGCGTAGGGTTTGGGGGAGTCGCCCAGCTGCTTCCAGCCGTCGATCAGCTGGTCGCACCATTGCCAGGCGTACTCGATTTCGTCCTTGCGCACGAAGAGGTTCTGGTTGCCCTGCATCACCTCCAGCAGGAGGCGTTCGTAGGCATCGGGGATCCGCGCGCTGCGGTAGGTGTCGGAGAAACTCAGTTGCAGCGGGCCGCTGCGCAGCTGCATGCCCTTGTCCAGGCCCTGGTCCTTGGTCATCACCTGCAGGGAGATGCCTTCGTCGGGCTGCAGGCGGATGATCAGCCGGTTGCTGATCAGCGGGCGCTGCTCGGGGGCGAAGATGTAGTGCGGCGGCTCCTTGAAGTGGATGACGATCTGCGACAGCTTCTGCGGCATGCGCTTGCCGGTGCGCAGGTAGAAGGGCACGCCGTTCCAGCGCCAGTTACGGATGTCGGCACGCAGGGCGACGAAGGTTTCGGTGTCGCTCTGGGTGTTGGAGTTCTCTTCTTCCAGGTAGCCCGGCACCGGGCGGCCCTGGGTGCTGCCGGCGATGTACTGGCCGCGCACCACCTGCTGCGCCACCTGGGCGGCGGTGATGGGCGCCAGGGCCTTGAGCACCTTGACCTTCTCGTCACGGATGCTGTCGGCGGAGAGGTCGCTGGGCGGGTCCATGGCGATCAGGCAGAGCAGCTGCAGCAGGTGGTTCTGGATCATGTCGCGCAGCTGGCCGGCTTCGTCGAAGTAGCCCCAGCGCCCCTCGATGCCCACCTGCTCGGCCACGGTGATTTCCACGTGGGAGATGTGGTGCTGGTTCCACTGGGTTTCGAACAGGCTGTTGGCGAAGCGCAG
This sequence comes from Pseudomonas sp. zfem005, assembly GCF_032621735.1. Classification (NCBI taxonomy): domain Bacteria; kingdom Pseudomonadati; phylum Pseudomonadota; class Gammaproteobacteria; order Pseudomonadales; family Pseudomonadaceae; genus Pseudomonas; species Pseudomonas sp. zfem005. The sequence continues at coordinate 148,243 of NZ_JAVYJE010000014.1, read as the reverse complement.
GGCGATGAGGTTCTGCACCGTCTCCTTGCCCAGGTAGTGGTCGATCCGGTAGATGCGGTTTTCGGGGAAGTGCACGGCCACCGCGTCGTTGACCCGGCGCGAGGATTCCAGGTCATGACCGATGGGTTTCTCCAGCACCACGCGGGTGTGGCGGGCGCGCTCGACGCGGGCCAGGCCCTCGCAGATGGCGCCGTAGACCGAAGCCGGCGTGGCGAAGTAGGCGATCAGCCGCTCCTCGGGGCCGACGCGCTCGGCCAGCACCTGGTAGCCCTCGGCGTGGAGGAAGTCCATGGGCAGGTAGCTCAGCCGCGCCATGAAGCGCTGCAGCACGGCCGCGTCGATCTCCCGCTCCGGCACGTAGCCACGCAGGTGTTCCTCGATGGATGCCAGGCGCGCGCCGCCCTCCTCGCTTTCGCGGGCCAGGGCGAGGATGCGCGTGTCGCCATGCAGCAGGCCGGCGCGGTCCAGTTGGTAGAGCGCCGGGAACAGCTTGCGCAAGGCCAGGTCGCCGAGGGCGCCGAACAGGGCGAAGGTGCAGGGTTCTACGGATAAGGAAGCCATAATAATTGTTCTTTTACGAGGTTGAACTAGAAATACACGGTGAGAATGGCCATATCAAGAATAAATGTAGTAATAAGAACAACATTTTGTCACCCTCCTGTTACCTCTGGCTCTGGCCGGTGCCCCTCATTACGATAGGCCACCGATTTTGCAGGCCCCTTGCAAGGAACCTACATGGACCGCGTACGCAATCTTCTGGAGCAGATCCAGGGACGACTCGAAGACCTCAACAAGGCCGAACGCAAGGTCGCCGAAGTCATTCTCCAGGACCCACAGCAGGCGACGCGCTTCAGCATCGCCGCCCTCGCCCAGGCCGCCAGCGTCAGCGAGCCGACGGTGAACCGCTTCTGCCGCTCCTTCGGCGTCAACGGTTACCCGGAGCTGAAGATGCAGCTGGCGCAGAGCTTGGCCAGCGGCGCCGCCTACGTGAGCCGCGCCGTGGAAGCGGACGACGGCCCCGAGGCCTACACGCGCAAGATCTTCGGCAGCGCCATCGCCTCCCTGGACAGCGCCTGCAACGCGCTGGACCCGCAGTTGATCAGCCGCGCCGTGGACCTGCTGATCCAGGCCCGGCAGATCCATTTCTTCGGCCTGGGCGCCTCGGCACCGGTGGCCCTGGACGCCCAGCACAAGTTCTTCCGCTTCAACCTCGCCGTGTCGGCCCATGCCGATGTGCTGATGCAGCGCATGCTGGCTTCGGTGGCCCACACCGGCGACCTGTTCGTGATCATTTCCTACACCGGCCGCACCCGCGAACTGGTGGAGGTCGCGCGCCTGGCACGGCAGAACGGCGCTTCGGTGCTGGGCCTGACCGCCGCCGGCTCGCCGCTGGCCCGCGCCAGCACCCTGAGCCTGGACATCCCGCTGCCGGAGGACACCGACATCTACATGCCGATGACCTCGCGCATCATCCAGCTCACCGTGCTCGATGTGCTGGCCACCGGCGTGACCCTGCGCCGCGGCGTCGACTTCCAGCCGCACCTGCGCAAGATCAAGGAAAGCCTCAACGCCAGCCGCTACCCCGCGGATGAAGAGCCGGGCTGAGGCCCTTTAAAAGGCAGACCCAGGGTGGCGGGATTGATTCGGGGCCGGTGGTCGGGGGATGGCGCGCCCCGCCATTGAGCGGATGCAGCTTCGTAGCCCGGACTTCAGTCCGGGAATGCCCGCTCCCGGGCTGAAGCCCGGGCTACCTTAAAACTCGCCAGAAGCACCGAGCGGAGGTGCGCACGGCACACCCTACGGCACGCGTTCATCCTGTCGAGCCTTAGCTTGAATCGCCACAAGCAGAGCCGATGACTCATGGCCACGCCCCAAGGACGTGGCTTCCCAACTTCATGTGAATTCGCTCCTACAGGGAATGTCCCAGCCCCGCTCCCGGGCTGAAGCCCGGGCTACCTGCGGATTCATTCCACCCGCGCCTTGAGCTGGATGCGCGCCTCTTCCCCGGGCGCGAGGACCTGGCTGCCAGTGCCGCAGGCGGCGGCTTCGATGCTGGCGAAGCCGAGGCCTTCCTTCCAGCTGACATCGCTGAGCGGGCGGCTGCCGGGGTGCCAGACCACGGTATTGGGTGAACCGCCGGTGTCGATGCGCACGCGGCGTTGCCAGCCGGCGTCCTGCAGGTGCAGCGGGCCGGCGTGATCGAAGATGCGATGACAGCCTTCCACCGGGCGCAGCTCGCCCTGCTGGGTGAAGCGCTGGCGGCTGAGCAGATCCTGCCCGCTGGCGCCCTCCAGCCCCAGCACGGCGACCCGGGCGATGTCGCTGATGCACCAATAGGCGTGCAGCGCCTGGCTGAGCACGCAGGGTTCCTGGTCGCCATGGCGGGTGGTCAGGGTCAGCGCCAGTTCATCGCCCAGCTCCGCCTGCAGCTCCACCTCCCAGTCATGCAGGGCCAGGCGCCAGCGCAGGCGCACGCCGGCGTCCGAGCTTTCGCGCTCCTGCAGGCGCCAGTCCGTGAGGCGTGCCCAGCCGTGGTGGGGCCAGCCGCTTTCCTGCGGGTGGCGACCGAACCAGGGCCAGCACACCGGCACGCCGCCGCGTATGGCGCCGAGCCTGGGCCAGCGCGCGGCGCACCAGAGCAGCGGGCGTTCGCCGCGCGGCTGGAAGTGCAGCAGCTGGCCGCCCTGGCGGGCAAAGATGGCGCGGCAGCGCGGGTGATCGATCAGCAGCAGCTCGCGCCCCTGCTCGCTGCCCCAGCGGAAGACCTGGCGCACACCGGGAACGAAGAGCCCGGCGAGCGGATGCTCCACGGGCTCGGTCGCCAGTTCCAGGCCATGGCGGCGCGGTTCGCCACGACTCATCGCAGGGCCGCGCCGCGCAGGCTCACTTCCACCAGTACTCGATCTGCACGCCGACGTTGGAGCCGTGCAGGTCGGTGCCGTAGGCGCCGGTGTCGGAGAGCGCCGAGCCGGCCGCCAGCAGGCTGGCCGAACGCTGCGCCGCTTCGTTCCAGCTGGCGTAGGTGTAGTAGAGGCGGATTTCCGGGCGCTCCCAGAAGCCCGGGCCGGCGGGCGACCAGGTGGGGGCGATGGTGAACTTGGTCAGCTTGCGGGTGCCGCCGGGGGCTTCCACTTGGTCGCGACCCAGCTCGGTGACCAGCTTGAACTGCTCGGTGATGGCGTAGACCGGGCGCACACCCACCGACAGCCAGTTCTGGTCGGCGCCGTCGGGGCGCTTGTCCTTCTGGTAGACGACCTCGAACTGGCCACCGAAGTGCGGGGTGATCTGCCAGTCGAAGAACTCCACGGCGCGCCAGCTGGAGGCGCTGTTGTCCAGGGTCGGGTCACCGGTGTAGCCGAGGCCGGTACCCGGGCCGCGGCCGTACTGCAGGGCGAAGGTGTTGGCGCCGCCGGCGAAGGGCTTCTGCTTGTGCTGCGCGGTCACCGCCCAGCCACTGTGGGAGTCGGTGCTGTCGGGCTTGTCGATGTAGCTGAAGCCCACTTCCATCTCGCCGCCGGGGTTGGTCTGGAAGCCGCCGACGTTGAAGTCGTGGCGGTTGATGTAGGGCTTCTGGTCGTAGTTGTCCTTGCGCGAGAAGACGTAGCTGTACTTCAGGTCGCCGATGGCCACCTCGTCGAAGCCGAAGCCGGTGGCGCTCTGGTTCCAGTAGTAGAAGTCGGAGATGTGGATGTCGTTACGCTTGTAGAAACGACGCCCCGCCCAGAAGGAGCCGCCATTGAGCGCGGGCATGTTGCTCCACTCGGCGTACATCTGGTTCATCCGCGCGAAGCCGTAGTCGCCGGTGAACTTGGGCGTGTGGCCGTACTGGTTGTACAGCTGGGCCATGCCTTCGAGGCTGATCACCGAGCCGTCGTCGAGCTTGAACACGTCCTGGCGCAGGTCCAGCTCGATGTACTGCTCGCACTCGTTGCCGAGGCGGTACTTGGACTGCGCCCCCGGCAGCTGGAAGCACGACTGAGTGCCGCCGTCGGTGGAGCTGCCGGCGCCACTGCGCATGTAGCCGGTGAACTCCAGTGCATTGGCCGCTCCGGGCATCGCCAGCATGGCGCAGGGCAGCATCCACCAACTTTTCTTCACGTTCATATCCACTCCAGTTTTTATTGTTGTATTGCCTTGGATATCAGGGCCGTCCCTGGGCTCGGATGGCAGCCGGGGCGGCCTTCCTTTCAACGCCCCTTGAACTGCGCGACATTGCCCGCGCGCTCAACGGTTCGTGACTTTCCCAGCCCACCCAGCCGTTCACCGCTCTGCGCGTCGAAGAGCAATACCTTGCTGGGATCGAAATACAGCGAGAGGGTTTCACCTATCTGCGGCGCGGCGTCCGGCGCCAGGCGGCAGCAGACCTTGGTCTGGTTGAGGCTGGTGAACACCAGGGTGTCGGGGCCGGTGGGTTCGGTGACTTCGATTTCGGCGCGGATGCTCGGCAGGCTGGCGTCGGCCGGCGCACTGGCGAGGATCTGCTCGGGGCGCACGCCGAGGATCACTTCACGCCCTTCGATGCCCTCCCCCAGCTCGCCCAGGGGCAGCTCGCAGCGGGCCTGGCCGCTGTCCAGCAGGGCCCATAGCTGGCCGTCGCGGCGCTGCAGGCGCAGGGGGATGAAGTTCATCGGTGGCGAGCCCATGAAGCCGGCGACGAAGAGGTTGGCCGGGTCGTTGTAGATCTGCTGCGGGGTGCCGAACTGCTGGATCACGCCGTCCTTCATCACCGCCACCTTGTCGCCCAGGGTCATGGCTTCGATCTGGTCGTGGGTGACGTAGACGGTGGTGGTCTTGAGGCGCTGGTGCATGAGCTTGATTTCGGTGCGCATCTCCACCCGCAGCTTGGCGTCGAGGTTGGAGAGCGGCTCGTCGAACAGGTAGATCTTCGGCCGCCGCGCCAGGGCCCGGCCCATGGCCACGCGCTGCTGCTGGCCGCCGGAGAGCTGGCCGGGCTTGCGCTCGAGCAGGTGCTCGATCTGCAGCAGCTTGGCCACACGGCTGACTTCGGCTTCGATCTCGGCGGCAGGCAGCTTGCGGATCTTCAGGCCGAAGGCGATGTTCTGGCGCACGCTCATGGTCGGGTACAGGGCGTAGGACTGGAACACCATGGCAATGTCCCGGTCCTTGGGGCTCATGCCGCTGATGTCGGCGCCGTCGACGAGTATGGCGCCACCGGTGATGTCTTCCAGCCCGGCGATGCAGTTCATCAGGGTGGATTTGCCGCAGCCCGAGGGGCCGACGAGGATCAGGAATTCGCCCGAGTCGATGGACAGCTCGATGTCCCTGAGGGTATCGGCCAGGCCGCTGCCGTAGCGTTTGTTGACGTTGCGCAGTTCGAGGGTTGCCATATCAATCTCCACAAATGAGTAGCGTCGCGGGCACGCGCAGCGGCGTTCAGCCCTTGACCGCGCCGGCGGTCAAACCCCGGAGGAAGTACTTGCCAGCGAATACGTAGACGAGCAGGGTCGGCAGGCCGGCGATCATCGCGGCGGCCATGTCGACGTTGTATTCCTTGGCCCCGGTGCTGGTGTTGACCAGGTTGTTGAGGGCCACGGTGATGGGCTGGCTGTCGCCACTGGCGAACACCACGCCAAAGAGGAAGTCGTTCCAGATCTGGGTGAACTGCCAGATCAGGCAGACCATGACGGTGGGCACCGACATGGGCAGCAGGATGCGCCCGAAGATGGTGAAGAACCCCGCGCCGTCGAGCCGCGCCGCACGCACCAGGGCGTCGGGGATGCTGACGTAGAAGTTGCGGAAGAACAGCGTGGTGAAGGCCAGGCCGTAGACCACGTGCACCAGCACCAGGCCGGCGGTGGTGTTGGCCAGGCCGAACTGGCCGAGGGTGAAGGACGCCGGCAGCAGCACCACCTGGAACGGCAGGAAGCAGCCGAACAGCAGCGCGCCGAAGAACAGCTGCGAGCCACGGAAGCGCCACATGGACAGCACGTAGCCGTTGAGCGCACCGAGCAGCGTGGAGATCAGCACCGCCGGCACGGTGATCATCACCGAGTTCCAGAAATAGCCGCCGACCTGGGTCCAGGCCTTGGCCCAGCCGATCAGGGTGAACACGTCCGGCAGCGACAGCAGGTTGCCGGTGCGGATATCGTCGGGGGTCTTGAAGCTGGTCAGCAGCATCACCACCAGCGGCACCAGGTAGAGGGCGCAGGCGAAGATCAGGGTCGCGTGGATGGCCAGGCGGCTGAGGCTGAACGGGGGTTTTCCGGCCAGGCTAGTCATGGCGCTTGTTCCTCAGTTCGGAATACAGGTAGGGCACGATGATCGCCAGCACGGCGCCGAGCATGAGCATGGCGCTGGCCGCGCCGAGGCCCATCTGCCCACGGGTGAAGGTGCTGGCGTACATGAACATCGCCGGCAGGTCGGAGGAGTAGCCGGGGCCGCCGGCGGTCATCGCCGCCACCAGGTCGAAGCTTTTGATGGCGATGTGGGCGAGGATCATCAGCGCGCTGAAGAACACCGGGCGCAGGCTCGGCAGGACGATGCGCAGGTAGATGGTGGGCAGGCTGGCGCCGTCCACCTGGGCGGCGCGGACGATGGATTGGTCGACCCCGCGCAGGCCGGCGAGGAACAGCGCCATGACGAAGCCGGAGGATTGCCACACGGCGGCGATCACCAGGCAGTAGACGACGCGGTCCGGGTCCACCAGCCAGTCGAGGCGGAAGCCTTCCCAGCCCCAGTCGCGCAGCAGCTTGTCCAGCCCCAGGCCGGGGTTGAGCAGCCACTTCCAGGCGGTACCGGTGACGATCATCGACAGCGCCATGGGGTACAGGTAGACGGTGCGGATGAAGCCTTCGCGGCGGATGCGCTGGTCCAGCAGCACGGCGAGGAATACGCCTATCACCAGGCTGATGGTGATGAACAGCCCGCCATAGACCAGCAGGTTGTGGCTGGCGACCCACCAGCGGTCGTTGTCCCACAGGCGCTCGTACTGCTGCAGGCCCACCCACTTGTAGCTGGGCATGAAGCGCGAGTTGGTGAAGGACAGCAGAAAGGTCCAGAGGATGTAGCCGTAGAAGCCGACCAGCACGATGAGCATGCTCGGCGCCAGCACCAGCTTGGGAAGCCAGCGTTGCAGCGCATCCAGCGGCGATGCCTTGGTGAAGACTGCGGTTGAGCTCATGGGGCACTCCGTATGACAGGTGACGCGAACAGCCCGCTCTCCCGGAGGGAGCAGAGAGAAATCGAGGCAGCAGGAACCCATGGCGCCTGCCGGCACCTGGAAATCGTCGGTAAGGGAGGGGCCGCTTACGCGGCCCCGGGGGTCACTGCACGGCCTGGATGGCGGCAGCCAACTGCTGGGCGGCTTTCTTCGGGTCCGCCGAGGGCGAGTTGAAGAAGTTGGTGACCACATCGAACACGGCGCCCTGGACGTAGCCCGAGGAGGCCATCAGGTGCGCCATGCTCGGCTGCAGCCCGCCGTTGCCGACGGCTTCCTTGAAGTCCTTCATGGAGGCCTGGGCGCAGCTGTCGAAGCCGCTCATGTCGACGTCCTGGCGCACCGGGATGGAGCCCTTGTTCTGGCTGAACAGGGTCTGGAACTCGGTGCCCATGACGATGCGCGCCAGGTCTTCCTGGGCGCTGCGGTTGGCTTCGTCCTTGAGCTTGAACATCGTCAGCGAGTCGATGTTGTAGTCGAAGCTGCCCTGGGTGCCGGGGAACGGCACGCAGAGGTAGTCCTTGCCCGCCACCTTGCCGGCGGCGGTCCATTCGCCCTTGGCCCAGTCGCCCATGATCTGCATGCCGGCCTTGCCGTTGATGACCAGCGCGGCGGCAGAGTTCCAGTCGCGGCCGGCGGCGTTGGCGTCGATGTAGCCGTGGAGCTTCTGCAGGGTCTCGAACACCTTGACCATTTTGTCGCCGGAGAGGGTCGCCGAATCCAGCTCGACGAAGGCCTTGTGGTAGTCCTGCGGGCCGAGGATGCTCAGGGCGATGTTTTCGAAGGTGGTGCCGTCCTGCCAGGGCTGACCACCGTGGGCGACGGGGATGAAGCCGGCGGCCTTGAGCTTGTCGGCGGCGACGAAGAATTCGTCGAGGGTGGTGGGCGGCGTGGCGCCGGCCTTCTTGAACACCTCGGGGTTGATCCACAGCCAGTTGACCCGGTGCACGTTGACCGGCACAGCGACGTAGTGGTCTTCGTATTTCATGATGCCGGCGACCTGCTTGGGCAGCAGTTGGTCCCACTTGCCCTCCTCGGCCACGTTGTCCATCTCGGTGAGCAGGCCGAGTTCGCCCCACTCCTGGATGTCCGGCCCCTTGATCTGCGCGGCGGACGGCGGGTTGCCGGATACGGCGCGGGTCTTGAGCACGGTCATGGCCGCCTCGCCACCACCGCCGGCGACGGCGAAGTCTTTCCAGGTATGGCCTTTCTTCTCGACCAGCTCCTTGAGGGTGTCGGCGGCGCGTTTTTCGCCACCGGAGGTCCACCAGTGCAGGACCTCCACTTCACCGGCGAGGGCGGAAAGGGGGAAGAGCGAAGCGAGGGATACGACAACGGCCAGGCGAGAGAACGCATTCATGAGGGGATCACCTTTTTGTTTTTATGGCTGTGCAAGTCGGTGCTTGCGCATGCCAGGAGTCTAAACAGGATGGTCGGAACGCCGGGTAACAAAGGGATGCCCGAAGGTCACAGCTCGGTTACACAGAACGGAAACTGCCTCGGTTGGTTCAACCCATCGCCGACACCACCCGGGGCGGGTTCGGCGCCTTGCGGTGCAGGCGGCGGAAGTCCCTCGGGGTGCTGGCCTTGAGCGCGAGGAATTGCCGGTTGAACAGAGAGAGGTTGGCATAGCCCACCTGCTCGGCGATGCGTACCACGGCCAGGTCGGTAGCGATGAGCAGCGAACAGGCGCGACCGATGCGCAACCGCGTGACGTATTGCACGGCGGTCATCCGCGTGTGGCGGCGAAACATCCGATGGAAAGCCGAGACGCTGACGCAGGCGAGTTCGGCCAACTCGGGGATGGAAAGCGGCTCGGCAAAGCCCTGGTGCAGCCGGTCCAGCACCCGCTGGATGCGCGGGTCAGCCGTGGGCATGGCGGCAGGCGTGGCCGGTGCGTTGGCGAGGTGCAGCACGTCCGGGTCACGGCAGAGCTGCAGCAGGACGTCCAGCAACAGCATCAGGCGCCGGCCCGGCTCCGCCCCCGGCATCGCTTCGATCAGCGGGCGCACGCCGGCGCGGGTCGCCGCACCGAAACTCAACCCCTGCTCCGCACCCGCCAGCAGCACGCCGATGTCGCGCAGCTCGGGGAACATGGCCAGCAGGCCATTGGCCCAGTCACGGTGGAACCAGATGACCAGCGCCACATGGGGCGACCCGGCGTCGATCCGCTCGCGGGAGCACCAGCTGTGGGGCAACCCGGGGCCGACCAGCACCAGGTCGCCATCGTCGTAGGGCTCGATGTCGTCACCGATGTAGCGATGGCCACGGCTGTTGAGGGTGAGGGTCAGCTCGTACTCCGGGTGGTGGTGCCACTCGAAGGGGATGCCCTCCTCCAGGCGCCGGTTCAGCAGTGCCCAGGAGGCCCCGTCGTCGGGAGTGATGGTTTCGAGGAATGCGCGCATGCCGGCACGATAGCGCAACCGGTGAACGCACTCACGCCATAAAAGTATCGGTTTCCACCTCTAACCGCGGCATCGGCGCCGCGCCCCGCTGGATAGCCTGCGAAGCGTTCCCATAACAACAACGCAGGAGAACGACATGGCGACCCTCTACACCGACGGGCACGGCAACCACCCTGGCGCGGGGAGCGCCACCACCCCACTGCACGCCATCGACAAGCGGCGCCCGCTGCGGGTGCTGAGCGAGGCCGACTGGCAGCACTGGACCCGCAAGGGCTACGTGATCGTGCGCCACGCGGTCAGTGCCGCCGAGGCCGACGCGGTGGTGGCGATGCTCTGGCGCTTCCAGGAGATGGACCCGCACGACCCGAGCACCTGGTATCGCCCGCAACTGCGCGAACACCGCATGACCGAGCTCAACAACACCGGAATGGTGGAGGTCTACAACCACCAGAGCCTGTGGGACACCCGGCAGAACCGGCGCATCTACGACGCCTTCGTCGACATCTGGGACCGCGAGGACCTGTGGGTGGCCATCGACCGCGCCAACCTCAACCCACCGAACAAGGCGGCCCGCGCGGCCGGGAAGAAGGACGGCTTCATCCACTTCGACGTCGATGTGTCGCAACGGCCGCTGCCCATCGCCGCCCAGGGCGTGCTGTCCCTGGCGCCGCAGGACGACGAGGTCGGTGGCTTCCAGTGCGTGCCCGGCATCTTCGAAGCGATCGAGCAGTGGTGGTCGCGCCAGCCCGAAGGCGCCAACCCCTTCAAGCCGGATATCGGCACGCACGCCATCGAAAACATCCGCCTCGACAAGGGCGACCTGTTGATCTTCAACAGCCTGCTGGCCCACGGCGTGCGCCCCAACCGCTCGGAGGATCGCGTGCGCCTGGCGCAATACATCTCGATGTTTCCGGCGGATTTCGACAACGAGGCCCTGCGCCAGGCGCGCATCCGCACCTGGGCGGAGCAGACCCACCCGCTGGGCGACCCCTTCCCCGGCGACCCGAGGGAGTACGAACGCCGCCACTTCGCCCGTGCCGAGCTCAGCGAACACGGGCGCCGCCTGCTGGGGCTGGAGCCCTGGCCCTGATGCGCAGTGGCGAGCGGTGCTCAGTCGGCGACGCGGGGCAGCTCCAGGGTCACCCGCAGCCCGCCCTCGCGCAGGTTGCGCAGGCTGACCTCGCCGCCATGGCTATGGGCGATGTTGCGGGCAATGCCCAGGCCCAGCCCGTAGCCCTGCTGCTGGCCGGAGAGACGGAAGTGCGGCTCGAAGACCTGCTCCAGGCGCTGCTCGGGCACGCCGGGGCCTTCGTCATCCACGTGCAGCACGAAGGCGTCGCGGCCGTCCTCGATGTGCAGGTGGGCGCGCTGGCCGTACTTGAGGGCGTTGTCCACCAGGTTGCCGATGCAGCGTCGCAACGCCAGGGGCTTGCCCGGGAAGGGCCGGCGTGCGGTGCCTTCCAGGGTGACGCGGCCGTTGCCCAGGTAGGGGTCCACCAGACAGTGCAGCAGGTGGTTGAGGTCCACCGGCTCGATGTTCTCGTGGATGTCGGTGTCCTTCACGCACTGCAGCGCGCCCTTGACCAGCAGCTCCAGGTCGTCGAGGTCGCGGCCGAACTTGGCTTGCAGGGCTTCGTCCTCCAGCAGTTCGACACGCAGGCGCAGGCGGGTGATGGGGGTGCGCAGGTCGTGGGAGATGGCGCTGAACAGCTGGCTGCGCTCGCTGAGGTAGCGACTGATGCGCTCGCGCATGCTGTTGAAGGCGCGGCTCACCTCCACCACCTCGCTGCCGCCCGCCTCCGCCAGCGGCTCCACGGTGGCGCCCAGGGACATGTCCCGCGCCGCTGCCGCCAGGCGCTTGAGCGGCCGGCTCTGCCAGTGCACCAGCAGGCCGATGAACAGCAGCAGGAAGCTGCTGGTGAGGATGATGAACCACAGCTGCTGCGCCGGCAGGCCCTGGTCTTCGAGGCTGACGTAGGGCGCCGGCATCAGCGAGGCGAGGTAGAGCCATTCGTTGGGGGCGATCTGGATCTGCGTCACCAGCACCGGCGGGTTGAGCGGCTCCAGGCTCAGGGCGTAGTGGGCCCAGGAACGCGGCAACTCGTCGAGCTTGAGCTCGCCGTTGAAGATGCGCAGGTCGTCCGGGCTGACGAACTGCACCGAGAGGTCCACCTGCTTGCCCAGGCGCTCGCGCAGCACGTCGTCGACCACGTCGAGCACCGCGGCCTTGCGCGGCGTGGCGGGCAGCACCTGCATGTCCAGCGGCTTGTCGTTGAGAGAAACGAAGAAGCGCGTGCCGCCCATGCTGCGCAGCTGGTCCAGCACCAGCGGCCGGTAACCCAGGGGCAGCGAGCGGAAGTAGGCGACGCTGGCGGCCATGGAGTGGGCCAGGCTGCGCGCGCTGGTGAGCAGGCCTTCCATCTGGCTGGCGCGCAGCTGCGAGACCCAGATGACGCTGGACAGCGCCTGGGCCATCAGCACCACCAGCAGGGTGAGGAACAGCATGCGCCCGAGCAGCGAGCGCGGCATGGGGTTCCAGCGGCGTTTAGGCATGGGGCGAGACCTGGGCCGCCAGCAGGTAGCCCGAGCCGCGCACGGTGCGGATCAGCCGCGGCGCCTTGCCGGTGTCGCGCAGGCGCTGGCGCAGGCGGCTCACGGCCATGTCGACGATGCGTTCCAGGGGCATCACCTCGCGGCCACGGGTGGCGTTGGCGATGGTGTCGCGGTCGAGGATCTGCTGCGGGCGGTCGAGGAACAGCTTGAGCAAGGCGAAGTCGGCACCGGAGAGGATCACTTCCTCGCCGTCGATGTGGAACAGGCGATGGCTGACCATGTCCAGCCGCCACTCGTCGAAGGCCAGCACCTGGGCCTCGCCGGCACCGCGCTCCTGGGCGAAGCCGACGCGGCGCAGCAGCGCCTTGATGCGCGCCTGCAGCTCGCGGGGGCTGAAGGGTTTGCCGATGTAGTCGTCGGCGCCCAGTTCGAGGCCGATCACTCGGTCGGCCTCGTCGGAGCTGGCGGTGAGCATGATGATCGGCACCTGGGCCAGACGCTGGTGCTGGCGCACCCAGCGGCACAGGCTGAAGCCGTCTTCGTCGGGCAGCATCACGTCGAGGATCACCAGGTCGGCGGCCACCTCGCCCATGGCCTGGCGGAAGGCGGCGCCGTCGCCCACGGTGCGCACCTGGAAGCCGGCGCGGCTCAGGTAGGTGTGCAGCAGGTCGCGGATTTCCTCGTCGTCATCGACCAGGAGGATGGTTTTACCGGCTTGGCTCACGTGGGCCTTCCTTTGTTGTTATGGGTCATATCCGTTCGGTTTCACACACCCTGCAAGCGCCATCGGTGGACCGGTGAAGCGTGGTCCACCCTACATCAGGCGCGCTGCCGGTAACGTGCAATGCGTCCGCTTCCCGTGTTTGCGCCTCAGGGCTGCAACGCTTGCTGCAAGGCCACGCCCGCGCCTTCCAGGCCCGGGTATTCGGCGGTGACCAGCCACACCGGCACGCCGCTGAAGTAGTCGCTCATGCAGCCCTTGCTGGCGAAGGCAGCGGCGAAGCCACTGGCCTTGAAGAACTCGGCGAAACGCGGCACCACGCCACCGACCACGTATACGCCGCCTCGTGCGCCGAGGGTCAGCACGTTGTTGCCGGCGACGCGGCCGAGCCAGACGCAGAACTGCTCCAGCACCGCCCTCGCCTCGCTGTCCCCGGCCAGGGCCGCCGTGGTGATGGCTGCAGGGCTGTCCAGGTGCGGCTCGACGCCGTCGAGGGCGCAGCTGGCGCGGTAGAGCTGCAACAGGCCGCCGCCGCTGAGGATGTTCTCGGCGCTGACATGGCCCTGGCGCTCGTGCAGGTGGCGCCACAATTCGGCTTCGCGGGCGCTGCCGATGGGCAGGTCGACATGGCCGCCCTCCCCCGGCAACGCCGCCCAGCGCCCTTCGCCCAGGGGCAGCAGGGTGCCGACGCCAAGCCCGGTGCCGGCGCCGATGACCACGGCCGGGCGCTCGGCATCGGCCTCGCCCGCGCAGATGGTCATGCGCTCGCCGGGCTGCAGGCGGGTCATGCCCAGGGCCATGGCGGAGAAGTCGTTGATCAGCAGCAGCCGCTCGACCTTGAGCGTTGCGCAGAAGCTGCGGCGATTGAGGCGCCAGTGGTTGTTGGTGAAGCGGAAATCCTCGCCCCCCACCGGCCCGGCGCAGGCCAGGCAGACGGCGGCGATGGCACCCGGCGCCAGGCCGAGGCCCGCCAGGTAGTGTTCGATGGCCAGTTCCGGGGTGGCGAAATCCACCGTCGCCAGGACCTTGACCGACTCCAGCCGCTCGTCACGCCACAGGGCGAAACGCGCGTTGGTACCTCCGATATCGCCGACCAGCGCCAAGGTCACTTCAGGCTCTCCAGGCTGGATGTAAAGGCGCTCGCCCCCTGTTCCGCCGTGCTGAACGCGGCACGCATGAAGGCGAACATCTCGCGGCCACAGCCGATCTCGGCGTTGTGCTGGATCGGCGCCGGTTCGCGGGCGGCGAACTCGTCGGCATCCACCAGCACCCGCAGGGTTCCGGCCTGGCCATCGACACGGATGATGTCACCGTCGCGCACGCGCGCCAGTGGACCTCCGTCGTATGCCTCGGGGCACACGTGGATGGCCGCCGGGATCTTGCCGGAGGCACCGGACATGCGCCCGTCGGTGACCAGCGCCACCTTGAAGCCGCGGTCCTGCAGCACACCGAGGAAGGGAGTCATCTTGTGCAGCTCGGGCATGCCGTTGCAGCGCGGGCCCTGGAAGCGCATCACCGCCACCATGTCGCGCTCCAGCTCGCCCGCCGCGAAGGCATCGGCGAGGGCCTGCTGGTCATGGAAGACCCGTGCCGGCGCCTCCACCACCTGATGCTGCGGCGCGACAGCGGAAACCTTCATCACCCCGCGCCCGAGGTTGCCCTCCATCACCCGCAGCCCGCCTTCCGGCGAGAAGGGGTTGGAGACGGGGCGCAGGATGTTTTCGTCCAGGCTCGCCGCCGGGCCGTCGCGCCAGGCGATGCGGCCGTCTTCGAGGAAGGGCTCCTGGGTGTAACGACGCAGGCCGGGGCCGGCGACTGTGTTGACGTCTTCGTGCATCAACCCGGCATCGAGCAGCTCGCGCACCAGGAAGGCGACGCCGCCCGCCGCGTGGAAGTGGTTGATGTCGGCCTTGCCGTTCGGATAGACGTGGGCCAGGGTCGGCACCACTTCGGAGAGGTCGGCCATGTCCTGCCAGGTGAGCTGGATGCCGGCGGCCTGGGCGATGGCGGGCATGTGCAGGGTGTGGTTGGTGGAGCCGCCAGTGGCGTGCAGGGCGACGATGGAGTTGACCAGCACACGCTCGTCCATCAGCTCGCCGATGGGCATGAAGCCGCCGGCCTGCTGGGTCAGCCGGGTGACCTGGCGCGCCGCCTCTTCGGTGAGGGCGTCGCGCAGCGGCGTGCCGGGGTTGACGAAGGAGGCGCCGGGCAGGTGCAGGCCCATCATCTCCATCAGCATCTGGTTGGTGTTGGCGGTGCCGTAGAAGGTGCAGGTGCCGGGGGCGTGGTACGCCGCCATTTCGGACTCCAGCAGCTCGTCGCGGGTGGCCTTGCCTTCGGCGTAGCGCTGGCGGACGTCGGCCTTTTCCTTGTTCGACAGCCCCGAGGGCATGGGCCCGGCGGGGATGAACAGCGTGGGCAGGTGGCCGAAGCGCAGCGCGCCCATCATCAGGCCGGGAACGATTTTGTCGCAGATGCCGAGGAACACCGCCGCATCGAACATGTTGTGCGACAGCGCCACGGCGGTGGACATGGCGATGACTTCGCGGCTGGCGATGCCCAGCTCCATGCCCGGCTCGCCCTGGGTGACGCCGTCGCACATGGCCGGCACCCCGCCGGCGACCTGGCCCACGGAGCCGATCTCCCGCAGCGCCTGCTTGATGCGCTCGGGGTAGTGCCCGTAGGGCTGGTGGGCGGAGAGCATGTCGTTGTAGGCGGTCACGATGGCGACGTTGGCGGCGTCCATGAGGCGCAGGCGCTGCTTGTCCTCGCCGCCGCAGCCGGCCACGCCGTGGGCGAAGTTGGCGCACTGCAGCTTGCCGCGCTGCGGGCCCTTGCTGGCGGCCTCGCGGATCATCGCCAGGTAGCGCTCGCGGGTGGGGCGGCTGCGGGCGATAAGGCGTTCGGTTACTTCGATAATGCGGGGATGCATATCAGCGGCTCCAGGCGATATCTTGTTTTAATCGCATCAAGATAACTCAGAATCACGGAATCACGCCATTTCATAAGCGCTATTTTGTTATTAGAACAACATTAAGCAGATTCGGCGTGCAGGTCCTGCTTTGGACCGGTGGCCGGGGCGAAGGTGCGCCCAACCGGGGCCCTGTCAAAGCATAGGTTGAACCTGCCCCAGCTCCTTGTACTCCACCGCCATGACCCTGACAGCCGCGACGGGCTCACGGGCGCACAGAGAGCATGGCGAGGAGGCTTCGATGACAGAGCGCAAGCGCAACAACCTGAACGACCCGCAACAGACACCGGCGGAAGTCGCCGATCACCAGGTGCTGATAGAGGAAGCGCGCCGCGACCAGGGCCGCACCGGCCAGCGCAACGACAACCAGGGGCATACGCCGCGCCTGCGCCGCCCGTCACGCTGAGGGCGGCGCAAACCCGGTATCAGCGGGGGAAGAGGTCCTTGAAGAAGCTTTGCATGTCGGCCCAGGAGTTTTCATCGGCGACCTTGCTGTAGCCGATATCCGGGCCCTTCTCGCTGCCGTGGCCGGCGTGGCTGAGGCGATCCGCATCGGGGTTGGTGAAGCCGTGCTTGGCCTTGGCCTGGAGGACGAAGCGGTAGTCGGCCTCGGCCTTGTCCATCTCCTCCTTGAAGGCGGCGACGTCGGCCTTGGTGACCATGCTGTCCTGGCCGCCGTGCTCCACCAGCACCTTGGCCTTGACGCTGCCCTTGGTGGCCGGGGTGGCGGTGGCCAGGGCGCCGTGGAAGCTGACCACGCCGGCCAGGGGCACGCCTTGGCGCGCGGCGTCCAGCACCACCTTGCCGCCGAAGCAGTAGCCGATGGCGGCGAGCTTGGTGGCATCGGTTTGCGGCTGCTTTTTCAGCAGGTCGAGCCCGGCGAGGAAGCGCGCCTTGGCGGCGGGGGCGTCCTTCAGGGCGGCCTGCATGAAGGCCAGTGCGTCGGCCGGGTGCTCGGTGTTCTTGCCTTCGCCGTACATGTCGATGGCCAGGGCGCTGTAGCCCAGCTCGGCAAGGTCACGGGCACGGCGCTTGGCGTAGTCGTTCAGGCCCCACCACTCGTGCACCACCACCACGCCGGGGCGTTTGCCCTCGATGGCGTCGTCGTAGGCGTAGTAACCCACCAGCGCCGTGCCGTCGGCGGCCTTGTAGGGGATCTCCTGGGTGCGGATTTCCGCCTGGGCGATACCCGCGCAGGCCAGCAAGGCGAAAATGAGCGGCAATCTGGGCATTTCTATCTCTCCCTGGGTGAAGCGAAGCGCTTGGAAAGCATGCAGTGTCGCGGTTTTCCCGGCATTCGCCAATCGCCGATAGGGTCGCACCCGCGTAGCGCCCTCCTTATGGCAGGTGAAAGCGCAGCGGCGAGACTCCATACTCGCGCGCCCATTGGAGAAATCCGCATGCCCCGATACGCCCTGTTGCTCCTGCTTGCACTGGCCGGCTGCGCCCGCGACCCGGTCGGCCTGCCGCTGACCACCGAGCGCAATGCCTCGCCGCCGAAGCTGCAGTACCTGGGCGTGGGCGGCTACCTGATGCACTGGCGCGGCGAGGGGCTGCTGATCGCGCCGTCCTTCAGCAACCCGTCCTTCCTGGGCCTGCCACCGCTGCGGGTGAAGGCCGACGAGGCGACCATCGATGCGCGCATGCCGCCCGCCGATGACGTCAGCATGCTGCTGATCGGCCATGCGCATTACGACCACCTGCTGGACGTGCCCCGGGTGATGCAGAAGCAGGCGCCGAACGCCATCGCCTACGGTTCGGCCACCGCCGGGCACATCCTCCGCGCGGTGCTGCCGGCGGAACGCATCGTCAACGCCGAGCCGGCCATGGCCAACGTCAAGGAAGCCGGGGAACCCGGGAAAGCCGCGCAACCGGGAACCTGGCTCTATTCCAGGAACCGACGCTTCCGCGCCATGCCGATCCAGAGCATGCACGCCCCGCATTTCGCCGGGATCACCTTTCTGCGCGGTAGCTACGACCAGGACCTGAAGGAACTGCCGACCGCCGTGTGGAACTGGAAGGAAGGCCAGACCCTGGCCTGGCTGGTGGACCTGCTGGATGAAGCCGGGAAGCCCGTGTACCGCATCCACTACCAGGATTCCGCCAGCACCCCGCCCTATGGCTTCCCGCCGATACTCGAAGACGGCAAGGCCATCGACGTGGAGATTCTTTGCGTCGGCTCCTGGAACCAGGTGCAGCATTACCCCGACGCCCTGCTCAAGGTCAGCCGCCCGCGCCTGGTGGTGCTCGGCCACTGGGAGGACTTCTTCGGCAACGACCCGCAGCGGCCGCAGACCATCCGCCTGCTGGACGAACAGGGCATGGTCGAGCGCACCCGCGCCGCACTGCCTGAAGGCACCCCCGTGGTGATGCCGGTACCGTTCTCGGAAGTCGCCCTGCCGGCGACGCCCTGAGGCCCCGGGGCATGGCGGTGGTATCGTGCGCAGCCACCACCGCCTGCCGGACTCTGCTGATGCGCCCTCTTCCCTTTCGTTCACTGCCCTGGAAACGCCGCGCGCTGCTCCTGCTGACGCTGCTGGCCTGCACCGCCAGCCAGGCGGGCGAGCTGTCGCTTGGCGAGGCGCGGGCGCAGCCGTCCGACTGGGATGCCACCGCTGCCGTGGTTTCCCTGGCTATCACCGATACGGGCGCCCAGGGTGATCGGCTGGTGGGCGCCAGCACGCCCCGTGCCTGGCGGGTGGATTTGCAGACGACGGTGCGCATCGGCGAGGCGCGACGGGTGATGACCCTGGCGTCCTTCGGCGTGCCGCCCGGTGGCGTGCTGAAGCTGGCGCCGACGGGCAGCCACCTGACCCTGGTAGGCCTCAAGGGCGCACTGAAGGATGGCGAGCGCTTTCCGCTGACGCTGCGCTTCGCCCGGGGTGGCGAGATGACGATCGAGGTGCGGGCCGAACGGCCCGCGACGACTCAATCCAGGTAGCGGCTGGGCGCGAGGTCAGTCGCGGTCCAGCAGGTGGAAGCGTGGCAGCGAGAGCCCCCAACGGATCGCCGCCAGGCGCGTGCCGAGCACCACCAGCATGGCGACGCCGGTGTCCAGCCAACGGGGCAGCCCGAGGTGAAGCATGCCGATGAACACCAGGGAGCCGGCGACACAGGCGATGGCGTAGATCTCCTTCTGGAAGATCAGCGGGATCTCGTTGCAGATGACGTCACGCATCACGCCGCCGGCAACGCCGGTGATAACCCCCATGATGATGGCGGTACTGAACGGCACCTGGTGCTGCAGGGCCACCTCGGTGCCGTAGACGGTGAACACCGCCAGGCCGAAGGCGTCTGCCACCAGCAGGCCGGTTTCGTTGATCGGCCGGGTCAGCCGCACCCAGAGCACGGTGCCCACGGCAGCCAGGGAGGCGACGAGGATGTAGGTGTCGTCGCGTATCCAGCTCACCGGGTGGTTGCCGAGGATGACGTCCCGCAGGGTGCCGCCGCCCAGCGCGGTGATGATGGCGATCACCAGCACGCCGAACAGATCCATGGACTTGCGCCCGGCCATCAGCGCGCCGGTGATGGCGAAAACGGCAACGCCGAACAGGTCCGCCAGGTAGAAGAGCTGGGCCATGTCCGCGTCAGTTCCCCACGGGGGTACGCATGGTGACGAACTCCTCGGCGGCGGTGGGGTGCACGCCGATGGTCTCGTCGAAGATGCGCTTGGTGGCGCCGGCCTTGAGCGCCACGGCCAGACCCTGGACGATCTCGCCCGCCTCGGGCCCGACCATGTGGCAGCCGAGCACGCGGTCGCTTTCGGCGTCGACCACCAGCTTCATCAGGGTGCGTTCCTGGTTCTCGGTGAGGGTCAGCTTCATGGGGCGGAAGCGGCTCTCGAAGACCTTGACCTTGTGGCCGCGCGCGCGGGCGTCTTCCTCGCTGAGGCCGACGGTGCCGATATTGGGCAGGCTGAAGACAGCAGTGGGGATGTGGTCGTAATCCACCGGGCGGTATTCGGCGGGCTTGAACAGGCGGCGGGCGACGGCCATGCCTTCGGCGAGTGCGACCGGGGTCAGCTGCACGCGGCCGATGACGTCGCCCAGGGCGAGGATGGAGGGTTCGGTGGTGCGGTATTCGTCGTCCACCTTGATGAAGCCACGGTCGTCCAGCTCGACGCCGGTGTTCTCCAGGCCCAGGTCGTCCAGCATCGGGCGGCGGCCGGTGGCGTAGAACACGCAATCGGCCTCGAGGGTGCGGCCATCCTTGAGGGTGGCGAGCAGGCTGCCGTCGGCCTGCTTGTCGATGCGGGCAATGTCGGCATTGAACTGCAGGTCGAGCCCCTTGCGACTCAACTCGTCACGCAGGTGGGTGCGCACGGCGCCGTCGAAGCCGCGCAGGAACAGGTCCTTGCGGTAGAGCAGCGTGGTCTTGGCGCCCAGGCCGTGGAAGATCGAGGCGAACTCGACGGCGATATAGCCGCCGCCCACCACCAGCACGCGCTGGGGCAGTTTTTCGAGGAAGAAGGCTTCGTTGGAGCTGATGGCGTGCTCGCGGCCCGGCAGATCAGGAATCTGCGGCCAGCCACCGGTGGCGACGAGGATGTGCTCGGCGCTGAAGCGCTGCTCGCCGACCTGCACGGTGTGGGCATCCACCAGGCGCGCATGGCCCTCCAGCAAGGTGACGCCACTGTTGACCAGCAGGTTGTGGTAGATGCCGTTGAGGCGCTGGATCTCGCGGTTCTTGTTGGCGATCAGGGTGGGCCAGTCGAAGCCCGCCTCGCCCAGGTTCCAGCCGTAACCCTGGGCCTGCTCGAAGTCTTCGGAGAAGTGGGCGCCGTACACCAGCATCTTTTTTGGCACGCAACCGACGTTGACGCAGGTGCCGCCCAGGTAGCGGCTTTCCGCTACCGCGACGCGGGCACCGAAACCGGCGGCGAAGCGCGAGGCACGTACACCGGCGGAACCGGCTCCTATGACGAAGAGGTCGAAATCGTAGGCCATGGCAGGGTCTCCAGAAACAGGCGGCCAGCATACCTGAACGGGCGCCGCTGACCAGTTGCCGGGCCTATGCTTGAGCCAGCGAAGGAGGAATCGTCATGCGCCCTGCCCTCACCCATCTCGCCCTGCACGTTCCCGACCTGGAGCCGTGCATCCACTTCTATGAACGGTTCTGTGGCATGCGGGTGATCCACGAGCGCGCCGGCAAGGGCTCGCGGATCGTCTGGATGGCCGAGCCCGGGCAGGAGCACCGCTTCATCTTCGTGATCATGCCCGGCGGCCGACCGCGCGACCTGGCGCCGGACGACTACAGTCACTTCGGCTTCGCCCTGGAAAGCCGCGAGGCGGTGGACGCGATAGCCGCCCGCGCCCGGGCCGAGGGCTACCTGGTATGGGCGCCACGGGACGAGCCCTACCCGGTGGGCTACTACTGCGGGCTGCGGGACCCGGCGGGCAACTACGTGGAGTTCAGCTACGGGCAGCCATTGGGGCCGGGCTCGGAGGGGATGGTGATTCCCTGAGCACGACCTCCCGGGCTGAAGCCCGGGCTACGGGAGGATGCCGGAAACGACAAGGCCGCCCGGAGGCGGCCTTGGCTAGTACTGGCGGGGCCTGATCAGTAGGCCTTGCCGGTCTTGTAGAGGTTTTCGAAGCAGTAGTTGGTCGCGTCGATGTAGCCTTCGGCGCCACCGCAGTCGAAACGCTTGCCCTTGAACTTGTACGCCAGCACGCAACCGTCCTGGGCCTGCTTCATCAGGGCGTCGGTGATCTGGATCTCGCCACCCTTGCCCGGCTCGGTTTCTTCGATCAGCTTGAAGATGTCCGGGGTCAGGATGTAGCGGCCGATGATCGCCAGGTTGGACGGGGCGTCTTCCGGCTTGGGCTTCTCGACCATGCTGTTCACGCGGTAGATGTCGTCGCGGATCATCTCGCCCGCGATCACGCCGTACTTGGAGGTCTCTTCCGGCGGTACTTCCTGGATGGCGACGATGGAGCAGCGGAACTGGTTGTACAGCTTGACCATCTGGGTCAGCACGCCGTCGCCTTCGAGGTTGAGGCAGAGGTCGTCCGCCAGGACCACGGCGAAGGGCTCGTCGCCGATCAGCGGGCGGCCGCTGAGGATGGCGTGGCCGAGGCCTTTCATTTCCACCTGGCGGGTGTAGGAGAAGCTGCACTGGTCGATCAGGCGGCGGATGCCGACCAGGTATTTCTCCTTGTCGGTGCCCTTGATCTGGTGCTCCAGCTCGTAGCTGATGTCGAAGTGGTCTTCCAGGGCGCGCTTGCCGCGGCCGGTGACGATGGAGATCTCGCTGAGGCCTGCGTCGAGGGCCTCTTCAACGCCGTACTGGATCAGTGGCTTGTTCACCACCGGCAGCATTTCCTTGGGCATGGCCTTGGTGGCTGGCAGAAAACGGGTACCGTAACCAGCGGCCGGGAACAGGCATTTCTTGATCATGTTTAACCTTGAAAAGGTGGGGTGTTGGGCAAACTGCCGCGCAGTCTAATCAGGCCGCAGTCGCCTTACAATGCCCAGCTGCTGGGCGTCCGATGCCGCGATATAGAAACCCCATTCCAGCCAGCTGCGCCGGGTCGTAGAGATTCCTGCCATCGAAGATGACCGGCATTTTCATCAGACCGCGAATCCGCTCGAAGTTCGGCTGCCGGAACTGCTTCCATTCGGTCACCAGCACCAGGGCGTCGGCATTTTCCACCGCCTGGTACGGCGAGTCGCCCAAGTGTAGCTGCCCGCTGGCGAGCTGCTCCGGGTAGCGCGCCGCCACCGCTGACACCGCCACGGGATCACAGGCGCGAACGCGCGCGCCCGCAGCGAGCAGCGCATCCAGCAGCACCAGGCTCGGCGCCTCGCGCAGGTCATCGGTACCGGGCTTGAAGGCAAGGCCCCAGAGCGCAACGGTGCGCCCCCGCACGAAACCATTGAAGTGCTCGCGCACGGACTGGAAAAGCAAAGTCTTCTGCAGCGCATTGCGCGCCTCGACCGCCCGCAGGATGCCGGGCTCGATGCCTTCCTGCTCGGCACAACGGATCAGCGCGCGCACATCCTTGGGGAAGCACGAGCCACCGTAGCCGCAGCCGGCATAGATGAAGTGGGTGCCGATGCGCCGATCACTGCCGATGCCACGGCGCACCTCCTCCACATCGACACCCAGGCGCGCGCAGAGGCCGGCCATCTCGTTCATGAAGGAGATGCGCGTGGCGAGGAAGGCATTGGCGGCGTACTTGCTGAATTCGGCGGCACGGGTGGCCATCACCAGCACCCGGTCATGGTTGCGCGAGAACGGCGCGTAGAGGCGGCGCAGCAACTCGCCGGAGGCCGGGTCGTCACAGCCGATGATGATGCGGTCCGGCCGCATGAAATCGTCGATCGCCGAACCCTCCTTGAGGAATTCGGGGTTGCTCGCCACTGGCACGCTGAATGCCAGGTCACGCCTGGCGAGCGCCATGTGGATGCGATCGGCCACCCGCTCCGCCGTACCCACCGGCACCGTGGACTTGTTCACCACCAGGCAGGGCCGCCGCAGCCTGGCGCCCAGCTGATCGGCCACCGCCAGCACGTGGGAAAGGTCGGCAGAGCCGTCCTCGCCGCTGGGGGTGCCGACGGCGATGAAGATGATCTCTGCCCGGTCGATGCCCTCCTCCAGCTGCGCACTGAAGCTCAGTTGGCCGCTGGCGAGGTGCATCTTCAACATGGCTTCCAGGCCGGGCTCGTAGATCGTCGGCTCGCCACGCTGCAGGCGTGCGAGGCGCCAGGGATCGCGCTCGACGCAGACGACCCGATTACCCATCTCGGCGAAACAGGCCGCCGCCACCAGCCCGACGTAACCCGCACCGACGACGCAAAGCTGCATGGCTCACCCTCCCTCTATGGATACAGGGATTGCAGCGGACTCCGGTGGCAGAACGGTGACAGCGGGATGACCGCGCCGTGATGGCGCTCAGCGCCCGTCGGCGGGAAGGTTGAGCTCGACCTCGACCAGGGTTTCGGTGGACTCGTGGACCACGGGCTCGCCGGCGTAGGTGCCGAGGGTTTCCCAGTGCTGATCGAGGCCGGCACCGATGGCCGCGAGGTGATCGATCATGCGTTGCCCGGCCTGTTTGATGGCCTGGTCGTCGCTGCGCATCATCTCGAACGACATTTCGGTCATCGCGGCGGTTAGGTGGGTGAGACTGCGGGTTGTAAGACTGAGCAGGCGAACCAACTGCTGTTCCTTGGATTCCATTCATGCACCTCTTGAACCTGACTCCTTCAGGCAGCACTCAGGCTAGCTGAAAAGCATGGCAACACATGCGCGGAGCCCGGTACTGCAAGAAAAATTTCAAATTTGAGCAGCCTGCCCGCACAGGGGTTCAAACCCGGCGGGGAAATCGGACAAGCGGAACCGCCCCTATCCTTCGTACGGAAAAGGCAAGCGCACAACCACGCATCCAGAAGGATGGAACTTCGAAACATGGCGATAGGTCAGGAGATCAGGTAGCTGCAATCCATGTCAGTCGGGACGTCATGCCGATTTCCGGAAGCGCTGCCGGAGTGCCCCACGACAACCCTATGGGAGATCCGTCATGCAGCTGTTCATCAATTCGGTCGGCGAACGCTTCGTCATAGAAGGCGGCATCACGGTGGAAGTGATCAGCATCCACGGGCATCAGGTGAAGTTCGGCATCGTCGCGCCGAAGAACGTTGCCGTGCATCGCAAGGAAGTCTACGAACGCATCCAGGCTGGCGTGCCTCACCCCAAGCTGACCGCTTGAACCGGTCCTTTCACCCGTAGAACGAGGGCGCGTGCGCCCTTTTCCGGCTGCAGCAATGCGGTCCAGCCAACCTATGAACGCAGTCAGGGGTATCTCGTCGAACCGATCGAAGGTTCTTTGCGTTGAGGCCAGGTCACTTCTACGCTCCCTGAACATTTACTCCATGGAGGGCATCGCCATGTCATACGACCTCAATCGGGCGTACATCCAGGTTAGTGATATGCCGATTTTCGAAGCGTTCAAGGGCGCACCAGTGGCTGGCCACCTGATAGTCCGGGCCTGCGAGCTGTCGAATCGCGAATACGGCCACCGCCACCAGAAACTCGCAAAATCCAACAACATGAAGCATCCGCCCAGCGCTGACCGCATCTTCGCCGGCTACCTCGTAGTGCGGAACATCGACACCCCCGCACAATACGAAACCTGGATGCCCGGCCACGTCTTCGAAGACCTCTACAGACCAGCCAAGGCAGCACGCGGCGCCGCATAGCATTGAATGCCCTGCGGCCTCATCCAGGCGCAGGGCTTTTCACTTGCGGAATACCCAGATAGGGCTGAGCGCCCGGCTACCGCGTCGTCGTCTCGACGCGCTGAACTGCGCAACAACCCTGGAATTGCGGAACAAGAAACGACAAGGGCCTGCGCACATGATGCACGCAAGCCCTTGATTCGTATGGTGCCCGAAGCCGGGGTCGAACCGGCACGCTGTTACCAGCGAGGGATTTTAAGTCCCTTGCGTCTACCGATTTCGCCATTCGGGCGGTAGCGCTGAGCGATGGGAAGAGTGCCCTCCCTTTCGCGAGGGCAGGACTATATACAGCCACTCCTCCCCACGCAAGCCGACAAAAACACTCCGCAGAATACCCACAAATGATGACGGCAGATTGCGGAAACGATCCTCAAAGTTGCGGAAACGACGCCTTTCAGTAGGCAAAGAAAAAGCCCCACAGGCGTGAGCCTGCGGGGCTTTGTATTGGAGGCCAGAGTCGGAATCGAACCGGCGTACACGGATTTGCAATCCGCTGCATGACCACTCTGCCATCCGGCCTCAAACGAAGACGCCGCTTGGGGCGGCGTCTATCGTGACAATCTGGAGCGGGAAACGAGACTCGAACTCGCGACCCCGACCTTGGCAAGGTCGTGCTCTACCAACTGAGCTATTCCCGCTTTGTCTTGGTGACGGGCGCCATTCTATAGATTCATAAGCGCCCGTCAACCCCTTGATTCAAAAAAGTTTATTTCTTTTTCGGCTCGGTGCTGAGATGCGGCCAGGCGGCCAGCAGGTAGTGCAGCATCGACCACAGGGTAAGGCCGGCAGCGATGATCAGCAGCACATAGCCCACCAGCACCCAGAAGGTGAAATGCGGCGGGTTGGCCAGCAGGATCACCAGTGCCAGCATCTGCGCGGCAGTCTTCCATTTACCGAGATTGGATACCGCCACATGGGCGCGGGCGCCGATCTCGGCCATCCATTCGCGCAGCGCGGAGACGACGATCTCGCGGCCGATGATGATGGCGGCCGGCAGGCTCAGCCACAGGTTGTGATGCTCCTCCACCAGCAGCACCAGCGCCACGGCGACCATCAACTTGTCGGCCACGGGGTCGAGGAAGGCGCCGAAGGGGGTGCTCTGCTCCCAGCGCCGGGCCAGGTAGCCATCGAACCAGTCGGTCACCGCCGCCACAGCGAACACCGCACTGGCTGCCAGGTAGCTCCAGGAAAACGGCATATAGAAGAGCAGGATGAAGACGGGAATCAGCAGAACGCGCAGAACGGTGAGGAGATTAGGAATATTCATCGTGACAGCTGAACCGGAAATGAGCGGGCATTCTACTCGCTGTGCAGGGCTGCATAAATCGACTCTGCGAGCTTTTTGCTGATACCAGGCGCCTTGGCGATTTCCTCGATGCTGGCGCGGGACAGTTCCTGCAGCCCACCGAAGTGCTTGAGCAGCTCGCGCCGACGCTTTGGCCCCACGCCCGCCACTTCTTCCAGGCTGGAAGTCCGCCGAGCCTTTCCACGACGAGCGCGATGGCCCGTGATAGCGAAACGGTGGGCTTCGTCGCGGATCTGCTGGATCAGGTGCAGCGCGGGCGAGTCCGCCGGCAAGGTGAACTCATGAGCCGCATCGTTCAGGTAAAGGGTCTCGAAGCCGGGCTTGCGGGTCACGCCCTTGGCGACACCCAGAAGGATGAGCTCGGGCACAGCCAGCTCCTGGAGCACTTCCTGCGCCATCGCCATCTGGCCCTTGCCGCCGTCGACCAGCAGGATGTCGGGCAACTTGCCCTCACCTTCCTTGAGCTTGCTGAAGCGCCGGGTCAGCGCCTGGTGCATGGCGGCATAGTCGTCGCCAGCGGTGACGCCTTCGATGTTGTAACGGCGGTAGTCCGACTTCAGCGCACCTTCCGGCCCAAAGACCACGCAAGAGGCAACGGTCGCTTCACCACTGGAGTGGCTGATGTCGTAGCACTCCAGCCGTTGCGGCGGCTCGTCCAGGTCCAGTACCTCGGCCAGTGCTTCGAACTTGTCAGCCATGTGCTGACGATTGGCGAGGCGCGCAGCCAGGGCCTGTTCGGCGTTGGTGACAGCCAGTTGCTGCCAGCGGGCGCGGTTGGTCCGCACCCGATGACTGATGCTCAGCTCCCGCCCACGCAGTTCGGCGACGGCCTGGATCAGCGTGGGGAAGTCCTCATGGACGGTATTGACGATGAGCTCCTGGGGCAGGTCGCGCTCCATGTTGCTCAGGTAGTACTGGGCAATGAAGGCCACCAGTACATCACCCACCTCCTCCTCGATAGCGACCTGGGGGAAGAAGTTCTTGCTGCCAAGCACTCGCCCGCCGCGCACGCTGATCATGTGCACACAGGCACCGCCCGGGTTGACGATGGCAGCGACCACATCCACATCCCCGGTACCGCCCTCGATGCTCTGCTGATCCTGGACGCGGCGCAGGATGGCGACCTGATCGCGCAGCTCGGCGGCCCGCTCGAACTCCAGCCGCATCGAGGCCTGCTCCATGCTGCTGGACAGCTCCTCGGCCAGCGCATTGCTGCGGCCCTCGAGAAACATCACCGAATGCCGCACGTCCTCGGCGTACTCGGCCGGCTCGACCAAATCCACGCACGGCCCCTTGCAACGCTTGATCTGGTATTGCAGGCAGGGCCTGGTGCGGTTGCGGAAGTAGCTGTCCTCACACTGGCGCACGAGAAAGGCCTTCTGCAGCAAGGCGAGACTTTCGCGAATGGCCCCGGCGCTTGGATAGGGCCCGAAATAGCGCCCCTTCCGCTTCTTCGCACCACGGTGGATGCTCAGGCGCGGGTACGGGCCATCGGACAGGTGCACATAGGGATAGGATTTGTCGTCGCGCAACAGGATGTTGTACGGCGGGCGCCACTCCTTGATCAGGGTCTGCTCGAGCAGCAGCGCCTCGGTCTCGTTGGCGGTGATGGTGGTTTCAATCTGCGCGATCTTCGCCACCAGGGCGGCGGTCTTGGGTGCCAGCCCGGTCTTGCGGAAGTAGCTGGCGAGGCGCTTCTTGAGGTTCTTGGCCTTGCCCACATAGAGGAGCTTGCCGCCCTCTTCGAACATCCGGTAAACACCCGGGCGCCCGCTGCAGGCGGCAAGGAAATCAGTTGCGTCGAAAATGTCGGGCATCTTAGCTGACGGCGTCCACCATGCCGTGGCGCACGGCCAGGAGGGCCAGCTCGACGTCACTGGAAATGGAGAGCTTGTCGAAGATCCGGTACCGGTAGGTGTTCACGGTCTTGGGCGACAGGCACAGCTTGTCGGAGATGGTCTGCACCTTCTGGCAGTTGGCGATCATCAGGGCGATCTGGATCTCGCGCTCGGAAAGCAGGTCGAAGGGCGAACCACTGGTTTGCGGCTGGAAGGATTTCAGCGCCAACTGCTGAGCGATCTGCGGGCTGATATAGCGCTGCCCACCGAACACCTGGCGAATGGCCTGGACCATCTCTTCCAATGCCGCGCCCTTGGTGAGGTAACCGGCAGCACCAACCTGCAGCAAACGCGTGGGGAACGGGTCTTCCTCGCAGACGGTAACGGCCACCACCTTGACGTCCGGATGGCTGCGCAACAGCTTGCGGGTCGCCTCCAAGCCGCCGATGCCCGGCATCTTCACGTCCATGAGCACGACATCCGGCTTGAGCTCACGCGCCTTCTTGAGCGCCTCTTCGCCGCTGTCGGCCTGCCCGATCACCTGCAGGCCGTCTATATCGGCCAGCATGCGCGTTATACCTGTACGAACCAGATCGTGGTCATCGACCACCAGTACCCTAATCAAGCGACACCTCGCAGTGCATCGCAGACCGCCTGGGCGGCTGGATTGTAGAAAGGCAGATACATTATCAAGACAGCCTCACAAGACCTAGCTTGATTCATCGCCGTCAAATAGCAAGCGCCAGGAAAACACAGTCCATAGGGGCTGACAATCGAGCACCAGGCAGAGAGACGCACTCTCAAGGTGGCACATCACAGCACCGCCTGAAAGTTATGGCTGCAATCGGGCGACCAGCGAACCGAAAGCGCGCGGCCGGTCTCGCCTTAGCGAGAATCTGCGGCCTCGATGCGTTGCTGCAAAACCTGCAATACGCCCCCCAGGCTCGGACATCTGCGGGAAGTGCCCACTGCGGACCGCCAGCAACCGCTGACCATAAGGAGAAAGCGCGGACAACCCAAGCTGGTTGCGCTCCCGCAAGGCGACGGCTTCGGCGGACATCAGCCAGGCAGGAGGCCGCCGCGCACCCGATAGCACCCGCAGCGGGATCGGCGGAAAGCCAGGCGCCGCCATCTGCGCCAGCGTCTCGCGCTCGTTGCTTATTTCGTCTTATGGAGTGCGCCGTGTCAGCCAGCCTGGCGCTGCCCATCCAGTGTCGCTTCACGCTTTTCCGGCATGTGTTTCATGGTCATCCCTGCATGCGCCATCGCGCTCCGATGCGACGATCCGTTGCAAGGATTCTCCACGCCGGCTCGACCCCGAAGCCAGTCATGGCAGGAGGCTATGTCTTACCGGGCATTTCATCTACGGCAATGGGAAGCTTCCCGGAACCAGGATGCGATGATCGAGCCCACGGGCATCCTTGTAGCCACATAGCGCCAGCGTCAGGTCCATTTCTCGGCCGATGATTTCCAGCACCTTGCCGACCCCCTCCTCCCCCAAGGCGCCAAGGCCATAGAGATGCGCCCTGCCGATCAATGCGGCGCGAGCGCCGAGGGCCAGGGACTTGATCACGTCCTGCCCGCTGCGAATGCCACCGTCCAGCCAGACCTCCGCCTGCTCACCCACCGCCTCGACTATGGCGGGCAACGCACTGATGCTCGAAGGTGCTCCATCCAGCTGACGGCCACCGTGGTTGCTGACGATCAAGGCGTCGGCGCCGAGGCTGGCGGCGATACGAGCATCCTCCGCGTCGAGAATGCCCTTGAGCACCAACTTGCCGCCCCAGCGCTGCTTGATCCAGGCGATATCACCCCAGTTGAAGCTCGGGTCGAACTGCTCCAGGGTCCAGTCGGCCAGCCGATGCAGATCATCCACCCCCTTCACATGGCCCATGACATTGCCGAAGTGATGACGCCGGGTACGCAACATACCCGCAGCCCAGCGGGGCTTGCAGAGGATATCCAGCAGATTGGCGGCGGTTAGCCGGGGCGGCGTGCTCAAGCCGTTTTTCAGATCCTTGTGGCGCTGACCGCTCAGCGGCAGGTCGAGGGTCAGCACCAGCGCGTCGCAGCCAGCGGCCTTGGCCCTGTCGATCAAGCTACCGACGAACCCACGGTCCCGCATGACATAGAGCTGGAACCAGAACGGCGCACCGACCGCTTCGGCAATGTCCTCCAGGGAGCAGATGCTGACCGTCGACAAGGTGTAGCGGATGCCCGCACGCGCTGCTGCTCGCGCCGCCAGTATCTCGCCGTCGGCGCGCAGCATGCCGGCCAGGCCGGTGGGCGCGATGGCCAGCGGCATGGCCATGTCGACGCCCAGCATCCGGGTCGCCAACGAGCGATGCTCGATATCGCGGCCAACACGCTGGCGTAACTTGATCCGGGCGAAATCAGCCTGGTTCTCCCGGTAGGTGGTCTCGGTCCAGGAGCCGGCATCGACATAGTCGTAGAACATTCTCGGAACGCGTCGACGGGCCAGCGCACGAAGGTCTTCGACACAGGTGATGGTGGGCATGCAAGCCTCCTCGGGCAATTCGGAGAAGATGCTAGCGAGCCAACCTGTGGCGGATGAGGAAAAGAATTCCCGCTACCCAGGCGGATTATTCCGCGAGCAGTTCATCCATCTGCGCCTGCGACTGAGTCACCGCTTCGCTGCAGATCGACCTCAACCACACCAGGAATGCATCGGCAGCCGGCGAGGCCTTCAGCAGCACCGCTTCGTAGTGGTAGGAAGGCCGGCTGCGCACACGCCCAAGGGGCACCAGCTGCCCGTCCGCCAACCACGGGCGAGCCAGTGAAGGCCGGGCGAGGACCACGCCCTGACCATTGGCCGCAGCCTCCAGCATCATGCCCAGGTCGAGCAGCGCAGGCCCCTGGTCAGGCTCTGGCAGGGACAGCCCGGCAGCCGCCAACCAAGGCCGCCAGGGCTCAAGGGGGGAACGAAGAAGTGGCAGGCGACTGAAGTCCGGCGCGCTGCCGGGCACCGAGAGCCGGGCCAGCAACTGCGGAGCAGCCAGGGGCTGCAGCCACTCATCGAGAAGCGGTAGAGCACATGAACCCTCGGGGCTCCCGCCGAAGATATCGACATCACTCGCGCCATTCCCGGCGCCATTCAGCGGCGCCGTCACCTGGATTTCCAGATCGACGCCGGGGTGGGCCAGGCAATGCTCCGCCAGGCGTGGAATAAGGATTTGCCGTGCGAAGGTCGGCGGACAGGAAATGGCCAGGCGCTGCCGACGCTGCACCAGACGACTGTGCATGGGAATCGCCACGAGTTGCGCCATCACTGGCCTGATCTGCTCCAGGTAGACCTGCCCCTGTGCCGTCAATGACAAGGCGCCGTCACGGCGATTGAGCAACTGCACACCCAGCAACTGCTCGATCCCGGAGACCCGCTTTCTCAGCGCGCTGCCCGTCAGCGACAACTCCTCGGCGGCACGCTCGAACGAACCAAGGCGAGCAGCGGCCACGAATGCCTGCATGGCATCCAGGGACGGCAGTCGATAGTTGCCATAGTCACTCATGCTTGCCCCCTACCCCGCTCACCCTCGTCAAACACAGTGGAACTCACGAGTGCGAATGTATCGGAAAAAACCTCCCTGCCTGCGGGAGGCTATTTCCACGCACCGCCAACGGCTCACCCCTAGGATGGCCCTGCATGCCGGACGGTGGACGAGAAGCCCTGATCGCCACCTTGAAATCACAAAAAGAACAAGGGATATCGATCATGCTCAAGCCTTCAGCAGTCGCTTTCTTCATTGCCATCTCGGCACTCGAAGCCCACGCCTCCACTCTGACCGTCGTCTCCCTGGGCGGCCTGAACAAGCAAGCCCAGCAAGCAGCGTTCTACACGCCCTTTGAGCAAGCCCATGGCACCTCGGTGCGCTCGGACGACTACAACGGCGAACTGGGCAGGATCAAGGCCATGGTCGCAACCGGCGCCATCAGCTGGGACCTGGTCGAGGTAGACCACGCCGACCTGCAGCGAGGCTGCGAAGAGGGCCTTTTCGAGCCCCTGCCACCGCTGCAGCAATTGAATGTCGAAGACCTGATCGACGATGCGATCAGCGAGTGCGGCGTGGGCATATTCATCTGGTCGACCGCCTTGACCTACGACGCCAAGGCGCTGGCAGCCGCCCCCAAAGGCTGGGCGGACTTCTGGGACCTGGATGCATTCCCCGGCAAACGCGCCCTGCGCAAGGGCGCCAAGCTCACCTTGGAAATCGCCCTGATGGCCGACGGTGTGCCCTCCGAGCAGGTTTACGAGGTGCTATCGAACCCCCAGGGCGTCGAGCGCGCATTCCGCAAGCTGGACCAGATCAAGCCCCATATCCAGTGGTGGGAAACAGGGGCTCAACCCTTACAGTGGCTGGCCTCGCGCGATGTCGTCATGACCTCCGGCTACACCGCCAGGGCGATAGGTGCGCGCAAGGATGGCTACGACTTCCCGGTGATCTGGGCCGGAAGTCTCTACGACATGGACAACTGGGCCATCGTCAAAGGCAGCCGCAATCAAACCGCCGCCCTGCACTTCATGCAGTTCACCAGCCAGCCCGATCAACAGGCACGCTTTGCCGAGATCATGCACAACGGACCAGTGAACCTTCGCGCACTCGACATGGTTACGCCCGCCACACGGGCGGACTTCCCCACCGCGCCAGAGAACATCGCACCGGCGCTGAAAGTCGATGCGCAGTTCTGGCTGGACCACGGCGAGGAGTTGGAGCAGCGCTTTATTGCTTGGTCGGCTAAGTAGCACCTGCCAAGGCCACGGAGAACGTCATCCACGAGCAAGTACGGCGTGTTGCGTTGCGGGAGGAGCAACCGGGTCCCTACCATCGCCGTACTTGCAACGAGGAAACCCCATGAGTGACAACGAACTGATCCAGCAACGCTCAAGCTCCGCAATGGCCTACGCGAACAAGCCCAGCGTTCTCGTCGAAGCATTCAAGAAGTACGAAGACAGCGTCCTGTTTCCCTATTTCGTCTGGGCGGTGAATCTACTGGGAGGCGGGACGATCGACCGAATCGCCTCCAATCATGTGGCCAGCTACAACATCAAGCGGCTGGACAGCCTCTTCGAGCACCTGGCAAGAAGAGTGGATCGCAACGCCCCAGACCCTGAGTCAGAAGAATTCATGGCGGCGCTGCATGTATGCATCACCGCGCTCATGGGCAGCACGAGCCAAAGGAAGGCCAACTACTTCGCCGCCATCCTCGCGCATGCATGGATGAACAGCTCAACTGACTGGAACGAGCTTTCACAGGTGCTGAAACTCATCAGAGAGCTGGAGGACGTCCACATCATCATCCTGCGCGAAGCCGCGGCATTGGGGCAGGACGCACGCGGCAAGGCCATCATCTTCAGCGTGGGTCAGAGCACCCCGAATGCAATACCATTGGACCCCAAGCTCACAGCCTTCGACCCGAACCTGATCGCACTGTGCATCTCCGAGCTCATTGCCAAGGGCCTGCTCAACGACTCGTTCACCCAGAGAA
The DNA here is from genome assembly GCF_032621735.1 of Pseudomonas sp. zfem005. NCBI lineage: Bacteria > Pseudomonadati > Pseudomonadota > Gammaproteobacteria > Pseudomonadales > Pseudomonadaceae > Pseudomonas > Pseudomonas sp. zfem005. Next base: position 114,530 of record NZ_JAVYJE010000014.1, on the reverse strand, counting down.
CCAGCTTCAGCAATAACGGCGGCCGCCAAGCCGCAGAGCTGGTCTATTCACTCTCCGAACTGGGTAGGTGGTTCATCAGAAGGATCCAGGATCCTGACATCAAGGCTGGCAGTGGCGCGACATCGACCCTGTCGACCACAACCTGAGCGCCCAGCAACACTTGAAGACACAAGACCGTTAAGCGCAAGACAATCCAGGTAGCCAAGGCCCAGAAACGACAAAGCCCCGAAGAACGGGGCTTTGCGGTGTAAATATATGGCGGAGGCGGTGAGATTCGAACTCACGGATAGTTGCCCATCGGCGGTTTTCAAGACCGCTGCCTTCAACCACTCGGCCACACCTCCGCATTTGCGGGTCGCCATACTACCCGAACGCAACACGCTGTCAAACTCTCGCAACAGAGCCGGTGTCGACCTCTGTTATCATTTCGCTCGACTGCGGTCACGGACCCAATTTCTTGCAGGAGTTTTGCAAATGAGCGATCAAGATTACGTACTGAACCAGGCGCAGGCCGGCGGGCTCGAAGTCAGCCGTGTGCTGCGCAATACCTACGGGCTGCTGGCGCTGACCCTGGCTTTCAGTGGCCTGGTCGCCTATGTCGCGCAGCAGATGCGCGTCGCCTACCCGAGCATCTTCGTGGTGCTGATCGGTTTCTACGGCCTGTTCTTCCTCACCGTAAAACTGCGTAACTCGTCCTGGGGCCTGCTTTCCACCTTCGCCCTGACCGGTTTCATGGGTTACACCCTGGGCCCGATCCTCAACCGCTACCTGGGCATGCCCAACGGCGGCGAGGTGATCAGCTCGGCCTTCGCCATGACGGCCCTGGTGTTCTTCGGCCTGTCCGCCTACGTGCTGACCACCCGCAAGGACATGAGCTTCCTCGGCGGCTTCATCACCGCGGGCTTCTTCGTCCTGATCGGCGCCATGCTGGCGAGCTTCTTCTTCGAGATCAGCGGCCTGCAACTGGCGATCAGCGCCGGCTTCGTGGTGTTCGCCTCGGTCTGCATCCTTTATCAGACCAGTGCGATCATCCATGGCGGTGAGCGCAACTACATCATGGCGACCATCAGCCTGTACGTGTCGATCTACAACCTGTTCGTCAGCCTGCTGCAGATCTTCGGCGTGATGAGCGGCGACGACTGATAGCAACGCCTTGCAAGAGCCCGCTTCGGCGGGCTTTTTCTTGCCTGCAAAACCTGGACGCAAGCCGTATCATTGCGCCCAGCAATCCTGTGTCGAAGCACCCTCATGAAATTCGCCATCGCCCTCTTCGCCCCCGCTCATGCGCCCTCCTCCCGCCGCGCCCTGCGCTTCGCCGAGGCCGTACTGGACGGTGGTCACGAAATTACCCGGCTGTTCTTCTATCAGGACGGTGTCCACAGCGCCTCCGCCAATGTGGTGACCCCACAGGACGAGCCGGACATTGCCCGCGACTGGGCCAATCTTCTGGCCAACCACCAGCTGGACGGTGTGGTCTGCATCGCTGCCGCCCTGCGCCGCGGCGTGATCAACCAGGAAGAGGCCGAACGCTATGGCCGCGCAGCCGCCAACCTGGCGCCGGGATGGGAACTTTCCGGCCTGGGCCAGCTGCATGAGGCTGCACAGATGGCCGATCGCCTGATCTGCTTTGGAGGGAATTGATATGGCCAAGTCCACGCTGATCATCAGCCGTAGCGCGCCCTGGGCCGGCCCCGGTGCCCGTGAGGCGCTGGATATCGCGCTAGCAGGCGGTGCCTTCGACCTGCCGCTGGCAATGCTGTTTCTAGACGACGGTGTCTTCCAGCTCGCCAACAACCAGGCCCCCGCAAAACTGCAGCAGAAAGACCTGACCGCCAACCTGCAGGCCCTGCCGCTGTTCGGCGTGGAAGCCCTCTACGCCTGCGCCTACAGCCTGGACAAACGTGGCCTGACCGCCGACGGGCTGAATCTTCCCGTCGAGGTCCTGGATGACGCAGCCCTGCGTTCCCTAATCGGGCGCCATGATCAGGTAATCACCCTCTGATGAGCACATTGCACGTTCTTTCCCACTCGCCATTCGGTGACGATCGCTTCACCAGCTGCCTGCGCCTGCTGGGCGAACAGGACGCGCTGCTGCTCAGCGGTGAAGCCGTCCAGGCCCTGCGCCAGTCGACCGCCCCGCTTGAGCAGCTGGAAGCCCTCCCGGCTGGCATCGCCCTTTTCGCCCTGGAAGAAGATGTGGCCGCGCGTGCGCTCGGCGCCCTGCCCTCGCGCATCACGCCGCTCGACTACCCGGGGTTCGTGGCGCTTTGCATCCAGCACGACAAGGTGAACAGCTGGCTATGAGCAGCCTCGACCTCAACGGACAGTGCATCCCGCTGGACAAGGACGGCTACCTGCAAGAGCTGGCGGACTGGTCCCCGGCGGTCGCTGAAGCCCTGGCCCTCCGCGAAGAAATCACGCTACGGGCCGAGCATTGGGAAATCCTCGATTTGCTGCGGCGTTTCTACGCTGAGTTCCAGCTGTCGCCGGCCAATCGCCCACTGATCAAGTACGTCGCCCAGCAGCTCGGCCCGGAAAAGGGCAACAGCCTGCATCTCAACCACCTATTCAAGGGCGCTCCGGCCAAGCTTGCCGCCAAGCTCGCCGGCCTGCCCAAGCCGACCAATTGCCTATGACTCCCGCCGCTCCCGTTGAACACCCCTTCGCCCAGTTCGTGCGCATCCTCGGCAAGGGCAAGCGTGGCGCCCGCCCCATGACCCGCGAAGAAGCCCGCGAAGCCATGGGCATGTTGCTGGACGGCAAGACCGAAGACAGCCAACTGGGCGCCTTTCTCATGCTGCTGCGGCACAAGGAAGAAAGTGCCGAAGAGCTGGCCGGCTTCACTGAAGCCTTTCGTGAGCGCAACGACGCCCCGGCCATTCCCGTGGACATCGACTGGCCCAGCTACGCGGGCAAGAAGCGCCACCATCCCTGGTTCCTGCTGGCCGCCAAGGCACTGGCCCATGGCGGCGTGCGCATCCTCCTGCACGGCGGCGGCCTGCACACGGCCGGTCGCATCTACACCGAGCAATGCCTGGAGCTGCTCGGCATACCCGACTGCACGAACTGGCAGGACGTCGCCCAGGCACTGGACGAGCAGAACCTCGCATTCATCCCGCTGGGCGCCTGGTCGGCACCGCTACAGCGAATGATCGACCTGCGCAACATCCTTGGCCTGCGTTCGCCGATCCACTCGCTGGCACGCATCCTCAACCCGCTGGGCGCACGCTGCGGGCTGCAGAGCATCTTCCATCCGGGCTATCAGGCGGTGCACCGTGAAGCCAGCCGACTGCTCGGCGACACGGCCATCGTGATCAAGGGTGAAGGTGGAGAGATCGAGGTCAACCCGGATGCCACCTCCCACCTCTACGGCACGATGGGCGGCAGCGACTGGGACGAGGAATGGCCAGCCCTCTCCCCCCTGCGCCATGTCAAACCCGAGCGCATCGAGGCGGCCCAGCTGCTGGGCGTGTGGGACGGCAGCATTGAAGACAGCTACGCCCGCCTGGCCATTCTCAGCACCATGGCCCTGGCCCTTCGTGGCCTGGGCAAGCCCCGGGATGAAGCGTTCAGCGAAGCGGAAACGCTGTGGGCCAACCGGAACCGTTCGATTTAATCGATCAAAGACACTTTGAATTTGCGCCATTCAATCGACTCAACACCATTAGACTCAGCCCAATTTCCAACTTCAGAGGGTCAGAGCCATGGGATTGCTGGTCGAAGGCAAATGGCAGGACAAGTGGTACGACACCGCCAAGGACGGTCGCTTCCAACGTGAAAGCGCGCGCCGGCGCAACTGGATCACCGCTGACGGGTCGCCCGGCCCGAGCGGCAAGGGTGGCTTCACCGCCGAGCCCGGCCGCTACCACCTCTACGTGTCGCTGGCCTGCCCCTGGGCCCACCGCACGCTGATCTTCCGCAAGCTGAAAGGCCTCGAAAGCCTGATCGACGTTTCCGTGGTCAGCTGGTTGATGCTGGAGAACGGCTGGACCTTCGATCGCGGCCACGGATCGAGCGGCGATGCCCTCGACGGCCTGGATTACCTCCATCAGCGCTATACCCGCGATGACGCCGACTACACCGGCCGCGTGACCGTGCCGCTGCTGTGGGACAAGTTCGAAGGGCGCATCGTCAGCAACGAGTCCTCCGAGATCATCCGCATGTTCAACTCGGCCTTCGATGGCCTGACCAATGATCGCCAGGACTTCTACCCGGAACACCTGCGCAGCGAAATCGATGCACTGAACGAACGCATCTACCCGGCGATCAACAATGGCGTCTATCGGGCAGGCTTCGCCACCACCCAGGACGCCTACGAGGAAGCCTTCGGCGAGCTGTTCAATGAGTTGGATACCTTGGAAGCGCTACTGGGCGAGCGCCGCTACCTGGCCGGAATCCACCTGACCGAAGCCGACTGGCGCCTGTTCACCACGCTGATACGCTTCGATGCCGTCTACCACGGGCACTTCAAGTGCAACCTGCGTCGCCTCACCGACTACCCCAACCTCTCCGGCTGGTTGCGCGAGCTGTACCAATGGCCCGGAGTGGCCGATACGGTGGACTTCGAGCACATCAAGAGCCACTACTACGGCAGCCACCGCACCATCAACCCGACCGGGATCATTCCCGCCGGCCCGCTGCAGGACTTCAGCCACCCCCATGGGCGCGACCGCCTACCAGGCAAGGGCGTGGCTCAGTCGGCCTGAGCCCCTTCGAACCAGGCGAGCTTGTCACGCAGCTGCACCACCTCACCCACGATAACCAGCGTGGGGGCGTGAACCTCGTGCTCGGCGACCAGCTGCGGCAGGTCGCCGAGGGTACCGGTGAAAACTCGCTGGTTGCTGGTGGTGCCTTGCTGCACCAGGGCGGCCGGCGTATCCGCTGCGCGACCGTGGCGGATCAGCTCGCTGCAGATACTCGGCAAGCCCACCAACCCCATGTAGAACACCAGGGTCTGCCCCGGCGCCACCAAGTCGGTCCAGGGCAGGTCGCTGCTGCCATCCTTGAGGTGGCCGGTGACGAAGCGAACCGACTGCGCATAGTCGCGGTGGGTCAGCGGAATCCCGGCATAGGCGGCACAGCCCGACGCTGCGGTGATGCCAGGCACCACCTGGAAGGGAATGCCATTGGCGGCCAACTCACCGATTTCCTCGCCACCCCGACCGAAGATGAACGGATCACCGCCCTTCAGGCGCAGCACGCGCTTGCCTTGGCGCGCCAGGTCGATCAGCTGACGATTGATTTCGTCCTGGGGCACGGCGTGCTCCGAGCGGCGCTTGCCAACGTAGATACGCTCGGCATCACGACGGCACATCTCGACGATGGGGCCCGCCACCAGGCGGTCGTAGAGCACCACATCGGCTTGCTGCATCAGACGCAAGGCACGGAAGGTCAGCAGATCGGGGTCGCCAGGGCCCGCACCCACCAGGTAAACCTCACCCAATGCCTGCTTGGCTCCACCACCAGCCACGCGCTCCTCGAGCATGCGCTCGGCTTCGGCCGGCTGGCCGGCGAGCATGCGCTCGGCGATCGGCCCCTGGAAAACGTCCTCCCAGAACACCCGACGCTGCTGCACATCAGGGAACAGCGTCTTGACCCGACTGCGAAAACGGCTGGCGAGCCCGGCGAGCTGGCCGTAGGCGGATGGGATCCAGGTTTCGATCTTGGCGCGGATCAAGCGTGCCAGCACCGGTGCATCCCCAGCGCTGGAGACGGCAACGATCAGGGGCGAGCGATCGACGATAGCGGGAAAGATAACGCTGCACAGGGCTGGCGCATCCACCACGTTGACCGGTACTCCGCGTGCCTGCGCATGCTGAGAAATCAGTGCGTTGAGCGGCTCGTCATCCGTGGCGGCGATGGCCAGCACGCACTGATCGAGATCCGACTCTTCGTAACCACGGAGATGGGCCTGCCCCTGCGATGCCAGCACCAGTTCTGTCAGCTGGCCATCGATCTCCGGCGCCACCACACGCAGCACCGCACCGGCATCCGCCAGCAGGCGGGCCTTGCGCAGGGCGACTTCGCCTCCGCCGACGACGAGCACCTGGCGGCCCTGGAGGTTATGGAAGAGCGGGAGGAAATCCATGGGGAAGCCTTGCTGCAGTGGTTGCCGTGGAAAACGACGCCCGCATCCGGGGAGAACCGGAACGCGGGCGCCTGGGAGCACTCAAGTCACTCCCGCCGGAGCGGGAGCGATGAGGATCAACCGATGATTTCGATACCGCCCATGTAGGGCTTGAGTACGTCCGGCACGCGGATGGAACCGTCCGCCTGCTGGTAGTTCTCCAGCACGGCCACCAGGGTACGACCGACTGCCAGGCCGGAGCCGTTGAGGGTGTGCACCAGTTCGGGCTTGCCGGTTTCCGGATTGCGGTAACGGGCCTGCATGCGGCGAGCCTGGAAATCACCACAGTTGGAGCAGGAGGAAATCTCGCGGTACTTGTCCTGGCTCGGCACCCAGACTTCCAGGTCATAGGTCTTGGTGGCGCCAAAGCCCATGTCACCGGTGCACAGGGCCAGAACGCGGTACGGCAGCTCGAGCAGCTGCAGGACCTTCTCGGCGTTGCCGGTCAGGCTTTCCAGCGCTTCGAAGGACTTGGACGGCTCGACGATCTGCACCATCTCGACCTTGTCGAACTGGTGCTGGCGGATCATCCCGCGGGTATCACGACCGGAGGCGCCGGCTTCGCTGCGGAAGCAAGGCGTGTGGGCGACGAACTTCAGCGGCAGCTGCTTGGCGTCGAGGATCGCGCCAGCCACGATATTGGTCAGGGACACTTCAGCGGTGGGGATCAGGTACAGATCGGCCTCATCTTCGCGGCCGATCTTGAACAGGTCTTCCTCGAACTTCGGCAGCTGGCCGGTGCCTTGCAGTGCGGGGGCCTGAACCAGATAAGGCGTATAAGCCTCTTCGTAACCGTGCTCGGCGGTGTGCAGGTTGATCATGAATTGCGCCAGGGCGCGATGCAGGCGGGCGATGGGGCCACGCAGCAGCGCGAAACGGGCGCCGGAGAGCTTGGCGGCGGTCTCGAAGTCCAGCCAGCCATGGGTTTCGCCCAGGCTGACGTGGTCCTTGACCTCGAAATCGAAGCTGCGCGGAGTGCCCCAACGGCGAACTTCGACGTTGCCCTCCTCGTCCTCGCCCACCGGCACGGATTCGTGAGGCAGGTTGGGGATGTTCAGCAGCAGGTTGTCCAGCTCGACCTGGATGCTCTCCAGCTCGCGCTTGCCTTCTTCCAGCTCATTGCCCATGCGGTCGACATCCGCCAGTAGCGGTGCAATGTCTTCGCCACGCTGCTTGGCCTGGCCGATGGCCTTGGAGCGGCTGTTGCGCTCGGCTTGCAGCTGCTCGGTGCGGGTCTGCACGGACTTGCGCTGGTTTTCCAGGGATTCGAGGCGCGCCACGTCCAGTTGGAAGCCGCGGCTGGCGAGGCGATCAGCTACTTCCTGGGTCTGGGTGCGTACCAGTTTGGAGTCGAGCATGTGAGGTTCCCGTCTATCAGAATTTGGTCAGAGTCAGGCCTGCCCAGGTGGCGAACAGGCCTCCCAGCACGCTTACCGCCGCATAGCCAAGGGCCAGGGGCAGCTGGCCGCTTTCCAGCAGGCGCAGCGTGTCGAGGGAAAACGAAGAAAACGTCGTCAGGCCGCCGAGAAAGCCGACCATCAGCCCGGCACGGATCTCGACGGGCACTTCGGGCCGTTGCAGGAACAGGCCGTAGAGAAAACCGATGAGCAGGCAACCGACGATATTGACGGCAAGAGTACCGAGGTAGAAGTGGCGAGGCCAGTGGGCGTTGACCCAATTGCCAGCGGCGAAGCGCAGCAGGGTGCCGGCGATGCCCCCCACCGCCACGGAAAGGACCAGGGGGATCATGGGCGCCTCTTCCTCGGGCTGCGGGTGTCGAGCCCGGCCAGGTGCTCCAGCTTGTCGCGGATCTTCAGCTCCAGGCCACGCGGCACGGGCTGGTAGTACTGGCGCGGCTCGAGGTTTTCGGGGAAGTAGTCTTCACCCGCCGCATAGGCATCCGGCTCGTCATGGGCGTAGCGGTACTCATCGCCGTAGCCGAGCTGCTTCATCAACTTGGTCGGGGCGTTGCGCAGGTGCAGCGGAACCTCATGGGAGCCGTTTTCAGCGACATCGCGCATGGCGGTCTTGAAGGCGGTATAGACGGCATTGCTCTTCGGCGCGCAGGCCAGGTAGACGATGGCCTGGGCCACCGCCAACTCGCCCTCCGGACTGCCGAGGCGCTCCTGCACATCCCAGGCGGCCAGGCACAGGCTCAGAGCGCGCGGATCGGCGTTGCCGATGTCCTCGCTGGCCATGCGCACCACGCGCCGGGCGATGTAGAGCGGGTCGCAGCCACCGTCGATCATCCGCGCATACCAGTAAAGCGCGCCATCGGGGCTGGAGCCGCGCACGGACTTGTGCAAGGCGGAAATCTGGTCGTAGAAGGCCTCGCCACCCTTGTCGAACCGACGGCGACTGTCACCCAGGAGGTTCTGCAGCAGCTCGGGCTCGATGTCGCTGTCGTCCTCGGCGAGGTCGGCCGCATTCTCCAGCAGGTTGAGCAGGCGCCGGCCATCGCCATCGGCAGCCGCGAGCAGAATGGCGAAGCTCTCGCCCGGCAGACGCAGCTTGCGCTTGCCGAGACCCTTTTCCTCGTTCAACGCACGGTCCACAAGCCGTCGCAATGCGGCCTCGTCCAGGCTCTTGAGCACATAGACACGGGCCCGGGACAGCAGCGCGTTGTTCAGTTCGAACGAGGGGTTTTCGGTGGTCGCGCCGATGAAGATCAGCGTGCCGTCCTCGACGTAAGGGAGGAAGGCGTCCTGCTGGGACTTGTTGAAACGGTGCACTTCGTCGACGAATAGGATGGTGCGACGACCGTACTGGGCCGCCTGCTGCTTGGCCATCTCCACCGACTGGCGGATTTCCTTGACGCCGGAGAGCACCGCCGAAATCGTCTCGAAATGGGCGTCACTGACCTGGGCCAGAAGCTTGGCCAGAGTGGTCTTGCCCACGCCCGGCGGCCCCCAGAAGATCATCGAGTGCAGCGCACCCTGCTCCAGTGCCTCACGCAGGGGCTTGCCCGGCGCCAACAGGTGCTCCTGGCCAACGTACTCATCCAGGCTGCTGGCGCGCAGGCGTGCGGCCAGGGGCTGGGCGATGGGCTCGGAACGGAACAGGTCCATGGCTGCGCGAAAAGCCTCTTATTCCTGAATGACGTCGGCGCCTTCCGGAACCTTGAAGTCGAACTGGGCGGCATCGATCGCCTGGTTCATCTTCACGCCGAGGAAGAGGATGTTGGTGCGCTGGCCGACGCTGTCGATCAGCTGCATGTCGTTAATCACACCGTTGCGGAAGGACAGGCGCAGGGTGTCGAACAGGGTGTCCTTGGCCTTGGGCGTGAGGATGAAGTCGACCACGTCGCCACCTTCCTTGTGGGTGATCTCGAAGTTCTCGCTGATCTTCGACACATCGCCCGACAACAGCAGCGCAGGCGTATGGGTCAGGCGCTGATCGAGGGTCTGGATGGTGACCTGCTGCAGGTCCGGGTCATACAGCCAGACCTTCTGGCCGTTGGATACCAGCAGCTGCTCCATCGGCTCGTCGGTGTGCCAGCGGAACAGCCCGGGGCGCTTGAGCACCAGCTCACCGGAGGTTTCCTGCAGTTGGGTGCCGGAGCCGTCCAGGGTCAGCTGGGAGAAGCGGCCGGTAATGGTCTGTGCCTTGTTGAGCATTTCAGTCAGGCGGGCGATGGCTACCTGGTCATCGGCCTGGGCCTGCAGGGCGCCAAGACTCAGCGCGGCAACGAGCAGCATGCGGATCAGTCGCATGGGGGTCCTCATCAGAATTCGTTCGGGGTTAGTCGCGAATCGGGCCCGGCGCGATTACGTCACGCGAGCCGTTGGTGTTCATGGGCGTGACGACGCCAGCCATTTCCATCGCTTCGATCATCCGTGCAGCACGGTTGTAGCCGATCTTCAGCTTGCGCTGCACAGCGGAAATCGAGGCCCTGCGGCTCTCGGTCACAAAGCGCACGGCCTCGTCGTAGAGCGGGTCTTCCTCGCTGCCCTCGCCGCCTTCGCCACCATCGAAACCACCGCTGGAGCCACCGCCTTCTTCGGCGCCGGCAAGGATGTCTTCGATGTAGTCGGGGGCGCCACGCAGCTTCCAGGCTTCCACGACGCGGTGCACTTCATCGTCGGAAACGAAGGCGCCATGGACGCGGATGGGCAGGCCGGTACCCGGCGGTAGGTAGAGCATGTCACCGTGGCCGAGCAGCTGTTCGGCACCGCCCTGGTCGAGAATGGTGCGCGAGTCGATCTTGCTGGAAACCTGGAACGCCATGCGGGTGGGGATGTTGGCCTTAATCAGGCCGGTGATCACGTCCACCGAGGGGCGCTGGGTGGCGAGGATCAGGTGGATGCCCGCCGCACGCGCCTTCTGCGCGATACGGGCGATGAGCTCTTCCACCTTCTTGCCGACGATCATCATCATGTCGGCGAATTCGTCGACGATGACCACGATGGTGGGCAGCGTCTTCAGCAGAGGCGCTTCGTCCTCCATGCTCTCGCGACGGTAGAGCGGATCGGTGAGCGGGGTGCCCGCCTCTTCCGCATCCTTGACCTTGCGGTTGAAGCCGGCCAGGTTACGCACGCCCATGGCGGCCATCAGCTTGTAGCGCCGCTCCATCTCGGCCACGCTCCAGCGCAGCGCGTTGGCGGCTTCCTTCATGTCGGTCACGACCGGGCACAGCAGGTGCGGAATGCCTTCGTAGATCGACAGTTCGAGCATCTTCGGGTCGATCATGATCAGCCGCGCCTGCTCGGGCGTGGACTTGAACAGGATCGACAGGATCATGGCGTTCACACCTACGGACTTACCGGAACCGGTGGTACCGGCAACCAGCAGGTGGGGCATCCTGGCCAGGTCGGTGATTACCGGGCGGCCGCCGATATCATGGCCCAGCGCCATGGTCACGGGGGACTTGGCATCGTCGTATTCGGTCGAGGACAGCACTTCGGAGAAGCGCACGATCTGTCGATCCTCGTTGGGGATTTCGATGCCCACGGTGGTCTTGCCGGGAATTACTTCCACGACGCGCACGCTGATCACCGCCAGGGAACGTGCGAGGTCCTTGGCCAGGTTGGAAATACGGCTGACCTTGACGCCCGCAGCGGGCTGGATCTCGAAACGGGTGATCACCGGACCCGGATGCACGGACTCGACTATGACCTCGACCCCGAACTCCTTGAGCTTGATTTCCAGCAGGCGCGACATCGCCTCCAGGGACTCCGGGGAGTAGCTCTTCTGCTTCTTTTCCGCCGCATCGAGGATGGAGATGGGTGGCAGGGTGCCTTCCACAGCGCTGTCGACGAACAGCGGGGCCTGTTTCTCCTTCTGCACCCGTTTGCTCGGCTCGGCCGCCTTGGCCGGCGCAGGCGGAGTGATGACGGGGGCCGGGCGCTTGTCGCGTTCGGTCATGTGCTTGGCCAGGGCCTCTTCGCGCTCTATCAGGCGCTCCTTGACCTTGGCTTGCTCGCGGCTGTCGCGAACCACAGGTGCGGCGACTTCGCTGACGCGGTCATCGACCTCGCGCAGCTTGGCAACCAGCAGCTTGCGCTCGGAGCGCGCGCTCCACCAACGGTTGATCAGGCTCTGGATCAGTTCGATGAGATCAAGGGTGATCTTGCCGGTCAGGTCCATCACCTTGAACCAGGACAGGTCGGTGAACACCGTCAGGCCGAAGAGGAACAGCGCGAAGAACATCAGCGTGCTGCCCTGGACGTTCAGGGCGTTGACCGCCAGGTGGCTGAGGCTCTCGCCCAGCGCACCGCCAGCAGAAGCGGGCATGCCGACGCTGTCCTGGAAATGGATATCGGCCAACGCAGCGCCGGAAAGCACCAGGAACACCAGGCCGATCAGGCGCCAGGAGAACAGCCATCCACTCCAGTCGATAGCCTGATGGCGATGACGGAACACCTGCAGCGTCTTGATCGCCAGCAGCAACGGGAAGATATAGGCGAAGTAGCCCAGGGCCATGAACAGGATGTCGGCGAACCAGGCGCCGAGGCGGCCCGCCGCGTTCTGCACCTGCTCGACGTTGCTGGTGTGGGTCCAGCCCGGGTCGGAGGAATCGTAGGTGAGCAGCGCCATCCACAGGTAAAGGCACAACGCGCCCAGCGCGATCAGCGCACCTTCCTTGAGGCGGTAATGCAATTGCTGGCGCCAGACGGGCGTCTGGGCGGTACTCGTGGAATTCTTCAAACGCCTTTTTTCCTGCGCCCCGAGGCGCGCTCAAGAATCGGTTACTGGCGGAAATGCCGCCTATTGTACGGGCTTAACCACCCGGCGCGACAGCGCGCCCATTGAGCCTGGAGCGTTTTGCCGCTGATTCGTGCTTCGGTGTAGCATAGCCGCCAACATCTTGCGCAGCGCTCAATTTGAGCATGCATTCTCTTTTGTGACAAAGACTTATGAGGCCTTTTTATGAGCGACGTCAAGCATTCACGCCTGATCATCCTGGGCTCCGGCCCGGCCGGTTACACCGCCGCCGTGTATGCCGCCCGCGCTAACCTCAAACCCGTCGTCATCACCGGCATCCAGCCCGGCGGCCAGCTGACCATCACCACCGAAGTCGACAACTGGCCCGGTGACGTCGAAGGCCTCACCGGCCCGGCCCTGATGGAGCGCATGCAGAAGCACGCCGAGCGTTTCGACACCGAGATCGTCTACGACCACATCCACACCGCCGAGTTGCAGCAACGCCCGTTCATCCTCAAGGGCGACAGCGGCACCTATAGCTGCGACGCCCTGATCATCGCCACCGGCGCCTCCGCTCAGTACCTGGGCCTACCGTCCGAAGAAGCCTTTGCCGGCAAGGGCGTTTCGGCCTGCGCCACCTGCGACGGCTTCTTCTACCGCAACCAGGTGGTCTGCGTGATCGGCGGGGGCAATACCGCAGTCGAAGAAGCGCTGTACCTCTCCAACATCGCCAAGGAAGTCCACCTGATCCACCGCCGCGACAAGCTGCGCTCGGAGAAGATCCTTCAGGACAAACTGTTCGAGAAAGCCAAGAACGGCAACGTTCGCCTGCACTGGAACCACACCTTGGAAGAAGTACTGGGTGATGCCACCGGCGTCACCGGCGTGCGCCTGAAGGACACCACCAGCGGCGAAACCCGTGAAATGCCCCTGGCTGGCGTATTCATCGCCATCGGCCACAAGCCCAACACCGAGCTCTTCCAGGGCCAGTTGGAAATGCGCGACGGCTACCTGGTAGTACGCGGCGGCTCCGAAGGCAACGCAACCGCCAGCAGCATCGAAGGTGTGTTTGCCGCCGGCGACGTAGCCGACCACGTCTACCGCCAGGCCATCACCTCCGCTGGCGCCGGCTGCATGGCCGCACTGGACGCCGAAAAATTCCTCGACGACAACTAAGGCCCTGAGGCGGCGCCCATCCGCGCCGCCCTCCCCTCCTCCATGCTGACCTGGCTGAGCCGCGACAACCTCATCTTCCCGCCCCTGGAGCGCGCCCTTCGCGAGCCGAACGGCCTACTGGCCGCGGGTGGCGACCTCTCCCCGGAGCGCCTGGTCCAGGCATACCGCCACGGCTGCTTCCCCTGGTTCCAGGATGGCCAGCCGATACTCTGGTGGTCACCAGACCCACGCACCGTCCTGCCACCCCAGGAAATCCATACCTCCCGCAGCCTGGCCAAGCTGATGCGCCAGCAGCGCTTCCGCATCACCTTCGACCAGGATTTCCCCGCCGTCATCCAGGCGTGCGCAGGGCCACGCAGCTACGCGGACGGCACCTGGATTACCACGCCGATGCAGGCCGCCTATCTGGAACTGCACCGCCGCGGCGTCGCGCATTCGGTCGAGGTCTGGCTGGAAGACGAGCTGGTAGGCGGCCTGTACGGGCTCGCCATGGGCAAGCTGTTCTTCGGTGAGTCGATGTTCAGCCGCACCGACAACGCCTCCAAGGTCGGCTTCGTCACCCTGACCCAGCACCTGTCCCGCTGGGGCTTCGTGCTCATCGATTGCCAGATGCCGACCCAGCACCTGCACAGCTTCGGCGCCCGCTCTATCAGTCGCGAGAAGTTTTCGCGCTACCTGCAGCTCTACCTCGACCAACCCAACAGCGCCGACTGGGTCGTCGCCTAGGCGAGTCGCCAACCCTGGCTTACACTTGCAGAAGGCTTTTTCGAGATTCGACCATGACCGAGCTGGCTCGCCTGAAGTTCTATGCCACTCAACCGCATCCTTGCAGCTACCTGCCCGAAGAACAGGCCACGACACTGTTCCTCGACCCCAGTCAGCCGATGGATGTGGAGGTCTACGCCGAACTCTCGGAAATGGGTTTTCGCCGCAGCGGCGACCACCTCTACCGCCCCCACTGCCAACGCTGCACCGCCTGCGTCCCCGCACGCATCCCCGCAGAAGCCTTCGCCCCCAGCCGCCAGCAGCGACGTATCCTCAAGCGCAACACCGATATCGAAGTCCGCGCCGTACGCCCGACCTTCAACGAGGAGTACTACGCCCTCTACGCCCGCTATATCGAAGAGCGCCACGCAGATGGCGACATGTACCCACCGAGCCGCGACCAGTTCTCCACCTTCCTGGTTCGCGACCTGCCCTTCTCGCGCTTTTACGAGTTCCGCCTGGACGGCCGCCTGGTTGCCATAGCGGTCACCGATGTCCTGCCCAACGGCCTCTCCGCCGTTTACACCTTCTACGACCCGTCGGAGGAGCGCCGCAGCCTCGGCCGCTTCGCCATTCTCTGGCAGATCGGAGAAACACTGCGCCTGGGCCTCCAGGCGGTCTATCTGGGCTACTGGATCAAAAATTGCCGGAAGATGAACTACAAGACCCAGTACCGTCCCATCGAGCTCTTCGTCAACCAGCGCTGGGTCACCCTCACCTGAAACCCTTGGCTTACGGTGCAATTTTCGGGCACAATGCACGCCGTTTTTGCCAGGCGCCGTTTGCACCCGGCCAATCATTGATACCGAGGGCTTTACTGCATGTCGAAAGAAGACAGCTTCGAAATGGAAGGCACTGTCATCGATACCCTGCCTAACACCATGTTCCGCGTGGAGTTGGAAAACGGGCACGTCGTCACCGCGCATATTTCTGGGAAAATGCGCAAGAACTACATCCGCATCCTCACCGGTGACAAGGTTCGCGTTGAACTGACTCCCTACGATCTGAGCAAAGGCCGCATCACCTACCGCGCCCGCTGACAGATCCACAACAAAAAGCCCGGCACTAGCCGGGCTTTTTGCGTTACTCCATCGTCAGGCCATTTCGGCAGTGGTCTCGAAATCGAACTCGAGCTCACCATCCTTGACGTCGATGTGCACGACACCGCCGTGCTCAGCCAGCTCGCCAAAGAGGATCTGCTCCGCCAGCGGACGCTTGATCTTGTCCTGAATCAAGCGCGCCATCGGGCGAGCACCCATCTGCACGTCATAACCCCGCTCGCCAAGCCAGCCGCGCGCCTCGTCGCTGACCACCAGTTGAACGCGCTTGTCCTCCAGCTGCGCCTGCAACTCGGTGAGGAACTTGTCGACCACGTTCTTGATGGTTTCGTGACTGAGGCGACCGAACTGGATGATGGTATCCAGGCGGTTGCGGAACTCCGGCGTAAAGCTCTTGCGAATGACCTCCATGGCATCGGACGAATGGTCCTGATGCGTAAAGCCGATGGAGGCACGCGCAGCGGTCTCGGCACCGGCGTTGGTGGTCATGATCACGATGACGTTGCGGAAGTCCGCCTTGCGCCCGTTGTTGTCGGTCAGCGTGCCGTGGTCCATCACCTGCAGCAGCAGGTTGAAGACCTCGGGGTGCGCCTTTTCGATCTCGTCGAGCAGCAACACGCAATGCGGCATCTTGGTGATGGCTTCGGTGAGCAAGCCACCCTGGTCGAAACCTACGTACCCGGGAGGCGCACCGATCAAGCGTGACACAGTGTGCCGCTCCATGTACTCGGACATGTCGAAGCGCACCAGCTCGATACCCATCGCCTTCGCCAGTTGGCGAGCGACTTCGGTCTTGCCGACGCCCGTGGGGCCCGCGAAGAGGAAGGAGCCCACCGGCTTGTCCGGCGACTTGAGGCCCGCCCGGGACAGCTTGATGGCCGTCGACAGCGAGTCGATGGCGGCATCCTGGCCGAATACGGTCAGCTTCAGGTCACGCTCGAGGTTACGCAGCAATTCCTTGTCGGAACTATTGACGTGCTTTGGAGGAATCCGCGCGATTTTCGCGACGATATCCTCGACCTGCGCAACATCGATACGAGGAGCACGCTTGTCTTCCGGCTGCAGGCGCTGATAGGCCCCCGCCTCGTCGATAACGTCGATGGCTTTGTCCGGCATGTGCCGATCGTTGATATAGCGCGCAGCGAGCTCAGCAGCAGCCCGCAGAGCCTCGTCGCTGTACTCGATGTGGTGGTGCTGCTCGAAGCGGCCCTTGAGCCCCCTGAGGATGCCCACGGTGTCTTCAACCGACGGCTCGCTTACATCGACCTTCTGGAAGCGACGCGCCAGGGCGCGATCCTTCTCGAAGATGCCGCGGAATTCCTGGAAGGTGGTCGAGCCGATGCAACGGATCTCCCCGGAGGACAGCAGCGGCTTGAGCAGATTGGACGCATCCATTACCCCGCCCGATGCCGCACCCGCACCAATGATGGTGTGGATCTCATCGATGAAGAGGATCGCATGGGGGCGTTTGCGCAGCTCGTTGAGCAGCGCCTTGAAGCGCTTCTCGAAGTCACCACGGTATTTGGTACCCGCCAGCAGGGCACCCAAGTCGAGGGAGTAGACGACGCTATCAGCCAGCAACTCAGGAACCTGGTTGTCGACGATGCGCTTGGCCAGGCCTTCGGCAATCGCCGTCTTGCCGACGCCCGCCTCACCCACCAGCAGCGGGTTGTTCTTGCGGCGTCGCGCCAGGATCTGCGCGACCCGCTCCACCTCGGTCTCGCGACCGACGAGCGGGTCGATACGCCCCTGGCGCGCCAGTTCATTCAGATTGCTTGCATAGGCATCCAGCGGATGCCCAGCGGAAGAAGACTCCCCACCTTCGTCATCCTGCATTTCCTGCTCGCTATCATGCTGCTCGCCATGGCCAGGCACCTTGGAGATGCCGTGGGCGATGTAGTTGACGACATCGATACGGGCGACGCTCTGCTGCTTGAGCAGGAACACCGCCTGGCTTTCCTGCTCGCTGAAGATGGCCACCAACACGTTGGCGCCTGTGACTTCACGCTTGCCGGAGCTCTGCACGTGGAACACGGCGCGCTGCAATACGCGCTGGAACCCGAGCGTAGGCTGGGTTTCGCGGTCCTCGTCATGCTGAGGGATCAGCGGCGTGGTGGAGTCGATGAATTCCTGTAGATCATGCCGCAGCTTGTCCAGGTTCGCCCCGCAGGCCTTCAGCACTGCGGAGGCTGCCTCATTGTCCAGAAGGGCCAGCAACAAATGCTCGACCGTCATGAATTCATGACGCTTGGCACGGGCCTCCTTGAAGGCAAGATTGAGGGTGACTTCGAGCTCACGGTTCAACATAGCTTCACCTCATACCCAAGCGGTCGGCGTTAACCGTCCTTCTCGATCTCACAGAGTAGCGGATGCTGACTCTCTCTCGCGTATTGATTCACCTGCATCGCCTTGGTTTCAGCAATATCGCGTGTAAACACTCCACAGACCGCCCGCCCTTCGGTATGGACGGTCAGCATGACCTTGGTCGCTGCCTCGCGGTTGTGACTGAAGAACACCTCTAGGACTTCCACCACGAAATCCATCGGTGTGTAGTCATCGTTAAACATGACCACCTTATACATGGGTGGCGCCTGCAGGATCGGCTTCGCTTCCTGGACCAACAGACCGGAGTCGTCGTCCCCATGATGCTCAGGGCGATCCTGATTGAATGTTAGTCGAATCTGGCTGCTTGCATGCATGCTGGAATAAAGCTTCTTGGTAGACGAAATGGGACGTCCCATGGACTTTGACCCGCTTCTCAGCTGGCCGCTGCATTGCCTTGACTAAAGGCAAAACGGTGTTACAAACAATGGATACCCACCTACGGGTATCAGGGGTTCCGCACCCTCGTCCATATGGTCGAAGCGGGCGCGGGGTCGAAGTGGATGATACTCCAGTGATGGAGTCCTTTGCAGAGGGATATCAGCATGGTTAGCGGTAAGGTCAAGTGGTTCAACAACGCCAAGGGCTATGGATTTATCCTCGCTGATGGCCGAGATGAGGACCTGTTCGCCCATTATTCGGCCATTCAGATGGATGGCTATAAAACCTTGAAAGCTGGCCAACCGGTAAGCTTCGATATCATCCAGGGCCCCAAAGGCCTGCACGCCGTGAACATCAGTACGGTCACGGCGAATTCCGAAGCACCTGCCGCCACTGCCAGCCTCCCCCAGGGCAGCACGGTCGAGGCTTGAGCCCAATTCCTTAGGGCATAAAAAAGGCCGGTCATGATGACCGGCCTTTTTGTCACGCCATCAATCTCACATGTGATCGATGGTGGCGTCGCCGAAGCCAGAGCAGGAAAGCAGCGTGGCACCGTCCATCAGACGCTCGAAGTCGTAAGTAACGGTCTTCGCAGCGATGGCACCGTTGGTGCCCTTGATGATCAGGTCAGCCGCTTCGACCCAACCCATGTGGCGCAGCATCATCTCGGCAGAGAGGATGACCGAACCCGGGTTGACCTTGTCCTGGCCAGCGTACTTCGGCGCGGTGCCGTGAGTCGCTTCGAACATGGCGATGGTGTCGGACAGGTTGGCACCCGGAGCGATACCGATACCACCCACTTCGGCCGCCAGGGCGTCGGACAGGTAGTCACCGTTCAGGTTCAGGGTAGCGATGACGTCGTACTCGGCCGGACGCAGCAGGATCTGCTGCAGCATGGCGTCGGCGATGGCGTCTTTCACCACGATGTTCTTGCCGGTGTTCGGGTTCTTGAACTGCATCCACGGGCCGCCGTCCAGCAGCTCGGCACCGAACTCATCACGTGCGACTTCGTAGCCCCACTCTTTGAAGGCACCTTCGGTGAACTTCATGATGTTGCCTTTGTGGACGATGGTCACGGAGCTGCGATCGTTGTCCACAGCGTACTGCAGGGCCTTGCGCACGAGGCGCTTGGTGCCTTCCAGGGAAACCGGCTTGATGCCGATGCCGCAGTTTTCGGTGAAGCGGATTTTCTTGACGCCCATTTCCTCAGTGAGGAACTTGATGACCTTCTCGGCCTCGGGGGAGCCAGCTTTCCACTCGACGCCGGCGTAGATGTCTTCCGAGTTCTCACGGAAGATGATCATGTCCACGTCACCCGGCTTCTTGACCGGGCTGGGCACGCCTTCGAACCAGCGAACGGGACGCTGGCAGACATACAGGTCCAGCTCCTGGCGCAGGGCCACGTTCAGGGAGCGGATGCCACCACCGACCGGAGTGGTCAGCGGGCCTTTGATGGAAACGACGTAGTCACGTACCGCTTCCAGGGTTTCTTTCGGCAGCCAGGTGTCTTGGTCATAGACCTGGGTGGCCTTCTCGCCAGCGTAGACTTCCATCCAGGAGATCTTGCGAGTGCCGTTGTAGGCCTTGGCAACGGCGGCATCAACCACCTTGATCATGACTGGGCTGATGTCGACGCCAATGCCATCACCTTCGATGAAGGGGATGATCGGGTTGTTCGGGACGTTCAGGGACATATCGGCATTGACGGTGATTTTGTCACCGGTAGCAGGCACCTGGATCTTTTGGTATCCCATGCTGGACTCCGTAGTTCTCGTGGTCTGACAACCATCACGCGGTCGGCGCGACGGATGGATCTTGGGTCTCGGAAAGGCGGCACATTCTTGTAGTTTTTCTACAGAAAGTCACGCACTTTTCCATGTTTCGACAGATCGGGTTGGCAGTTAAACCCGCATGAAACCTGTGCTTTAGCCCTACATGTAGTCAAACTACAACTTCGCTACACGTAGCCATCCGAGCAAGCGCTATTCATCCTAGCAGCTTGCTTCCGGATTGCTCCTCTCTCGCCGGGCCATCAACCGATGGCTACTATCAGCCCCCACCTAAGGAGGACTCCATGCGTTTCACCCCCCATGTCACAGTCGCCACCCTGATCGAAGACCAGGGCCGTTTCCTGATGGTCGAGGAGATGTCGGATGGCCGGGCGGTATTAAACCAGCCTGCCGGCCACTTGGAAGCCGACGAAAGTCTCATCCAGGCCGCCCTGCGCGAAACCCTCGAGGAAACCGGCTGGGAAGTCGAACTGACCGCCGTCACCGGCATCTACCTCTATACAGCGCCGAGCAACGGCGTCACCTACCAGCGCGTGTGCTTCGCCGCCCGCCCCTTGCGCCACCTACCCGAACGCGAGCTGGACGATGGCATCATCGGCCCGCGCTGGCTGACCCGTGACGAGCTCCTGGCCCACCGCGAGCAATGGCGCAGCCCACTGATCATGCGCTGCATCGATGACTACCTGGCCGGCGAGCGCTTCCCCCTCAGCCTGATCCGCGACCCGGCGTGATCGCCCGAGGCAAGCGCACCTGATAGAATCCCGTTCTTTTTTGCAGCAGCCCCCAGAGCCTTATGTCCGATACAGCCAAAACCCGCGTGATCGTCGGCATGTCCGGCGGCGTGGACTCTTCCGTTTCCGCCCTCCTGCTGATGGAACAGGGTTACCAGGTGGAAGGCCTGTTCATGAAGAACTGGGACGAGGACGACGGCACCGAATACTGCACCGCCAAGGAAGACCTGGCGGACGCCCAGGCCGTGTGCGACCGCATCGGCATCAAGCTGCACACCGCCAACTTCGCCGCCGAGTACTGGGACAACGTCTTCGAGCACTTCCTTGCCGAATACAAGGCCGGCCGCACGCCGAACCCGGACATCCTCTGCAACCGCGAGATCAAGTTCAAAGCCTTCCTCGACTACGCCCTGATGCTCGGCGCCGACCTGATCGCCACCGGTCACTACGTGCGCCGCCGCGACATCGACGGCCGCACCGAACTGCTCAAGGGCCTGGACCCGAACAAGGACCAGAGCTACTTCCTCCACGCTGTCGGCGGCAAGGAAATCGCCCGCACCCTGTTCCCCGTGGGCGAACTGGAAAAGCCGGAAGTCCGCGCCATCGCCGAGAAACATGGCCTGGCCACTGCCAAGAAAAAGGACTCCACCGGCATCTGCTTCATCGGCGAGCGCCGCTTCAGCGACTTCCTCAAGCAATACCTGCCCGCCCAACCCGGCAACATCGAGACCACCGATGGCGACGTCATCGGCCGCCACCACGGCCTGATGTACCACACCATTGGCCAGCGCCAGGGCCTGGGCATCGGCGGCATGAAGGACGCCAGCGACGAGCCCTGGTACGTACTGGCCAAGGACCTGGAGCGCAACGTCCTGGTGGTCGGCCAAGGCAACGAACACCCCTGGCTGTTCTCCCGCGCTCTGCTCGCCTCCGAGATCTTCTGGGTCAACCCCATCGACCTCGAGCAGCCCCGCGCACTGACCGCCAAGGTCCGCTATCGCCAGGCTGATCAGGCCTGCACCCTGGAAAAGACCGCCACCGGCTATCGCGCCGTGTTCGACGAGCCTCAGCGCGCCGTCACTCCCGGCCAGTCCGTGGTCTTCTACGACGGCGAAATCTGCCTCGGCGGCGGTGTCATCGAAAGCTATGACGCCTGGGACGCCGAGGTGCGCCCATGACCCCATTGCAGGAACAACTGATCGCGCTGGGCGCCGTATTCGAAGCCGCCGTACTGGTGGACAAGATCGCCAAGACCGGCCAGATCAGCGAAGCGCCGCTGGGCTGCATGCTCGGCAGCCTGCTGGTTCGCGACCCGAAGAGCACCCTCGACGTGTACGGCGGTGACGACATCAACCTGCGCGACGGCTACAAGGCCCTGATCAGCGCCCTGGAACGCGAACCCAGCAGCCTGCAGCGCGAGCCCCTGCGCTACGCCCTGTCGCTGCTGACCCTGGAGCGCCAGCTGAACAAGCGCGAAGACATGCTGCAGCTGATCGGCAGCCGCCTGGACCAGATCCAGCAGCAGACCCAGCACTTCGGCCTCGTCCACGACAACGTCATCGCCTCCTGCGGCAGCCTCTACCAGGACACCCTCAGCACCTTCCGACAGCGCATCCAGGTGCATGGCGACATGCGCAACCTGCAGCAACCGAGCAACGCCGCCAAGATCCGCGCCCTGCTGCTCACCGGCATCCGCTCCGCACGCCTCTGGCGCCAGCTCGGCGGCCACCGCTGGCAGCTGCTGTTCAGCCGCCGCAAGCTGCTCGGCGAGCTCTACCCCATGCTGCGCGGCTGAGCCACGGGCAGGCGCCGAACGGCGCATGCCCGGACGCGGTTTCGGGGCCGGTTTTCATGTATGATGTGCGCCCTTTTCGTTGACCGATTGTCCGAGAACGCCCCATGCAGCTCTCCTCGCTCACCGCGGTTTCCCCCGTCGATGGCCGCTACGCCGGCAAAACCAGCGCACTGCGCCCGATCTTCAGTGAATATGGCCTGATCCGCTTCCGCGTACAGGTCGAAGTCCGCTGGCTGCAGCGCCTTGCTGCCCACGCTGGCGTTCCGGAAGTCGCGCCCTTCTCCGCCGAAGCCAACGCCCTGCTCAACGAGCTGGCCGAAAACTTCCAGCTGGAGCACGCCGAGCGCATCAAGGAAATCGAGCGCACCACCAACCACGACGTGAAAGCCGTGGAGTACCTGCTCAAGGAGCAGGCCGCCAAGCTGCCGGAGCTGGCCAAGGTCAGCGAATTTATCCACTTCGCCTGCACCAGCGAGGACATCAACAACCTGTCCCACGCCCTGATGCTGCGTGAAGGCCGTGATGACGTCCTGCTGCCGCTGATGCGCCAGGTGGCCAACGCCATCCGTGAGCTGGCGATCCGCTTCGCCGACGTGCCGATGCTTTCCCGCACCCACGGCCAGCCCGCCTCCCCCACCACCCTGGGCAAGGAACTGGCCAACGTCGTCTACCGCCTGGAGCGCCAGATCGCCCAGGTAGCCGCCGTCCCGCTGCTGGGCAAGATCAACGGCGCCGTGGGCAACTACAACGCCCACCTCTCCGCCTACCCGGAAGTTGACTGGGAAGCCAACGCCCGCGAATTCATCGAAGGCGACCTGGGCCTGGGCTTCAACCCCTACACCACCCAGATCGAGCCGCACGACTACATCGCCGAGCTGTTCGACGCCATCGCCCGCTTCAACACCATCCTCATCGACTTCGATCGTGACGTCTGGGGCTACATCTCCCTCGGCTACTTCAAGCAGAAGACCGTTGCCGGCGAAATCGGCTCCTCGACCATGCCGCACAAGGTCAACCCGATCGACTTCGAAAACTCCGAAGGCAACCTCGGCATCGCCAACGCCCTGTTCCAGCACCTGGCCAGCAAACTGCCGATCTCCCGCTGGCAGCGCGACCTGACCGACTCCACCGTGCTGCGCAACCTCGGCGTCGGCTTCGCCCACAGCGTCATCGCCTACGAAGCCAGCCTCAAGGGCATCGGCAAGCTGGAGCTGAATGAAGCCCGCATCGCCGCCGACCTGGATGCCTGCTGGGAAGTCCTCGCCGAGCCGATCCAGACCGTGATGCGCCGCTACGCCATCGAGAACCCCTACGAGAAGCTGAAGGAACTGACCCGCGGCAAGGGCATCAGCCCCGAAGCGCTGCAGACTTTCATCGATGGCCTCGACATGCCGGCTGAAGCCAAGGCCGAGCTGCGCAAGCTGACCCCCGCCGCCTACATCGGCAACGCGGTGGCCCAGGCCAAGCGCATCTAACGGCTATCGCCCCCCTTGCACGCCCGGCTGTGCCGGGCGTTTTTATTTCAAAGGTTCCGCCATGACTTCCGATCTCCCCCTGCAAATCCTCGGCGGCATCTCCGCCCGTGAATTCCTCCGCGACTACTGGCAGAAGAAGCCGCTGCTGATCCGCCAGGCCATCCCGGGCTATGAAAGCCCCATCTCGCCCGACGAGCTGGCCGGCCTCTCCCTGGAAGAGGAAGTCGAATCGCGCCTGGTGATCGAACATGGCGAGCGCCCCTGGGAACTGCGTCGCGGCCCCTTCGCCGAAGACACCTACCAGGACCTGCCGGAAAAGGAATGGACCCTCCTCGTCCAGTCCGTCGACCAGTTCGTCCCGGAAGTCGCCGAGCTGCTGGAGCACTTTCGCTTCCTGCCGAGCTGGCGCATCGACGACATCATGGTCAGCTTCGCCGCGCCCGGCGGCGGCGTCGGCCCGCACTACGACAACTACGACGTCTTCCTGCTCCAGGCCCACGGCCAGCGCCGCTGGAAGATCGGCCAGATGTGCGACACCGACAGCCCGCTGCTGCCCCACGCCGATCTGCGCATCCTCGCCGAATTCCACGGCACCGATGAGTGGGTACTGGAACCGGGCGACATGCTCTACCTGCCGCCGCGCCTGGCCCACTTCGGCATCGCCGAAGACGACTGCATGACCTACTCGGTCGGCTTCCGCGCCCCCAGCGCCGCCGAGGTGCTGACCCACTTCACCGATTTCCTCGCCCAGTTCATTCCGGACGAAGAGCGCTACAACGACGCCGACATCACCCCGGTCAGCGACCCGCACCAGATCCAGCAGGACTCCCTCGACCGCCTCAAGGCGCTGCTGGCCGAGCACATGAGCGATGAACGCCTGCTGCTGACCTGGTTCGGCCAGTTCATGACCGAGCCGCGCTACCCCGAACTGGTCGCCGGCACCGAAGTGGACGAAGACGAGTTCGTCGGCGCCCTGGAAGATGGCGCAGTGCTGATCCGCAACCCCAGCGCCCGCATGGCCTGGTCCGAAGTGGATATCGGCCTGATGCTGTTTGCCAGCGGCCAGAGCCGCCTGCTGCCCAGCAGCCTGCGCGAGTTGCTGAAACTGGTCTGCGCCAGCGACGCGCTGCACATCGACAACCTCGGCCAATGGCTGGCGGACGAGGACGGGCGTAAGCTTCTGTGGGAACTGATCAAGCAAGGAAGTCTGGAGTTTGCCGATGAGTGAGATACACATCCGCATCGCCGATTGGCAGAAGGACAATGCCGACCTGCGCCGCATCCGTGAAGCCGTGTTCATCGCCGAGCAGGCGGTGGCACCGGAGCAGGAATGGGATGCGGAAGACGTCGACGCGGTCCATTTCCTCGCCCTCGAGCATGACTACGCCATCGGCACCGCACGCCTACTGCCCGACGGCCATATCGGCCGCGTCTCGGTGCTCAAGGACTGGCGTGGCCTGCGGGTCGGCGATCGCCTGCTGGAAGCGGTGATCGCCGAAGCGGAACGTCGCGGCCTCAAACAGCAGATGCTCTCCGCCCAGGTACACGCCACCCCCTTCTATGAACGCCACGGCTTCCGCGTCGTCAGCGGCGAGTTCCTCGAAGCCGGCATCCCTCACGTGGACATGGTGCGCGACAGCCAGTAGAGGTCGACATGGAACCCAACGCCCCGGAAAACCAAGAACCCGAGACCGAATTGCCGGCCATCGAATTCCAGTCACCGGGGCGTTTCGAGGTCCACAACCCGGTGCCGGACCTGCGCGAGCCCGCCCCCTGGGAGCCCGCGCCCTTCACCCTTGGCGAGCACGGCGACCTGCAGCGCTTCGCCAAGCCCGAAGACGCCCGCCCCCACGCCCTCGCCCTGCTGCAACAGGCGCAGCGCAGCCTGTGCCTCTACACGCCGGACCTCGAAGCCTGGCTCTACCACCACAGCAGCATCCAGGACGCCTGCACCCGCTTCCTCCTGGCCAACCCGCGCAACCGCCTGCGCATCCTGGTGCGCGACGTGACCCGCCCGGTGAAGGAAGGCCATCGCCTACTCAACCTGGTGCGCCGCCTCTCCAGCAACAGCCAGATCCGCAAGCTCAACCCCGACCATCCCAACGAAGAATGCGCCTACCTGCTGACGGACGACCGCGGCCTGCTGCTGCGCCCTGAACCGGACAGCTTCTCCGGCTACGCTCTGTACAACGACCCCGGGCGCTGCCGCCTGCGCCAGGCCCAGTTCGACCAGGCCTGGGAACAGAGCGTCAGTGACCCCGACCTGCGGAGTTTCCTGCTATGACCCCACGCGCGCTCCTCGCCGCCCTGCTCCTTGCCCTGAGCCTGCCGCTCCAGGCAGCCACCGAGGTCATCCCGCTCAACTACCGCACCGCCGAAGACGTGATGCCCGTGGTGCAGTCGGTACTCGGCAACGAAGGCCGCGTCAGCGCCTACGGCAACCAGCTGATCGTCAACGCCGAGCCGGCGAAGATCCAGGAACTGCGCACGGTGCTGGGCCAGCTCGACACTGCACCCAAGCGCCTGCTGATCTCGGTGGACACCAGCGACAGCAACTACCAGGACGATCGCGGCTACGCGGTCAACGGCTCGGCCAGCGTCGGCGGCGTCGACATCGAAGCCGGGCGCGGTGAAGTGCGCGGGCGCGACCAGGTGCACATCATCCGCCGCAGCACCGACACCCGTGGCGGCGGCGTCCAGCAGGTGCAGGCCAGCGAGGGCTACCCAGCACTGATCCAGGTCGGCCAGAGCGTCCCCATAACCACCGCCAGCACCGGCCCTTACGGCCAGGTCTACAGCAACACCGAGTACCGCAACGTGACCCGGGGCTTCTACGTCACCGCCAGCATCACCGGCGACATCGTCCACGTCGCCATCAGCAGCAACCGCGATCGGCTGAGCCAATCCCAACCCGGCGTGATCGACGTGCAGAGCACCGACACCCGCGTCAGCGGCCGCCTCGGCGAATGGATCACGGTGGGCGGCGTCAACGAATCCAGCCAGTCCGACGATAGCGGTTTCCTCCGCCAACGCAGCACCCAGGGCAGCGAAAACATGACCATGCGCCTGAAGGTCGAGAGCCTCGACTGAGCCCCCTTTCCCTGACCAATCGGTCGTTCTTAAGACTTATGTAGTAGTGCCAAAAAATCACTACAAAACGTTTGACGAACACTTGTTTGAAGCGCATCATGGCCCCGCTCCCGCTAACCAGGGGCCCTGAAACGGGCTCCCGGGCCGCGCTCAATACCTTCGAGCCGTCCCGTGTTGTTACAGCCCACAAGGCCGTTCGACGAGGTTGCGACTGGAACGAAGTTGTCCTGAGGGACGGGGAAGCGTTTAGCGCAGCAGCCAGATCGACGATCCAACCGAACCAGATACGCCCGAGGCATCCACGAGCCGAAAGCGCATCCGGAATGGGCAGCGAAGTCATCCGTGCCGCTCGTATCGTCACCCCTCCTCTCGAGTGTCCTACTCGTACCGGTCACATTCTCGGCGTTCTGTTGTGAGCTACCCGTGTTGCCTTCCAAGGCTCACAGGGGGAAGTCGGTGCTCAACCAAACACATTTGAAGGATTGACCATGTCCGCATATCAAAACGACATCAAGGCAGTTGCCGCTCTGAAAGAAGCCGCAGGCAACAGCTGGAGCGCTATCAACCCGGAATCCGTCGCCCGTATGCGCGCCCAGAACCGCTTCAAGACCGGTCTGGACATCGCCAAATACACCGCGGCCATCATGCGCAAGGACATGGCCGAGTACGACGCCGACGCCTCCGTCTACACCCAGTCCCTTGGCTGCTGGCACGGCTTCATCGGTCAGCAGAAGCTGATCTCCATCAAGAAGCACCTGAAGACCACCAACAAGCGCTACCTCTACCTGTCCGGCTGGATGGTCGCTGCTCTGCGTTCCGACTTCGGCCCGCTGCCGGACCAGTCGATGCACGAGAAAACCGCCGTTTCCGGCCTGATCGAAGAGCTGTACACCTTCCTGCGCCAGGCTGATGCCCGTGAGCTGGACCTGCTCTTCACCGCCCTGGACGCTGCCCGCGCCGCTGGCGACAAGGTCAAGGCCGACGAGATCCAGGCTCAGATCGACGGTTACGAAACCCACGTCGTTCCGATCATCGCCGACATCGACGCTGGCTTCGGTAACCCGGAAGCCACCTACCTGCTGGCCAAGAAAATGATCGAAGCCGGTGCCTGCTGCATCCAGATCGAGAACCAGGTTTCCGACGAGAAGCAGTGCGGCCACCAGGACGGCAAAGTGACCGTTCCGCACGAAGACTTCCTCGCCAAGATCAACGCAGTTCGCTACGCCTTCCTCGAGCTGGGCGTTGACGACGGCGTGATCGTTGCCCGTACCGACTCCCTGGGTGCCGGCCTGACCAAGCAGATCGCCGTTACCAAGCAAGCCGGCGACCTGGGCGACCAGTACAACTCCTTCCTGGATTGCGAAGAAATCACCGCTTCCGACCTGCAGAACGGCGACGTGGTGATCAACCGCGAAGGCAAGCTGCTGCGTCCCAAGCGCCTGCCGTCCAACCTGTTCCAGTTCCGCGCTGGCACCGGCGAAGACCGCTGCGTACTGGACTGCATCACCAGCCTGCAGAACGGCGCCGACCTGCTGTGGATCGAAACCGAGAAGCCGCACGTTGGCCAGATCAAGGCCATGGTTGACCGCATCCGTCAGGTGATCCCGAACGCCAAGCTGGTTTACAACAACAGCCCGTCCTTCAACTGGACCCTGAACTTCCGTCAACAAGTGTTCGATGCGTTCGTTGCCGAAGGCAAAGACGTTTCCGCCTACGACCGCGCCAAACTGATGGCCGTCGAGTACGACGAAACCGAACTGGCCCAGGTTGCAGACGAGAAGATCCGTACCTTCCAGCGCGACGGTTCGGCTCACGCCGGCATCTTCCACCACCTGATCACCCTGCCGACCTACCACACCGCCGCGCTGTCCACCGACAACCTGGCCAAAGGGTACTTCGCCGACCAGGGCATGCTGGCCTACGTCAAAGGCGTACAGCGTCAGGAACTGCGTCAGGGCATCGCCTGCGTCAAGCACCAGAACATGGCTGGCTCCGACATCGGCGACAACCACAAAGAGTACTTCGCTGGCGAAGCGGCTCTGAAAGCAAGCGGTAAAGACAACACCATGAACCAGTTCCACTAATAGGAACTGTTCACCAGCACGGCCTTCGGGCCGGCTGGATGCCTCAAGGCCCTGGCAGCGATGCCGGGGCTTTTTTTATGCCCCGCCCGCCATCAGGGAACATCTTGCGTCCGCGCCGCGTCTGAACTTACCTCTGGCCAACAGCCCAAGGTCTCCAGCCCCATGCTCCGAACGCTCGTCACCAGCTTGCTGGCCCTGCTTCCCCTCCTCGCCCAGGCCGGCGACCTGGAGCAGCGTTTCCCGGCGGACGCCCTCCAGCCGCTCCTCCAGCGCCTGCAGCAGAACGAGCACCCGCACTTCGCCGTGGTCGACTACTCCCAGCGCTCGGACCAGAAGCGCTTCCTGCTATACGACAGCCGCAACCACGCCCTGCTGGCCAGCTACCGCGTCGCCCATGGCAAAGGCTCGGATGCCGACCATGACGGCTACGCCGAGCGCTTCTCCAACGAGCCCGAAAGCCGCGCCTCCTCGCTGGGCACCTACCGCACGGGCGAGGTCTACCAGAGCCGGCAACCCGGGCACGGGCTGTCGATGCGGCTGACGGGGCTGGACCCGAGCAACAACAAGGCCATGGAGCGCGCCATCGTCATCCATGCCATGGACTACATGGAGGATCGCTTCATCCGCCAGCACGGTGTGGCTGGGCGCAGTTTCGGCTGCCTGGTGCTGGCCGCCGCTGATCGCGACCAGGCGATCGAGGCACTCCAGGGCGGCGCACTGATCTTCGCCATCAAGCCACCCCCCGCACCGTCGAGCACCCTTTGAAGTGTTTTGTGCACTGCAGCACATAAGGCATTACACCCACCGCACTGTCACAGTTCCGTCGCCTTGAGGCCGTAGCGTCGAGTCTCCGTCGATTCGCCTGTATGGAGACAAAGCCTTGAATAACGAAAAAGAGAACGCCGTCCTCTTTGGAAATGGCGACGAAGTGCCTAGCAACCTTTCCAGCAACCCTCACATCAGCGAGCTGATCGAAGGCATGAAACGCCGTGAAGTGCTCGCCGGTGGCGCCGCCCTGGGCGCCCTCGCCTTCCTCGGCGTATCCTTGCCCGGCCAGGCCGAAGCCGGGCAGAGCGAAGCCCGTGGGCTGGGCTTCCCCTTCAAGCCACGCCGTCGCCTCGGCTTCGAAGGCATCCCGGCCGGCCGCGCCGACACCATCACCGTGCCGCCCGGCTACAAGGCCACGCCCTTTATTCCCTGGGGCACTCCCATCACCGGCCGCTACCCCGCCTTTGCCGACGACGCCAGCAACAGCGCCCGCGACCAGGCCGAGCAAACCGGCATGCACCATGACGGCATGCACTTCTTCCCCATCGACACCCGCCTCGGCCTGGGCCTGCGCTCCGACCACGGCCTGCTGGTGCTCAACCACGAATACATCGACGCGCCGCTGCTGCACCCCAACGGCCCGACCGTGGTGAACGGCAAGCGCACGAGCGCCGAAGAAGTCCGCAAGGAGATCAACGCCCACGGCGTTTCGGTGGTCGAAATCCGCCGTGACGTGCGCGGCGAGTGGACCGTGGTGCCCAGCCGCCGCAACCGCCGCATCACCGCTGCCACGCCCATGCAGATCAGCGGCCCCGCTCGCGGCAACAAGCTCCTGCAAACCCGCCACAGCCCCAACGGCACCGCCGCCCGCGGCACCCAGAACAACTGCTCCAACGGCTTCACCCCCTGGGGCACCTACCTCACCTGCGAGGAAAACTGGGCCGGCTACTTCTCCACCCGTGACACCGACCTGCCCCGCGAGCTGAAACGCTACGGCCTGCGCAACGGCAGCCGCTTCGGCTGGGAAACCCTGCCCGGCGACGAGTTCGAGCGCTTCGACGCCACCCGCAAGGCCGCCGATGCCAAAGGCGACTACCGCAACGAACCGAACCAGTTCGGCTGGATCGTCGAGATCGACCCCTTCGAGCCCGACTCCGTGCCGGTGAAACGCACCGCCCTCGGCCGCTTCGCCCATGAAGGCCTGATCTTCGCCCCGGTGAAACCCGGCCGCCCGGTGGTCTGCTACTCCGGCGACGACTCGCAGAACGAGTACATCTACAAATACGTCAGCCGCGACACCTATCGCCCCGGCCGCAGCAACGGCCGCCTGCTGGACGAAGGCACCCTGTACGTCGCGCGCTTCAATGCCGACGGCAGCGGCCAATGGCTGCCCCTGGACATCAACGACAAGTCCTTCCTCAAGGCCTGCCTCGCCGCTGGCGTGGCCTTCGCCGACCAGGGCGACGTGCTGATCAACACCCGCCTCGCAGCGGACGTGGTCGGCGCCACCAAGATGGACCGCCCCGAATGGGGCGCGGTGAACCCGGACAACGGCGAGGTGTACTTCACCCTCACCAACAACACCGCGCGCACCGTCCCGGACGCTCCCAACCCGCGCCCGGCCAACGCCTACGGCCACATCATCCGCTGGCGCGAACAGAGCCGCGACTACGCCGGCAAAGCCTTCAACTGGAACCTGTTCATGCTCGCCGGCCCGGAAACCGACAGCCGCGGCCCGAACGGCAAGCCGCTGGACGCCAGCAACATCCTCGCCAGCCCCGACGGCCTGTGGTTCGACGACGACGGCCGCCTGTGGATCCAGACCGACATGAGCGGCAGCCAGCTGTCCGCTGGCCCCTTCGGCAACAACCAGATGCTGGTGGCGGACCCGCGCACCGGCGAGCTCAAACGCTTCCTGGTCGGCCCGCTGGGCGCCGAGGTCACCGGCATCGCCGCCACGCCGGACTTCCGCACCCTGTTCGTCAACATCCAGCACCCGGGTGAGGGCTCGACGCCCACCAACCTCACCAGCGCCTGGCCCGACGGCCCGGGCAAGCGCCCGCGCTCTTCCACCGTGGTGATCACCCGCGAAGACCGTCGCCGCATCCTCTGATCCCCCAGCCACTGGCCGAAGTGCCAGGCATTTGCGACCGGCCAGCAATGGCCGGTCCCTTTTTCCACTGACAGACTGGCCAGCCACACACCAAGGGCCTGCCCATGCCTGCCAACCGTCTGAGTCGCGCCACCTCCCTGGTGGGCAAACTGCCCGCCGCCCTGCACACACCCCTGCTCAGCCTGCTGATCGGCAGCCAGGTGCGCTTCGCCGGCACCGCCCGCGTGCGCGTCCATCACCTCAGCCAGCAACGGGCGGTGATGAGCCTCGCCAACCGCCCCCGGGTGCGTAACCACATCAAGGGCGTGCATGCCGCCGCCATGGCATTACTGGCCGAATCCGCCACCGGCCTGCTGGTGGGCATGAACGTGCCGGACGACAAGCTGCCGCTGATCAAAAGCCTGCACGTGGACTACCTCAAGCGCGCCACGGGCGGCCTGAAGGCAGTGGCGCAACTGGATGCCGAGCAGGTCCGTCGCATCCATGAAGAAGACCGGGGCGAGGTGCGGGTCGCGGTCGCCATCACCGACGAAACCGGCATCGAACCCATCCGCTGCGAGATGATCTGGGCCTGGGTCAGCCGCAAGCGCGAGCATTGACTAAGCTGTACGAATGTCCCAACTGAGAGGCCGAGAACCGCAATGGCCCGAACCACGTTCATCCTGGCAGGCACGGCGATCGCCGTGACGACAGCCGCCGCCACCCTTTACTGGCGCCTGGGTTCAGAATCCCAGGCTGTCGCCCAGCCCCGCACGCAAACCAGCCAACCTTTGGCCACCCCGGCCAGCGACGCGACGGCAGCGGCGAGCGCCCAGCACATCGACCCCGCCCTGACGGCGGAGTACGAGAAGCGCCTGGCCTTCCACTCCGCCTACCGGGCCTTCTTCAAGGCGGCGCCGGACCTGCCCAGCGAAGAACGGGAAAAACAGGCCGAGCGGTTGGCGGAGGAAGTGCAATCCCATGAGCAGAGCGGCGAGTTGGCGGCCAGCGAATCACTGGTGCTGCAGATCGCCCTGATCCAGGCCAGCGGCGGTGACGTCGAGGAACAGAAGGCACGCGCCAACGCGCTGCTGCAGCGGTACAAGGCGCGCAGCGATGCCCTGGAGAAGAAGCTCGCGGCACAGCCTTCACCCCAGTTCGATCACTACAAGCAGGAAGAGAAACGCATCGTTGCCGAGGTGCTGGCGATGCAGTCGATCCCCGACGGCCTCAGCCGTGACGAGTACCTGAGGCAGCGCCTGCAACAGGCCCGCGAGCAGGCCTACCACTGAGCTGCGGGGCGGATTGCCCGCCCCGCAGCCACTTCTCAAAGCAACTGGTTGAGCACGTAGTAGAGCAGGTTGAACGGCTTGGCCCGATCGGCCGCATCGCTCGACTCGGATGCATCCATCACCGGCCCGGTGCCATCCAGCACATTGGTGACGAAGTCATCCAGCTGCAGGTTCTGCTCCTGGATGTCGGCGTTGGCGAACTCGATGATGCTGGTGCAATGGCTCTCGTTCACCGCCCGGTACTGCGGGAAGTAGCCGCCGAAGTTATGCAGGTTGGCCAGGGTGTTGCGCAGGCGGCCGGTGTCCACATCCCACTTGGCGTGGATCAGCGCCTCCTTGGTGGCCTGGTCCGGCGCGTTGGCGATCTCCGGGTAGAAGCGCTCATAGGAGTAGGACGAGTAGTTCAGGTCCTTCCAGAAGTGCGTATGCCCGAGACGATCACCCGGCAGGTTGGCGGAAAGCGCCGGATAGATGCTGCCCAAGTCATTCAAGGTGACGCCCGGCAGACGGCTCTGCAGCAATTGCAGCGGTCCATTGTCGAGGCCCCAGGCCTGGCGGATGAAAGTCTGCAACGGCAGCGACGGATAGGCCTGGTTGCTGCCCCCGGTCACCGCACTGAACACCGGCCCCGAGTCGTCGATCAGGAAGCCACGGTTAGGCGCGATGTCCTGGCGCGTCACCGCATGGCTGATCAGGCTGCCCGCCCCGCCGGCGCTGCAGCCGGTGGAGAGCATCTGTCCGGGGCGCTCGAGGTTGTCCTTGAGCCAGGCGGTCACCGCGCGGGTGTTGCGCAGCCCGTTGTGGTGCCACACCAGCTGCGGCTTCTGCCCGGTCGGGTCCTGGTAGACCGCCACCTTGTCACCGGAATAGATGTCACCGGTGCAGTACGGCACGTACACCATGTTCCAGTTCTGCGTCTTCACCCGCGTCCAGGGATGCAACCGCACCACGAAGGGGCTCACCAGGCTGGCGCTGGGGTTGAGCAGCTTCATGTAATCGTCGGGAATACCGTTCGGGTTCCGCGCACCCCGGATGCCGGTCTGGCCCGTGCAACTGGCGTAATCCCAGCAGGCGCCACCGCCCTCCATATAGATGATGGTGTTGCTGGTGTTCGGTACCCGGTTGACGAAGAACTTGTAGGGCGAACCATCACCACATACGGCACCGGTCTCGGGTGCGAGCTGCACCGTCTGCCAGGCGTAGTAGTTGGCCGCCTTGAAGCCGGAATTGAACCCCGCCGGGTTGGCCAGCAACGGATAGGGCCCGACCCGCTGCTCGGGCAGGACCTTGTTGTCGGCCTTGGGTGGGGAAGTGAGATTGCCCAGCGTCTGCCAGAACCCGTAGTCGCCGAGTTCGGCGTGGGCAGGCAGTGAAGGCAGGAAGAACAGCAGAAGCACGAAGCAGTGACGCAGCAACTTGGCAACGCCCATGGCGATTCCCTCTTTTTCTTGTTTTCTGAGTGGACCACCACGCCCAGGCAGACGAATCCGTGGTCCAGCCGACCCGCTGAGTACGGCAGGGAAACAGGGGGGAACGCACCGCATCCACGGCGCTTCTAGCACGCTAGTACAAGGTTGTCAGAGCGACAACGGTAGCCACATATGAATTAGGCATAGAGGAAAGAAGTTGTGAGTAACAGCGGCTATTAAGTGCGCATGTTTTAACCACTTCCGTAGGACTCACCATGTAGTGGTTATATATTCCCCAGTCAAATGATAATGACTATCATTACCTGACCTATATTTGCGCCCTGCGGCATAGCGACGCAATCCGACCAAAGCCTGACAAAAAACAGGAACCCACGGCGCTCTAGGCTTTCAGAGCAGTACAAGCTCTTTAAACTGCCTTTCGAGTTAATTTTTTAGTCTGAAAAATTTACTTGTAGACCCATACGGGCATAAAATTGTCCGAATAGATTGCCGGGCACTCTAGTGCGGGCAAGACCCCATTTAATTACGAGTGAACGCCGTTCCTTGTTGAAGGAGTTCCGGCATGTCGGACGCCACTGCCATTCTTTCCCATAACTGGGGTTTCGCTATTTTCCTGCTGGGCGTGATCGGCCTCTGTGCCTTTATGCTCGGTGTCTCGAGCCTTCTCGGCAGCCGTGCCCATGGCCGCGCCAAGAACGAGCCGTTCGAATCGGGGATGCTCCCCACCGGCAGCGCGCGCCTGCGCCTCTCCGCAAAATTCTATCTGGTCGCGATGCTCTTCGTGATCTTCGACGTCGAAGCCCTCTTTCTCTTCGCCTGGGCCGTATCCGTTCGCGAAAGCGGGTGGGCAGGCCTCATCGAAGCTACCATTTTCATAGCAATTCTGTTGGCAGGTCTTGTCTATCTCTGGCGCATCGGTGCTCTTGATTGGGCTCCCGAAGGTCGTCGCAATCGGCAGGCGAAGCTAAAACAATGAGGCTTTGGCGATGCAATACAAACTTACTCGGATCGATCCGACTGCTCCCAACGAGCAGTACCCGATCGGCGAGCGGGAGATCGTTTCCGACCCCCTGCTAGAAGATCAGGTCCACAAGAACATCTTCATGGGCAAGCTCGAAGATGTTCTCAACGGTGCAGTCAACTGGGGTCGCAAGAACTCCCTGTGGCCGTACAACTTCGGTTTGTCCTGCTGCTACGTGGAGATGACTACCGCCTTCACCGCGCCGCACGACATCGCCCGCTTCGGTGCTGAAGTCATTCGTGCATCACCCCGCCAGGCTGACTTCATGGTCATCGCCGGCACCTGCTTCATCAAGATGGCGCCCATCATCCAGCGCCTCTACGAGCAGATGCTGGAGCCCAAGTGGGTGATCTCGATGGGTTCGTGCGCCAACTCCGGCGGCATGTACGACATCTATTCGGTGGTTCAGGGCGTGGACAAGTTCCTCCCCGTGGACGTGTACATCCCTGGCTGCCCTCCCCGCCCGGAGGCATTCCTGCAAGGCTTGATGCTGCTGCAGGAATCCATCGGCAAGGAGCGCCGCCCGCTTTCCTGGGTCGTCGGCGACCAAGGCATCTACCGTGCCGAAATGCCGTCGCAGAAGGAACAGCGCCGCGAACAGCGTATTCAGGTCACCAACCTGCGCAGCCCCGACGAAGTCTGATCCGGTCTCTTCCACGAGAAGAGACCCGGCTCACTCTGTACGTTGACCGAAAGCGACCGAGACCATGACTGCAGACACCGTTCTGTCTATCCCGCCTTACAAGGCTGACGACCAAGACGTCGTCGTTGAACTGAATTCCCGCTTTGGCGCCGAGAGCTTCACCCTCCAGGCCACCCGCACCGGCATGCCGGTGATCTGGGTCGCTCGCGAGAAGCTCGTCGAAGTCCTCACCTTCCTGCGCAATGCGCCGCGCCCCTTCGTCATGCTGTACGACCTGCATGGCGTCGACGAGCGTCTGCGCACCCAGCGCCGTGGCCTGCCGGGCGCAGACTTCACCGTTTTCTACCACCTGATCTCCATCGAGCGAAACAGCGACGTGATGATCAAGGTGTCCCTGTCCGAAGGCGACCTCAACCTGCCCAGCGTCACCGGCATCTGGCCGAACGCCAACTGGTACGAGCGTGAAGTCTGGGACATGTACGGCGTGCACTTCTCCGGCCACCCGCACCTGTCGCGGATCATGATGCCGAACACTTGGGAAGGTCACCCGCTGCGCAAGGACTACCCGGCGCGCGCCACCGAATTCGACCCCTACAGCCTGAGCCTCGCCAAGCTGCAGCTGGAAGAAGAAGCCGCGCGCTTCAACCCCGAAGACTGGGGCATGAAGCGCCAGGGCGAAAACGAGGACTACATGTTCCTCAACCTCGGCCCCAACCACCCCTCTGCCCACGGTGCCTTCCGCATCATCCTGCAGCTGGACGGTGAAGAAATCCTCGACTGCGTACCGGAGGTGGGCTACCACCACCGCGGCGCCGAGAAGATGGCCGAGCGCCAGTCCTGGCACAGCTTCATTCCCTATACCGACCGCATCGACTACCTCGGCGGGGTGATGAACAACCTGCCCTATGTGCTCGCGGTCGAAAAACTCGCCGGCATCAAGGTGCCGCAGAAGGTCGACACCATCCGCGTGATGCTGGCCGAGTTCTTCCGCATCACCAGCCACCTGCTGTTCCTGGGCACCTACATCCAGGACGTCGGCGCCATGACCCCGGTGTTCTTCACCTTCACCGACCGCCAGCGCGCCTATAAGGTGATCGAAGCCATCACCGGCTTCCGCCTGCACCCGGCCTGGTACCGCATCGGTGGTGTCGCCCACGACCTGCCGCGCGGCTGGGACGGGCTGGTCAAGGAATTCGTCGAATGGCTGCCCAAGCGCCTCGACGAGTACACCAAGGCTGCCCTGAAGAACAGCATCCTCAAGGGCCGTACCATCGGCGTCGCCCAGTACAACACCAAGGAAGCCCTGGAATGGGGCGTCACCGGCGCCGGCCTGCGCTCCACCGGCCTGGACTTCGACCTGCGCAAGGCGCGCCCCTACTCGGGCTACGAGAACTTCGAGTTCGAAGTGCCGCTGGCCCATAACGGCGACGCCTATGACCGCTGCATGGTCCGCGTCGAAGAGATGCGCCAGAGCATCCGCATCATCGACCAGTGCCTGAAGAACATGCCGGAAGGCCCGTACAAGGCCGACCACCCGCTGACCACGCCACCGCCGAAAGAACGCACGCTGCAGCACATCGAAACCCTGATCACCCACTTCCTGCAGGTTTCCTGGGGCCCGGTCATGCCGGCCAACGAAGCCTTCCAGATGATCGAGGCGACCAAGGGCATCAACAGCTACTACCTGACGAGCGATGGCAGCACCATGAGCTACCGCACCCGGATCCGGACGCCCAGCTTCGCCCACCTGCAGCAGATCCCCTCGGTGATCCGCGGCAGCATGGTGGCCGACCTGATCGCCTACCTGGGCAGTATCGACTTCGTTATGGCTGACGTGGACCGCTGACATGAGCATTATCCAGACCGATCGTTTCGCCCTCAGCGAAACCGAGCGCTCGGCCATCGAGCACGAGATGCACCACTACGAGGACCCGCGCGCGGCGTCCATCGAAGCCCTGAAGATCGTCCAGAAGGAGCGCGGCTGGGTGCCTGACGGCGCCGCCGATGCCATTGGCGAAATCCTCGGCATCCCCGCCAGCGACGTCGAAGGTGTAGCCACCTTCTATAGTCAGATTTTCCGCCAGCCGGTGGGCCGCCACATCATCCGTGTGTGCGACAGCATGACCTGCTACGTCGGCGGCCATGAGTCCGTGCTCGGCAGCATCCAGCAGAACCTCGGCATCGGCCTCGGCCAGACCACCGCCGACAACCGTTTCACGCTGCTGCCGGTGTGCTGCCTGGGCAACTGCGACAAGGCCCCGGCCCTGATGATCGACGATGATACCTTCGGCAATGTCAGCGCCGATGGCGTCGCGCAACTGCTGGAGGCCTATCAATGAAGACCCTCACTTCCGTCGGCCCGGCCAACCGCATTCAGCGCAGCGCCGAGACGCACCCGCTGACCTGGCGCCTGCGTGACGACGCGCAGCCCATCTGGCTCGAGGAATACCAGCAGAAGAACGGCTACGCGGCCGCACGCAAGGCCCTGGGCGAAATGGCCCAGGCCGACATCGTGCAGACCGTCAAGGACTCCGGCCTCAAAGGCCGCGGCGGTGCGGGCTTCCCCACCGGCGTGAAATGGGGCCTGATGCCCGCTGACGAATCCATGAACATCCGCTACCTGCTGTGCAACGCGGACGAAATGGAGCCCAACACCTGGAAGGACCGCATGCTGATGGAACAGCTGCCCCACCTGCTGGTGGAAGGCATGCTGATCAGCGCCCGCGCGCTCAAGGCCTATCGCGGCTACATCTTCCTGCGTGGCGAATACGTCGACGCGGCGCGCAACCTCAACCGCGCCATCGACGAAGCCAAGGCCGCCGGCCTGCTGGGCAAGAACATCCTCGGCAGCGGCTTCGACTTCGAGCTGTTCGTCCACACCGGTGCCGGCCGCTACATCTGCGGCGAAGAAACCGCCCTGATCAACTCCCTCGAAGGGCGCCGCGCCAACCCGCGCTCCAAGCCGCCCTTCCCCGCCGCTGTCGGCGTCTGGGGCAAGCCCACCTGCGTCAACAACGTCGAGACCCTGTGCAACGTGCCGGCGATCGTCGCCAACGGCGTGGACTGGTACAAGGGCCTCGCCCGTCCCGGCAGCGAAGACATGGGCACCAAGCTCATGGGCTTCTCCGGCAAGGTGAAGAACCCCGGCCTGTGGGAGCTGCCCTTCGGCGTCCCCGCCCGTGAACTCTTCGAAGACTATGCCGGCGGCATGCGTGACGGCTTCAAGCTGAAAGCCTGGCAGCCCGGCGGCGCCGGTACCGGCTTCCTGCTCCCCGAACACCTGGATGCGCCCATGTACGCCGCCGGCATCGCCAAGGTCGGCACCCGTATGGGCACCGGTCTCGCGCTCGCCGTGGACGACAGCATCAATATGGTCTCGCTGCTGCGCAACATGGAAGAGTTCTTCGCCCGCGAGTCCTGCGGCTGGTGCACCCCCTGCCGCGACGGCCTGCCCTGGAGCGTCAAGGTCCTGCGCGCCCTCGAGCGCGGTGAAGGCCAACGCGGTGACCTGGAAACCCTCGAAGGGCTGGTCAACTTCCTCGGTCCAGGCAAGACCTTCTGCGCCCACGCACCGGGCGCCGTCGAGCCGCTGGGTAGCGCGATGAAGTATTTCCGTCCGGAATTCGAGGCAGGCATCGCCGAGAACGCACCGGCGATCCGACCCGAACCGGTCGGCGCATAAGAGCCAGTTCCGCCGGTTGGCGGCCGCCACAAGCGGCCCCGATCGCAACCTGATTCCATTAGCCACGCCCGGTCAAACGGGCAGATGAAGACTGAACCATGGCCACTATCCACGTAGACGGCAAGACGCTCGAAGTCGATGGTGCAGACAACCTCCTGCAGGCCTGTCTGTCCCTCGGACTCGACATCCCCTACTTCTGCTGGCACCCGGCGCTCGGTAGCGTCGGCGCCTGCCGCCAGTGTGCGGTCAAGCAGTACACCGACGAAAACGACAAGCGCGGCCGCCTGGTCATGTCCTGCATGACCCCCGCCACCGACAACTCCTGGATTTCCATCGACGACGAAGAGGCCAAGCAATTCCGCGCCAGCGTCGTCGAGTGGCTGATGACCAACCACCCGCACGACTGCCCCGTGTGCGAGGAAGGCGGCCACTGCCACCTGCAGGACATGACGGTGATGACCGGCCACAACGAGCGCCGGTACCGCTTCACCAAGCGCACCCACCAGAACCAGCAGCTCGGCCCGTTCATTTCCCATGAAATGAACCGCTGCATCGCCTGCTACCGCTGCGTGCGCTACTACAAGGACTACGCCGGCGGCACCGACCTCGGCGTCTACGGCGCCCACGACAACGTCTACTTCGGACGTGTCGAGGACGGCACCCTCGAGAGCGAATTCTCCGGCAACCTGGTCGAGGTCTGCCCGACCGGCGTGTTCACCGACAAGACCCACTCCGAGCGCTACAACCGCAAGTGGGACATGCAGTTCGCCCCGAGCATCTGCCACGGCTGCTCCAGCGGCTGCAACATCAGCCCCGGTGAGCGCTATGGCGAAATCCGCCGTATCGAGAACCGCTTCAACGGCTCGGTGAACCAGTACTTCCTTTGCGATCGCGGCCGTTTCGGCTACGGCTACGTCAACCGTGAAGACCGCCCACGTCAACCGCTGTTCGGCACCCAGAAGCTCGGCATCGATGCCGCCCTGGACAAGGCCGCCGAACTGCTCAAGGGCAAGCGCGTGATCGGCATCGGCTCGCCCCGCGCCAGCCTGGAATCCAACTTCGCCCTGCGTGAACTGGTAGGCGAAGCCAACTACTACTCCGGCATCGCCGCGGGTGAGCTGGAAAACATCCGCCTGATCCGCGACATCCTGCAGAACGGCCCGCTGCCGGTACCGACCCTGCGCGACATCGAAAGCCACGATGCCGTGTTCGTCCTCGGCGAAGACCTGACCCAAACCGCCGCGCGCGTCGCCCTGGCCCTGCGCCAGTCGGTCAAGGGCAAGGCCACCGACATCGC
This sequence comes from Pseudomonas sp. zfem005, assembly GCF_032621735.1. Lineage (NCBI taxonomy): Bacteria > Pseudomonadati > Pseudomonadota > Gammaproteobacteria > Pseudomonadales > Pseudomonadaceae > Pseudomonas > Pseudomonas sp. zfem005. The sequence goes on along the minus strand of NZ_JAVYJE010000014.1, from coordinate 73,307 downwards.
CGCCTCGATGAAGATCCAGGACTGGCACATGGCGGCCGTACAGAACGTCGCCCAGGACGCGCTCAACCCGCTGTTCATCGCCAGCACCACCGAGACCCGCCTCGACGACGTCGCCACCCAGTGCGTGCACGCCGCCCCGGCCGACCTCGCCCGCATCGGCTTCGCCGTGGCCCACGCCATCGATCCGAGTGCACCGGCCGTCGAAGGCCTGGACAGCGAAGCCGCCGAGCTGGTCAAGGCCATCGCCGACGCCCTGCTCGCCGCCAAGCGCCCGCTGATCGTCTCCGGCGCGTCCCTGGGCGAAAAGGCCCTGATCGAAGCCGCCACCAACATCGCCAGCGCGCTGAAGAACCGTGAGAAGAACGGCTCCATCAGCCTGGTGGTGCCGGAAGCCAACAGCATGGGCCTCGCCCTGCTCCTGGGTGAAGAGCTCGGTGGGAAATCCGTGGACGCCGCCCTGGAAGCCCTGACGGCCGGCCAGGCCGACGCCGTAGTGGTACTGGAGAACGACCTCTACCGCCGTGCCGACGCCGCCAAGGTCGACGCCGCCCTCGCCGCCGCCCAGGTGGTGATCGTCGCCGACCACCAGCAGACCGCCACCGTCGAGCGCGCCCACCTGGTACTGCCGGTCGCCAGCTTCGCCGAAGGCGACGGCACCCTGGTCAGCCAGGAAGGCCGCGCCCAGCGCTTCTTCCAGGTCTACGACCCGACCTATTACGACGCCAACATCCTCGTGCGCGAAGGCTGGCGCTGGCTGCACGCCCTGCACAGCACCCTGCAGGACAAGTCCGTCGACTGGACCCAGCTCGACCAGGTCACTGCCGCTGTCGCCGACAGCAGCAGCCTGCTGGCCTCGATCCGTGACGCCGCGCCCAGCGCCTCGTTCCGCATCAAGGGTCTGAAGCTGGCACGCGAACCGCACCGCTACAGCGGCCGTACCGCCATGCGCGCCAACATCAGCGTGCACGAGCCGCGCCAGCCGCAGGACAAGGACTCGCCCTTCGCCTTCTCCATGGAAGGCTATGCCGGCAGCGCCGAACCCCGTCAGCAGATTCCGTTCGCCTGGTCCCCGGGCTGGAACTCGCCCCAGGCCTGGAACAAGTTCCAGGACGAAGTCGGCGGTCACCTGCGTGCCGGCGACCCGGGCGTACGCCTGATCGAAGCCAAGGGCGCCACCCTGCCCTGGTTCGCCGTCGCCGCTCCGTTCAACCCGGCCCAGGGTACCTGGCAGGTGGTTCCCTTCCACCATCTGTTCGGCAGCGAGGAAAACTCCTCCCGTGCCGCGCCGATCCAGGAGCGCATGCCCGAGCCCTACGTGGCTCTGGCCAAGTCCGAGGCGGATCGCCTGGGCGTGAACGACGGCGCCATGCTGGCCCTGCGGGTCAAGGGCCAGGCCCTGCGCCTGCCGCTGCAGGTCCGTGAAGAACTGGCCGCCGGCCTGGTGGGCCTGCCCGCCGGCCTGCCGGGTATCCCGGGTGCCATCGCTGGCGCCACCGTGACCCTGCTGCAGGAGGCCGCGCAATGAGCTGGCTCACTCCCGAGGTGATCGACGTCATCATCGCGGTGGTCAAGGCCATCGTCATCCTGCTCGCCGTGGTCGTCTGCGGCGCCCTGCTCAGCTTCGTCGAACGACGCCTGCTGGGCTGGTGGCAGGACCGCTACGGTCCCAACCGCGTCGGCCCGTTCGGCATGTTCCAGATCGCCGCCGACATGCTGAAGATGTTCTTCAAGGAAGACTGGACCCCGCCCTTCGCCGACAAGGTGATCTTCACCCTGGCGCCGGTGATCGCCATGAGCGCCCTGCTCATCGCCTTCGCCGTGGTCCCGATCACCCCCACCTGGGGTGTGGCGGACCTGAACATCGGCATCCTGTTCTTCTTCGCCATGGCCGGTATCACCGTGTACGCGGTGCTCTTCGCCGGCTGGTCGAGCAACAACAAGTTCGCCCTGCTCGGCAGCCTGCGCGCCTCGGCCCAGACCGTCTCCTACGAGGTGTTCCTGGCCCTGTCGCTGATGGGCATCGTCGCCCAGGTCGGCTCGTTCAACATGCGCGACATCGTCGAATACCAGGCCCAGCACCTGTGGTTCATCATTCCGCAGTTCTTCGGCTTCTGTACCTTCTTCATCGCCGGCGTCGCCGTGACCCACCGTCACCCGTTCGACCAGCCGGAAGCGGAACAGGAACTGGCCGACGGCTACCACATCGAATACGCCGGCATGAAATGGGGCATGTTCTTCGTCGGCGAGTACATCGGCATCGTGCTGGTGTCCGCGCTGCTGGTGACCCTGTTCTTCGGCGGCTGGCACGGCCCCTTCGGCATCCTGCCGCAGATCCCGTTCATCTGGTTCGCCCTGAAGACCGCCTTCTTCATCATGCTGTTCATCCTGCTCCGCGCGTCGATCCCACGTCCGCGCTATGACCAGGTGATGGCCTTCAGCTGGAAGTTCTGCCTCCCGCTGACCCTGATCAACCTGCTGGTGACCGGCGCCGTCGTGCTGGCCACGGCCCAGTAAGGAGAAAGACCATGATCAAGTACATCTACGACGTGGTGGTCGGCACCCTCACCCAGCTGCGCAGCCTGGTGATGGTGTTCTCCCACGGCTTCCGCAAGCGTGACACCCTGCAATACCCCGAAGAGCCCGTGTACCTGCCGCCGCGCTACCGTGGCCGCATCGTGCTGACCCGTGATCCCGACGGCGAAGAGCGCTGCGTAGCCTGCAACCTGTGCGCCGTGGCCTGCCCGGTCGGCTGCATCTCGCTGCAGAAGGCCGAGACCGAAGACGGCCGCTGGTACCCCGAGTTCTTCCGTATCAACTTCTCCCGCTGCATCTTCTGCGGCCTGTGCGAAGAAGCCTGCCCCACCACCGCGATCCAGCTGACCCCGGATTTCGAGATGGGCGAGTACAAGCGCCAGGACCTGGTCTACGAGAAGGAAGACCTGCTGATTTCCGGCCCCGGCAAGAACCCCGATTACAACTTCTATCGCGTGGCCGGCATGGCCATTGCCGGCAAGCCGAAAGGCGCCGCGCAGAACGAAGCCGAGCCGATCAACGTGAAGAGCCTGCTGCCCTAAGGAGACGTGCGTGGAATTCGCTTTCTATTTCGCCGCAGGCGTCGCTGTTGTTTCCACCCTGCGGGTGGTCACCAACACCAACCCGGTGCATGCGCTGCTCTACCTCATCATTTCCCTGCTGGCCGTCTCGATGTGCTTCTTCGCACTCGGGGCGCCCTTCGCCGGCGCCCTGGAAATCATCGTCTACGCCGGCGCCATCATGGTGCTGTTCGTCTTCGTGGTGATGATGCTCAACCTTGGCCCGGCCATCGTCGAGCAGGAGCGCAAGTGGCTCAAGCCCGGCATCTGGGTCGGCCCTTCGGCGCTGTCCCTGGCCCTGCTGGCCGAGCTGCTCTACGTGCTGTTCAGCCAGAGCAGCGGCGCCACCATCGGCCAGACCACGGTAGACGCCAAGGCAGTAGGTATCAGCCTGTTCGGCCCTTACCTGCTCGCCGTCGAACTCGCCTCCATGCTGCTCCTGGCAGCCCTGGTCGCGGCCTACCACCTCGGCCGCCACGAAGCGAAGGAGTAACGCCATGCTGCAAGCAATCCCCCTGGAACATGGCCTCGCCGTCGCCGGCATGCTGTTCGGCCTCGGGCTGGTCGGCCTGATGGTGCGCCGCAACATCCTCTTCGTGCTGATGAGCCTTGAAGTGATGATGAACGCCGCCGCTCTGGCCTTCGTCGTCGCCGGTGCCCGCTGGGCCCAGGCCGACGGCCAGATCATGTTCATTCTGGTGATCACCCTCGCAGCCGCCGAGGCCAGCATTGGCCTGGCCATCCTGCTGCAGCTGTATCGCCGCTTCCACACCCTCGATATCGACGCTGCCAGCGAGATGCGCGGATGAACCTTCTATTCCTGACTTTCCTCTTCCCGTTGCTCGGCTGGCTGATCCTGTCGTTCTCCCGCGGGCGCTTCTCCGAAAACACCTCCGCCGTCATCGGCGTGGGCTCCGTTGGCCTCTCGGCACTGACCACGGCCTGGATCATCTTCCAGTTCAACGTCGCCCCGCCGGAAGGTGGCGTCTACACCCAGGTGCTCTGGCAGTGGATGAACGTCGACGGCTTCGCCCCCAGCTTCACCCTGTACCTGGACGGCCTCTCGCTGACCATGCTGGGTGTGGTCACCGGCGTCGGCTTCCTGATCCACCTGTTCGCCTCCTGGTACATGCGTGGTGAGGAGGGCTATTCGCGCTTCTTCTCCTACACCAACCTGTTCATCACCAGCATGCTGTTCCTGGTGCTCGGCGATAACCTGCTGTTCCTGTACTTCGGCTGGGAAGGCGTGGGCCTCTGCTCCTACCTGCTGATCGGCTTCTATTACAGCAACCCGAACAACGGCAACGCCGCGCTCAAGGCCTTCATCGTCACCCGCATCGGCGACGTGTTCATGGCCATCGGCCTGTTCCTGCTGTTCATGCACCTGGGCACCCTGAACATCCAGGAGCTGATGGTGCTGGCCCCGCAGAAATACGTCGCCGGCGACGCCTGGCTGTGGATCGCCACCCTGATGCTGCTCGGCGGCGCCGTGGGCAAGTCCGCCCAACTGCCGCTGCAGACCTGGCTGGCCGACGCTATGGCGGGCCCGACCCCGGTTTCCGCACTGATCCACGCGGCCACCATGGTGACCGCGGGCGTCTACCTGATCGCCCGTACCCACGGCCTGTTCCTACTGACCCCCGAGATCCTCGAGCTGGTCGGCATCGTCGGTGGCGTCACCCTGGTACTGGCCGGCTTCGCCGCGCTGGTGCAGACCGACATCAAGCGCATCCTCGCCTACTCCACCATGAGCCAGATCGGCTACATGTTCCTCGCCCTGGGCGTTGGCGCATGGGACGCGGCGATCTTCCACCTGATGACCCACGCCTTCTTCAAGGCCCTGCTGTTCCTCGCCTCCGGTGCGGTGATCAACGCCTGCCACCACGAGCAGAACATCTTCAAGATGGGCGGCCTGTGGAAGAAGCTGCCGCTGGCCTATGCCAGCTTCCTGGTCGGCGGCGCGGCCCTGGCTGCACTGCCCCTGGTCACCGCCGGCTTCTACTCCAAGGACGAGATCCTCTGGGAAGCCTTCGCCAGTGGCCATCAGTGGCTGCTCTACGCGGGCCTGGCCGGTGCCTTCCTGACCTCGATCTACACCTTCCGCCTGATCTTCATCGCCTTCCATGGCGAGGCCAAGACCGAAGCCCATGCGGGCCACGGCGTAGCCCACTGGCTGCCGCTGTCGGTGCTGATCGTGCTGTCCACCTTCATCGGCGCGCTGATCACCCCGCCGCTGGCTGGCGTCCTGCCGGAAAGCGTCGGCCACGCCGGTGGCGAAGCCCAGCACAGCCTGGAGATCGCCTCGGGTGCCATCGCCCTGGCGGGTATCCTCCTGGCCGCCCTGCTCTTCCTCGGCAAGCGCCGCTTCGTCAGCGCCGTCGCCCAGAGCGCGCCGGGCCGCTTCCTCGGTGCCTGGTGGTTCGCCGCCTGGGGCTTCGACTGGATCTACGACAAGCTCTTCGTCAAGCCTTACCTGCTCATCACCCGCGTGCTCGGCCATGACCCGATCGACTCCGGCATCGGCCTGATCCCGCGCATCGTGCGGGGCGGCAACGGCCTGCTGAGCAGCAGCCAGACCGGCCAATTGCGCTGGTACGCAGTATCCCTGGTCGGCGGAGCCGTGCTCGTGCTCGGCGCCGTGTTGCTGACTTGAATCTTCTTAAGGAAACCAGCCCGTCATGATTCTGCCCTGGCTAATCCTGATCCCCTTCATCGGCGGCCTGCTGTGCTGGCAAGGTGAGCGCTTCGGCAACACCTTGCCGCGCTGGATCGCGCTGCTGACCATGTCCCTGCTGTTCGGCCTCGGCCTCTGGCTGTGGGCAACCGGTGACTTCACCCTGGCCCCGTCCCCTGAAGCCGGCCCCGTATGGGCGCACGAGTTCAAGGTGCAGTGGATCGAGCGTTTCGGCATCACCATCCACCTCGCGATGGATGGCCTGTCGGTGCTGATGGTCACCCTCACCGGTCTGCTCGGTGTGCTGTCCGTGCTCTGCTCCTGGAACGAGATCCAGAACCGCGTCGGCTTCTTCCACCTGAACCTGATGTGGATCCTGGGCGGCGTCGTCGGTGTGTTCCTCGCCGTCGACCTGTTCCTGTTCTTCTTCTTCTGGGAAATGATGCTGGTGCCGATGTACTTCCTCATCGCGCTCTGGGGTCACAGCGGCAGCAAGGGCAAGACCCGCATCACTGCCGCCACCAAGTTCTTCATCTTCACCCAGGCCAGCGGCCTGGTGATGCTGGTGGCCATCCTCAGCCTGGTGTTGATCAACTACAACAACACCGGCGTGATGACCTTCAACTACGCCGACCTGCTCAAGGTCCAGCTCACCCCGACCGCCGAATACCTGCTGATGCTCGGCTTCTTCATCGCCTTCGCGGTGAAGTTCCCGGTGGTGCCGTTCCACTCCTGGCTGCCCGACGCCCACGCCCAGGCCCCGACCGCGGGCTCCGTGGACCTCGCCGGCATCCTGCTGAAGACCGCCGCCTATGGCCTGATGCGCTTCGCCCTGCCGCTGTTCCCCCATGCATCGGCCGAGTTCGCGCCCATCGCCCACTGGCTCGGCGTGTTCGCCATCATCTACGGTGCCCTGCTGTCCTTCGCCCAGACCGACATCAAGCGCCTGGTGGCCTTCTCCAGCGTGTCGCACATGGGCTTCGTGCTCATCGCCATCTACTCCGGCAGCCAGATCGCCCTGCAGGGCGCGGTGGTGCAGATGATGGCCCACGGTCTTTCCGCCGCGGCGCTGTTCATCCTCTGCGGCCAGCTCTACGAGCGCCTGCACACCCGTGACATGCGCGAGATGGGTGGCATCTGGAGCCGCATGCCCTACCTGCCGGCCATCAGCCTGTTCTTCGCCGCAGCGGCCCTCGGCCTGCCCGGCACCGGCAACTTCGTCGGCGAGTTCCTGATCCTGGTCGGCTCGTTCCAGAAAGCCACCTGGGTCACCGTCATCGCCGCCACCGGCCTGGTGTTCGGCTCGGTCTACTCGCTGATCATGATTCACCGCGCCTACTTCGGCCCGGCCAAGTCCGACGCCCCGCTGCAGGGCCTCAAGCCCCGCGAGCTGACCATGGTGCTCGGCCTCGCCGCCCTGCTGATCCTCCTGGGCGTCTACCCGCAACCGGTGCTGGACACCTCCGCCGCTAGCATGCACGGCGTGCATCAGTGGCTGGATGCAGCCTTCACCCAACTCGCCTCGGCCCGGTAGCTGTTATGGAACATCACGCTGTGGAATTCACGACTCAACACCTGATCGCCCTGCTGCCGCTGCTGGTGGCCTGCGCCACCGTCGTCGTGGTGATGCTGGCCATCGCCTGGAAGCGCAACCACACCCTGACCTTCGGGCTCTCGGTGGTCGGCCTCAACCTGGCACTGCTGGCGATCATCCCGGCCCTGGGCGTCACGCCCATCGAGGTCACCCCGCTCCTGAAGATCGACACCTTCGGCTGCTACTACATGGGCCTGGTGCTGGCTTCGACCCTCGCCTGCGTCACCCTGATCCACGCCTACCTGGGCGGTAATACCGGCCAGGGCTACCCGGGCAACCGCGAGGAGATGTACCTGCTGATCCTGCTGTCGGCCTGCGGCGGCCTGGTGCTGGTCACCGCGCAGCACATGGCCGGCCTGTTCATCGGCCTGGAGCTGCTCTCGGTGCCGGTCTACGGCATGGTCGCCTACGCCTTCTTCAACAAGCGTTCGCTGGAAGCCGGCATCAAGTACATGGTGCTCTCGGCCGCCGGTTCCGCCTTCCTGCTGTTCGGCATGGCGCTGCTCTACGCCGACGCCGGCACCCTGAGCTTCACCGGCATCGGCGCGAAGTTCTCCGCCGAAGGCGCGCAGAACATGCTGGTCCACCTCGGCATCGGCATGATGCTGATCGGCCTGGCGTTCAAGCTGTCCCTGGTGCCCTTCCACCTCTGGACCCCGGACGTGTACGAAGGCGCTCCGGCACCGGTCTCGGCCTTCCTGGCCACCGCCAGCAAGGTTGCCGTATTCGCCGTGCTGCTGCGTCTGTACCAGATCTCCCCGGCCACCGCCGGCGGCTGGTTGAACGACCTGCTGGGCGCCATCGCCATCGCTTCGATCCTGTTCGGCAACCTGCTCGCGCTGGTGCAGAACAACATCAAGCGCCTGCTGGGCTACTCCTCCATCGCCCACTTCGGCTACCTGCTGATCGCACTGATCGCCAGCAAGGGCATGGCCGTGGAAGCCATCGGCGTCTACCTCGCCACCTACGTGCTGACCAGTCTCGGCGCCTTCGGCGTGGTGACCCTGATGTCCACCCCGTACAACGGCCGTGACTGCGACGCCCTGTACGAATACCGCGGCCTGTTCTGGCGCCGTCCGTACCTGACCGCCGTGCTCACCGTGATGATGCTGTCGCTCGCCGGTATCCCGCTCACCGCGGGCTTCATCGGCAAGTTCTTCGTCATCGCCGCCGGTGTCGAGTCGGGCCTGTGGCTGCTGCTGGGCGTGATGGTCCTGGGCAGCGCCATCGGCGTCTTCTACTACCTGCGGGTCATGGTCACCCTGTTCCTGGTGGAGCCCAACCTGCGCCGCCACGACGCCGACCTGCACTGGGCGCAACGCGCCGGCGGCATCATGCTGCTGTTCGTCGCCCTGCTGGCGTTCTTCCTCGGTGTCTACCCGCAGCCGCTGCTGGACCTGGTGCAACATTCCGGCCTGGTGGCCCTGGCTCACTGAAGCCAGCCGCTGCAATGAAAAACCCGGCCTAGGCCGGGTTTTTTCTTTTCCGGGAGCAGGAAGTGCGCGAGTGCTCCCCTCCCCCGCCGCAACGGTCAGGGGTTCTTCTTCTCCAGCCAGGCGCCGTGGCCCAGCCAGGTCGCCGCGTTCTGGTCCAGCCACTGGCTTGCAGCCGCCGCATGGCGCAGGCGCGAATCGAGAAATGCCAAGGTCACTGCCTGCACATAAGCGGCTTGCCGAGGGTCGAAGTGCTCGCGTATGCCACCGCCAGTGCCAGGCTTGCGGCCGTCATGGCGACCGCCCGGGCCTTCACCCGGGCCACCTCGGCGTCCCTCACCACCGCCCTCATTGAAAGCCAGTGGCCGCGCCATGCCGCCACCCGGCCCGCCACGCTCGCCACCGTGCCCCGGCCCGCCCATCGGGCGTGGCAGTTCGCCCCCCAGCAACGCGTGATCGGCCTCGATCAGGGTCAGCAGGTAGCTGTCGTTCACCTGCAGCCCACGCCAGAGCACCTGGCGCTGCTGGGGCGAGGGAATCCAGCTGAAGGGGTCTTCGTCGCGCGGCCCGCTGACGCTCAGCACCGGCACGTCGATATGGGTGAAGCGATCGGTGTCGTAGCTGCTTTCCACATAGGGGCTGAGCAGGATCGCCGCCTTGGGCCTGAGGGCGGAAAGCCGCGCTTCGCCGTTGCCGTGCTCACCGACCAGCGCGGCGGCGGTCTGCGCCCCCAGATCGAAGCCGGCCACCATCCAGTTGTCCCAGTCCACCCCCGCCAGCGCGGGGTCGCCCGCCCGGCCGCGTTTCGCCGCCTCGGCCAGTGCCGCCTGGGCCAGGGTGATGCGCTGCCTGAGGGACGCCTGGGAGTAATTATCCTGGGCCAGCTTGCGGAAGGCCCCGGCCTGGGCGTCGCCACTGGAATACAGCGCGCGCCCCTGCTGCGGCATCTGGATCGACAGCACCGCGTAACCCGCCTCGGCCCAGGCGCGACGCCAGAGCTCGCCGGAACGGGCCGACTCCCCCAGCCCCGGCAGGTAGAGAATCAGCGGCGCCGCACCATGCTCGCCGGCCGGCGCTAGCCAGCTCACCTCAAGTGGCTGTTGGCCCAGCGTCCAGGTGGCATCCCAGCCCTGCACCGGCCCGGCTATCGGCACATAGCCGCCCTGGCGCGCCGCCTGGATGGCGGCCACCTGGTCCTGGGGCTTTTCCGGCGGGCTGGAACAGGCGCCCAGCGCAAGGGCGATGGCCAGGGGCAACGGCAGTAAGGAAAAACGCGAACGACGGGAACGGGGATTGGGCATGGCGATAGCCGAGAGAAGACCAGGGAAGGGAGCCGGCATTATCGGCAGCGGGGCCGGCGGCGTCGGTCAGCGCTCGGTAAAGACTGGGTAAACCCGCCGATACATGACGCCCGTCCTCGGCATAGAATCCTCCCTCCAGCAAGGATGCCGCCCATGCACGTCACACCCCACCTGTTGTTCGACCCCCACTTCCTCGAGACCCCGGACGCGCTTTTCCAGCAGCTGATGGCCAATGTCGAATGGGATACACGGATGCGCGCCCGGCGCACCGCCAGCTATGGCGTGGCCTACAACTATTCGCAGATCGACTACCCCGCCACCCCACTGCCGGACGTCCTCCAACCCCTGTGCGAGCAGCTGCACCAGCGCTTGGGCTTCCGGCCCAACAACTGCCTGCTCAACCTCTATGACGACGGCCAGTCCTCCATGGGCTTCCATTCCGACGACTGCACCGGGCTGGCAGCGGACACCGGCGTCGCCATCCTCTCCCTGGGCAGCACCCGCCCCATCCACTTCCGCAACAAGGCCGACAGGAGCCATGAAGTCACCTGGGAGCTGGTACCGGGTTCGCTGCTGTACATGGACCAGGCCGTCCAGGCCCACTGGCTGCACGCCATTCCCCGGGTGGAAGCCGCCGGCCCGCGCATCAGCCTGACCTTCCGCCAGATCCTCAGTTGAGGGCCGCCCTCAAGGCAGCCTGACCTGCTTGCGGGTGCTGGTGAACAGGTCCCAGCTGGCCATGAACAGCGCCGCGATCAGCGGGCCGATGACGAAGCCATTCAGGCCGAACAGCGAGAGCCCGCCCAGGGTGGAGAGCAGCACCAGGTAGTCCGGCATGCGCGTGTCCTTGCCTACCAGTATGGGGCGCAGCACGTTGTCCACCATGCCGATCACCAGCACGCCGAACACCGCCAGCACCACGCCCTGCCAGGTGTTGCCGGACAGCAGCAGGTAGGCGGCCACCGGTGCCCAGATGATCCCCGAGCCCACCGCCGGCAGCAGCGAGAGAAACGCCATCAGCACGCCCCAGAGCAACGCGCTGGGGATGTCCAGCACCCAGAAGATCAGCCCGCCCAGGGTGCCCTGGATGGCCGCCACCACCACGTTGCCCTTCACCGTGGCCCGCACCACCCGGGTGAACTTGATCTGCAGGCGGCGCTTGTGGTGGTCGGCCAGGGGCACCGCCATGCGGATGCCACGGACGATGTCCAGGCCGTCCCGCAGGAAGAAGAACAGCAGGTAGAGCATGAGGAAGAAACCGATCACCACCTGGAAGGTGTCCTGGCCGATGGAGAAGGCCTGGGTGGCGATGAACTGGCTGCCCTGCATGGCACCGCTGACGATGCGGTCACGCAGGCCATCGAAATCATTGAGACCGAAACGGTCAAGCTGATGTTGGAGAACCGCCGGCAGCACCTCGCGCACCCGCGCCACGTAGACACCGACATCCAGCTCGCCCGAATCCAGTCGCTGGTAGAGATCGGCACCCTGCTGCACCAGCAGCGCAGCAATACAGAACACCGGCAGGATCGCCACCAGCAGGCAGACGCTCAAGGTGATCAGCGCCGACAGGTTGCCGCGCCCGCCCATCCGCAGTGCCAGCCGCCGTTGCAGCGGGCTGAACACCACCGCCAGCACCACCGCCCAGAACACCGCCCCATAGAACGGCAGCAGTATCCAGCCGAAGGCCAGGGTTACCAGCACCAGCAACAGGATCAGCGTGCGGACTTCCAGGGGGTAGCGGGATTCGGACATGGAGCGGACACCATCAGGGAGGGTTCCTGATTAGTCCGCAACGAGACGGGGAAAGTGCGAAGACTTTGCGGGGTGGCGCGTAGCCCGGGCTTCAGCCCGGGGAAACGGAGCACGAGGAGCGAATCTCCACTGGATTCGCCCCCGTGAATCACTACCGGATCAGATGCGGAACTGACGCACCAGCGCCCCCAGGCGCTCACCGAGAGCGGCCAGGCTGCGGGCGGTCTGCGCGCCCTGCTGGGTTTCGTCGGCGACGCTGTCAACGGCGACGGCGATCTGGTGCACGCTGCGGTTGATCTCCTCGGCCACTGCGGTCTGCTCCTCGGCGGCGCTGGCGATCTGCGCGTTCATGGCATTGATGGTGCCGATCAGCTGGGCGATGGCGTCCAGCGAGGAGCCGGCCTGGTTGGCCTGCTCGCTGGTGATCTCGCCGGCGTCGCTGGAGCGGCGCATGGAGGTCACCGCCTCCTGGGTGCCCTGCTGCAGGCGATCGATCATGCCCTGGATTTCCTGGGTGCTCTGCTGGGTACGGCTGGCCAGCGCGCGCACCTCGTCGGCGACCACGGCGAAACCCCGGCCCGCCTCACCGGCACGGGCAGCCTCGATGGCGGCGTTGAGCGCCAGCAGGTTGGTCTGCTCGGCGATGGAGCGGATCACCCCCAGTACGCTGACGATGGATTGCACGTCCTGCTGCAGGCTGTCGAGGGACACGCCGCTCTCGCGGATATCACCCACCAGCGCGTGGATGCGGATGATGCTGCCGTCCACCACCTTCTTCGCCGCCTGGCCTTCCTGGTCGGTCTGCTGGGCGGCTTCCGCGGCGCCCTGGGCGCTCTTCGCCACTTCATGGGCGGCGGCGGACATCTCGTTGATCGCGGTGGCCACCTGGTCGGTCTCGTGGCGCTGACGCTCCATGGCCTGCTCGGAGCGATGGGCCTGGGCGGATACCTCGCCCACCAGGCCGGTGAGCTGGCCGGTCATGTCGACGATCTGGCGCACCAGGCCGTGGATCTTCTCGACGAAACGGTTGAAGGAGCCGGCCAGTTCGCCCAGTTCGTCATGGCTGTCGGCCGGCAAACGGCGCGTCAGGTCGCCTTCACCGGCGGCGATGTCGTCCAGGTTGGCCTTGATCTGCTGCAGGGGACGCAGGAAGGCGTTGCTCAGCGCGGTGCCGATGATGCCGAACACCACCAGCAGGATCGCGGCGATCACCGCGATGCTGGTGAGGATGGTGCTGATGCGTGCATCGATCGCCTCCTGCACCACCGCCACCTGGGCCTCCACGCCATCGAGGTTCACCGCAGTGCCGAGCGCCATGTCCCACTTGGGCAGGTAGTAGGTGTAGCCGAGCTTGGGCACCTGCACGCTCTCGTTGCCCGGTAGGGGCGAGCTGTAGAACACGTAGTGGCTGTCGTCCTTGGCGACCCGGACCAGCTCGTCGTTGACAGGCACGCCGTTGACGTCCTTGCGGCCCGAGAAGCTCTTGCCCACGTCAACCGGGCTGTCGCCGCGGAACAGGCGGATCACCTGCGAATCGTAGGCGAAGAAGTAGCTGTCCTTGCCGTACTTGATCTTCTTGAGAATCTCGATGGCCTTGTCGCGGGTGGCCATGTCGTTGGCCGGTGACGCGTCATAGAGGGTCTGGACCGAGCCCAGGGCGATCTGCATGTAGTGCTGCAGCTCCTGGCGGCTCTCCTGGATCAGCCGTTCGCGGGTTTCCTTGACCTCGCCTTCGGCCAGGTCGAGCAGCACCTTGGCGGCGGCGCCACTGAGCACGAGGGCGAAGAGGATCACCGGCGCGAGCGCCAGCAGCAGGACCTTGGATTTGAGTGTCAGGCGCATATTTCCATTCCTTGAAGGGAGGCAGGCCGGGAAAACGAGGCGGGATCGACCGCTTATCGGCAGCCCCGTGAATAGCTGTAGCACCCGGCCGACACCGACGTTCGGCCGGATGGCACGGGGGCTGTCAGAGAAGCATGGCTGCCGCCCAGCCGAATGCCAGTAGCGGCAGGTTGTAATGCAGGAAGGTGGGCACCACCGTGTCCCAGATGTGATCGTGTTGGCCATCGACGTTGAGCCCGGAGGTCGGCCCCAGGGTCGAGTCCGAGGCGGGCGAGCCGGCATCGCCCAGCGCCCCGGCGGTGCCAACGATGGACACGATGGCCAGCGGGCTGAAGCCCAGCTGCACGCCCAGCGGCACGAAGATCGCCGCGATGATCGGCACCGTGGAGAAGGACGAACCGATGCCCATGGTCACGAGCAGGCCCACCAGCAGCATCAGCAGCGCGCCCATGGCCTTGCTGTTTCCGATCAGCGCAGCGGAGGCCTCCACCAGGCTGGAGACCTGGCCGGTGGCGCGCATCACCTCGGCGAAGCCGGCGGCGGCGATCATGATGAAGCCGATCATGGCCATCATCTTCATGCCCTGGGTGAACAGGTCGTCGACCTCCTTCCAGCGCACCACGCCCGACAGCGAGAACACCAGGAAGCCCACCAGGGCGCCGACGATCATCGAGTCCAGCCACAGCTGCACCACGAAGGCGACGACGATGGCCACACCAGCCACCGCCAGGCTGCGCGGATCGTACTTCGCCTCCACCTGCTCGGCCTGGGCGATCAGCGTCAGGTCATAGACGCGCTTACGGCGATAACTGAACAGCACCGCGATGAGCAGGCCGGAAACCATGCCCAGCGCCGGTATCAGCATCGCCTCGGTGACGTTCACACCGGTAACGTCGACGCCACTTTTCACCACATTCGCCAGCAGGATCTCGTTGAGGAAGATGTTGCCGAACCCCACCGGCAGGAACATGTAGGGGGTGATCAGGCCGAAGGTGATCACGCAGGCCACCAGGCGGCGGTCGATCTGCAGGCGCGTCAGCACGTACAAAAGCGGCGGCACCAGCAGCGGGATGAAGGCGATGTGGATGGGCAGGATGTTCTGCGAGGAAATGGCCACGCACAGCAACAGGGCGATGAGGACCCATTTCAGCGCAGCGCCCTCCTGTGCCCCACCCCGGCCAACGCGGCCGATGATGCCGTCCGCCAGCGCATGGGCCAGCCCGGAGCGCGCGATGGCCACGGCGAAGGCGCCCAGCAGCGCGTAGGACAGGGCCACGGTCGCACCACCGCCCAGCCCCTTGTTGAAGGCATCCAGCGTGCCCTGCACGCCCAGGCCACCCAGCAGCCCGCCCGCCAGGGCGCCGATCACCAGTGCCATCACCACATGCACCCGGCACAGGCTCAGCACCAGCATGATGCCAACCGCCACTATCACCGCATTCATCCGCTTCGCTCCGAGTTGCGGTCAACCCGCAAAAAAAGCCGCGTACTCTGCCCAATGAGCGCCGCGCTGTCAAAAGAAACGCCGTGCGAAATACTGGACGCTCTGTGCATAATATTTGCATCCAAATTCGCCGCTCCCATGCATTCCGTATGGAGCCGCATCGCCATGGCAGGCGTATCAAGTTTTTCCCTGCCGCGCCGATAGCGGCTTGCAGTCCGACGAGATAGAAGGAAAGCCCCATGCCGTTCAGTCGCCTGTCCATTCAGTGGAAAATCACCCTGCTCGCCGGCCTCTGCCTGCTGGCCATCGTGACCCTCCTGGTCGGTGCCTCGCTCTACCAGTCCAAACGCAGTGCCGAGCTGGTGAAATCCGCCAGTTCGCAGATGCTCGACTACAGTGCGCGCCAGCGCATGCAGGCCCGCGGCGAGTTGCAGGCGCTGCGCATCCAGCGCTACTTCATGGACACCTACCAGTACGGCAAGGGCTTCTCGCGCCAGGTGCTGTTCCTCAAGGACCAGGCCGAGAAGCGCTTCCTCGACGCCTTCGACCTGCGCGAGGACATGACCCGCCAGGTGAAGACCAGCCTGGAGGCCAACCCCAACCTGCTCGGCCTCTACCTGGTGTTCGAGCCCAACGCCCTGGACGGCAAGGACGAACTGTTCATCGACCAGGCCGAGCTGGGCAGCAACGACAAGGGGCGTTTCTCGCTCTACTGGTCACAGGCCACCCCCGGCAAGCTGGAGTCCGAATCCATGACCGAGGAGCTGCTCGGCGACAGCAGCCCCATGGCCAGCGGCATGCCCTACAACACCTGGTACACCTGCCCGCTGAAAACCCGCGACTCCTGTGTGCTGGAGCCCTACTACGACGACGTCGGCGGCAAGAAGGTGCTGATGACCAGCATCGCCTTCCCCCTGGAGCTGAACGGCAAGGTGATCGGCGTCATGGGCCTGGACATCAGCCTGGACAGCCTCCAGCAGCTCAGCATCGATGGCAGCAAGGACCTCTACGACGGCCAGGGCCAGGTCAGCATCATCAGCCCCACCGGGCTGCTCGCCGGCCACAGCCGCGACGCTTCGCAGCTCAGCTTCAAGCTGGACAAGGCCTTCGGCACCGACGCCAGCGAGATCGCCTCGGTGGTCAGCGCCGGCAAGCCTGCCGAGATCGACCGCGAAGGTACCCTTCGGGTCATGCAGCCGTTCAAGCCGATCCCCACCAGCGCTGCCTGGAGCGTGCTCCTGGAAGTGCCGGACAAGGTCCTGCTGGGCCCGGCGCTGAAGCTCGAGGCGCAGCTCGATGAGCAAAGCGCCGCCAGCAGCCTGACCTCCACCCTGATCGGCCTCGCCGCCGCCGTGGTCGGCCTGCTGCTGATGTGGCTCACCGCCTTGGGCGTGACCCGGCCGATCCTCGGGGTCGCCGCCATGCTGAAGAACATCGCCAGTGGCGAGGGCGACCTCACCCGCCGCCTGGAGTACGCCCGCCAGGACGAACTGGGCGAGCTGGCCGGCTGGTTCAACCGCTTCCTCGACAAGCTGCAACCGGTCATCGCCGACGTGAAGCGCTCGGTGCAGGACGCCCGCAGCACCGCCGACCAATCCGCCGCCATCGCCAGCCAGACCAGCGCCGGCATGCAGCAGCAGTACCGCGAGGTCGACCAGGTCGCCACCGCCTCCCACGAAATGAGCGCCACCGCCCAGGACGTCGCCCGCAGCGCCGCCCAGGCCGCCGAAGCCGCGCGCGGTGCCGACCACGCCACCCGCGAGGGCCTGGGCGTGATCGGCAAGACCACCAGCGCCATCGAGCAGCTGGCCAGCGAAATGAGCGCCGCCATGGAAGAAGTCCAGGGCCTGGCCACCAGCAGCGAGCAGATCGGCTCGGTGCTGGAGGTGATCCGCGCCATCGCCGAACAGACCAACCTGCTGGCCCTCAACGCCGCCATCGAAGCAGCCCGTGCCGGTGAGGCCGGACGCGGCTTCGCCGTGGTCGCCGACGAGGTGCGCAACCTCGCCAAGCGCACCCAGGATTCGGTGGAGGAAATCCGCCAGGTGATCGAAGGCCTGCAGCACGGCACCCGCGAGGTGGTCGGCTCCATGCACAGCAGCCATCGCCAGGCCCAGGGCAGCGTCGAGCAGGTGGAACACGCGGTCGCCGCCCTGCAACGCATCGGCGATGCCGTGGCGGTGATCACCGACATGAACCTGCAGATCGCCAGCGCCGCCGAGGAACAGAGCGCAGTGGCCGAGGAGATCAACCGCAACGTCGCCGCCATCCGCGACGTCACCGAGTCCCTCTCCGGCCAGGCCCAGGAATCCGCCCAGGTCAGCCAGGCGCTGAACAGGCTGGCCAACCACCAGCAAGGGTTGATGGACCAGTTCCGCGTCTGACGCCGTGCCAGGGGTCGCGTTCGCGGCGCCTGGCACGCACCGCCCCTGTCACCATTTGCCCGCCGCGCTGACGCGCCGGTGCTTGTCCGCCGCTGCGCTGCCAGCTAGCCTGCGCCATCCCTCAGAAAGGAAACCCGAGATGCTCAACTACGCCATCGTCGCCGGCTCCAGCCGTGCCAACAGCCAGTCCGGCAAGGTCGCCCGCTTCATCCGCCAACGCCTGGTGGAGCTGCAACTGGCCAACGAAGCCCACACCAGCGTCATCGACCTGGGCGCCCAGCCGCTGCCCCTGTGGCCGGCCGAAGACACCGGCCCCTGGGCCGGCTTCCAGCAGCAGCTGAAGGCCGCCGACGCGGTGATCGTCATCGCCCCCGAGTGGAACGGCATGGCCTGCCCGGCGATCAAGAACTTCTTCATCTACGCCAGCAAGGCCGAACTGGCCCACAAGCCGGGCCTGCTGGTGGGCATCTCCTCCGGCATCGGCGGCGGCTACCCGATCAGCGAGCTGCGCGCCTCCAGCTACAAGAACTGCCGCCTTTGCTACCTGCCCGAGCACCTGATCGTGCGCGGCGTGGAGAAGGTGCTCAACGGCGCCGAAGTGGTCGGCGAAGACGACCAGCGCATCCGCGCGCGCATGGACTACGACCTGGACATCCTGGCCAAGTACGCCACCGCGCTGAAGCCCGTTCGCGAAACCATCGACATGAGCATCCCGGCCTTCGCCAACGGCATGTAATGCCCCGCCCCGCGCCGCCTGGCGCGGGGTTCCCCATACCCGCTTCCCCCGCACATCCGCACATCCGCACATCCGCACACCCGTAGGGTGGATGACGCTCTTTTCATCCACCAGGCGATCTTGCAGCCAGCACCGCAACCCACCTCGTGGGAGCGAATTCATTCGCGATGGAATACCCGGCCACGCGCAACCCTGTGCCTGCGGAAGGTCTTTCGCGGCTGAAGCCACTCCCACGGGGAGAGCCTGCCGCGAGACCGGACATGGCTGTGTTGGGCCTCGCTGCGCTCGGCGCCAACCTACGGTGTCCGGCTTACAACGAGAACGCCCGCTGCACCACTTCGCCGCGGGGATCGTCGCTGGGCGCGACGAGGGCGTAGTTGTAGCCACCTTGCGACCAGTAGCGCGCTTCCAGCTCGCCATCACGGCGGTTACCGGCGGGCATCTCGGCATAGAGCGAACCCGGCGAGCGCAGGTACAGGCTGATGCGCTGCCCGCCCACATCCTCGAACAACAGAAGCGCCGCAGCGCCCTGCTCGTTGGTCAGCAGGCGCCCGCCCACCGGGTGGAAGCCATAGGGGGCGAGATCGGGAATGCGCGAGGCATGGCTGAAGCGCTGGTCCAGCCAGGCCTGCAGCTGCCCCGGCTCGCGAGCGGCGACGTCGACCACCCCGGCGTGGCCGGTGGCGAACAGGCGGTGGGCTTCCAGGGCGTCCTGCATCGGCGGGTTCTCCGCCAGCAGCGAGCGGTCGCGGGCCTGCCAGCCGCCCAGGCCGCCGAAGCCCAAGGCCAGCACCAGTGCCGCGGCCGTGGCCAGACGCTGGCGGCGACGCGCACGCAGGGAGCGGCGGATCGCCAGCGGGTCCAGCTGCGGGTTGGTGGGGCGCAGCTCCAGGTTGGCCAGGCCCGCGCGCAGCTGCTGCATGTCGCGGCGCCAGGCGTCGACCCGCGCCGCCTGGTCGGGGTTGGCCGCCAGCCAGGCCTCCACCTGGGCCCGCTGCGCGGCATCCAGTTGGCCATCGAGGTAGGCGTGCAGGTCGTTCTCGCTGGGTTCGAAGCGGTTCATTTGAGTATCCGTAACGGGGGATTGGCGATTTCGCCCTCGGCCAGCTCGCGCAGCGCCTTGCGCGCCCGGGACAGGCGGGACATCACGGTGCCGATGGGCACGTCCAGGGCCACGGCGGCCTCCTTGTAGCTCAGGCCCTCGACGCTCACCAGCACCAGCAGCGCGCGCTGCTCGGCGGGCAGCCGGGCGAAGGCCTCCAGCGTGGATTGCGCCATTACCAGCTCCTCGGTGGAGGCCGTCTCGGCCGGTGCCGCACCGAAGAACTCGAGGATGCGTGCATAACGCCGGGCACGCCGCTGCCCATCGAGAAACTTGCGATAGAGGATCGCGAACAGCCAGGCACGCAGGCTGCCATCGGTGCGCGGCCCGGCGCGACCATCCAGGGCGCGCTCCAGGGTCGCCTGCACCAGGTCGTCAGCACTGGCGGGGTTGCGCGTCAGCCACAGGGCGAAGCGGCGCAGGCGCTGCAGCAGCTCGCGAAGTTCGTCGTCATCGATGTCGTGCATGGGGTCGTGCGGTGCTCGTCGTGGTTCCAGTGCGAGGAAGACGCTCAGGCAGCAACTTTATTCCAGGGGCCGGGAATAAATCTGCAACTGGTTCGTCCCACGGGCTCGACGACATGACCGCAAGCCCACGGAGCAGCCAATGAGCCGACCCCCGCTTTCCCCTTCCCAGACCCTGGGCCGCCTGGCGCTGATAGGCCTCGGCCTGGCCGCGCTGGCCGGCACCTTCGCCTATGCCGGCGGCTGGATCGGGCCCGACCGGCTGACGCCGCAACGCATCATCGACACCTTCGAGGCCAACGCCGGCAGCTACCCCGGCTACCGCAAGAACCACGCGAAGGGCCTCTGCGTCAGCGGCCAGTTCCTCAGCAACGGCGCCGCCGCCGGGCTGTCCCGCGCCGAGGTGTTCGCTGCCGGCAAGGTGCCGGTGATCGGCCGCCTGGCCATCGGCGGCAGCAACCCCTATGCGCCCGACGCCAGCGTGCCGGTGCGCAGCCTGGCGCTGCAGCTGCGCAGCGCCAGCGGCCAGGAATGGCGCACCGGCATGAACACGCCACCGGTGCTGCCGGTGTCCACCATCGAAGGCTTCTTCGAGCAGGTACTGGCCTCCAAGCCCGACCCGGCCACCGGCAAGCCGGACCCGGCGCGCCTGCAGGCCTTCTTCGCCGCTCACCCGGAAAGCGCCGCCTTCCGCCAATGGGCCAAGGACAACAAGGCCTCCAACAGCTTCGCCAACGCCACCTACAACAGCATCAACGCCTTCCGCCTGGTGGATGGCGACGGCAAGGGCCGCTACGTGCGCTGGGCCATGGAGCCGGAGACGCCCTACCAGCCGCTGGGCAGCGAGGCGGACAACAAGGACTTCCTCGCCCACGACCTGCTCCAGCGCCTGCAGCAGGGCCCGCTGCGCTGGCACCTGGTGCTGACCCTGGCCGAGGCCGGAGACCCCAGCGACGACCCATCCAGGCCCTGGCCCACCTCGCGCCAGCGCATCGACGCCGGCACCCTGGTGCTCGACCAGGCCCAGCCCGAGGACCAGGGCGCCTGCCGTGACCTCAACTTCGACCCGCTGATCCTCCCCGACGGCATCGAGCCCTCCGCCGACCCGATCCTCGCCGCGCGCTCGGCGGCCTACGCCGTCTCCTTCAACCGCCGCACCCGCGAAGGTGCTCCCACTCCCCCCGCAGGAGCCCACCCATGAGCCATCACATCCAGGGGTTCAGCCCCCTCGCCCGCCTGCTGCACTGGTCCATGGCGTTGCTCATCCTCGCCATGCTGTTCATAGGCGTGGGCATGGTGGTCACCCTGTCCACCCGCCACACCTGGCTGGTGGAATTGCACAAGCCGCTGGGCATCGCCCTGCTGGCCCTGGTGCTGCTGCGCATCGCCGTGCGCCTGCGTCGCCCGCCACCCGCGCTACCTCCTGACCTGCCGGGCTGGCAGCACAGGCTCGCCCACCTCTCGCACCTGCTGCTCTATACCCTGATGCTGGCGATGCCGCTGGTGGGCTGGGCGATGCTCGCGGCCGGCGGCTACCCGGTGGTGCTGCTGGGCTGGCTGCAACTGCCGGCGATCGCCCCCCATGACGCCGCGCTTTATGCCGTGCTGCGCCAGGCCCACCACTGGCTGGGCTACCTGCTGTTCGCCACCGTGCTGCTGCACCTGGGCGCGGCGCTGTTCCACGGGCTGATCCGCCGCGACGGCGTGCTCGCCAGCATGGTCACCGGCAACGGCGAACGCTGACGGAAGCCCGCGCGCAGGGCCAGTCACCACAACAAACGGCCAGGCGCGCGGTCTACGCTGCTGACACCCACTGCGGAGAAGCCCCTTGAAGACTCGCCATTGCCTGCTCGCCACCCTGCTGTTCTGCGCCGCCAGCGCCCAAGCCTCGACGCCCGAAGCCTGGCAGGAGCAGGACAAACGCATGCTCGCCGCCTGCACCAAACTCAGCGGCCTGAAAGAAGTGAAGGCCGCCGGCCAGGCGGTGCTCTTCGACGACCGTCTAGGCATCACCGCCCTGGCCCTCAGCGGCCGCTACCCCCAGGCGCACATGAAAAACCGCGCCGGCCGCGAGCTGTGCCTGTACCAGCGCAAGAGCGGCAAGGCCTTCATCAGCGAGGCCGACAACCTGATCGACGCCCGCAAGCCCTGACCGAAAATAACGGTTACAGCGCGGCGCCGGTTTTTCCTGTCGCCGCGCGCCGTTGTCTGGCAAAACCCTTGCCCATCCCCACCCGGAACCAAGGAGCCCGACCATGCGCACCGCCTGCGCCGCACTCTTGCTGAGCCTCGCCCTCCCCGCCCTGGCCACCGAGCCGCCCGTCTACGGCCCCGAGCTGGAAGGCTTCGACTACCCGCACCCGGTCAAGCGCTTCGCCTTCGACTCCCAGGGCGAGAAACTGCAGATGGCCTACATGGACATCCAGCCGAGCACGCCCAACGGCCACACCCTGGTGCTGCTGCACGGCAAGAACTTCTGCGGCGCCACCTGGGAGGGCAGCATCCAGGCGCTGACCCAGGCCGGCTACCGCGTGGTGGTGCCGGACCAGGTGGGCTTCTGCAAATCCAGCAAGCCGCAGCGCTACCAGTTCAGCTTCCAGCAGTTGGCGGCCAACACCCACGCCCTGCTGGCGAGCCTGAAGCTGGAGAAGGTCACCCTGATGGGCCACTCCATGGGCGGCATGCTCGCCAGCCGCTACGCGCTGCAATACCCGCAGCAGGTGGAGCAGCTGGTGCTGGTGAATCCCATCGGCCTGGAGGACTGGAAGGCCAAGGGCGTGCCCTGGCGCAGCATCGACGCCTGGTATCAGCGCGAGCTGAAGACCAGCAGCGAGACCATCCGCAATTACCAGAAGAGCACCTACTACGCGGGCCAATGGCGGCCGGAGTTCGACAAGTGGGTGGAGATGCAGGCCGGCATGTACCGCGGCAAGGGGCGTGAGGCGGTGGCCTGGGACTCGGCGCTGACCTACGACATGATCTACACCCAGCCGGTGGTGCACGAGTTCGACAAACTGCAGATGCCGGTGCTGCTGCTCATCGGCCAGACCGACAACACCGCACCGGGCAAGGACGCCGCGCCCGAAGCCTTGCGCGGCCAGCTGGGCAACTACAAGGTGCTCGGCCAGCAGGCCGCCGAACGCATCCCCGACGCCCGCCTGGTGACCTTCGCCGACCTCGGCCACTCGCCGCAGATTCAGGCACCGGAAGTGTTCCACAAGGCGCTGCTGGAGGGCCTGAAGGCCCGCTGAGTTCGCACCCGGGCCGGCGCTGCACTATCATCGCCGGCCATTCACCCCGGGAGCCCCGCCCATGAGCAACGAAACCACCCTTCTCGACCGCCTGGCCAACAGCGACATGCTGGAGATCGACGGCCTGCACGCCTGGCAGTTCGAGCTCGACGCCGGCGCCCTGCTGATCGAATGCGTCGACGGCCGCACCCAGCGCCGCTGGAACTTCAGCGCCGAGCAGGTGCAGGCAGCTCAGTTCGACGCGGCCCAGGGCACCTGGACCCTCCATGACGACCAGGGGGTTCATAGCCTGGTGTGCATGGAAGCCTTCAGCGGCAGCAACGACGACGAAGACGAGGGCGAAGAAGAAGCGGGCGACGCCGCCAACGACGACGGCATCGACCGCGCCTGAAGCCTCAGCTCACCACGTTGCGGATATAGCGCACCGCGACTTCGCCACGGTTGGCGTAGCCATAGGGCTGGCTGCTGGCGAAGACGTGGAAGTCCCCCGCGCCAATGCGCACCTCGCCTTCCGGCAGCTCCAGGGTCAGCTCGCCTTCGGTGACGTAGACCATCTCCCGCCAGCCTTCAGCATCGGCCTCCGACACATAGCGTTCACCCGGTTCCAGCGACCAGGCCCAGAGTTCGACTTCGCGCCGCGCCGGCGCACTGGCCAGCAGGGTGGCGCGGCTGCGCGGGTCTTTGCCGACCCAGGCCACCGCCTCGATGCGCGAACGGTCGGGTCGGCTCGGCGTCTGCACCAGGTCGGGAAACAGCACGCCCAAAGCCTCGGCGATGCGGTCCAGGGTGGCCAGGCTGACGTTCACATCGCCCCCCTCGATGCCGACGATCATCCGCCGGCTCACACCTGAAGCCGTGGCCAGGGCGTCCTGGCTCAGGCCAAGCGCCTTGCGCAGCCGCCGCACATTGTCGGAGACGTGTTCGAGTACGTTGGGTCTGTCCATGGAGGGGGTCATAGAGTTGGGCAATATATTGCTCACACGCTGTTTTTTGCGCATTATGTTGCACACAACGAACCAGAACAAGCTTCGCCCCCTCGTAACTGCCTGACCCGGACCCTCCATGAACGCCCGCAACCTCGCTTCGACGCTGCTGCCCGTCGGCATCCTGATAGTCGCCATGATCTCGGTGCAGAGCGGCGCCTCCCTGGCCAAGAGCCTGTTCCCGGTGATCGGCGCCCAGGGCACCACCACCCTGCGCCTGATCCTCGCCGCCATCTTCCTGCTGCTGGTGCTGCGCCCCTGGCGCACCCGCATCAACACCGGCGCCCTGGGCACTGTGCTGCTCTACGGCCTCGCCCTGGGCTTCATGAACCTGCTGTTCTACATGTCCCTGCGCACCGTGCCCCTGGGCATCGCCGTGGCCCTGGAGTTCACCGGCCCGCTGGCGGTGGCGGTGTTCTCCTCGCGCCGGGCGCTGGACTTCCTCTGGATCGCCCTCGCGGTGGTCGGCCTGCTGCTGCTCCTGCCCATCGGCGAAAGCGCCGCCCACCTGGACCTGGTGGGCGCAGCCTATGCCCTGGGTGCCGGGGTCTGCTGGGCGCTGTACATCATCTTCGGCCAGCGCGCCGGTGCCGATCACGGCATGCAGAGTGCCAGCCTCGGCGTGCTGGTCGCGGCGCTGGTCATCTCGCCCTTCGGCATCGCCCATGCCGGCACCGACCTGCTCAACCTCAGCCTGCTGCCCGTCGCCCTGGGCGTGGCGCTGCTTTCCACCGCCATCCCCTACACCCTGGAGATGTACGCCCTGACGCGCATGCCCGCGCGCACCTTCGGCACCCTGATGAGCATCGAGCCGGCCCTGGGCGCGCTTTCCGGGCTGCTGTTCCTCGGTGAGCGCCTGTCGCTGCTGCAATGGCTGGCCATCGGCGCGATCATCCTCGCCTCGGTGGGCACCACCGCCAGCATGAAGAGCCGCAAGGAAGCCGAAGGGCTGATCCCCGCCGATTGATCGCGCTGCGAATCTGCTTGCCGAGAAGCGCACTCCTGCGCAAGGCTATCGCCAGCCTTGCGCATCAACAGGACCCTCCATGAACAAGTTCACTCCCGGCCCCAGCGGCTGCCCCCCGGTCAACTGGCAGCTGGAGCAGATCGTCACCGAACTGCGCGCCGCCCGCGCCGAATGGCGCAGCCGCAATGGCCGCACCCAGGATCGTGGCGGCCGCGAGCTGCCCTCACGCACCGCCGTCGGCCAGATCATCGAAGCCATCAGCGGCGCGCTCTTCCCAATGCGCCTCGGCCCCACCGACCTGCGCGAAGAGAGCGAAGACTTCTACGTCGGCCACACCCTGGACACGGCGCTCAACGCCCTGGTCATCGAAGTGCGCCGCGAACTCGGCTACGCCGCCCGCAACGGCAGCGCCGAAGACGGCGACAGCGAATGCCAGGCGATCCGCGTGGTGAAAGGCTTCGCCGCCGCCCTGCCGGAGCTGCGCGTGCTGCTGGATACCGACGTGCTGGCCGCCTACCAGGGCGACCCGGCAGCACGCAGCGTCGACGAAGTGCTGCTCTGCTACCCGGGCGTGCACGCGGTGATCCATCACCGCCTGGCCCACTACTTCTACCGCAACGGCCTGCCGCTGCTGGCGCGCATCATCGCCGAGATCGCCCACTCGGCCACCGGCATCGACATTCACCCCGGCGCCACCATCGGCCGGAGCTTCTTCATCGACCACGGCACGGGCGTGGTGATCGGCGAGACGGCGATCATCGGCGAGCGCGTGCGCATCTACCAGGCGGTGACCCTGGGCGCCAAGCGCTTCCCCTCGGACGATTCGGGCAACCTGCAGAAGGGCCAGCCGCGCCACCCCATCGTCGAAGACGACGTGGTGATCTACGCCGGCGCCACCATCCTCGGCCGCATCACCATCGGCAGGGGCTCGGTCATCGGCGGCAACGTCTGGCTGACCCGCAGCGTGCCGGCGGACAGCAACATCACCCAGGCCACCCTGCAGAACGACTGCGGCGCCTGAGCCCCGCACGCACAAAAAAGAACCCCGCGCTTGCGGGGTTCTTCGTATCAGGCCGAGGTTTCCCGGGGGACGAACAGCCGGCGCGTCAGCATCAGGTGGAGGATGAAGGCCAGCAGCGCGGCCAGGGGGACGGCGGTCAGCGCGCGGGTGATGCTGGAGCCGAAATCGGCCTGGCTCTGCAGCACATCGAGGCGGCCGAAGTGCGACGGCTCGGCATTGGCGTAGCCCACCTTCACCGAGGCGCCCTCATGCAAGTAGGGCTCGGCATTGGACGCAGAGGTCTCGAAGGTGCCGTCGTAGGGTTTGCCGGCCACCTCGAAGCTGTAATGGAAGTGGTAGGTCTCGCTGGTACGGCCGCGGCGATGGTGTTCTTCGGTCACGCTGTCCAGGCTCACCGGCGCCAGCACCTCGGAGTGGTCCTTGAGGATGGCGTTGGCATTGAAGTAGTTGAGGATCGCAGTGACGATGAGAAAGCCGGCGCCGATCACGGCGGCGAGGCTGAGCAGGATCATCGACACCTTGCTCAGGGTGCGATGGGTTTCAGGCGAGGTCTTGAAGCTGATCATGGTGTCCCTTCCGGTTGGTTGCAGTGCCCTGTCGCCCCCGGGCGGCGGCAGGCAGCTCCACGAACACCTGCGGGCCCACCCGGGGTCACCATGGAAAACCCAGCACGGCACCGGACAGGCGTGAAAAACGCACGCCGCCCGGTGCACGGGCCAACCCTTCCATGGCAAGTTAATAGCACTAAGCTAGCATCCAGAGGCGAGGGAACCACTTGATTGGCGTCACATCCTGTTACATTCATTGCAAAGCCGATGACAGGTTGTCGTGCGGCAGAGACGAGACTGCCTCCAACGGACCAGGGACGGGACCATGAGCCTCCACGTCGTCCAGCGTAGCCAGCCGTTTCTCGAGGTATTGATGTGAGCACCACGGCCAACCGATTCTCTTCCCTGCTGCACCTCGTGCGCCTGCACTTCGGCGTCAGCGCTGCCGTGCTGATCGAGCCCGACGGCCCGCTCGCCTGCGATGGCATCGACCAGCAGCGAGCCGCTCGCACGTTGGTTTCCGGCACTCCCCAACCGATCGCCCGCTGCCCCATCGCCGATGGCGGCGGCGAGCTGCTGCTGTTCGATGACCAGCCCCGCGAGGTGGACCAGCAGGCGCTGGCCGAATTCGCCAGCCTGGCGAGCGAATTGTTCACCCGCCGCCGCGAAGTGCTGGGCATGCGGGAGTGGCTGCGGGTGCTACGGGAAAAGGAACAGCGCCTGGCCCTGGCCGTGGCCGGCAGCGGCACCGGCATCTGGGACCGCGACGTGGTCAACGGGCTGATCCACTACTCGCCCGGCTGGAAATCGCTGCTGGGCTATGCCGACGATGAAATCGGCACCCGCATCGAGGACGCCTACGTCCGCGTACACGCCGACGACCTCGAATACGTCCGGCGCACCATGCTCGACCACTTCGAATCGCGCAGCGATCAGTACAAGGTGGAGCATCGCCTGCGCCACAAGGACGGCCACTTCATCTGGGTAAGCAGCCGCGGCCGTGTGGTCGAGCGCGATGACCAGGGCCGCCCGCTACGAATGATCGGCACCACCACCGACATCACCGAAATGAAGCGCATGGGCGAGCGCCTGGAGCAGAACCTCGAACTGCTGACGGAACTGACCAACGAGATCCCCGGCATGGTCTTCCAGTACATGGGGCGCCCTGACGGCAGCGGCAGCTACCGCTACATCAGCGCCGGCAGCCTGGACGTCTACGGGCTGTCCCCCGAACAGCTGAAGCTGCCCAACGGGCGCGAACGCATCCTGGCGCTGGTCCACCCGGACGACCTGCCCGCCTACCAGAACTCACTGGAAACCTCCGCCCTGGCCCTCACCCCCTGGCAGATGGAATACCGCGTACAGATCCCCGGCCGCTCCACCGGCTGGCGCCAGGGCAATGCCCACCCCAAGCGCCTGGCTGACGGCAGCGTGCTCTGGCACGGCTTCATCACCGACATCACCGAACAGAAGCGCATCGAGGTCGAACTGCAGGCCCTGGCCACCACCGACTTTCTCACCCAGTTGCCCAACCGCCGCCATTTCATGGCGCGCCTCGAAGAGGAGCTGGCCCGGCTGCAACGCGCGCCGGGGCGTGGCGCGGTGCTGCTGATGTGCGACCTGGACCACTTCAAGGTGATCAACGACCGTTGGGGCCACGGCGTCGGCGATGACGCCCTGCGCCACTTCGCCGCCCTCCTCGCCGGGCAGATGCGCCGTGTCGACCTGGCCGGCCGCATGGGCGGGGAAGAGTTCGCCGTGCTGCTCAATGAGGCGGACCACGCCAGCGCCCTGGTCTTCGCCCAGCGCCTGCAGCAGCAGATGCTGGAAACCCCGCTGCGGCATCAGGGCGAAGTCATCCCCCTGACCGTCAGCATCGGCATCACCACCCTCGATGCCGGCGACGCCAACGCCGAAGCTGCACTTTCACGCAGCGACCTGGCGCTCTATCGGGCCAAGGCGGAAGGACGCAACAGGATCGAGATGCACTGACGCTGCCACCCGGCAGCCAAGCGGGCCGGCGCACCCTTGCGATGCGCCGGCTACCGGTCAGTCGGTGCCGTACTTCGGCGAACGCGGACCGTAGAGCAGGCCACCGTTGTAGCCGGTGGAGAGCAGGCGCGCGCTGGTGATCCCGGCGATGGGATAAGACGCATCCTCCATGGAGCTGTTGATGATCTGCTTCACCGCAGCCGTCACCAGCATGCCCACCAGGCCGCCACCGTTATTGTTGTTGCCTTCCTCGCTGGAGGCGCTCGCCGAGCCGGTCCACAGGGTGGTGCCGCTTTTCAGGTCGACCAGCTTAGCGCTGGCGGTAACGATGGATGCACTGCTGATCAGCATGTACTGGGTGCCGTACTCGCTCACAGTGACGTAGAGCGCAGCATCGGCGCCGTAGACCTCGCGCAGCTTGGCCGTCGGCAACTGGTGGATGTCACCGGGGCTGGTCAGGCCGTTCTGGCGGAAGGTCTCGTCCACCAGCGCCACCGGCACCACGTAGTAGCCGGCTTCAGCCAGCGGGTAGGTCACCTGGGACAGCATGCTGTAGGTGGCCTTCACGTCGGGCGACTCGTTCAGCGGCGGCAGCACCAGGATGGAACGCGGGCGCGCTT
The DNA here is from genome assembly GCF_032621735.1 of Pseudomonas sp. zfem005. Classification (NCBI taxonomy): domain Bacteria; kingdom Pseudomonadati; phylum Pseudomonadota; class Gammaproteobacteria; order Pseudomonadales; family Pseudomonadaceae; genus Pseudomonas; species Pseudomonas sp. zfem005. Next base: position 44,104 of record NZ_JAVYJE010000014.1, on the reverse strand, counting down.
CCTTGTAGGCCGAGTAATCGACGCTACGGGTCGGCGCGCAGCCGCTGACCAGGGCCGCCAGCGCGGCGCAGACCAGCAGGCGGGAGAGTAGACGGGTCATTGGGCGCCTCCCTTGGCGTTCTTCATGAGGAAGTCCATGTACGAAGCGGATTCGGGGAACAGCGCCTTCTCGGTCTCGAAGGAACGCATCATCTCGTCATCCTTGCCGAGGCTGGAGTACAGCAGGCCGAGCTGGGCGTGATAGCCCGGCGGCACCGCGCCGTTCTTGGCCCGGATCTTCTGCAGGTCGGCTTCCAGCGCCTCCACCTGCGCCTCCTTGGATTCGCCCTTGAAGTACTGGTTGACCTGGGTCTGGTAACCCTCCCACTGGTACAGCGTCTTGGGGCCGCTGCAACCGGCCAGCATCATGCTGCCCAACAGCGCAGCCGCGTATGCGATTGTCCTGCTCATGTTCATGTCCTGACGTCCCTGTTTCAGTTCTGCGGCTTCCAGGCGCCGCTCTCCACCGCATTCACCAGCTTGTTCACCGCCTCGCGCATGGCCAGGTCGAGCACCTTGCCGTTGAGGGTGGAGTCGTAGCTGGCGGTGCCGCCGAAGCCGATCACTTCGCGGTTGGACAGCGCGTACTCGCCGGCGCCCTGGGTCGAATAGACGACCTCGGAGGTGGAGATGTTGACGATGTTCAGGGCCACCTTGGCGTAGGCGATCTGGGTCTTGCCGCGGCCGAGGATGCCGAACAGCTGGTGGTCGCCCACTTCCTTGCGGCCGAACTCGGTGACGTCGCCGGTGACCACGAAATCGGCACCCTTGAGGCGCTGGGCCTGGCCCTTGATCGCGGCTTCCTGCTGGATCTCGCTCATGTTGTCGCGGTCCAGCACGTTGAAGCGGTTGGTCTGCTGCAGGTGAGTGATGAGGATGGTCTTGGCCTGGCCGCCGAGGCGGTCGACGCCGTCGGAAAAGATGCCGCGCATGTAGCTGGAGCGGTTATCGAACTTGCCGACCGCGATCGGCGCGCGCACGCCACTGTAGGGACGGTTGACGCTTTCGACCTGCTGCACGGCGACGGCGGTGGAGGTTTCGGTGGCGCAGCCCGACAGGCCGGCCAACGCCACCGTAGCCAGGATCGGCAGCAAAGCGGTTCTCGAAACGATGCTCATGGGGTTCTCCTTGAACGAGCGGAAGGTGCCGGCGACGGCCGCCCGGTGGGCAGCGGTGCATCGGCGGAGGTGATGGGCGAAGCGATAAGACTGGAGACGCCCTGCGGGGACGATTCCCCACATGCATCCCCCGGAAAATCTGCCGAATGTGATTGCGTCGGCGAAATACCATGCAGCGCACGGCCCCGCACCTGATGGCGGGCCCTATGCAGTGCGTGATCGGCAAGGGGGCGGAACGAGCGGGCCAGAGGAAACCCGGCCGGGCTGAGGGGTGAAGACAACATCCAATGTCCTGCGACTACGGCTCCATGGATCTTGCTCCCCAGCAACGCGCCGACGCCGCACGCGGGCGGCCGTCCGGGCCTGGGGAACAGACTGGCGCGGAGGATACTGGCCTTTCGCCGTAAATCCGACGACCGGCCGACCAGCGGACGTATCGGCTGGACCTGCTGATACCCCCGTCACACACCCACGCCAGCGCGGCTGGCGCCCCCACTGCAACCGGGGCGGAAGCCGCCCGTGACGCGACCTGAGGCAATTTGCCGCGAGGCTGGCAGGCCCAAGCCTGCATAGATTCAATCCAGATGATTAGCCTTGGAGCCCTGCATATGGATAGCAAAAGCGGCACCCTCGACCGTGACTACCAGCGGATTCACCGGGAGGCAACGGCACTGGCCGGCACCCTTACCGACCTCGGCCAGCGCGCCTCGGTCTACCACCACCTCTACGAGGATTCCGGCGGGCGCAACGTCTTCCCGCTGATCGCCGCCCACGGCGCGCTCTGGGGCGCCGGCTACTTCGCCCTGGGCATGCGCGTGGGCACCCTGCTCTCCGCGCAATTCCTCTTCACCCCCACACTCCGCCACTACAAGCTGCGCCAGCTGCACGCCTTCGCCGACGCCTTCCGCGAGATCAACCGGCGGGTCTGCGTCGAGGCCTATACGGCCTATCACCTCAGCCGGCTGCATGGCCAGGCTGCCGGCATCGAGCACTACCTGCAGCCACGCCTGCTGGCCGCGCTCAACCGCTGCCACCAGGCCCAGGCGCTGGGCGAGCCGCTGCCGCAACCGGTGCGACGGGAGCTGTTCGAGGCATTCTTCCTGTGGGAGCAGGACGTCATAGTCGGGCCCGCCGTGGAGCAGGCGCTGGCGGCACTGGACTGGTCGCTGATCCGCCAGGTGGCGCTGCGCCCACGCATCGAGTTCGCCTACTTCGCCAGCAGCCGCGACATGAAATTCAGCGACTTCGCCAGTACCCGAGAGCGCATCGAAAAAGGCATGCGTGCCTACGAGCTGGCCGAGCAGGCGGGACTGGATCGGGTAGAGGCTGCGCTGAGCCGCTACGGCGTACTGCCAGAGGCCTTCTTCCATGACTCGCTCGCCCATTTCCGCGCCCTGCGCCAGCGCCTGAACCTGCCCGAGGCGTTGCCCGCGACCGGTTGAGTCGCCAGGCGCCTGGGGCGGGGCCGTAAAAGGTGTGAGGGAATGCCAGGCAATGAAAAGCCCCGGCACGAGCCGGGGCTTCGGGTGTAACGCCAGCCCGTGGTTCAGGCGGGATAGAGGTGGACGATGCGCTTGCCGTTATGCAGGTCATGGATCTTGTAGCCCTGCAGCACGCTCTCCCAGAACGACGCCGCAATATCGCTCTCGATCTCCAGAACCAGCTCATCCTTCCCCCGCTTCTTCAGCAGGTCGATGATCTGAGCCACCGCGCACCTGCCCACCCCCTTGCCACGAGCGGGCACTGAAACGAACAGCCGGAAGATCTCGAAGAAACCCGAGTTGCCGGCAGAAGCGCCTCGGATCACCGCAAAGCCAACGTAGTCCCCCCCAAGCGCCACCAGGTAGCACTCCTCGTCCAGGGCTACGGACAACTCCCCGCTCATCACCTGCCTGAAACTGCTGTAACCATCCAGCTCGAGCAGCTTCTCCGCAGCCTGGATACCCGGAGCGCGCGCCAGGTGAATGGAAACCCGATCCGACATGAAGAACTCCTTTCCGTGGTTGATTTCGGGCGCATCCTAGCGGCTTGAAATCACCCGGAATTGATCCGGCGCATGGCTCTCCGCACTCTCCATCCCCCTGCCATCCGTGTTCGTGACGGGGTTGGCAACGCTGCTGAGCTAGCCGGTACATCGAGCGCAGCGCAGAGCTCACAGGTCGTCTCTTCCGGCCGGATAACCGTCTTTCCTGATAAACTCCCGCGCCTGTCTCGCAGGGCCTCAAACTGGGCCAGACCGACACTGCCTCGTCTGAGCGCTTCCGTTTCCCTGCATCGCCGTGCCAGTGAGTCGAATCGCCACTTGCTGCCGGCCTCAAACCGCCCCTTATCAGCTGTACGAAAAATGCTCAACGAATCCACCGCAATCCCAGCAACCACGCGCCCTGCGCTGTCCCGCCGCTTCTCCGTTGCGCCGATGATGGATTGGACAGATAGAAATTGTCGGTTCTTCCTGCGCCTGCTTTCGCGCCATGCGCTGCTGTACACGGAGATGGTGACCACCGGGGCGCTGCTCCAGGGGGATCGTGCGCGCTTCCTGCGTCATGACGAGGCCGAGCACCCTCTGGCGCTGCAGTTGGGCGGCAGCGTGCCGGCTGACCTGGCGGCCTGCGCGCGCTTTGCGGAGGAAGCGGGTTACGACGAGGTGAACCTCAACGTCGGCTGCCCCAGTGATCGGGTGCAGAACAACATGATCGGCGCCTGCCTGATGGGGCATCCGGCGCTGGTGGCCGATTGCGTGAAGGCGATGCTGGATGCCGTGGCGATCCCGGTGACGGTCAAGCACCGCATCGGCATCAACGGCCGCGACAGCTATGCCGAGCTGTGTGATTTCGTCGGCCAGGTCCGCGATGCCGGCTGCCGCAGCTTCACCGTGCATGCGCGCATCGCGATCCTCGAAGGGCTGTCGCCGAAGGAGAACCGTGAAATCCCGCCGCTGCGCTACGACGTCGCCGCGCAACTGAAGCAGGACTTCCCGGACCTGGAGCTGATCCTCAACGGCGGCATCAAGACGCTGGATGAGTGCGCGGCCCTCCTCGAGGTATTCGACGGCGTGATGCTCGGCCGCGAGGCCTATCACAACCCCTACCTGCTGGCAGGCGTGGATGCGCGGCTATTCGGTGGCCAGGCGCCGCAACCGACCCGGGCCGAGGCCCTGACGGCGCTGCGTCCCTATATAGAGCGGCACATCGCGGAAGGCGGGCAGATGCACCACATCACCCGCCATGTGCTGGGCCTGGGCCAGGGCTTCCCCGGGGCGCGGCGCTTCCGTCAGCTGCTTTCGGTGGACGTGCACAAGACCCAGGACCCGTTGGGCCTGCTGGATCAGGCCACCGAGCTGTTACGCGGCCACTAAGCCGCGCTCTGGCTCCGCGCCAGGCAGTAACCCTTCTGCCCTTCGGGCACCACCAGGCCGCTTTCCAGCATGCGGCCAAGCACCTGGCGCACGCTGATCAGTGACAGGGGCTCGCCGGCGGCGTTGAGGCGCTCGTGCAGCAAGCGGGTGGAAATACCGCCGGTTTCCTGGCTGGCATCGCAGAGTACTTCCAGCACTTTCAGGCGGGGCAGACTGGTCTTCAGGCCGGCCTCCTGGAGCATGTGGCGCAGGTGCTGGTGGTCGCTCATCGGCATGGCATGACTCCTTGTTGTATCGGTTGCCTGTTCGGCTCGCATCGAGGCTGGCGGTCCTGCTGGCCTCTTTTCCCCCTGCAATTTCAGGGGTTCTACTAATAAAGACGAACGAGAACGAAAAACCCGCAAGAAAAAAGGAAAAAAATCCAAATCCGGCGGTCAGACTGCTGCGGCGGTTCCGCTCGATCCCTCAGGGAAGAATGACGCGGGACAAGGCCACGAATTTACCCACGCCGCCCCGTTGAGCGGGCCAGGCGGCTCGGGTAAGGTCATGCAATCTGCAACGACAAGGCTTCGTCCATGACATCCAAGCTGGATCAACTCAAGCAGTTCACCACCGTGGTCGCCGACACCGGCGACCTCGACGCCATCGCCCGCCTCAAGCCGGTCGATGCCACCACCAACCCCTCGCTGCTGCTCAAGGCCGCCGCCCTGCCCCGCTACACCGAATTGCTCGACGCGGCGGTCGCTGGTAGCGCAGGCGACCTGGGCCTGGCCTGTGACCGCTTCGGCGTCGCCGTCGGCCAGGAGATCCTCAAGGTGATCCCGGGCCGCATCTCCACGGAAGTGGACGCCCGCCTGTCCTTCGACACCCAGGCCACGCTGCGTCGCGCCGAACGCCTGATCGGCCTCTACGACAAGGCCGGCATCGGCCGCGACCGCGTGCTGATCAAGATCGCCTCCACCTGGGAAGGCATCCGCGCCGCCGAGCAGTTGGAGCGCGACGGCATCCAGACCAACCTCACCCTGCTGTTCAACTTCGCCCAGGCGGTCGCCTGCGCCGATGCCGGGGTCTTCCTCATCTCGCCCTTCGTCGGGCGCATCTACGACTGGTACAAGAAGGCCGAGGGCCGTGACTTCGCAGGCGCCGAAGACCCGGGCGTGCAGTCGGTCTCGCGCATCTATCGCTACTACAAGGCCCACGGCTACGACACAGTGGTCATGGGGGCGAGCTTCCGCAACCTCGGCCAGATCGAACAGCTGGCCGGCTGCGACCGCCTGACCATCAGCCCCGACCTGCTGCAACAGCTGGCGGACGATACCGGCACTCTGGAACTCACGCTCAGTGCGAGCAACGACAGCGAGCCGCGCGTCGCCCTGGACCAGGCCCAGTTCCGCTGGCAGTTCAACGAAGACGCCATGGCCACCGAGAAGCTCGCCGAGGGCATCCGCCTGTTCGCCCGCGACCAGGAAAAGCTCGAAGCCCTGCTCAACGCCCGCCAGAAATAAAAACGCGCGCGCAGCCACAAGGCTGCGCGCGCGGGTTCACCAATCAGGGGGAAAGACGATCAGCTGCGCTCGAGGGCGCTCACCAGATCGTGGAAGGCTTCTCGATTGGACTCATTGAGCCCCATCAGGATGCGGTGTGCTTCCAGCACCTTGGTGCGTACCACGTCCTCGGTCTGGTCCTGCGGAGGCAGGTCTTCCAGGCATTCCGGGCATGGCAGCGGCTTGCCGACGATGTTGAACACCTGGTCGAACCCCATCGACTGCAACAGTCGAGTGATGTCCGGGTGGGTGGTCACCACGGTCGGCAACAGTCCTACCTTCTGCCGCGAGAGGATCGACAGCTTGGCCAGCAGGCCCAATGTAGTGCTGTCGATACTGCGAGTTTCCGTGAGATCGATGACGATCGCAGAGAAATTCAGCGCGGAGAAGATCTTCTCAATGGTCGCATCCAGAGCCGAACACAAGGTAAGGCGAATTTCACCGACGAACTTCAGGACGAAGGTTCCGTCCTGCTCGGCAAACTGGATTTTACCGGTACTCATGCAAGGTTCCTGCTCAACACCAGCAAGGCGATATCATCCGGCATCTCGCCCAGATTGGCCAGTCCAAACACCTGTCGCAAGCCATCCAGACTGCCACCTGCCGTGCACACCAATTCCGGTAGCACAGCCTCTTTTTCTTTGAGCGTATCTCCCGGCAAAAGGTCCAGAATGCCGTCGGATAAAAGCGTCAGGCTGAAGGACTCCGGCAGCTCGAGGACCTGGTCCTCGTAGGTCGCCTCATCGAACAGCCCAACCGGAAGGCCGCGCCCGCTCAGGTAACGCGCCTTGCCTTCGCTGAACAGCACCGGCAGCGGCAGGTGCCCGCCGATGCTGTAGGTCAGAAGACCGCTTTCTTCGTCTATCACCCCGCCGAGCATGGTCACGTGCTTGCCCAGCTTGCAGTTGATCAACCCACGGTTGATATGGCCGAGCACATCGGAAGGCTTGAACTCGGGAAGCAACCCACCCCGGCGGGATTCGTACAGCAGCCGGGTAGTCATGAATTTCAGCAGTACGGTGACGAAGGCCGACGACGCGCCATGGCCGGAGACATCGGCCAGGTAGAAGGCGACGCGGTGATCGTCCACGCGGAAGTAGTCGACGAAATCCCCCGACAGGTACAGCGACGGGATGATCTGGTGGGCGAACTTCAGCCCATCCACCGTCCAGGGCGTCACCGGCAGCATGTTCATCTGCACCTGGCGCCCGGCGTTCTGGTCTTCCTGCAGCAGGTGCAGGCTGGCCTGGAGTTCGCGGTTGGCCGCTTCCAGCTCTTCGCGGTAGCGCTGGTTCTCGACGCGCAGGGCGTGGCGGTCCAGCGCCCGGTGCACCGAGTGCTCCAGCACCGCCAGGTCTTCCAGGGGTTTGATCAGGTAGTCGGCCGCGCCCAGGCGCAGCGCTTCCACGGCATCGCTCATGACGCCAGCGCCGGACACGACAATGACCGGGGTATCGGACTGGAGTTGATTGACGCGGCGGATGAGTTCGAGGCCATCGACCTGAGGCATGCGCAGGTCGCAGATCACCAGGTCAGGATGTTCCTGCTCGAAAACCTGCAGCCCCTGCAAGCCATTGGCAGCTTGCAGGACGCTGAAACCACTGTCTTCCAGATAGGCCGCAAGGCTTGCGCGCACTACCTCGTCGTCATCGATGATCAGCAGCTTGGCACTGGTATTGTGCATGGAGTATCCAGGCAAACGGCGCCATGGGACGGGCTGGTTGAACACCCGGCCCAAGGCCCTGGTGCGCGTATGGGGGTTCGCTTCAAGGCGCAGACGGTACTCCCATCCGCGGGGCGATTCAAGCGTGCACCGATTGTCGAAACCCGCCTTTACACAAGAAATCGACGGGAGTTATAAGAAGCTCGGGGAGAGTCCATCAAATACAAGAGGACAGTGGCAATGAGCCAAAGCGATCGAGCCTATAGCGAGAAACGCGATTTCATCCGGATGCAAGTCGAAGCCCATGTCGTCCTGCATCATGCCGGACGCGAGATTCCCGCCCTTTGCCGCGACCTCTCCAGTACCGGCATGCAGCTGGAAGCGGACGTGGAGCTGGCGATCGGCGACAAGGTCAAGGTCCATATCCCATCCGACCACGCCGAACTGCAGGGCCTCCTGGCTGAAGCCGAGGTGGTGCGCCTGAGTGATAGCGAGAACGGTGGCAAGTCCATCGGGCTCGCCATCATCTCGATGCGCTGAGCAACGCGCGGAAACGAAAAAGGCGGCCCGATGGCCGCCTTTTTCATACCCGGGAAGGCTTAGAAGTCGTCCTCGACCTCCCCGTCGCGCACCTTGAACTCACGGTTCTGCAGGTAGGCGTTGCGGATGAAGTTGTACTTGTCGCCCTGGATGAACTTCTCCGCCGAAAGCAGGTTGGCGCGGGCGTCGATAACGTTCACGCCACGGATCACGTTGCGCGTCGGCACGTGGTCGATGTACGGGTACGGGCCCAGGTAGCTGTCCGGGATCTTCGCCGGCGCGTCGCGCAGGGTGCTCGAGCCCAGCAGCGGCAGCACCACGTAAGGGCCGCTGCCCACGCCCCAGGCGCCCAAGGTCTGGCCGAAGTCCTCGTCGTTGCGCTGCAGCCCCATGCGGGTGGCCACGTCGAACACGCCCAGCAGGCCGAAGGTGGTGTTGAAGATCAGCCGACCGGTGTCGACGCCGGCGTCATGGAACTTCGCCTGCAGCAGGTCGTTGGCCAGGTTGCCGACATCGCCGACGTTGTTGAAGACGTTGTGCACGCCACTCTCGACGATGTCCGGGGTCACCGCCTGGTAGCCCTGGGCGACAGGTTTCAGCGCATAGGTATCCAGGGTGTCGTTGAAGCGGAAGATCACCCGGTTGACGCCCTCCCACGGATCGCTTTCCGCCGCATTCGCCGCCAGCGGCAGCAGTGCCAGCCCCGCTACGCAGCACACACGACCCAGACGATCGAGCCACCCGGTGGCGATCATTCGCATTGCAGACTCTCCTAGAGAAAAGTAGTGTGGCGAACCCGTGGGCCGCCCGGTGAGGCGCGCATTATACGGCCATCGGGAACTCAATAGGCAGCATAGCGAAGGCGCCCGATGCAGGAAAAACTATTGCCCGCATCCCGGTGCGCTGGGGCGACATGGACAGCTACGGCCACGTCAACAACACCCTCTATATCCAATACCTGGAAGAGGCCCGCGTAGCCTGGTTCGAGCAGCACGGCATCCCCATGACCAACGTCGAACAGGGCCCGGTGGTCCTGCAGACCCTGCACACCTACCTCAAGCCCGTGGTGCACCCCGCCACCGTGGTCATCCAGCTGTTCGCCGGCACCGTCGGTACCTCCAGTCTGGTGGTCGAGCACCGCCTGAGCACCGAGGAAGACCCGCACACCCTCTACGGCGAGGGCTACTGCAAGCTGGTCTGGGTCGATCACGCCGGCAACCGCCCGGTCCCCGTCCCCGCCAGCCTGCGCGAGCTAATGAACGGCAGCTGAGCCGTCATCTTTCCTTAATCCAGCCGTCATGCGGCAGGGCTAGGCTGGGGCCTGACCCCGTCAGGATGACCTTGCCATGCCCACCAGCACACCGCCCGCATTCAATGCCCTGCTCTTCGGCCTCTCCGGCTGCCTCGTGGATTTCGGCGCCAGGACGCTCCCCGTAGCCCTGACCCGCACCCTGCCACGCTGCACCGCAGAGCGCCTGCAGGAAGCCGCCACCCTGCCGCCGACCCAGGCCCTCGGCCATGCCCTGCAACGCCCGGCCAAGGCCGCCGAACTGGCGCGCTTCAACGAAGCCCTGGCCAGCGCCGCCGATGAACACGCCGAAGCCGCACCCGGGCTGGACCAGCTCCTCGACCTGCTCGCCGCCCGGCAGATCCCCGGCGCCTGGCTCGACGAGCTGCCCGAAGGCACCACCCACGCCCTCGCCGGCCCCCTGGCCAGCACCCTGGCCGCCGGCAACGACCCCGAAAGCCGCCCCTGGCCAGCCCCTGACGCCTGCTGGCGGGCCCTCGCCGCCCTGGGCGTGGAGCGCCTGGAAGGCTGCGTGCTGGTCAGCAGCGAACCGCGCCTGCTCCAGGCCGGCCTCAATGCCGGGCTCTGGACCGTCGGCCTCGCCGCCAGCGGCCGCCTCTGTGGCCAGGCCCTGGGCGACTGGCAGGCCCTGGCCGCCAACGAGCGCGACCCCCTGCGTGCCCGCGCCACCCTGGAGCTCTACCGCCTGGGCGCGCACTCGGTGATCGACCACCTGGGCGAACTGCCCGCCTGCCTGGACGACCTCGCGGCGCGCCGACAGAAAGGCGAAAAGCCCTGACCGCACAATTGTTACAGCCTTGATCGGGATCAGGCGCGCGCGGCACTCCTGGATTAATCTCAACGACACGAGGGACCTTTTGGCAGCCGCCGGAGGTCCACTCCTGAGTCATATGAAAGGAGAACGCCATGTCTGAACGTCTGCAGCAGCAACTGCAAGAACTGCGCGAGCAGTTGGCCAGCGACGCCCCGATGGATGAGCACGAGCGCGCCGAGCTGAACACGCTGATCCAGGACATCGAACTGCAACTGGCCACCGAACCGGCCACCCCGCCCGACGACAGCCTGGTGGACGGCGTCAACCTCGCGGTCGAGCGCTTCGAGATCAAGCACCCGACCCTCGCCGGCACCCTGCGCAACATCGTCCAGAGCCTGGCGAACATGGGCATCTGAAGCACCCGCAAACGAAAAACCCCGGCCTTGTGCCGGGGTTTTGCGTTCTGGGGGTAGCCCGGGCTTCAGCCCGGGAAAATGGACCTCCTACTGCCGTGCCAGCCGCCCGTTGTCCGGTGCCAGCTCATGGGTGCTGCGGTAGGGGTTGATGTCCAGCCCGCCCCGGCGCACGTAGCGGGCATGCACCCTCAGGTACTCCGGCTTGAGCAGGCGCTGCAGGTCGAGGAAGACGCGCTCCACGCACTGCTCGTGGAAGTCGCAGTGCTGGCGGAAGCTGACGATATAGGCCAGGAAGCTGGCGTGATCCAGGCGCGCGCCCTTGTACTCCACCACCAGGGTGCCCCAGTCCGGCTGGCTGGTGACCGGGCAATTGGACTTCAACAGGTGGCTGTGCAGCGCCTCTTCCACCACCTCGCCGGCATCGGCACGCAGCAGCTCCGGCTGCGGGTGCTCGTAGTTGGCGATGGCCACGTCCAGGTCGTCGATGCAGGTCCCGGCGGCGCGGGCCACGCCTTCGGCTTCCACCTCGGCCAGGCTGCGCACGCGCACCTGCACCGGCGCGCCGGCGGCGGCCGACAGGTCCTTCTCCAGCACCGCCACCAGTTCGTCGGCATTGGCGAAGGCGCTCTGGTTCAGCGAGTTGAGGTAAAGCTTGAACGACTTCGACTCGATGATGTTCGGCGAGGCCGCCGGGATGGCGAACTCGCCGATGGCTACCACCGGCTTGCCGGACGGGGTCAGCCAGGACAGCTCATAGCAGTTCCAGAAATCCACGCCTTTATAAGGCAGGGTCTCCGCCGTCAGCCCCAGCTCGTTCCATTTCGCCACGCGGGAGATGGGGAACAGCAGTTGCGGGCTGTAGGTGCTGATGTACTCGCTGGATTTGCCCAGCGGCGAGTGTTCGGCGGGATGCTGCATGAGGAAGGCGACCTGAGCGGGAAAACCCGGCAATTGTATACAGGCCGCCACCCGCCGCGAAACCCGCGCGGCGCCCGCTCAGAACCAGGCGCGCAGCCCCACCACCCAGGCCCCCTCCTCGTCCGCCTCGCCCTCCTCCCGCAGCCAATCGCCGCTGCGCCCATAGGTGCGCTCCCACTCGTAGCCGACGTAGGGCGAGAAGTCCGGCGCCAGCCGCCAATGCAGGCGCAGCCCGGTCTCCAGCGTACTGCCACCAGCGCCGCGCCCCAGGTCGTGGTCGTCGGCCAGGGCCAGGTCGTATTCCAGGCGCGGCTCCAGCACCAGGCTGCGGGTCAGCAGCAGCTCGTACTCTGCCTCCAGGCGCAGGGAGGGGTCGCCCCGCTCGCTGAGGAACAGGTTCGCCTCCACCTCGAACCATTGCGGCGCCAGGCCCTTGATGCCAAGCACCCCGTAACTGCGCGAAGGCCCGGGCTGGTCGTCGTAACGCAGCCCCGCCTGCCAGTCGAAGAAGTCGCTGACCATGCGCCGATAGAGCAGCTGCGTCTCGCTGTCCACGGTCGGCCCACCGGCATCGCGCAGGCCCTCGTTCTTCAGCACCAGCTTGTGCAGGTCGTTGCCGTACCAGCCCTCCGCCTCCCAAGCCAGCTGGGCGTCGTCGCCGTGGAAACGGCTCTCCAGGCGATCGAAGCCGAAGTAGCCGACGGGCATGGCGTCCATGTCCATCGCCAGCGCCGCCGGGCTGGCCAATGCCGCCAGCAAGCCCCACTTAATGCTGCGCATGAGCGGCGTCCCCCTTGCTGTCCATCTCCATCGCGTCGCCCAGGGAACGGCTGCTGCCGTCGGGCGCCTCGACAATCACCTTGCGGAACATGCCGCTGACCATGTGGTAGATCAGGTGGCAGTGGAAGGCCCACTCACCGATGGCGTCGGCCGGCACATCCACTTCCAGGGTGCTGCCGGGCGCCACGTTCACCACATGCTTGAGCGGGTTGAGCCGCCCGTTGCCCTTGTCCAGCTGCATCCACATGCCATGCAGGTGCATGGGGTGGTTCATCATCGTCTGGTTGACGAAGCGGAAGCGCACGCGCTCGCCGTAGCGCAGGCGGATCGGCTCGGCCTCCGAATACTTCACCCCGTCGAAGGACCAGAAGTAGCGCTCCATGTTGCCGGTGAGCTTCAGCTCGATGGTGCGGTCCGGCGCGCGGTAGCGGGCGTCCGGGCGCATCGCCTTGAGGTCGCCGTACACCAGCACCCGCCCGCCCTCGGCCTCCGGTGCCACGCCGCTGCCGGGCGCGTAGTCGGGGTTGCCCGCCGGTGCCGATGGCATCCCGTGGCCCATGGCGGCGTGGTCCATCCCGGCCATGGCGCTGTGGTCCATGCCCGCCATCTCACCCATATCGCCCATGTCGGCCATGGTCAGGCGGCGCGGCGCCCCCAGGGGCGGCACCTCGCCGGCCATCCCCTCGCGCGGCGCCAGGGTGGCGCGCACCAGGCCACGCCGGTCCATGGATTCGGCCAGCAGCGAATAGGCGCGGTCCTCGGTCGGCTGCACGATCACGTCATAGGTTTCCGCCACCGCCATGCGCAGGCGGTCCACCGTCACCGGCAACACGTCGTTGCCGTCGGCCTGCACCACGGTCATCGGCAGGCCGGGGATGCGCAGGTCGAAGTAGCTCATGCCCGAGGCGTTGATCAGGCGCAGGCGCACCCGCTCGCCCGGTTTGAACAGCGCCGTCCAGTTCTGTTCGGTGTCGCGGCCGTTGACCAGGAAGCGGAAGCCGCTGACATCGGCGATATCGGTCGGCGACATGCGCATGTCGCCCCAGGCCCAGCGGTCCTTCAGCGTCGCCCAGACGCCATCGCGAGCGGCATCGCGGAAGAAGTCCCCCACCGTCAGCTTCTGGTCGTTGTAGTACTCGGCGTCCTTCTTCAGGTTGGCCAGGGTGCGTTCGGGCTTCTCGTCCTGCCAGTCGAACAGCATCACCGTGTATTCGCGGTCGTAGCGGTACGGCTCGCGGGCCCGGGGCTCGATGACCAGTGGCCCGTACAACCCCTCCTGTTCCTGGAAGTCGCTGTGGGCGTGGTACCAGTAGGTGCCCGACTGCTGCAGGCGGAAGCGGTAGGTGAAGGTCTGCCCGGGCTTGATGCCGGGGAAGCTGATGCCCGGCACGCCGTCCTGGTCGTAGGGCAGGATGATCCCGTGCCAGTGCAGCGAGGTGTCGCGGTCCAGGCGGTTGGTGACGCGGATCTCCACCTCCTCGCCCTCCTTGAAGCGCAACTCCGGGGCGGGGGACTGGCCGTTGATGGTCAGCGCCGGCCGGCGGCCATCGCTCAGCTCGACCTGCCCCTCATCGATCACCAGGTCATAGCTGCCACCCAGGGCGTTGGCGGCCAGGGCCAGCAGCCCGGCGCCGATCAGCACCCGCTTCATGGCGTGACCTTGAGGCTGCCCACCATTCCCGCCTGGTAATGGCCGGGGATGTTGCAGGCAAACTCCAGCCCGGTGGTGGCGCTGAAGGTCCAGGTCAGCTCGGCGGTCTTGCCCGGCTCCACCAGCACGCTGTTGGGGTCGTCGTGCTTCATCATCGCGCCGTGGTCCATGCCGGCCATGTCGTGGCCCATCTTGCTGTGGTCCATCTGGCCCATGTCGTGGTTCATGCCGGTGGGGGTGAGCATGCCCATCTGCTGCATCTGCAGCATTTCCTTCTGGTGCGCCGCATGCATGGCGGCGTCGCCCAGGTTGAACTCATGGAGCAGGCTGCCGCTGTTCTTCAGCACGAAGCGCACCGTCTCACCCGCCCTCACCTCCAGGCTGGCCGGCTCGTAATACATGTCGCCGAGGGTGATCTCCACGGTGCGGTCGGCCTCGGCGGCCTTGCCCGGGTGACCGAAGGCATAGCCACCGGACGGCGTGTCGGCCAGCACCGGCAGGCTGATGGACAGGCCCAGGGCCAGGGCGATGAGAGAGGATTTCATAAGGCGCTCCTTGAGTGACGATGACGCCACCTTAAGCACCCCAGGCTGGCGCCTGGCTGACCGCGACATTACAACTTTGTCAGCTTGCGCCACCGGCGGCCGCCGGCGCGGTATAAAGCAAGTGTTCCCCGTCACGAGTGCCCCATGAAACTGCTGATCGTCGAAGACGAACCCAAGACCGGCCACTACCTGCGCCAGGGCCTGGGCGAAGCCGGCTTCCTCGCCGACCTCGCCAGCGACGGCATCGCCGGCCAGCACCTGGCCCTCACCGGCGACTACGACCTGGTCATCCTCGACGTCATGCTCCCCGGCCGCGACGGCTGGCAGGTGCTGCGCGCCCTGCGTGAGTCCGGCCTGGAGATCCCCGTGCTGTTCCTCACCGCCCGCGACGCCGTGGAAGACCGCGTGCGCGGCCTGGAACAGGGCGCCGACGACTACCTGGTCAAGCCCTTCGCCTTCGCCGAGCTGCTGGCCCGGGTGCGCACCCTGCTGCGTCGGGGCGCCACCGGCCAGCAGGACACCAGCCTGCAACTGGCCGACCTGCGCCTCGACCTGCTGCGCCGAAGGGTGGAACGCGACGGCCAGCGCATCGACCTCACCGCCAAGGAATTCGCCCTGCTGGAACTGCTGCTGCGCCGCCACGGCGAGGTGCTGCCCAAGTCGCTGATCGCCTCCCAGGTCTGGGACATGAACTTCGACAGCGACACCAACGTCATCGAGGTCGCCATCCGCCGCCTGCGCGCCAAGGTCGACGACGCCTGGCCGACCAAGCTCATCCACACCGTGCGCGGCATGGGCTACGTGCTCGAGGCGCGGGACGCCTGATGCGCCGCCTGTCCCTCGGCGCCCGCCTCAGCCTGCTGTTCGCCGCCTGCACCGCCGCCGTCTCGCTGATCGCCGGCCTGCTCTTCGACCGCGCCAGCGCCGCACACTTCGTCGAACTCGACCAGCAACTGCTGGCCGGCAAGGTCGAGGTGTTCCGCAGCATCCTCGGCCCGGCACGCAACGCCGAAGCCATCGGCCGCCATGAAGACGAGCTGCGCACCGAGCTGGAACGCCACCCCGACCTGGCCCTGCGCATCCTCGGCGCCGACGGCGAACCCTGGTTCGACAGCCAGGCCGTCGCCGGCGCCGGCCATGACCGCCACGGCGACACCGCCTGGCGCCGCTTCGACGCGCCCCTGGAACCGCAGCGCGCGCAATCGCCCCGGCTGGAACTGCGCCTGGACATCACCCACCACCAGCACTTCCTCGAACGCATGCAGCGGCTGATCTGGCTCACCGTCGGCCTCAGCGCCCTGGCCACCGCCCTGCTCGGCGCCTGGGCCGTGCGCAGTGGCCTGCGCCCCCTGCGGCGGATGACCGAAGTCGCCGCCGGCGTCTCCGCCAGCTCGCTCACCACGCGCCTGGCCGACGACCAACTGCCTGCCGAGCTGGCCGGCCTCACCCAGGCCTTCAACGCCATGCTCGGCCGCCTCGACGACGCCTTCCAGCGCCTCTCGGCCTTCTCCAGCGACATCGCCCACGAGCTGCGCACGCCGCTGTCCAACCTGCTCACCCAGACCCAGGTCACCCTCGCCCAGCCCCGTGACGGCGACGCCTACCGCGAAGCCCTGCACTCCAACCTCGAAGAGCTGCAGCACCTGGCGCAGATGGTCAACGACATGCTGTTCCTGGCCAAGGCCGAGCACGGCCTGCTCGCCACCCGCCTGGAGCCCCTGCAGCTGGGGGCCGAGCTGGACGCGATGGCGGAATTCTTCGCGCCCCTGGCCGAGGATGGCCAGGTCACCCTCAGCCGCCAGGGCGATGCCCGCCTGCCGGCCGACCGCGCCCTGCTGCGCCGCGCCCTGTCCAACCTGATCGACAACGCCCTGCGCTTCACCCCGGCGGGCGGACGCATCCAGCTCCTGGTGCAGCAGGACGCCGGCCAGGTCCGCCTGGAAGTGGCCAACGACGGCACCCCGATCCCCGCCGAGCTGCTGCCGCGGCTGTTCGACCGCTTCTTCCGTGGCGACCCGGCGCGCCGTGAAGGCCAGGCGGAGCACGCCGGCCTCGGCCTGGCCATCACCCGCTCCATCGTCCACGCCCACGGCGGCGCCATCCGCTGCGAATCGGCCGGCGGCTGGACGCGCTTCGTGCTGGAGTTCCCCCTAGCGCCCTGAATCGGGGCCGGCGGGCTGGCAGTCGTAGCTCAGAAGCACATCCATGCCCCAGGCCTGCCCACAGGACGCCTCCATCACATAGGTCGAGCCGTTGAAGCGCCAGTCGGAAACCCCCTGCCCCTGGTCCGCATACAGGCGCACCGGTACATGGCCCTGGCTCAGCGGCCCGCTCACTGCGCCGAGCATGCCCTGCCCTTCCAGCAGCAGCTGCGGCTCACCCGCGTCATTCACCGCGAACAGCCAAAGGGCGTTGCTGCGCTGCACGTTCTGCGACACCAGGATGCCTGGCCGGCCCTCACCCAGGTCGACCCGGCCAAAGCCCAGGCTTGCATCGCCCCAGCCATCGCCCATGTCCTCGTCTTCGGGCGTGTAATTGCCCGACTGCGCCACCTGTTGACGCAAGCGCTGCTGCAGCGCCTCCGGCACCTCGCCCGGGAGTCCGGGCAAGGCCAGACCGCCTTCCGGACCTACCGGCTGCGCCCAGCGCGGGTCGCTCAGGCCCTCATCCAGCAGCGCCCGCTGGCAGCTGACGTCGGCCTTGCAGGCCCGCAAGCGCGCCAGCCAGGCGTCGAGGGCAGCGGACCACTGCAGGATCGAGCGCTCCGGCGCCAGGCTGCCGTGCAAGCGCAACGCCATCTGCTGCGCCTTCGCCCGCAGTTGATCGTCCACGCACAGCCCTGCCCAGTCACCGCCCTGCCCCTCCAGCGCCACCCGCCGTTCCTCGGGCGACAGGTAGTTCGCACCGTTCAGCACGCAGGGCAGGAACGGCAGCGGCCCCGGCAACTGCTCCAGCTGCGGGTCGGGGAAATGACGCGCCAGCAACTCGTCGTAACGGGCCAGCACCTGCCCGCTGCGGTCGATCAGCGCCTCGACGCTGCGCTCGTAGGGCAGCGGCAGGGTCACCACCGTCCGCCCCTCATCGAAGTCGTCGATCACCGCCGGGTAACTCGGGGCGATCACCCAGGCGCCCTGGTGATCGATAAAGCCCCACAAGTGGTTCTGCGATGAACGCGCCGCCGCCAGGCCCTCGTGGAAGCCGTGGGCATCCTCGAAATCCCCCGGCAGCGGGTAGCTGCCGTCCACCGCCATGAAGCGCACCGTGCTCGGCGACTGCACCTGCCCCAGGTTCTCCCCGGTGGGCAGCCGCACCGGCAGCAGGCCTTCGCGCAGGCTCAGGTCGAGCGGCTCGCTGTACAACCTTGGCGCCGGGCCGAACACCAGCTGCGCCTGCTCATCCAGCAGGCCCCAGCCCCAGGGCCCGTCCGTCGCCATCACCCGCACGCCTTCATTCAACGGGTGCACACGGGTCACCTGCAGGTGCAGCCACTCGCTGAACAGCGCCGGCAGGTCCAGCTCCAGGGGCGGCACCGCCTCCAGCGCCTGGGCGCAATCGCCCAGCGGGTGCTGCGCATCAGCCCCCGGCACCGGCAGCCGCCCATCCGCCGGCAGGCGCCCGAGGGCACGGGCGGAGCGGGTCTCCAGCACCCAGGTGTTGCAACGGCCGGCCGCGCTGGCCCCCAGCTCCTGGCGCCCCCCGGCGCTGTCCATCATGAAATTGCCCCGGCCACCATCGGGCGCCGCCAGGGTCTGGCCGCCACGGTAGTCACGGAGGAAATACAGCCCCTCGACCAAGGGGAACGCCGGCTTGCCATCCAGGCCCAGGTAGCCACAGAAGCGCCGCTCGGCCTCCTCGCGGCAAACCATCGCCCGCCCCTCGACAAAGGGACGGGCAATGCTCAGGCCGGGCGCCACCAGCACCCGCCCCGCGTCATCGGCATAACCCCAGAGTTCGTCGCGCTTGAAGGCGAAGCGCCCGGCCTGCAACCCGCCGCCCACCTGCTGGAACAGTTGCGGCACCTGCAGTGCCCCCTTCGCCGTCACCAGCATGCAATCGCCACCCAGACGCTGGTCGACCGCCTCGTTGGCGCTCGACCAACGCGTGCTGCAAAGCAGCTGCGACGCCGCCTCGGCAGCGCCCATGCCGCCCATCATCAGCGCCAGGCCCCACAGCAGCGCCTTGCCTCCCTTCACCATGCAACCACTCCCTGCACCCCGTATCGATCGACCACCCGCCGCGCGTTCGACGACGAGCGGCAGCGAATACTGCGGCGCGACTGTACAGGGCTTGCCGGGGTTTTTCCTCGCTTTGCTGAAGGGTCAGGCGGGACGGCTCAGACGATGCCGCCATTGACCCGCAGCGTCTGGCCGTTGATCCAGCCGCCCTCCTCGCTGGCGAGGAAGGCCACCACCCCGGCGATGTCTTCCGGCTGGCCGAGGCGCTGCAAGGGCGCCAGGTTGGCCAGGCGCGCCACGGTTTCCGCATCCTTGCCGTCGAGGAACAGCTCGGTGGCGGTCGGCCCCGGCGCTACGCAGTTGACGGTGATGCCGCGGCCGCGCAGCTCCTTGGCGAACACCCGGCCCATGGCCTCCACCGCCGCCTTGGAGCCGGCATAGGCGGCGTAGCCCGGCAGCGCCAGGCCCACCACGCTGGTGGAGAAGTTGATGATCCGCCCGCCATCGCGCAGGCGCTGCGCGGCCAGCTTCATGGTGTTGAAGGTGCCGCGGGTGTTGACCGCGAAGATCCGGTCGTACAGCGCCTCGCTGGTATCGGCCAGGTCCACCAGGCCGGGCTGGATGATCCCGGCGTTGTTCACCAGCACATCGACCCCGCCGTACTCCAGCTCGGTCTGGTCGAAGAGCACGGCCACCGCCGCCGGGTCGCTGACGTCCGCGAGGATGGCGTACGCCCGGCCTCCGGCCTGGATGATCGAGCGCACCACCTGTTCGGCGGCCTCGGGACGGGCGGCATAGTTGACGACGATCTGGAAGCCGTCGGCGGCGAGGCGTCGGGCGATGGCGGCCCCTATCCCTCGGGAGGCGCCCGTGACGATTGCGGTTCTGGCAGGGTGCGGCATGGATTCCCTCCGGGAGGCCACGGCGACTTCAGGCAGGCCGGGCCTTCACTGGGTATAGCTGGCGGGGTCGCGGCCGTGATGCCGGTCATCCGCCAGGGGCGCCGTCGACGCAGCCAGCCGACGACACGTCACCCGCGCCACCGGCTATTTGCCAGAACTGAGCAGTGCTCCGCTCATTGGAGCGGCCGCTCTGGGAGATAATCGGCGGTCCGTCGCAGTCGATGGCCACCCGCCAGCCCCCTGCCCGAAACCGCCCCGGCAAACTGCCGAAGCGGGAACTACCATAACGACAAGGCCGTAGCCGGACGCCCCCGATGGGCGCCACTGCGCCTGCCGCCCTCGCTAACCCGCGAAGGTGCACTTATCTGCCCGATAACAAGAAAGGGACATCAATGATCAAGAAGTACATCGCCGTCCTGGCCTGCGCACTGACTCTGCCCACCGGTTTCGCCGCCGCTGCGGAGGAAGCGCCCATTACCCTGCGCTTCTCCCACGTGGTGGCCGACGACACGCCCAAGGGCCAGGGCGCGCTCCTGTTCAAGAAGCTGGTGGAAGAACGCCTCGGCAACCAGGTGAAGGTGGAGGTCTACCCCAACTCCACGCTGTTCGGCGACGCCGACGAGCTGCAAGCCCTGGCGGACGGCAAGGTGGACCTGCTGGCCCCATCGCTGGCCAAGTTCGACCAGTACACCAAGCAGCTGCAGATCTTCGACCTGCCCTTCCTGTTCGACGACCTCGAAGCCGTCAACCGCTTCCAGAAGCGCGCCAAGGGCCGCCAACTGCTGCGCTCCATGGAAGACAAGGGCATCATCGGCCTCGCCTACTGGCACAACGGCATGAAACAGATGTCGGCCAACCGCGCCCTGCACACACCGGCCGACGCCCGCGGCCTGGCCTTCCGTATCCAGGCCTCCGGCGTACTCGAGGCGCAGTTCGCCCAGCTCGGCGCCAAGGCCGTGCCTATGCCCTTTGCCGAAGCCTTCGCGGCGCTGCAAAGCGGCAAGGTGCAGGGCACCGAGAACACCTGGTCCAACCTCTACAGCCAGAAGATCAACACCGTTCAGCCCTTCATCATGGAAACCAACCACGGTGTGCTGGACTACATGCTGGTGAGCAACGCGCGCACCTGGTACGCCATCCCGCACAAGACCCGCACCGAGCTGGAAGCCATCATCGATGAGGTCACCTTTGCGGTGAACCACGCCGCCGAGCAGCAGAACCAGGCCGACCGCCAGCGCATCCAGAGCAGCGGCAAGACCCAGCTGGTCACCCTCAGCCCCGAGGAACGCCAGGCCTGGCGCACCGCCATGCAACCGGTGTGGGAGCAGTTCACCCCCGAGATCGGCGCCGACATCGTCAAGGCCGCGCAGGTCGTCAACCGCAAGCAGTCGCAGTAACCCGCCTCAGGCCCGGGCCGGCACTTCGCCGCCCGGCGCCATCCCATAGCTGGCCGGGCTGAACACCCGGGTCAGCGCCAGCATCGCCAGCACCATCACCACCAGCACCACCCAGGCGCTGGTGAAGCTGCCCGTCACTTCCCGCAGCCAGCCCGTCAGCCAGGGCGACACCGCATTGATCAGGAAGCCGATGCCCTGCACGAAGGCCGCCAGTTGCCCCGCTTCGCGCGGGTCACGGCGATGGTCGAGGGTGAGGATCAGGCTCAGCGCAAAGCACGCGCCCAGGCCGAAGCCGATCAGCGCCACCCACAGCAGGGTCAGTTGCTGCGGCATCCACACCAGCCCGGCGAAGCCCACCGCCTGGGCCGCCAGGCACAGCGTCAGCAGCGGGCGGCGGTCCACCCCGCGCTGGGCCAGGGCCGGCATCACCAACGCGGCCAGCACCTGGAACACCGTCATGAAGGCCAGCAGGGAGCCGCTGCGGATGGGGCTCCAGCCCAATTGCTGATAGAAGGCCGGCAGCCAGGCCACCATGCTCATGTAGCCGCAGTTGATCAGCCCGAAGTACAGCGCCAGCGTCCAGGCGCGGCGGTCCCCCAGCAACCTCGGCCCGCCGCCCGCCACGCGCGGTGCCGCGCTGCCCGCCATGGGCAACCACAACCACAGCACCCAGGCCAGGACCGCCGGCACCAGCCAGAAGCCCAGCCCCGCCTGCCAGTGGCCGAAATGCCCGGCCAGCACCGGGCTGAGCAAGGCCGACAGCCCGCCGCCGCTCATCAGCGACGCCGAATACAGCCCCATGGCCAAGGCCACGCGGCCGGCGAACTGGCGCTTGATCACCGCGGGCACCAGTGCCTGGATCAGCGCCACGCCGATGCCACCCAGCAACGCCGTACCCAGCAGCGCGCCGCCCTGGTCGCAGAGCCAGCGGGCCAGGCAGGCACCGAAGATCAACGCCAGCCCGATGGCCACGCCACGCCGCTCGCCCAAACGCGCTTCCAGGCGCACCGCCGCCAGGGCCACCAGGCCCATGCAGATCACCGGCAGGGTGGTCAGCAGCGCCGTGCCCTGGAAGCTCAGCCCGGTGGCCGCGCGGATCTCGCCCAGCAGCGGGCTCACCGAACCGAGGATCGGCCGCAGGTTCAGGCCCAGGGCCACCAGCAGCAGCCAGGCGACCAGCGGGGTGCGGGTTTCAGCCTTGTGCATGCAGGTCCTTCCAGCGCTGGTAGAGCGCGGTGGCGCCCGCCTGGGGCAGGTGCCGCACCGGCAGGCGCTGCTGCGCCAGGGGTCGCGCCATCTCTTGGTAGATGGCCGCCGTAGAGAGGCCGAAGGGCTCGCCCTCTTCGTTGGCGATGGCGAACACCGCGCGGCTCACCCCGCTCAGGTGCATGGCGGCCAGGCACATCGGGCAGGGCTGGCCGCTGGCGTAGATCACGCAGCCCTCCAGGCGCGGGCCCAGGCTGCGGCTGGCGGCACGCATGGCCAGCAGCTCGGCGTGGGCGGTGGGGTCGCCACTGAGGTGAATCTCGTTCACCGCCTCGGCCAGCACCGCGCCGTCCTTCACCAGCAGCGCACCGAAAGGCCGGCCGCCGCGCTCGACGTTGGCGCGGGCCAGCTCCACCGCCCGCTGCAGGAATGCCTGGTCATCCATCATGGAAATCGCTCCGAAGGTGAGGAAAACCTGCGGATTATGTCCAGCCGGCCAGGTATTCTGAAATTAAATATGACCATGCAAACCAGTGGCAGAGGGCATGACTCCATGTTCGACCCGCAACTCCTGCGCAGCTTCGTGGCGGTGGCCGACTGCGGCAACTTCACCCGCGCCGCCGAGCGCCTGCACCTCACCCAATCCACCGTCAGCCAGCAATTGCGCCGTCTGGAAGACGACGCCGGCTGCCGCCTGCTCGACCGCAGCCAGCGCCGCGTGGTGGCCACGGTCGAAGGCGAGCGCCTGCTGGGCTATGCGCGGCGCCTGCTCGCCCTGCAGGAAGAGGCTCGCGACGCCATGGGCGACCTGGAAAGCGCCGGTGTGCTGCGCCTGGGGGTGCCTGAGGACTTCGCCGCCGAACGCCTGATGCCGCTGCTGGCCGCCTTCGCCGCCAACCACCCCGGCACGCGCCTGGAGGTCACCAGCGGCCTCGGCCCGGACCTGCGCCGTGCCTGGCAGGGCGGCGAATTCGACTTGCTGCTGGTCAAGCAGATGGGCGACAGCGACGACTGCCTCGCCTCCTGGCCGGAACCCATGGGCTGGTTCGACAGCCGCGACAACCCGGTGCTGGGCCGCGAGCCCCTGCCCCTGGTGGCCTTCCCCGCCGGCGGCCTGTACCGCAACGAGATGCTCCACGGCCTCGACGTGCAGGGCCGCCGCTGGCGCATCGCCTACTCCAGCGCCAGCCTCGCCAGCGTCTGCTCCGCCGTCGCCGCCGGCCTCGGCATCAGCCTGCTGCCCCTGCGCATCGCCACCGCCCAGCACCGCGTGCTCGACGCCAGCAGCGGCCTGCCCGACATCCAGGGCGTACGCCTGGCCCTCTACAGCCGCCAAGGCCAAGGCAGCGCCGGCCGTGAGCTGGAAGAGCGCCTGGTCAGGCTCCTCAGCCCAGATGGCGCAGACCTGTAGGGGCATCCGCGACAAACCCACTTTCCCGTGGCGTAGGGTGGATGGCGCTCTTTTCATCCACCGAGCGAAGTCGATCCCATGCACAGAGGCATTGGGTCACCGCACAACCGCATGGGTTTCGCTTCGCTCTACCCATCCTACGGGCTGGTCAGGCTCTGTGGYGGGGGCAGCCAATAACCGCGATGCCCGGCACGAACGCCGTTCGCGAATGAAYTCGCTCACGACGGATGGACRTGACCGCTGCGTAGGGTGGATGGCGCTCTTTCATCCACCGAGCGAAGCCGATCCCATGCACAGAAGCATTGGGTCACCGCACAACCGCATGGGTTTCGCTTCGCTCTACCCATCCTACGGGCAGGATGCAGGGCAGCGCGCCAGCCGCCCCGCTCAGGGCGCCGGCTGCCCTTCGTCGTCGGAGTCCACCTGTTCCAGCCTGGCCTGCTCCCAACCACCGCCCATGGCGGCGATGAGCTGGACGCTGGCGGTGAGGCGGGTGCCGGTGAGGCTGAGCACGGTGCGTTCGTTGGACAGGGCGGTGGCCTGGCTGGAGACCACGCTGCTGTAGTCCTGCAGGCCGGCCTTGTACTGGTTGGTGACCAGGCGCAAGGCCTCGCGGGCGGACTCCAGGGCCTCCTGCTGCACGCCGCTCTCCTCTTCCAGCACGCTGAGCTGGACCAGGTAATCCTCCACCTCGCGGAAGCTGTCGAGCACGGTCTGGCGGTAGCTGGCCACGGTCTGGTCGTAGCTGGCCTCGGCCTGGTCGACCTGGGAGCGGATCAGGCCGCCGTCGAACAGGTTGAGGGCGAACTCGGGGCCGATGGACCAGAAGCGGTTCGGCGTGCTGATCCAGTCGCTCAGGCCGCCGCTGCGGTAGCCGCCGGTGGCGCTGAGGTTGAGGCTCGGGTAGTAGGCGGCCTTGGAGACCCCGATCTGCGCGTTGGCGGCGATCACCTTGCGCTCGGCTGAGGCCACGTCCGGGCGGCGCTCCAGCAGTTGCGAAGGCACCAGCGCCGGCACCTGCGGCAGACCCGGCACGCTGTCCACCTCGGCCAGGTCGAACTCGGCCGGCGGCACGCCGATGAGCACGGCGATGGCGTTCTCCAGCTGCGCGCGCTGGTACTTGAGGTCGATGGCCTGGGCCTGGGTGCTCTTCAGCTGGGTGCGCGCCTGGGCCACGTCGGCCCGGGTGACGATGCCGGCGCGGAACTGGTTCTCGGTGAGTTTCAGTGAGCGCTCGTAGGCCTGCACCGTGGCATCCAGCAGGCGCTTCTGCGCATCCATCACCCGCAGTTGCAGGTAGTTCTGCGCCAGCTCGGACTGCTGGCTCAGGCGCACGGCGGCCAGGTCGGCGGCGCTGGCCTGCATGCTCGCGCTGTCGGCTTCCAGCTGGCGGCGCAGCTTGCCCCAGAGGTCCAGCTCCCAGCTCACGCCGAGGGTGGCGCTGTAGCTGTTGGAGATACCGCCGCTGCCGCCACTGGTGACGGTGGAACCGTCGGACAGGCGCACGGTGCTGCTGCTCCCGCCCTGGCCGGAGCGGGTCTTGCTGGCGTTGGCGCTCACCGAGGGGAAGAACGAGGCGCGCGCACCCCGGGCCAGCGCCTGGGCCTGGCGGAACTGGGCGACGGACTGCGCCAGGGTCTGGTTGGAGGTTTCCAGGCGATTCTGCAGGTCGTTCAGGGTGGTGTCGCCGTACAGCTCCCACCAGGCGCCACGGGTCAGGGCGTCGGCGGGCGCGGCGGCCTTCCAGCCTTCGGCATGCTTGAACTGGGCGGGCACGGCATGGTCGGGTTGCTGGTAATCCGGCCCGATGGCACAACCGGCCAGGGCGATGGCCAGGGCCAGCACCGGGAACAGACGGCGGGTTTGCGGACTCATAGCGGTGTCTCCAGCGAAGCGTCGGTACGCACGCCGCGCCAGCGGTTGAAGCGATGGCGCAGGCGGTCGAGGTACAGGTAGACCACGGGGGTGGTGTAAAGGGTGAGGATCTGGCTCAGCACCAGGCCGCCGATGATGGTCACACCCAGCGGCTGACGCATCTCCGCGCCCTCGGCGCCGCCGATCAGCAGCGGCACCGCGCCGAGGATGGCGGCCAGGGTGGTCATCAGGATCGGCCGCAGGCGCAGCAGGCAGGCGCGGTGGATGGAGTCGGCGGGCGACAGGCCCTCGTTGCGCTCCAGTTGCAGGGCCAGGTCGATCATCAGGATGGCGTTCTTCTTGACGATGCCGATGAGCAGGAACAGCCCCAGCAGCGAGATCAGGCTGAACTCGCCGCCCAGCAGCTGGATGGTCAGCAGCGCGCCCACGCCCGCCGACGGCAGCGTCGAAAGGATGGTCAGCGGGTGGATGTAGCTCTCATAGAGGATGCCCAGCACCAGGTACACCAGCACCAGCGCGGCGAGGATCATCCACGGCTGGTTCTGCTGGGTGTCGGCGAAGGCATCGGCGGTGCCGCCCAGGCGCGCGACCACGGCGCTGGGCATGCCGATGGCCGCCACCGCCTTCTCGATGGCCACGGTGGCCTGGTCCAGGCTCACGCCCGGCGCCAGGTCGAAGGAGATGCTTTCCGAAGCGAACTGGCCCTCGTGGTTGACCCGGTCCTCCTCCAGGCTGCGCTCATAGCTGGCGAAGCTGGACAGCGGCACGCGCTGGCCATCGGCGGTGATCACCTGCACCTGGTCGAGGGTGGCCGGGTCCTGGGCGTATTTCGGGTTGACCTCCATCACCACCTGGTACTGGTTGAGGCTGTCGTAGATGGTGGAGATCTGCCGCTGGCTGTAGGCGTTGTTGAGCACCGCCGTGACCATGTTCATGTCGATGCCCAGGCGCTTGGCCGTCTCGCGGTCCACCTTCAGGGTCACCTGCTGGGCACCCTCGCCTTCCTTCGCGTCGATGGCGGTGAGCTCCGGCAGCGACTTCAGCGCCGCAGTCACCTGGGGCAGCCAGGTGCGCAGGTCGCCGAGGTCCTCGGCCTGCAGCACATACTCGTACTCGGAGCTGCGCTGCTCGCGGGAGCCGCCGGTCATGATGTCCTGGTCGGCCATCAGCATCAGCCGGCCGCCGGGCACCAGGGGCATGTCCTTGCGCAGGCGCTCGATGACCTTCTGCGCCGACAGCTTGCGCTCCTTGATCGGCTTCAGGCGCACGATCATGAAGGCGTTGTTGATGCCGCCGCTGCCACCGATGAAGCCGGCAACGCTTTCCACCGCCGGGTCCTTGAGCACGGCACGGCGGAAGATCTCCATCTTCGGCTGCATCACGCTGAACGACAGGCCGTCGTCGCCGCGGATGAAGCCGATCAGCTGCCCGGTGTCCTGCTGCGGCAGGAAGGTCTTGGGCACCACCACGTAGAGCGCGACGTTGAGGCCGATGGTGATGAACAGGCTGAGCAGGGTCAGGCGCGGGTGGCGCAGGGCCCAGCCGAGGGTCACGTCGTAGAGCCGGGTCATGCGCTCGTGGATGGCCTCGCTCCAGCGCTGCATGCGGCTGTCCTTGTCCGGCACGTGGGGCTTGAGCCAGCGCGCGCAGAGCATCGGGGTCAGCGTCAGCGACACCAGCAGCGACACCAGGATGGCCGCCGCCAGGGTCAGGGAGAACTCGCGGAACATGCGGTCGATGATGCCGCCCATGAACAGGATGGAAACGAACACCACCACCAGCGACAGGTTCATCGACAGCAGGGTGAAGCCCACCTCGCGGGTGCCCTGCAGCGCCGCCTTGAACGGCGGCATGCCGTCGTTGATGTGCCGCGAGATGTTCTCCAGCACCACGATGGCGTCGTCCACCACCAGCCCGGCAGCGAGGATCAGCGCCATCAGCGACAGCACGTTGAGGGAGAAGCCGAACAGGTACATCACCGCGAAGGTGCCCACCAGCGACACCGGCACCGCCAGCGCCGGGATCAGCGAGGCGCGCAGGCTGCCGAGGAACAGGTAGACCACCAGTATCACCAGCACCACGGCGATCAGCAGGGTGCGCTCGGCCTCGTGCAGGGTGGCGCGGATCACCGGCGAGCGGTCCATCGCCTGGTTCAGCTTGACGCTGGCCGGCAGCACCGCCTGCAGGGTCGGCAGCTGCGCCTTGATGCTTTCGATGGTCTCGATGATGTTGGCGCCGGCCTGGCGGTTGATCACCAGCAGCACCGCGTTCTCGTCGTTGAAGAAGCCGCTGTTGTAGCGGTCTTCCACCGCATCGCGGACCCGGGCCACATCGCCCAGGCGCAGGGCCGAGCCTTCCTGGTAGCGGAGGATCAGCGGCGCGTAGTCGGCCGCCTTCTCCAGCTGGTCGTTGGCGCCCACCTGCCAATGCCGCCCGTCGTCCTCCACCGCGCCCTTGGGCCGGCGCTGGTTGGCGGCGGCGATGCGGCTGCGCACATCGTCCAGGGACAGCCCGTACTGGTTGAGCAGTTGCGGCTCCAGCTCGACCCGCACCGCCGGCAGAGAACTGCCACCGATCTGCACCTCGCCCACGCCCTTAACCTGGGACAGGCTCTGGGCCAGGATGGTCGAGGCCAGGTCGTACAGCTGGCCCTTCTCCAGCACATCGGAGGTCAGCGACAGCACCATGATCGGCGCCTGGGACGGGTTGACCTTCTTGTAGGTGGGCATGCTGCGCATACCGCTGGGCAGCAGGTTGCGCGAGGCGTTGATGGCCGCCTGCACATCGCGGGCGGCGCCGTTGATGTCACGGTCCAGGTCGAACTGGATGATGATCCGCGTCGAGCCCTGGCTGGTGCGGCTGGTCATCTGGGTGACGCCGGACATGGTCCCCAGTGAACGCTCCAGCGGCGTGGTCACGCTGGACGCCATGATCTCCGGGCTCGCCCCGGGCAGGCTCGCCTGCACCGTGATCACCGGGAAATCCATCTGCGGCAACGGCGACACCGGCAACAGCCCGAAGCTCATGCCGCCCAGCAGCATGATCGCCAGGCTCAGCAGCATCGTAGCGACGGGGCGGTGGATGAACGGGGCGGATAAGTTCACTGCAGTGCTCCGCACTGAGCTGGAAGCTGGAAGCTGGAAGCCGGAAGCGAAAAGCTCACCCCCAAACGACTGCTCTGCCACTTCAAGCTTCCAGCTTCAAGCTTCAAGCTCGCCGCGCTCATACTTCGACTCCGGCGGCACTGCGGCCGGCGAAGCGCCGCGACAACCGATCGAAGGCCAGATAAATAACGGGCGTCGTAAACAACGTCAGCACCTGGCTGACCAGCAAACCGCCGACCATCACCAGGCCCAGGGGCTGGCGCAGTTCGGCGCCGGAACCGGTGGCGAGCATCAGTGGCACGGCGCCGAACAGCGCGGCCAGGGTGGTCATCAGGATGGGGCGGAAGCGCAGCAGCGCGGCTTGGTAGATGGCGTCCTCGGGGCTCATGCCCTGGTTGCGTTCGGCCTCCAGGGCGAAGTCGATCATCATGATCGCGTTCTTCTTGACGATGCCGATCAGCAGGATGATGCCGATGATGGCGATCAGGCCCAGGTCGTTGCCCGACAGCAGCAGCGCCAGCAAGGCGCCGACGCCCGCCGAGGGCAGCGTGGAGAGGATGGTCACCGGGTGGATGTAGCTCTCGTAGAGCACACCGAGGACGATGTACATGGTCACCACCGCCGCCAGGATCAGCAGCAGCGTGCTCGACAGCGAGGCCTCGAAGGCCGCCGCCGCGCCCTGGAAGCGGGTCTGGATGCCTTCCGGCATGCCGATCTCCTGCTGCACCCGCTCGATCACCGCCACCGCCTCGCCCAGGGCGACGCCGGGGGCCAGGTTGAACGACAGGTTCACCGCCGGGAACTGGCCGATGTGGTTGATCGCCAGCTCCGTCTGCCGCTCCTCGATGCGCGCCAGGGTGGCCAACGGTACCTGCACACCGTCGGTGCCGGCGACGCGCAGCTGCTGCAGCGCCTGCGGGCCGATGCGGTCGCCCGTGGCCGATTCCAGCACCACGCGGTACTGGCTGGCCTGGGTGAAGATGGTGGAGATCTGCCGCTGGCCGAAGGCGTCGTAGAGCGCGTCGGTGATGGCGGAAATCTCCACCCCCAGGCGCCCGGCCATGTCGCGGTCGATGTCCAGGTACACCTGCAGGCCCTTGTCCTGCAGGTCGCTGGCCACGTCCGAGAGCTCCGGCTGCTGGCTCAGGGCGTCCACCAGCTTGCCGGTCCACTCGCGCAGCAGGTCGGCGTCCGGGGATTCCATGCTGAACTGGAACTGGGTACGGCTGACCCGGTCCTCGATGGTCAGGTCCTGCACCGGCTGCAGGTACAGGCGGATGTCGCTGAGCTTGTCCAGCTGCGGCTGCAGACGCTGGATCACCTCGCTGGCGGTGAGGTCACGCTCGCCGTGGGGCTTGAGGTTGATCAGCATGCGCCCGCTGTTGAGGGTGACGTTGTCGCCGTCGACGCCGATGTAGGAGGTCAGGCTGGCCACCGCCGGGTCCTTCAGCACCAGTTCGGCGAGGCGCTGCTGGCGCTCGCTCATGGCGCGGAACGACACCGATTGCGGCGCCTCGGTGATGCCCTGGATCACGCCCGTGTCCTGCACCGGGAAGAAGCCCTTGGGCACCGCCAGGTAGAGCACCACGGTCAGGCCCAGGGTGGCGACCGCCACCAGCAGGGTCAGCGGCTGGTGGCGCAGCACCCAGCGCAGGCCGTGGGAATAGCGCTCGATCATGCCGTCGATGAAGGCGCCGCTGACGCGGTAGAAGCGGCCCTGCTCCTTCTCTTCCGGCTCGGGCTTGAGCAGCCGCGCGCACATCATCGGCGTCAGGGTCAGCGACACCACCAGGGAAATCAGGATGGCCACCGCCAGGGTGATGGCGAACTCGCGGAACAGCCGCCCCACCACGTCCGCCATGAACAACAGCGGGATCAGCACGGCGATCAGCGAGAAGGTCAGGGAGATCAGGGTGAAGCCGATCTGCCGGGCACCCTTGAGCGCGGCCTCCAGCGGCGTGGCGCCCTCCTCCAGATGGCGGGCGATGTTCTCCAGCATGACGATGGCGTCGTCCACCACGAAGCCGGTGGCGATGGTCAGGGCCATCAGCGTCAGGTTGTTCACCGAGAAGCCGGCCAGGTACATCACCCCGAAGGTGCCCACCAGGGACAGCGGCACGGCGATGGACGGGATCAGCGTGGCGCTGACCCGGCGCAGGAACAGGAAGGTCACCATCACCACCAGGGCGATGGCGATCAACAGCTCGTGCTGCACGTCGGTGACCGAAGCGCGGATGGTCTGGGTGCGGTCGGTGAGCACCACCACGTCCAGGCCCGCCGGCAGGTTGGCGGTCATCTTCGGCAGCAGCGCCTGGATGCGGTCCACCACCTCGATGACGTTGGCGCCGGGCTGGCGCTGGATGTTCAGCAGCACCGCCTCGTTCTGGTTGGCCCAGGCGGCCAGGCGTTCGTTCTCGGCGCCCTCGACGATGGTCGCCACGTCCTTCAGGCGCAGCGCCGCGCCGTTCTTGTAGGCGAGGATGAGGTTGGCGTATTCCTCCGGCGACTTCAGCTGGTCGTTGGCGTCCAGCATCGAGGTGCGGGTCGGGCCGTCGAAGTTGCCCTTGGGCTGGTTGACGTTGGAGGCGCTCACCAGCGAGCGCACGTCGGACAGGTTCAGGCCGTTGGCGGCGAGCGCCTCCGGGTTGACCTTGATCCGCACCGCCTGGCGCTGGCCGCCGGCGATGCTGACCATGCCGACGCCACTGATCTGCGACAGCTTCTGCGCCATGCGCGTGTCGACCAGGGTGTGCAGCTGCGGCAATGGCAGGGTCTTGGAGCTCACCGCCAGGGTCAGCACCGGGGTGTCGGCCGGGTTGACCTTGTTATAGACGGGGGGCGCCGGCAGGTCGTTGGGCAGCAGGTTGTTGGCCGCGTTGATGGCCGCCTGCACCTCCTGCTCGGCCACGTCCAGCTGCACCTCCAGGCTGAAGCGCAGGGTGATCACCGAGGCGCCGCCGGAGCTGGTGGACGACATCTGCGTCAGCCCCGGCATCTGCCCGAACTGGCGTTCCAGCGGCGCGGTCACGGCGCTGGTCATCACGTCCGGGCTGGCGCCCGGGTACAGGGTCATGACGCGGATGGTCGGGTAGTCCACCTCCGGCAGCGCCGAAACCGGCAGCAGGCGGTAGGCGATCAGGCCGGCGAGGAGAATCGCCAGCATGCTCAGCGTGGTGGCGACCGGCCGCAGGATGAACAGGCGGGAGATGTTCATACGCCGCCTTTTTCAGCCTTGCCGCCCTTCTCGGCGCCCTTGTCCGCGCCTTGCAACTGCTCGCTGGGCTGGGTCGGTACCTGGTCGCTGTCGTGCACCACTTCCACCTCGCTGCCGTCGCGCAGGCGGTCGGTGCCTTCCAGTACCACGCGCTCGCCGACCTTGAGCCCGGCCTTGATCACGGTGCGCTCGCCATCGCTCGGGCCGGTTTCCAGGGCCTGCACGCGCACCTTCTTGTCGCCATCCATCACGTAGGCAAAGGTGCCCTGGCTGCCGAACTGCACGGCGGCGGACGGGATCAGCACCGACTGCTTGAGGGTGTCGGCCAGCAGGCGCACGTTGACGAACTGGTTGGGGAACAGCGTCTCGCCCTCGTTGGCGAAGCGCGCCTTGAACTTCAGGGTGCCGGTGGCGGTGTCGATCTGGTTGTCCAGGCTCTGCAGCACGCCCTCGGCCTGCTTCAGGGTGTCGCCACGGTCCCAGGCTTCCACCGCCAGGGCATTGCCCGCACGGAAGCGCGTGACCACCGCCGGCAGCTGGTTCTCCGGCAGGGTGAAGGTGACGCTGATGGGCTTGGTCTGGGTGATCACCACCAGCGGCGTGGTGTCGCCGGAGCTCACCTGGTTGCCCAGGTCCACCTGGCGCAGGCCCACGCGGCCCGACACCGGGGCGCGCACCTGGGTGAAGCTGAGGTTGAGCTTGGCATCGGCCACCGCGGCCTGGTTGGCCTTCACCGTGCCCTTGTACTGGCCCACCAGGGCTTCCTGGGTGTCCAGGGTCTGCTTGGCGATGCTGTCCTCGGCGTACAAGCCGCGGTAGCGCGCCAGGTCGATCTCGGCGTTCTTCAGCTGCGCCTGGTTCTGCAGCAGCGTGCCCTCGGCCTGTTGCAGCGCCACCTCATAGGGGCGCGGGTCGATCACCGCCAGCAGGTCGCCGGCCTTCACCTGCTGGCCTTCCTCGAAGGCCAGCTTCATCACTTCGCCGTTGACCCGGCTGCGCACGTTCACCGTGTTCAGCGAGGTCACCGTGCCCAGTGCCTTGTAGAACACCGGGAAGTCACCCTCGCTGGCGGCCGCCACGCGCACCGGCACCGGCCCGCCGAACGCGCCGAAGCCCGGGCGCGCCATGCCGGCGGGGCCGGGTCGGGTACGGGTCGCCTCCCCTTCCGGGTGCTTGGACGAGGCCGGCCAGAACCACCACACCAGCGCCACCAGGGCGGCCAGGCAGAGGGTGATGATCAGCCAGTTGCGGGAAGGACGGGGGCGCGAGTCTTGTATCGAGGACATGATTCAGGGTCGGTCTGTGCGAGAGCGTGCACGATAAGCACTCGGCGCCCATAGGCAAAGTCTCTTTACCGCCTATTTACCCATTCCTTACCGCAGCGATGGCGCGCCCTTGAGCGGTGGCGGCCCTTGGCGGCTCCCTGCGCAAATGTCACATCTCCTTTCCGCGCCCGCTCTTGTCCATCAAGCCGCCCCGCGCGACCATGCGCGCTTGCCTTGCCGATTATTGGGAGCGCCCCGTGTTCGAACGACTCAAGCAGCAGTTCTCCACCCTGCGCAGCCGCGCCGACTTCCACGCCCTGCGCATCGTCCGCCAGAGCGGCGAGCACTGCCGGGTACGGCGCAACGTCGCCGAGCCGCCGTTCTTCTCCAGCGACCTGGGTGCCATGCTCAGCGTGCGCATCGATGGCGTCGAAGCCTATGCCGCCACCAGCGACCTCAGCACCGAAGGCCTGCAACGCGCCCTCGACCTGGCCGAAGCCCGCGCCCGGCTGATCGCCCCGCACAACCTGGTGGACGCCCGCGTCGCCCCGCCCCAGGGCCGCGCCGAGTACCGCTCCCCGGGCCTCGACACCCCGCTGCCCAGCATCGCCGAGCGCATCGAGCTGCTGCGCGAGGAATCCGCCGCGGTGCCCACCGACCCGCGCCTGGTCAACTGGACGCTGCTGCTCAGCGTCAACCGCCACGAGCAGCTCTACCTCAACAGCGCCGGTGCCGAGCACTGGCAGGAACTGCAATTCGTCTACCCTGGCGCCAGCGTCACCGCCTTCGACGGCCACGACAGCCAGACCCGCAGCTTCGGTGGCTACCACGGCGGCCAGCAGGGCGGCGCCGAGGTCATCCAGCGCCTGGGCCTGCGCGGCTCGACGCCCCGCGTGGCCGACGAGGCGCTGCAGCTGCTGCTGGCGCCCAACACCCCGGAAGGCCCGCGCGACCTGCTGCTGATGCCCGAGCAGATGATGCTGCAGATCCACGAATCCATCGGCCACCCGCTGGAGCTGGACCGCATCCTCGGCGACGAGCGCAACTACGCCGGCACCAGCTTCATCCGCCAGGAAGACTTCGGCCACTACCAGTACGGCTCGGCGCTGCTCAACGTCAGCTTCGACCCGGGCATCCCCGAGGAGCTGGCCAGCTACGGCCACGACGACGACGGCAGCGCCGCGCAGAAGACCCTGCTGATCGAAAGGGGCCTGCTCCTGCGCCCCCTCGGCGGCGCCCTCTCGCAGCAACGCAGCGGCCTGCCGGGCGTGGCCAACAGCCGCGCCTGCAACTGGAACCGCGCGCCCATCGACCGTATGGCCAACCTCAACATCGAGCCCGGCAACCAGCGCCTGGAGCAACTGGTCGGCGGCATCGAGCGCGGCATCCTGATGACCACCAACCGCTCCTGGTCCATCGACGACGCGCGCAACAAGTTCCAGTTCGGCTGCGAATGGGGCCAGCTCATCGAGAACGGCGAGCTCAAGGGCGTGGTGAAGAACCCCAACTACCGGGGCATCTCCGCCAGCTTCTGGCGCAGCCTCGCCGCGGTGGGTGACGCCAGTACCTTCGAGGTGCTCGGCACGCCCTTCTGCGGCAAGGGCGAGCCCAACCAGGTGGTGCGGGTGGGCCACGCGTCCCCCGCCTGCGTGTTCAGCCAGGTCGACGTATTCGGAGGTGCCGCCTGATGAGCGTCCATATCGACTCCCGCGAAGCCGGCTTCGCCGCCCTCGCCGCCCCCCTGCGCCAGGCCATGCGCCCCGGCGAAGACTTCACCCTCTGGTACAGCGCCGAGGAATCCGACTTCATCCGCTTCAACCACGCCCGCGTGCGCCAGGCCGGCCATGTATCCCAGGCCGGCGCCACCCTGCAGCTGATTGCCGCCGAGCGCCAGGCGCAGATGGCCGTCACCCTCTCCGGCCAGCCGGACGAAGACCGCCAGCGCCTGGCCGACGGCCTCGAACGCCTGCGCGCGGTGATCGGCCAGTTGCCGCCCGACCCCTACCTGATGCCCGACCGCACGCCCTGGCAGCGCCGCCATGTCGACAGCCAGCCGCTGCCCGACCCGGCCGCCGTGCTGCCCTGCATCAGCGCCGCCGCCGAAGGGCTGGACATGGTCGGCATTTACGCCGCCGGCCCGCTCTACCGGGGCTTCGCCAACAGCTGGGGCGCCTTCGGCTGGCACAGCGCCCACTGCTTCAACTTCGACTTCAGCCTGTTCCACGCCAACGGCCAGGCGGTGAAGGCCGACTACGCCGGCCAGGGCTGGAACGACGAGGAGTTCCTCCGCCGCTTCGCCGCCGCCCGCGCCCAGCTGGAGCACCTGGGCAAGCCCCTGCGCATCCTCGCCCCGGGCGGCTACCGCGCCTACATCGCCCCGGCGGCGCTGGAG
The DNA here is from genome assembly GCF_032621735.1 of Pseudomonas sp. zfem005. Lineage (NCBI taxonomy): Bacteria > Pseudomonadati > Pseudomonadota > Gammaproteobacteria > Pseudomonadales > Pseudomonadaceae > Pseudomonas > Pseudomonas sp. zfem005. The sequence continues at coordinate 8,531 of NZ_JAVYJE010000014.1, read as the reverse complement.
GAGATCACCGGCATGCTCTGCTGGGGCGGTTTCTCTGCCCGCGCCCTGGCCAGCAAGGAAAGCCCGCTGCAACGCCTGGACGACGGCGCCCGCTTCAGCCCGCTGCTGGGCCTGCACGAACAGGTGGCCGGCGCCCTCTCCCCGCCCTTCACCGCCGAGGGCTCGCCGCGCAGCGACGTCGCCCTCATCCAGCAGGGCCGCCTCACCGGCCGCCTGGTTGGCTCGCGCAGCGCCCGTGAATACGGCCTGCCCGGCAACGGCGCCAGCGGCGACGAAAATCCCCTGGCCCTGGTGATGGACGCCGGCACCCTGCCCGAAGCCGACGCCCTCGCCGCCCTCGGCACCGGCCTCTACATCGGCAACCTCTGGTACCTCAACTGGTCCGACCTGCCCGCCGCCCGCATCACCGGCATGACCCGCTTCGCCACCTTCTGGGTGGAGGACGGCCGCATCCAGGCGCCGGTCAGCACCATGCGTTTCGACGACAGCCTCTTCGACCTCCTCGGTGACCAGCTCGAAGCCCTAACCGCCGAACGCCAGCTGCGCCTCTCCGCCAGCACCTACGACGAACGCCAGACCCTCTCCTCCCTGCTCCCCGGCGCCCTGGTCAAGCGCCTGCAGCTCACGCTATAGCGCCACACCCCCCGTAGCCCGGGCTTCAGCCCGGGAGCGGGTTTCCCACGCCCTACGGAGCCGACCGCTGCGTAGGGTGGATGACGCTTCACCCATCCACCATCGGCGCCCCGCCACACACCGCTGGTGGAGGTAAAGGGCGACCTCCACCCTACACACGGGTCAACGCCGTACATGGCCCCGCGCAACCCCGTCGGTCGGCCCTGGCACGCCTCGTAGGAGCGAGCTCTGCTCGCGAAGCTGTTGCTCGAACCCGTGGGAATTCATTCGCGATGAAACATCCGCCCACTCGCAGCCCGGTGCCGGCGGTGGGTCCTTCGCGGCTGAAGCCGCTCCCACAGAGAATGCCCGCAGCGAGGCTGCACACTGCTGCGTTGGGCCTCGCTACGCTCGGCGCCAACCTACGAATTCGACCGGTGCGTAGGGTGGATGACGCTTCACCCATCCACCATCGGTGCCCCGCCCGACACCGCTGGTGGAGGTAAAAAGCGACAACCCCCACACACGGCTCAACGCCGTGCCTGGCCACGGATTAGCGCCCAAAGAAAAGGGAGGCCAATGGCCTCCCTTTTTCGTCACCCTCGCCCGATCAGAGCACGGCGATGGCGGCTGCGTAGTCCGGCTCGTCGGCGATTTCGCCTACCAGCTCGCTGTGCAGCACTTTGTCATTCTCGTCCAGCACGACCACGGCGCGGGCGGCGATGCCGGCCAGGGGGCCGTTGGCAATGGCGACGCCGTAGTCCTTGAGGAACTGCGCGCCACGCATGGTGGACAGGTTGATCACGTTTTCCAGGCCTTCAGCGCCGCAGAAGCGCGCCTGGGCGAACGGCAGGTCGGCGGAGATGCACAGCACCACGGTGTTGGCCAGCTTGCTGGCTTCGGTGTTGAAGGTGCGCACGGAGGTGGCGCAGGTGGGGGTGTCGACGCTCGGGAAGATGTTCAGCACCTTGCGCTTGCCGCTCAGGCTGGCCAGGGTCACGTCCGCCAGGTTGCCGCCGACCAGGCTGAAAGCCGGTGCCTGGGCGCCTTTGGCCGGCAGTTGGCCATCGACGCTGACGGGGTTGCCCTTGAGGGTTACTTGAGCCATGGAATTGATCCTTTTATTGATGGGTTGTTCTGTACTGCAAGCAAGAGTGCCGCAGGATAATGAATTCCGACCGGCAAGTCAGATATTTAATCCAAGCTTCACGTAGGCCCCCACCACACCCCCTCAAACGACAATGCCCGGCATCTCGGCCGGGCATCTGTCAGGTCGCACAGCGCGCTGGGCTCAACCGTTGGAGCACCCATTGCCGAACACCATGTACTCGAGGCGGTGGACCTTGCCCTGGTGGTCTTCATAGGTCAGGTAGGCCGGCACCACGCCGCAGACATCAGGGACTTCGCTGCGGGAGATGACCCGGGCGATGTCCAGCTCCATGCCGTAGTGGTACTGCTCGGCCTGGGTGGGAGCGGGTTGTTCGGGGGCGGCAGCGAAGACGAGAGGAGACAGGCCGGCCAGGGCCAGCAACATGAACGCTTTCATTGATCTGTTATCCGAATTGCCTTGGAGGGAGGGGCTTCGGCCCGCTCTCCACGAACGGGCCGAAGGTACTGCGCAACACCGCAGGACGGTGAGGTAGATCAGCATGTGCGCCTCGTCGTGGGAGGCAGGTCAATTTTAAGGAGCGCCACCCGGCGCTTACAGACCGATCCAGCACAAGGACTGTGGCCGCTGGCTCAACAATCCCTCAGCCCCGCGAAGCGTCCCCGCCCTGCCCCTCGTCCACCACCACGGTGCAGGTCATTCCCGCCGACAGCGCCAGCCCTTCGGGCACCTCGTCCAGGTGGATGCGCACCGGCACGCGCTGGGCCAGGCGCACCCAGTTGAAGGTGGGGTTCACGTCCGCCACCAGCTCGCGGCTCTCGGGGTTGTCGCGGTCGTAGATGCCCCGGGCGATGCTGTCGACGTGCCCCAGCAAGCGCTCGCCGCTCATCAGGCGCATCTCCACTTTCGCGCCCACGCGGATGCGCGGCAGGCGGGTCTCCTCGAAGTAGCCGTTGACGTAGAACGAGCGCCCGTCCACCAGCGCCATGCTGGCCTGGCCGGTGCGCGCGTAGTCGCCCCGGTAGATGTTGAGGTTGGTGACGTAGCCGTCCACCGGCGCGCGCACCTCGGTGCGTTCCAGGTCAAGCCGCGCCGCATCGCGTTGGGCCAGGGCACGGCGGTAGCGGGCCTCGGCGCCGTTGGCGATATGGCTGGCGTCCTCGCGGCTCTCCCGCGACACCACCAGGTCGTCCATGTCGGCGCGGCGACGGGCATTGAGGCGGCGCATGTCCAGCTCGGCGCGGGCGGCGTCCACCTCCGCCTCGGCCTCGCTCACCGCCAGCGCGTAGTGCGACGAGTCGATGCGCAGCAGCACGTCGCCGGCCTTCACCGCCTGGTTGTCGCGCACCGGCACCTCCACCACCAGCCCGGCGACATCGGGGGCGATGTTGATCACATCAGCGCGCACCCGGCCGTCGCGGGTCCAGGCCGACTCCATGTAGTGCTGCCACAGCTGGTGCACCAAGGTCACCGCCAGGGCGAGGATGAGCAGGGTCGCGACGACACTGATGATTCGTTTCACGGACAGAGATCTCTCAACGGTAGGTGGCCAGCGCCAGGGCGCCGTACAGGCAGGTGAACAGGCTGACCCGCAGCAGCACCGGGTGCCAGGCGTGCTGGTACAGCCCCAGGCGCGCGGCCAGGCGGTCGAGCACCCAGCCACCGGCCAGGGCCAGGAGGAACAGCAGCGTCAGGCTGGGCAGGTAGACGCCGTGCAAGGCGATCTCACGTGGCATGGGCGAGTACCGGGGCAGGTGCCGGCTCGAGGGCATCAGCCCAGGGCGCCAGCGGGTCGAGCAGGGAGGTGCGGATGAAGTGCAGGTAGCTCTGCAGGCGGCGCAAGGGCGAGGTTTCGAACTGCGGCGCACAGGGCTCGGGGGTGGCGCGCACCGCCTCGATGGCCTGCTCCACCGCCTGCAGCGCACGCAGGCGGTTGCCCTCGCCGGGCTGGATCAGCAGGCGGATCAGCGCCCGCCCCATCACCCGCACCGATTGCCGCCAGGGCATCGACTCGGCATAGCAGGACAGCGCCGGCAGCCGTGCCTGCTCCAGGCGCAGTTCGATCACCGCGTGGCCCACCTCCTGCACCGCGTACATCCAGCGCAGCAGGCGGCGCTGCACGTCCGGGCGCCCGGCGGAGAAGGCATAGGCCTGGGCCAGCAGGTCCCGGGTGCCGCTCTCGAAGCCGCTCACCAGCCCACGGATGCGCCCGCTCACGGTGTGCACCGCGCACAGGCGCAGGTCGTGCTCCAGGCGCCGCCACAGCCAGGGCCGGTTGGGCGGCAGGATCAGCGCCGCCGCCAGGGTGGCCAGGGTCATGGACAGCAGCACCGCCAGGTACTCGTTGAACAGCCGGTAGGGGTCGTAGTGGGTCAGGTTGGCCGGCAGCGACAGCAGGCAGAACCACACCAGCAGACCGACGCCGTAGCCCGACCACTGGCTGCGCGAGAGCAGCAGCGCGCCCAGGGCGAAGGTGGGCGCCAGGGCGCAGCAGAGCATGGCGAAGCCGTCCAGCCAGGGCAGCACCCAGAAGGTGGTCGCGATACCGGCCAGGGCGCCGCCGGTGGCGCCGATGGTCAGCTGCAGGGCCAGGCGCTTGGGGTTGGAGGATGACGACGCCAGTGCCGAGATCATCCCCACGGTCATGGTGAAGGTCTCCCCGGCCGGCCAGGCGGTGGCCATCCAGAAGGTGCCCAGGGCGAGGATCAGCAGGCTGCTGCGCATGCCGGCCACGGCAGCGGCCAGGGCGTTGGCGCGGGGGCGGAAGCTCTCCCGCCAGTCCTCGCGGGCGTGGCGGTGGTCCAGCAGCGAGGCCAGGGTCAGGGCGTAGCTGTGGAGGTCGTCGACGAAGCGGAACAGCAGCTCGGCGGCGGTATCGAAATCCAGCGCGCCGGCCTCGTCCACCTGCTGCATGGCCAGGCGTCCGCGCCCGGCGCGGATCAGCTGCATCAGTTCCTGCCGGCAGGCCGCCAGGCGCCCGGCGAACTCCGCCGCCTCGGCGTCGCTGCCCAGGCTCTCGCGCTGGGCGGCCAGCAGCGCGGCCACTTCCGCCAGGCAGGGCGCCAGGGCCTCGCGCACCAGCTGCCCGGTCGGTTCCACGGCAGCGGCCAGGCGGTTGAGCAGCTGGTGCAGGGCGTGGAAGCGCGTGGAGAGCACCATGAACTCGTTGTTCAGCCGCCCCAGGCGCCCGGCGCGCAGGCGCATGTGCGGGTCTTCGAAGGCGGTGGCGTTGCGCAGGTTCTCCAGGCCCACGGCAGCGGCGGCGAAACGTGCGTTGAGGGCCTCGAAGCGCTCGCTGTCCAGGCGCCCGGCCAGCCCCTCGCAGGCGAAGGCGGCGAAGTCGCGGAAGCGCGCCTGCAAGGTGGCGCGCAGATCGGCGCTGCTGGTCTGCGGCAGCACCAGGGCGTTGACCAGCCCGGTGCAGAGGATGCCGAGGGTGATCTCCAGCACCCGCCACAGCGCCTGCATAAAGGCGCCTTCCGGGTGCAGGGTCGCCGGCAGGCCGATGATCACCGCCGTGTAGCCGGCCAGCACGCAGGCGTAGCCGCGAAAGTCCCGGTAGCGCGCGGCACCGGCGGTGCACAGGCCGATCCAGATGGCCACGCTGAGCATGAACAGCACCCGCTCCTGGTTGAACAGGGCGATCAGCGCCACCATCACCGTCAGCCCCAGCAGGGTGCCGATGATGCGGTAGAAGCTCTTGGCCAATACCTGGCCGCTCTGCGGCTGCATGACGATGAACACCGTCACCAGCACGGTGCCCGGTTGCGGCAGCTCCAGGCGGTAGGCCAGCCACAGGGCGATGAAGGCGGTGAGCAGGGCCTTGAGGATGAACACCCAGGTCAGGCCCTCGGTGCGCGCCCAGTTGGCCAGGTCGCGGCGCAAGGTTGTGGTCATGGTCGTTTCTCAGGGATGGGGGATGTGCAGCGTGGGTTCGCTGGGCGTCAGTCGCGCCGGCTGCGGGCCGGCGGCCACCGGCAGCACGCCGCCGCCCAGTTGCAGCAACAGGTCGGCCTGGGCCACCAGGCGTGCGGCGCGCACCTGCTGCTGCAGGCGCTGGGCCTGGAGCAGCGCCGGTTGCGCCTCCAGCACCGCGCGCTGGTCGGTGAGGCCGCGCTGGCGGGCCAGCTGGGCCAGGTCGAAGGCGTGTTGCGCCTGGGCCACCGACTCGGCGGCCAGGTGCTGCTGCTCGCGCAGGGATTTCAGCCGCACCAGGGCATCGGCCACGCCCTTGATCGCCAGCACCAGCGCCTGGTTGTAGCCCTCCACCGCCAGGTCGTAGCCGGCCCCCGCCTCGGCCAGGCGGCCACGGCGCAAGCCACCGTCATAGACGGGCAGGGACAGCGCCGGGCCCAGGCCCCAGGTCAGCTTGTCGTAGCGCAGGAAGTCCAGCACCCCACCCTGCACCGCCGAGGTGCCGAGGCCGCCGAGCAGGTCGACGTTGGGGTAGAAGTCCGCCTTCGCCGCCTCGATGCCCCGCGCTTCGGCCGCCACCCGCCAGCGCGCGGCCACCAGGTCCGGCCGGTGGCCGAGCAGCTCCAGGGGCAGGCGCGGCGGCAGGCCCAGGTCCAGCAATGGCGACAGCGCCGGGCGTTGCAGGGCCTCGCCCTCCCCCGGCCCCGCGCCGGCCAGGGCGGCGAGCTGGTTGTGGTCCAGCGCGATGGCTTCGTGCAGCAGGTCGATCTGCCGGTGGGCCTCGGGCAGGCCCAGCTGCGCGCGGGTCTCCTCCAGGCCGGTGCCGATGCCGTCGTGGCGGCGCTGGCGGGTCAGTGCCAGCAGCTGTTCCTGGCGGGCCAGTTCGGCTTCGGCGATATCCAGCTCGGCGTGGTGCAGGGCCAGCCCTATGTAGCTGCGCACCAGGTTGCCCTGCAGCTCCAGGGCTGCCAGGCGCGCCTCGCTCGCCGTCGCCCGGGCCTGGTCGAGGGCCGACTCGCCGCGGCTGCGCTCGCGCCCCCAGAGATCCAGCGGATAGCTGAAGCCCAGCTGGCTGGTGTTGTTCCAGCTGCTGCTGCGGGCCAGGTCGCCGGGGCCGTAGAAGGCGTCGTCGGGCCAGCGCTTGCGTTGCAGGCTGGCGTCCAGGCCCAGTTGCGGCGCCTCGTCGGCCTCCACCACACCGGCCCGCGCCCGGGCCTGGCGCACCCGCGCGGCGGCCATGGCCAGGCTCGGGCTACCGGCCAGGGCGCGGTCCATCCAGCGGTCCAGCTGCGGGTCGCCATAGGCGCGCCACCACTGCCCGGCGGGCCAGCCGGCCTCGGCCTGGGCGGCGCTGATGGCAGCGCCCGGCGCCAGTTCATGGGCGTCCAGGGGCCGTGAGGATGGCGCAAGGCCGGAGGAATCGATACAGGAACACAGAAGCGGGAAGACAGCGAACAGACTGGCTCGGGTCAACCCGGGCCGACGATTGCGGGGCACGTGCGGCACATCCTGAGGCAAGGGCCGAAAAGGCCCGAAACGGCGGCGATTCTATGTGTGGCCCGGCCTCGGGATAAGCGCTCGGATAGGCGATTCATTGTGTACTGATCGGCCATAATCCCCTCGGTACTTCATGCCAGAATTCGCATCCCTTCCAGGCCGGAGCCCTTCATGGACATCCTCTTCAACATGCGCGCCTTCGTCTGCGTGGCCGAAACCGGCAGCTTCACCGCTGCGGCGGCCCGCCTCGACCTCACCACCTCCTACGTTTCGCGCGCCGTGGCCACCCTGGAAACCCACCTGCGCACCCGCCTGCTGCACCGCACCACCCGTCGCATCGCCCTCACCGAAGCCGGCCAGCGCTACCTGCTGCGCTGCGAGCAGATCCTTGGCTACATAGAGGAAGCCGAAGCCGAAGCCAGCGAAGCCCACGCCCGCCCCGCCGGCAACCTCAAGGTCCACGCCATGACCGGCATCGGCCAGCACTACCTGATCAAGGCCATCGCCCAGTACAGCGAGACCTACCCCGACGTCAGCTTCGACCTGACCCTGGCCAACCGCACCACCGACATCCTCGACGAGGGCTACGACATCTCGGTGGTGATCGCCCAGGAGCTGCCCGACTCGGGCTTCATCTCCAAGCAGCTCGGCACCACCTACAGCGTGCTCTGCGCCTCCCCTGCTTACATCGCCAAGCACGGCGCCCCGCGCCAGCCGTCGGACCTCACCCAGCACCGCTGCCTGCGCCTGGTGAACTCGGTGATGGCCCTGGACAAATGGCTGTTCGAAGGCCCCGACGGGCAGCAGATGATCTCCATCAACCACACCCCCTTCCAGGCCAACACCGCCGACGCCATGACCGAGGCGCTGATCGCCGGCATGGGCATCGGCGTGCTGCCGGTGTACTCCGCCGTGAAGGGCCTGGCCGACGGCAGCCTGGTACGCGTGCTGCCGCGCCACAGCCTGTTCCCCCTGGGCATCTACGCCCTCTATCCGTCGCGGCAGTTCCTCGACGCGAAGATCCGCACCTGGGTGGAATTCCTCCGCGACTTCCTCCCCGACCGCCTCAAGGCCGACGACGCGGTGATCACCGCCTGCAGCAATGCCCTGCCACCGCAGCCGTAGGCTGAACACCGCGTCACCCGCCCAGCATCCGTGGTCACGCCGGGCTCCGCCGGTGGATGAAAAGAGCGCCATCCACCCTACATCCGGCCCACCTCGGTGCCCCACTCCAGCACCACGGTCGCCGCTGCGTAGATACCGTCTTGATCCCTAGTGAGCAAGGGCCAGTTTTACGTCGTACGGCTGGCCCGATTTCAAGACGCCATAAGCGATGTTCAGCAGCTTACGCATCGCTGCGCAGATGATCTGCATGCCGGTCTTGCCCTTGGCTCTGAGG
>NZ_JAVYJE010000013.1:0-189122 GCF_032621735.1 Pseudomonas sp. zfem005 | reverse complement strand
GCCAAGGGCAAGACCGGCATGCAGATCATCTGTGCAGCGATGCGTAAGCTGCTGAACATCGCTTATGGCGTCTTGAAATCGGGCCAGCCGTACGACGTAAAACTGGCCCTTGCTCACTAGGGATCAAGACGGTATCTACGCCCGGCGGCATCTCAGGTTTCAGATGGCCGCTGTTGCGTGTCACCGAACCGATCCCGGCACAGATGGCTTGCGTAGGGCGGACCACGCTTCACCGGTCCACCTTTCGTGCTCCCAGGCAATATCGTTGGTGGATGAAAAGAGCGTCATCCACCCTACGCCTGCCCGTTGCCTGGGGGCCAACGGTGTAGCCATCCTGCGAATGATTTTCCTTACATGGCGCTACCGGTCGTCCCGTCGTCGGCAGCGCTTGGCCGGCACCTTCGACGGGACTAGACTACCGCGCCCCGTTACCCAGTCAGACCACCATGGCCGCCAAAGTCGAACCCTTCTGGAAGCGCAAGACCCTCGCACAGCTCGATCAGGAGGAGTGGGAATCCCTCTGCGACGGCTGCGGCCTGTGCTGCCTGCAGAAGCTGGAAGACGAGGACGACGGCGCGGTGTATTACACGCGTATCGCCTGCAAGTTGCTGGACCTGAACACCTGCCGCTGCACCAACTACCCCAAGCGTCGCGATTTCGTGCCCGATTGCATCCAGCTCACCCCGGCCCAGGCCGACGAGTTCCGCTGGCTTCCGCCCACCTGCGGCTACCGCCTGGTGGCCGAGGGCAAGGACCTGCCGCCCTGGCACCCGCTGATCTGCGGTGACACCGAGGCGGTGCACAACGCCGGTATCTCCCAGTCCGGGCGCATGGTCAGCGAGACCCAGGTGGCCGAGGACGACTGGGAGGACTACATGATCTTTCGTGCGGGCTAGACGGATAGAACCACCGCGTGCCGAGTCATAGGGAAATCGCTCCGAGGAAGCCCGACATGTCCAACCGCGCCACCCTGCTGCTGTCCACCGCCACCCTGCTGTTCTGCGCGCCGCTGCTGGCCGCCAAGCGCAGCGATGTCGACTACCTGGTGCGCTTCCTGCCGGACAGCGACCAGGCCGAGGTGCGCGTGGTGCTGGAGAACGGCGAGAAGGTCCGCAGCCTCGGTTTCGACCTGGGCGACAAGGGCTACTACAGCGACTTCAAGGCCGACGGCCAATGGCAGCAGGCCAGCGCCGAGCGTGGCACCTGGACCCCGGCGGAGGGCAAGGCGACCCTCAGCTACAAGGTGCGCATCACCCACCCCCGTGGCGATGGCAAGTTCGACGCGCGGATGACGCCGGACTGGGCGTTGCTGCGGGGTGACGACCTGGTGCCCCCGGCACGCATCGACCTGGTGGACGGCACCGAGCTGGTGTCGCGCATCCAGTTCGAACTGCCCAAGGGCTGGAGCACGGTGGAGACCGGCTGGTCCCGCGTGGGCAAGAACCGTTTCCGCGTCGACAATGCCGAGCGCCTGTTCGACCGCCCCACCGGCTGGATCATCGCCGGCAAGCTCGGCAGCCGTCGCGCCGAACTCGGCAATACCGACGTCACGGTCGCCGCGCCCATGGGCGAGGGCATGCGCCGCATGGACATCCTCACCCTGCTGACCTTCGTCTGGCCCCATGCCCAGGCGGTGTTCCCCCGCGACCCCGGCAAGCTGCTGATCGTCGGTGCCGGCGACCCGATGTGGCGCGGCGGCCTTTCCGCGCCCAACTCCTTCTTCATGCACGCCGACCGCCCCCTGGTCAGCGAGAACGGCACCAGCTCCCTGGTGCACGAGCTGGTGCACGTGTTCAGCCGCATCAAGGACACCGACCAGAGCGACTGGATCAGCGAAGGCATCGCCGAGTTCTACGCCATCGAACTGATGCGCCGCGCCGGCGGCCTCAGCGAGGACCGCTACCACAAGGTTCGCGCCAAGCTGCAGCGCTGGAGCCGCAAGGTCGAGAACCTGCGCGGCGAGCAGTCCACCGGCCCGGTCACCGCCCGCGCGGTGCTGCTGCTGCAGGACCTCGACGAGGAGATCCGCAAGGCCAGCAACGGCGAGCGCTCCCTCGACGACGTCACCCGTGGCCTGATGCGCCTGGACAAGGTCAGCACCCGCGACTTCGTCGAGATCGCCGAGAACGTGCTCGGTGGCGAATCCGACGTGCTCGACACGCCGCTGCTGAAGCTGCCCAAGGGGGCCTGACTCCCGGTGCGGGCCCCGGGCTGAAGCCCGGGCGACGCTTCGCTGGACGCCATCACCCCACCTGCGCAACGATGCCGGCTTTGCCCGGAAGCCCGCCCATGCGCCGCCTGCCGTCCCTCACCGCCCTGCGCACCTTCGAATCGGCCGCCCGCCATGCGCACTTCGGCCGCGCCGCCGCCGAGCTGTGCGTCACCGACAGCGCGGTGAGCCACCAGATCCGCCAGCTGGAAGAGCAGCTCGGTACCGAGCTGTTCGTCCGTGCCGGCCGCCAGGTGCGCCCGACGCCCCAGGCACGGCGCCTGCTGCACAGCCTGCAGCAGGCTTTCGAGCTGATCCTCGATGCCTGCGACGAGCTGCGCGACCCCGGCTCCCAGGCGCAGCTGCGCATCGCCGTCACCGCCGAGCTGGCGCAGAAGTGGCTGGTGGGCCGGCTGGCGGATTTCGGCGAGCGCTACCCACATATCACTCTGCACCTCTACGACCAGCCGCTGGAGTCGGCGCTGCCCGGCGAGGAGATCGACCTCGCCATCACCTACGGCACCGGCCCGGGGGATGCCAGCGCCTACTTCGTGCGGCCGCTGCCGACCCTGCAGTTCTTCCCGGTGTGCAGCCCCGGCCTGTTCAACCAGTTGCCGCTCAAGCACCCGCGCGACCTGGCCCGCCACTGCCTGCTGCATGACGACCAGGACGGCAAGACCTGGAGCGCCTGGCTCAGCGTCCACGCCGGTGACCTGCAGCCGCTGCGGCACCTCTACCTGGGTCACGCCGGGCTGACCCTGGAGGCCGCCGCACAAGGGCAGGGCGTGGCCATGGGTGACAACCTCACCAGCGCCGAGGACCTGGCCAGCGGCCGCCTGGTACGGCCCTTCGCCGCCAGCGTGGCGTCCCTGGGGCAGTACGCGCTGGTCTGCGAACGGCTGCGCCTGGACAAGCCGGCGGTGGCCCAGTTCGTCGAATGGTTCAGCGATCAGCTGGCCGATAGCTGAATCCAATTCAAGGATTCCGCGATATTCATCATTGGTCGCCGGGGCACCGGCGCGCTTACCGTCAGGGCACATCCAACCCCACCCCGAGGTTTCCCATGGCGCGTTCCCTGACTTCCCTCCCCAAGGCCGACGGCTTCCGCCTGCCCGGCGAATTCGAGCCCAAGGCCGGTTGCTGGCTCGGCTGGCCCGAGCGCACCGACGTCTGGCGCAACGGCGCCAAGCCCGCGCAGAAGGTCTGGGTGGAGATCGTCAGCGCCATCGCCAGCAGCGAGCCGGTCACCGTCTGCGCCTCCGCCACCCAGTACGCCAATGCCCGGCGCATGCTGCCGGCCCAGGTGCGGGTGGTGGAGATGACCTGCAACGACACCTGGTTCCGCGACAGCGGCCCGGCCTTCCTGGTCAACGACCAGAGCGGTGAGGTACGCGGCGTGGACTTCGAATTCAACGCCTACGGTGGCCTCGATGGCGGCCTCTACTACCCCTGGGACAAGGACGACCAGATCGCCCAGAAGATCCTCGAGATCGAGAAGCTGGACCGCTACCGCGCGCCCTTCATCGCCGAGATGGGCGGCATCCAGACCGACGGCCAGCGCACCCTGCTGACCACCGAGCAGTGCCTGCTCAACCGCAACCGCAACGCCCACCTGGGCAAGGATGAGGTGACCCGGCGGCTCTCCGACTACCTCGGTGCCGAGCAGGTGATCTGGCTGCCGCGCGGCTGCAAATTCGATGAAACCGACGGCCACATCGACGACCTGGCCTGCTTCGTCCGCCCCGGCGTGGTGGTGATGCAGTGGACCGACGACCGTGACGACCCGCAGTGGGAGATCTACCAGGAGGCCTACGACATCCTGCGCAGCACCCGTGACGCCCGTGGCCGCGCGCTGGAGGTGCACAAGCTGCCGCAGCCCCGCGTGCTCACCTGGACGGCCGAGGAGGCCGCCGGCCTGGACCAGGTGGACGGTACCCACCTGCGTGAGGAGGGCACGCGCATTTGCGCCTCCTACATCAACTACTACGCCGGCAACTCCGCCATCGTCCTGCCGCTGTTCGGCGACGCCCACGACCAGGCGGCCGGCGCGGTGCTCGCAGAGCTGTTCCCCAGGCACCGCATCATCGGCATCGAGAACTCGCGGGAAATCCTCCTCGGGGGCGGCAACGTCGCCTGTATCACCATGCCGCAATACGCCGCCAGCCGGGCTGGCTAGGGAGCCTTCGATGCACATGCGCACATTGGCGATCGCCCTGGGCCTGGCGCTTGGCAGCGGCATGGCCCTGGCGGCGAGCGAGCCGCCCAAGGTCAACCTGTACATCTGGAGCGAGTACCTGGCGCCGGATACGCTCTCCCGCTTCGAGGCCAGGACCGGCATCAAGGTGGTGGCCGATCACTTCGACTCCCTGGAAACGGTGGAGACCAAGCTGCTCACCGGTCGCAGCGGCTACGACCTGGTGCTGACCGCCGGCCAGCACCTGCAGCGGGCCATCGCCAGCGGCGCATTGCAGCCGCTGGACAAGGCCAGGCTGCCGCACTTCCAGGGGCTGGACCCGGAGTTCACCGCGCACATGGCCAGCTTCGACCCGGGCAACCGTTACGCCGGGCTCTATGTCTGGGGCACCACCGGCTTCGGCTACCAGGAGGAGGCCATTCGCACGCGCATGGCCGACGCCCCCACCGACAGCTGGGCGATGCTGATGGACCCGACGGTGGTCGCACGCTTCGCCGACTGTGGGGTGAGCTTCCTCAACGACCCCAACGAGGTGTTCGCCGCCGCCTTCCGCTACCTGGGGCTGGACATCAACCGCCAGAGCCTCGACGACCTCAAGCTCGCCGAGGCGTACCTGGCGAAGATCCGCCCGTCGATCCGCTACTTCGACAACGACCGCAACATCAACGACCTGGCCAACGGCAACACCTGCCTGGCGATGTCCTGGAACGGCAACGTGGCCATCGCCGCCGCCCAGGCCGAGCAGGCGCAGAAGCCCTTCAGGCTGCGCTACCGCATCCCGCGGGAAGGCACCCTGATCTGGTTCGACGCCATGGTGGTGCCCAAGGATGCGCCGCACCCCGACGCCGCCCTGGCGCTGATGGACCACCTGATGAGCCCCGAGACCATCGGCGCCATCACCAACAGCATCCACTACGCCAATGCGGTGCCGGCGGCCGCCGGCAGCGTCGACCCCGCCATCCTCGCCGACCCGGGCACCTACCCGCCGGCGGACGTGCGCGCCACGCTCTACACCAAGAACGACAACACCAAGGCCTTCAACCGCGCGCTGACCCGCGCCTTCAGCAAGCTCAAGTCCGGTCTTTGAGCCATCTCCCGCCCGGCATCCGACCATCGTGATGCCGGGCGTCTTGACCGCCCCGTCGCGCTTGCTATCTAATGATATGCATTCTCATTTGGTATCCTTGGCACGCCGCATTCGGCAGCGTCGCCGGGTTGCCTGTTGTCGGGGGCGTGCGTGCAGGTAGCGAGTCGAGCAGACGGGAGACAGCCCCGTGGATGAGCAGTTCCGGGGCTCCGTCTCCGGCGCCTACCGCGCCTTCCATGCCGAGCTGTTGAAGTTCCTCGGCAAGCGCCTGGGCAGTTCCGCCGACGCCGCCGACCTCGCCCAGGATGCCTTCACCCAGTGGCTGGACTGGCGCGACCGCGACCAGGTCCGCCAGCCCCGCGCCTTCCTCTTCCAGATCGCCCGCAACCTGCTGCGTGACCACTGGCGCCGCCAGCAGGTGCGCGGTGCGGCCGACGGCGAGGGCGAACAAGCGCTGGAAACCATGGTCGATGAACAAGGAGCGAGCCCCTTGGAACAGGTCGAGCAACATCAGCGCTTGCGCCTCCTGGCCTCGGCACTGGATGATCTGTCGCCGCGCCGGCGCGAGGCCTTCGTCATGCACAAGTTCGATGGCCTGTCCCAGGCGGAAGTGGCCGCGCGCATGGGGATTTCCCTGAGCATGGTGGAAAAGCACATCGCCTGTGCCCTGCTGCATTGCAAGCAACGCGTGCAGGGCGACGTCCAGGCGGACGGACAATGAACACGAGCACCTGGATGGATTCCCGACCCTCGATCGACGAACAGGCCGCCACCTGGTACGCCCGCCGCACCAGCGGGCAGTTCACTGCCGAGCAGGAGGCCGAGCTGCAGGCCTGGCTGGCCACCAGCCCGGCGCACGCCAAGGCCTTCGCCGACATGCAACTGATCTGGGCCGACTTCGATCGCGTGCCACGGCCCGTGCTCGCCACGCCGGTGGTCATGCTCAAGCCTCGCAGCCGACGGACCCTGCCGCGCGCCATGGCCGCTTCGTTCGTGCTGCTCTGCGCCGCCCTGGCCACCTCGCAGAACTGGTTCGCCCGCGCGCCCAGCGTCGACCTGCAACTGGGCAGCGCCCAGGGCGAACAGCGTCAGGTGGAACTGGCCGACGGCTCGCGCATCGACCTCAACGTCGACACCCGCCTGCATGTGCGCCTCTATGACGATCACCGCGAAGTCGAACTGCTCCAGGGCGAAGCCTTCTTCGCCGTCGCCCGTGATGAGCAACGCCCGTTTGTGGTGATGGCCGGGGAGGGCAGCGTGCGCGTGCTCGGCACCCGCTTCAGCGTCCGCCGTGGCGGTGAACGCCTGGATGTGGCGGTGGAGAGCGGCAAGGTCGCGGTGGAACCCGAGGCCGGCGGCACCCACCACGCCGAACTGGGGGCCGGCGACAGCGCCGATTTCGACTACCGCACCCGTCACCTGGAGCTCGGCCACCGCAGCCCCGAGGAAATCGCCAGCTGGCGGCGTGGCCAGTTGATCTTCCGCGATCGCCCGCTGGCCCAGCTGGTGGACGAGCTTTCCCACTACCGAAACGCGCCCGTGGGCCTGGCCGATGCCAGCCTCGCCGAGCGCCGTGTTTCCGGCAGCCTGAACATCGGCAAGCCGGATGCCTTCCTCGCCGCGTTGCCGCAACTGCTGCCGGTGCGCGTCGAATACCTGGCCAACGGAACGGCCCTGATCCACCTGCGCTGACACCCCGGAGCTGCTCCGGGGCCGCGCCGCGCGGGTACTTCGATGCAAGTGAAAATATTTTTCATTTGCATATGCGGGTTTTGCCGAGCGCTGCGTCTTCCTGATGTCCGCCTCATGCAAGGGCGGTTTTGCAGTACTTGGGGAGATTTGGATGAACACCCGTAGCACCCGTTTCGCGCTGCGCCGCCTCGTCGCCGGCGGCGCGCTGGCCACCCTCCTGCTCAGCGGCAGCGCCCTGGCCCAGGATCACGACTTCAACCTGCCGGCCCAGTCCATGGCCAGCGCCCTGACCGCCCTGGCCCAGCAGAGCCAGCTGCAGATCCTCTTCGACGAGTCGCAACTGCGTGACTTGCGCGCCCCGGCCCTGGCCGGCCGCTACAGCGCCCGCACTGCTCTTGAGCGTCTGTTGGCCGGCTCCGGGCTGGAGCTGGTGGAGGCGGGGGATGGGTTCGTGATTCGTCGTGTGGCCAGTGCCGGCCAGGCCGCTGTCGATGACAACGTGCTGGAGCTGGGCAGCACCAACATCATGGGCAGCGCCATCGACTCCAGCTCGGTAGGGCGTTCTGTCCTGACCCAGGAAGACATCAACCGCAAGCAGGCGGACAACATCGCCGAGCTGCTCGACACCCTGCCGGGCGTGAGCTCCAGCGGCTCGCCCCGCCCCGGTGGCCAGACCCTGAACATCTGGGGCATGGGCGATGTGGAGGACGTCAAGGTCATCCTCGACGGCGCGCCCAAGGGCTTCGAGAAGTACCGCCAGGGCTCGGTGTTCATCGAGCCGGAACTGATCAAGAACGTCGAAGTGGACAAGGGTCCCCACAGCACCCTGTACGGCAATGGCGGCTTCGGCGGCGTGATCAAGGTGGATACCAAGGACCCGGCCGACCTGCTGCAGGACGGCGAGAACGTCGGCGCCTTCCTCAAGTACGGCTATCACACCAATGACCGCCAGGAGATCTACAGCGGCGCGGTGTATGGCCAGACCACCGACAAGATGCTCGATGGCCTGCTGTTCCTCACCGGGCGTGACGGCGACAACATCAAGCGCCCGGATGGCACGCGCTTCGTCTACTCCGAAAACAGCCTTGACGCCTTCCTGTTCAAGAGCAACTTCCGCCCCAACGACGAGCATGTCTTCACCCTGTCGGCCATGCAGTCCGGCAGCGAGGCCTGGGAGCCCTTCGCCGCCAAGCGCGATGAAATGGCTGCCCCCACTGCGGCGGAGATCGCCCGCTATGGCTTGGACGGTGCCTGGAAACGCAAGCTGGTGAACCGTGACCAGGACGACGAGAACTACTCGTTGAAGTGGAACTACACGCCGCTGGACAACCCGCTGGTCAACCTCACCGCCAGCTATGCCTATTCCAAGACTGATCAGCATGACAAGCGGCCGGCCAACGCGTCTGCGGGGTTCGCGTCTTCGCTGGGCAACGAGAGCTGGGTCAACTACACCGACCGGCTGGCGGAGCTGAAGAACGAAAGCCGCTTCGATACGGGGTTGTTATCCCATGTCGCTACAGTGGGTGTGCAATGGCACGGGCATGATCGCGACACGCTGATGAAGGACCTCAGCAAGCTGACTGACAGGACCTACAACTACGGCCTCTACCAGCCCTACTACATGCCGTCCGGCGAGCAGGAAACCCGCAGTGGCTATCTGCAGGACGCCATCACCATCGGCTCCGTGACCATCACCCCGGCCCTGCGTTACGACCATGTCTACAGCCGTGGCGAGCCCAACCTGGCGCCGCGCTACAACAGCTCCGATCCGGCCGTGGGGCACGACTACAGCAGCGTCACCTACAGTGGCTGGTCGCCGCGCCTGGGGCTGTTCTGGACCGCCACCGACAACCTGGCGTTCTTCGCCGACTACAGCAAGACCTGGCGCGCCCCTTTGATCGACGAACTGTACGAGGTGCAGAGCGCGGCGAGCAGTGTGCCCGCCACCAGTCGCAACCTGGACCCGGAGCGCATCACCGGGGTGCGCCTGGGCAGCATCTTCAATTTCGACAAGCTGCTGGTGGACAGTGACAACCTGCAGATCCGCACCACTCTGTTTCGCAACCGTGGCAAGGACGAGATCTTCAAGCGCACCGGCGTCTATTGCCTCGCCAGCGTGACCGGCGGCAACAGTGCATGCCCGGGGCCGTTGGCCAATAACCGCAACCTGCCCGGCTACACCATCGAGGGGGTGGAGGTCGAATCCTTCTACGACAGCTCGCGCATCTTCGGCAGCCTGTCGGTGTCCTACATTCGTGGCAAGCGCGATGCCTCGCCGCGCAACCCCTGGGGCCCTGAAACCTGGCTTTCGGACATCCCTCCGCGCAAGGCGGTGGCGACCCTGGGCGTGAAGGTCCCCGAGATCGACATGGCCATGGGCTGGACCGGCAACTTCGTGCGCAAGCAGGACCGCTCCCCAACTGACGATGATCCTCTGGCGTCTGGCTGGAGCCTTCCCGAAACCCAGGGTTACGCCCTGCACGGCCTATTCGCGACCTGGCAGCCCAAGTACATCAAGGGCTTCGAGGCGCGGCTGGCAGTGGATAACCTGTTCAACCGCGAGTACTACCCCTACCTCGGCGAGTCCGTTTCCGGCGTTGGCCGCAACATCAAGTTCAGCGTCTCGCAATTCTTCTGAGGTGCCTTCCAGGGCGTCCCCGCGTTCGTGGGGATGCCCGCTCCCTTCGGAGCTTCGGGTTGCCCCCGACCTGCGCGCCCACCATCACTGCACAGCCCCCTCGCATGCACACCCCGTAGGAGCGCGCTCTGCTCGCGAAGCGCTGGCCCGTGCACGGGAACGGTGGGCTGAGGCGGAATGTCGGGTTGCACCCGACCTACAACCGCATTGGCACCGTAGGGCGGGTGAAACCCGCGAATGTGCGCTTCGGCTCAGCCGCCAAGCCGCTGCAAGAGCGCGGCGGCGGTGGGTTCGGAGGAGGCGGGGTTCTGGCCGGTGATGAGGTTGCCGTCGGTGACTACATGGGGTTGCCAGTCGGCGACCTTGGAGTACTGGCCGCCCTGTTCGCGCAGCACGTCTTCCACCAGGAAGGGCACCACGGCGGTGAGGCCGACGGCCTCTTCCTCGCTGTTGGAGAAGCCGGTCACCGCGCAGCCCTGCACCAGCGGGTTGCCGTCGGCGGCGCGGGCGTTGCGCAGCACGCCGGGGGCGTGGCAGACGGCGGCCACCGGTTTGCCGGCGTGGTGCAGGTCTTCGATCAGGCGGATGGAGAAGGGGTCGTCCACCAGGTCCCAGAGCGGGCCGTGGCCGCCGGGGTAGAACAGCGCGTCGTAGTCGGCCGATACCAGCCCGGACAGCGGCAGGGTGTTGGCCAGGGCCTCGCGGGCCTGCTCGTCGGCGCGGAAGCGGTGGGTGGCTTCGGTCTGTGCGTCGGGCTCGTCGCTCTTCGGGTCCAGCGGTGGCTGGCCGCCCCGGGGGGAGGCCAGGATCACGTCGGCGCCGGCATCGCGGAAGGCGAAGTAGGGGGCGGCGAACTCTTCGAGCCAGAAGCCGGTCGGCTTGCCGGTATCGCCCAAGCGGTCGTGCGAGGTCAGCACCATGAGGATTTTCATCGGCAACTCCTTGAGGTTATCGAGGGGTGTGACTGGCGCTCCTCCGGCAAGGTTCCGGTCGCCGGCCGATGAATTCTAGACGTGTCCTGGAACCTGCTCTCAGTCCTGCGGTGGACGCCTGCGCGCGGTGAGCCCCCGGAGGAAGTTGCGCAGGATCTGGTCGCCGCAGGCGCGGTAGTTCTTGTGGTCCTTCTTGCGGAACAGCGCGCCGATTTCCGCCCGGGTCATGGGCAGGTCCGCTTCCTGGAGGATGGCGAGGATGTCGTCCTCGCGCAGCTCGAAGGCCACCCGCAGCTTCTTCAGGATCTGGTTGTTGCTCATCGGCAGTTCCATGGGCAGGGGCGGGCGGCTCTCGTCCTTGCCACGCAGGGTGTACACCAGGCCGTCGAGGAAACCGGCGAGGCGTTTGTCGCTGCAGGAGTGGTAGCCCTCTTCGTCATCACGGACCAGCCAGGAGGCCACTTCCTGGCGGCTGACTTCCTGGTCGGCCAGGCCGATGATTTCCACCACCCGGGCGTCGCTGATATCCAGCAGGTAGCGCAGGCTGCGCAGTACATCGTTGTTGGTCATGGGGTGTTCCGTCGGGAGTGGCGGCCGGCAGGGTGCCGGCAACTAGACTGAGGACGTCGACGCCGAAAGGCGGGAGGTCCATATGAAGGGCGCCATTGTGCTCGCATTCGCGGCGCTGGTCGCGGTCAGTTGTGGCATCCAGGCGCAACAGCCGCCGTTGCTGCGTTCCCCCGGCACGCTGGCACCGGGTTCGCCCGGTACGGCCACGCCACAACCCTATCCCCAGGCCAGCCCACCGAGCCTGCCGGCCGCCGCGCCGCGTTCGGGCAGCCCGCCGCTGCTGGTCAATCCGCCGACCACACGGCAGGCGGACCCGCGCGACGAGCGCATCCCGGCCCTGCAGGAGCAGCTGGATCGCAACAGCAAGGGATTGGGCGGCAGCGAGAAGAAGCCGGCGCCCTAGCGCAACAGTGGCGGCACGCGGGCCTGGAGCAGGTCCACCAGGGCCGGGTCCATGTATGCGTAGTCGTCGGGGATATCCAGGCTGACCACGCGCTTGCCCTTGAGGGCGGCGGGGAAGCGTGCGGCGAGCTTGCGCCGGTGGCTGCTCTCCATCACCAGGATCAGGTCGGCCCAGGCCAGGGCTTCGGGCGTCACCGGGGTTTCCGCCTCGGCCTTGAGGCCGGCCGAGTCGGTTTCGATCCCCGGCCAGCTGGCGAACAGCTGCTCGGCGGTGGGGCTGCGCAGGCGGTTCTGCCCACAGATGAACAGCAGGCGCTGCACCTTCATCGGCCGGTGAGCCCCAGCACCTTGAGCAGGAAGGCGTATTCCAGGGCGACGTCGCGCAGCGCCTGGTAGCGCCCGCTCATGCCGCCGTGGCCGGCGCCGAGGTCGGTCTTCAGCAGCAGCAGGTTGTCGTCGGTGCGGGTGGCGCGCAGCTTGGCCACCCACTTGGCGGCTTCCCAGTACTGCACCCGCGAGTCGTTGTAGCCGGCCACCACCAGCAGCGCCGGGTAGGCCTGGGCGCGCACGTTTTCGTAGGGCGCGTAGCTGCGGATGCGCTCGAACACCTCGGGCTCGTTCGGGTCGCCCCACTCGTCGTACTCGGTGACGGTCAGCGGCAGGTCGGGGTTCTGCATGGTGTTGAGCACGTCGACGAAGGGCACTTCGGCGATGGCGGCGGCGAACAGGTCGGGGCGCTGGTTGAGCACGGCGCCCATGAGCAGGCCACCGGCGCTACCACCGCTGATCACCAGTTGCTCGCGGCTCGTCAGGCCTTCGCCGATCAGGTGTTCGGCGCAGGCGATGAAGTCGCTGAAGCTGTTGGCCTTGTGCTCCAGCTTGCCGGCGCGGTACCAGGCCTCGCCCAGCTCGCCGCCGCCGCGCACATGGGCGATGGCGAAGACGAAGCCGCGCTCCAGCAGGCTCAGGCGGGCGTGGGAGAACCAGGGGTCGAGGCTTTCCCCGTAGGCCCCGTAGCCGTAAAGGTAGAGCGGGGCCGGCTGGCCCAGCACGTCGCGGCGGGCGACCAGGCTGATGGGCACGCGGGTGCCGTCGGCGGCGGTGGCCCAGAGGCGCTGGCTGATGTAGGCGTCGGCGTCGAAGGGGCCTTCCACCGGGGTCTGCTTGAGCACCCGCTGCTCGCCATCGGCCAGGCGCAGCTCGCGGACCTGGGCCGGGCGGGAGAGGGCCTCGTAGCGCAGGCGGATAGCCGGGCTGTGGAACTCCATGCTGTCCTGCACGTAGAGGCTGTAGGCGGCGTCCGGCAGCTGCACGCGGTAGGGCGCGGCGCCACGGGGGTGCACCTGGATGATCGGCAGGCCGCCCTCGCGCAGGCTGAGGGTGAAGGCGTCGGCGTTCATGCCCACGCCTTCGAGCATGCAGTCGGGGTCGTGGGCGATCAGCTCGTGCCAGTGGGCGCGCTCGGGCGTCGCCTCGGGCGCCTTATAGAGGGCGAAGTTGATGCCGGTCTGGTTGCTGCGGATCAGCCAGCACCACTGGCCGTCCACCTGGCCGTGGTCGGCGTAGTACTCGTGGCCTTCCTCGCGCGGGGCCAGGCAGCGGAAGTCGCCGTCGGGGGTGTCGGCGTCCAGCACCCAGCTTTCGCTGGTGGTCTTGCTGCCCAGCATCAGCACCAGTTGGCGCTCGGAGCTGGCGCGGTGGCAGCCGAGGAAGAAGCGGCCGTCGGCCTCCTCGAACACCAGCTCGGCGTCGGCCTCGCCCAGACGGTGGCGGTAGAGGCGGTGCGGGCGATGGGTATCGTCCAGCTCGCCGAAGAACAGGGTGCGGCTGTCGTTGGCCCAGGTCATGCTGCCGTCGCAGTCGTCGAAGGGCAGGGCGCTGATGGCGCCGTCGACCAGGTTCTTGACGTAGAGGCGGTAGATCTCGTCGCCGCTGGTGTCCAGGCTGTAGGCCAGCAGGCGGTGGTCGGGGCTGACGCTGAAGGCGCCGAGGGAAAGGAAGCCGCCCTCGGCCAGGGCGTTCGGGTCGAGCAGCAGTTGCTCGGTCGCCTCGTCCACCTCGAAGCCTGCGGCCGGGCGTGCGCAGCGGTAATGGCGCGGGTATTCGTCGCCGGCGGTGGTGCGCTGGTAATAGAGGTAGGGGCCCCAGGGCGTGGCGAGGGACAGGTCGGTCTCGCGGATGCGCCCGCGGATTTCCTCGAACAGCGCCTCGCGCAGCGGTGCTTCGGCGGCCAGGTGCTGGTCGAGCCAGGCGTTTTCCGCCTTGAGGTAGTCGAGTACCTCGGGTGCGTCGCGCTCCTCCAGCCAGCGGTAGGGATCGGCTCCGGCCTGGATGCGGGCGATGGGGGCTTCGGACATGGCGGTTCTCACGGCTAGGCGTTGCGGGCCGGGCGACGGCGGGGACGCCGGGCTTCGGAAAAGTCGCTATCATAAGCGCCCCTTTGCCCGCCTTGCCATGGAAGCCCATGAACGAACACGACTATCTCCTCGCCTGGGGCGCCTATGGCGTCGCGGCCTTGGGCTGCCTGCTGGTGAGCTTCCGCGCCACCGGCTGGATGTGGCGCTGGCTGCGCGAACCCCTGCGCCTGATAGTCGCCGTGCTGCTGCTGACCCCGACCCCGGTGGACCCCGGCCGCGACCTCTATGCGCCGGCTGTGGCGGTGACCGCGCTGGACATCGTGTTCAAGGTGGGCAACAACGCCTGGAAGGCGGTTTCCGACCTGGCCATGTACGGCATGATCGGCCTGGTGCTGTACCTCATCTTCGTCGCCATCCGCTGGCCCATCGAGCGCGCCATCCGCGCCCGTCGCGCCGAGCGCGAGAAGCCGGCGGTCGCGGGCGAGGAAGAAGAGGAGCCGACCCTGCGCCAATTGATGGAACGTGAATCCACCGGCCGCGTGGACACCCGTCTCGACGACCGTGGCGACCGCCGCCTGCGCATCGAACCGCGTCTCTGACACCAGGCAGCGCGCCGCGCCGGCTACGAGGAATACCCATGGATTGTGTGTTCTGCGCCATCGCCGGCGGCAAGCTGCCGGCCCATCTGCTGCACGAGGATGAGCACTTCCTGGTGCTGCTGGACATCTTCCCCCTGCGCCCGGCCCATGTGCTGGTGGTGGCCCGTGAGCACGCGCCCTTCCTCGCCGACCTCGGCACCCCGGCGCGCCAGCGCCTGGTGGAGCAGGCCCTGCGCGTGGGCGAGGCCCTGCGCGGTGCGGGCTACGGTCGCCAGGGCATCAACCTGCTGATCAACGATGGCCCGGACTCCAACCAGCACGTGCCCCATCTGCACCTGCACCTGATTCCCCGGCAACGGGGTGACCTGGCCGCGCTGCTGTGGCGTATCCTCACCCGCTTCCTGCCCTTCGGCCGTGCCCGCATCCAGGCCCGCCTGGAGCAGGAAGCCGAACAACTGCGACAGGCATTGAAACGAGAGCCCTGAACCATGTGCGAATTGCTCGGCATGAGCGCCAATGTGCCCACCGATATCGTCTTCAGTTTCACCGGCCTGATGCAGCGCGGCGGTGGCACCGGCCCGCACCGTGACGGTTGGGGCATCGGCTTCTACGAGGGCCGTGGGCTGCGCCTGTTCCAGGACCCTTCGGCCAGCGTCGATTCCGAGGTGGCGCGCCTGGTGCAGCGCTACCCGATCAAGAGCGAAACGGTGATCGGCCACATCCGCCAGGCCAACGTCGGCAAGGTCAGCCTGGCCAACACCCATCCCTTCGTCCGCGAGCTGTGGGGCCGCAACTGGTGTTTCGCCCATAACGGCCAGCTCGCCGACTTCCACCCGGCCGCCAGCTTCTACCGGGCGGTGGGCGACACCGACAGCGAGGCCGCCTTCTGCGACCTGCTCAACCGCGTGCGCCAGGGCTTCCCCGAGCCGGTGCCGGTGGAGGTGCTGCTGCCGGTGCTGGTGCAGGCCTGCTCCGAGTACCGCAGCCGGGGCGTGTTCAATTGCCTGCTCAGTGACGGCGACTGGCTGTTCTGCTTCTGCACCACCAAGCTGGCGCAGATCACCCGGCGTGCGCCCTTCGGCCCGGCGCGACTGAAAGACGCGGACCTGACCGTGGACTTCCAGGCCGAGACCACGCCCAATGACGTGGTGACGGTGATCGCCACCGAGCCGCTGACCGACAACGAAACCTGGACGCTCTACCAGCCCGGCGCCTGGAGCCTGTGGCGGCGGGGCGAGTGCCTGGCCTCCGGGCAGACCTGACCAACGAGAGGGGATATCGATGCTGCGAAGCTACCTGCGACTGGCGCTGTTCGCCCTGGGCCTGCTCATCGGCGTGCAGGTGCCCGGGTTCGTCGATGACTACGCCAAGCGCGTCGAGGCCCATCGCCTGGAGGCGGAGACCGGGCTCAAGGGCTTCCGCGAGACCGCCCAGCGCTTCTTCGACGGCGACCTCGCCGCGCTGGTGGCCCATTACCGCGCCAGCAACGACCCGGTGATGCGCAGCGACGCCGACAGCGTGGCCACCCTGGTCAATCGCGACGCCCTGTTGCAGCGCGAGTGGGAGGCCATGCAGGGCGCCTGGTACGCGCGCACCTGGCACGTGGCCACGGGCGCCGACCACGACCTGTTGCTGGAAACCGCCAACGCCTACAGCTACCAGGTGCTGCTGGTGCCCGAGGCGATGGCCTGGGGCATCGTCTGCGCGCTGCTGCTGGCCTGGGTGGTGGAAAGCCTGTTCCTTGGCCTCGCCCTGCTCGCCGGCGGCAACGGCAAGCGGGTGCAGCAGCGCCATTGGCGCTGAGCCCGTGGGTGGTGTCGAGTACGAACCAAGGTCCGCCCTGCGGCTCATAGCCCGAAGCGGTCGGCCTCCTCGCGCAGGGTGCTGGCCAGGGTGAGGAAGCCGTCGTAGAGCAGTTGGTCGTTGCTGGAGGCGTTGCTGACGCTGGCGCGGACGAACTGCGGCACCGTGGCGCGGCCCACGGCGAAGGCTTCGGCGGCGGTGATCAGGTAGTTCTTCAGCTTCAGGTCGGCCTCGATGTCCGAGGCGCGCCAGGCTTCCGGTACTTCGATCCAGAAATGCGGGCTCTGCGGATGGGTGCGGTAGTTCAGCCCGTCCAGCAGCCGTTCCACCAATGCCTTGCGTCGGCCGATCTCGTGGATCTGCTGGCTCAGCAACTTCTCCGCCGTACCGTTCTCGATCCATAGCGTCGACAGCTCCAGCGCCAGGGGCGTGGCCATCCAGCAGGTGGCGCGCAGGGCTGCGGCGATGCGGCTGACCAGTGCCGTCGGTGCATGCAGGTAGCCCACCCGCAGGCCGGCGGCCACCGCCTTGCTCAGGCTGCTGATGAGGATGGTGCGCTCCGGGGCGTAGAGGCTCAGGGGCGGCGGGCGGTCCTCCACCAGCACCGCGTGGGCCTCGTCTTCGATGATCAGCAGGTTGTGCTCGCGGCACAGGCGCGCGATGGCGTCGCGGCGCAGGTGCGAGAGCACGCCGGTGGTGGGGTTCTGGATGGTCGGCGTGCAGTAGAGCGCGGTGACCCGGTTGTTGCGGCAGATCTCGTCGAGGGAGGCGGGGACCAGCCCTTCCTCGTCCATGTCCGCGCCGAGCAGCTTGATGCCGAGCATCCGTGCCAGGGTGATCAGCCCCGGGTAGGTGAGCTGCTCGGTCACCAGGATATCCCCCGCCCGCAACAGGCCCATCAGGGTGCAGAGCAGCCCGTGCTGGCCGCCGTTGACGCACAGCACCTGGTCGGCCTGGGGCTGGAAGTCGCCGTGGGCCAGCCAGTTCGCACCCACCTGGCGGTAGCGCGGCAGGCCGATGTCCGGCGTGTAGCGGGTCAGGTCCTGCAGGGTCTGCGGGTCGTTGGCCAGGTCCAGCAGGCTCTGCGCCAGGAAGGCCGTTTCATGCCCGGGGATGTGCATGTTGCGGCTCATGTCGTAGAGCTCTGGCGCCTCTTCGATGAAGTTGCGGAAGCCCTCGTCGCGCTTGCGCTCCAGCCCCCGGCGGCGGACGAAGGTGCCGTCGCCGACGCGTGCTATCACCAGCCCCATGCGTTCCAGTTCGGCGTAGGCGCGGCTGACGGTGCCGATGGTCACCCCCAGGCGGTCGGCCAGGTTGCGGTGCGGCGGCAGCTTGGCGCCGCCTTCCAGAGTGCCCTCGAGAATCCTGATTTCCATGGCTCCGGCGAGGCGCTTGTACTTCGCGCCCTGGCCGGAATCCAGTGCTGATTTCAGAATTGACACCGTGTCAATAATTGGTTTGACAGCCATTTTTCGTCCTAATAGCCTGATTGAGCTGTGTCAATCAGTGATTGATACCCAGGTTTTAGAGGTCAATTTAGCAGCAAGGATGAATTGCCATCATGCCAATGTCCGCCGTAATTGAAAACACCGGAAAATCGCAAAAGCACTGGTTGGCCGGATTCATCACCAGCCTGCTGTTTCTCGTGGTGTGCCTGAGCTGGGGCACCACCTGGCTGGGCATCAAGATCGCCGTGGAGAGCGTGCCGCCCCTGACTTCCTCGGGCCTGCGCTTCCTCATCGCCTTCCCGCTGTTCATCTGCTTCGCCCTGGTCCGTGGCGACTCGATCCTGTTCCCCCGCGAGCGCCTGGGCTTCTTCGCCTTCGTCACCCTGAGCTACTTCAGCATTCCCTACTACCTGCTCAATTACGGCGAGATGCATGTCTCCTCGGGGCTCACCGCGCTGCTGTTCAGCTGCATGCCGGTGTTCATCCTGATCTTCTCGTCGCTGTTCCTGCGTGAGCGCATCTACCTGTCCCAGGTGGTGGGCATCGGCATCGGTTTCGGCAGCCTGTACATGATCCTGCGCAGCCAGGGCCTGCGCCTGGACCACGCCGAGTTCCTCGGTGTGCTGGCGATCCTCGCCGCCGCAGTGATGCACGCGCTGTGCTACGTGATCACCAAGCAGAAGGGCGAGGGCATCAGCGTCATCACCTACAACACGCTGCCCATCGGTTTGGCCGGGGCGATGCTGTTCCTCGCCGGCCTGGTGGTGGAGCAGCCCGACTTCAGCCAGGTCACCTCGCGCTCCTGGCTGGCGCTTACCTACCTGGGCCTGTGTGCGTCGGTGGGCGGCTTCATCGTCTACTTCTTCCTGCTCAAGCGCCTGAACCCGGTGGTCCTCTCCTTCGTCTTCATCATCTTCCCGGTGTTCGCCGTGGTCATCGGCTCCTGGTACGAGGGGCAGGCCATCTCCCGCGACCTGGCGCTGTACTCGGCGATCCTGCTCGCCGGTTTCGCCATCACCAAGCTGCCCGTGGAAAAACTCCTGACGCGCAAGCCCTGACAACGAGGACCACATGGACGTGATCGATCGCGACACCCTGCAGTCCATCTACCGCCACGCCTGCGAGACCTACCCCGAGGAGTGCTGCGGCTTCGTCTTCGCCGATGGCGAGGTGCACCTGGGCAGCAACATCCAGAACCTGCTCAACCAGCGCAGCCCGGACGTGTTCCGCCGCGACGCCAGCACCGGCTTCACCTTCGCGGTGGCCGACACCCTGCTGCTCAACCGCAGCCTGCGCGGCGACAACCCGGTGCGGGTCATCTACCACTCGCACCCCGACGTCGGCGCCTACTTCAGCCGCGAAGACGAGGACAAGGCGCTGTTCATGGGCGAGCCGATCCACCCCGTCGCCCACCTGGTGGTGGATGTGCGGGCCGGACGGGCCCACGGCGCGAAGCTGTTCGAGTGGAGCGGGGAATCCTTTGTCTGCAGCCGGGAATACCCCGGCACCCCATAACGACCTGCATAAAAGGAGTTGGCTATGAATACGGTGATCTTCCCGGATGTACTGGCACGTGTCGCCAAATTGCCGGAGGCCCGCCTGCAAGGGCAGGGCACCACGGTGCGCGAGCTGGTCGAGGATATCTGCAGCCGCCACGCGGGGCTGCGTGACCACCTGTTCTATGGAAACGACCAGTTCAAGGAGCACTTCCTGCTCAGCGCCAACGGCGAGCTTGTGGACGGCGACAGCAGCCTGGAGGCAGGCGCCGAGCTGGACATCATGCTCGCCACCTCCGGGGGCCTGGACAGCGATGAGCTGAGCAACGACGAGGTGCGCCGCTACGTGCGCCACATCACCCTGCCGGACGTCGGTCGCCAGGGCCAGTTGCGCCTGAAGAAGGCGCGGGTGCTGATCATCGGCACCGGCGGCCTGGGGTCTCCGGTGAGCCTGTACCTCGCCGCCGCCGGCATCGGCACCCTGGGCCTGGTGGATTTCGACCGCGTCGAGGCCAGCAACCTGCAGCGCCAGGTGGTGCATGGCACCAGCACCCTGGGCCTGCCCAAGGTCGAGTCGGCGCGCCGTCGCCTGCTGGACCTCAACCCGGACATCCACATCGATGCCCACGACTGCGCCCTGACTCCGGATAACGCCCTGAAGCTGGTGGGCGACTACGACCTGGTGGTGGACGGTACCGACAACTTCGCCACCCGCTACCTGGTCAACGATGCCTGTGTGCTGCTGGGCCGGCCGCTGGTTTACGGCGCGCTGCACCGCTTCGACGGGCAGATCAGCGTGTTCAACCATCAGGACGGCCCCTGCTACCGCTGCCTGTTTCCCAAGAGCCCGCCGGCGGAGCTGGCACCCAACTGCAGCGCCGGCGGGGTGATCGGCGTGCTGCCCGGCGTGGTCGGGCTGCTCCAGGCCACCGAGGCGGTGAAGCTGGTCCTCGGCATCGGCGAGCCCCTGGTGGGCCGGCTGATGTGCTTCGACGCCCTGGCGATGAAGTTCAACGAAGTGCGCTTCAAGCGCCGCGCCAACTGCCCGTCCTGCTCGCCCGGCCGCACCTGCATGCAGCCGCTGGAAGAGGAGGTTTCGGCCTGTTCTTCCAGCATCCCGGCGGCCAGCACGCTACCGGCGGATTTCCGCATTACCGCGCTGGAGCTGCAGCAGCTCCTGGCCTGTGGCACCGATCTGCAACTGCTGGACGTGCGCGAAACCAACGAGCTGGAGGTGTGCCGCCTGCCCGGCAGCCTCAACCTGCCGCTGGGCGAGTTGGACGCTCGCCTCGACGAGCTGGATCGCCAGCGCCCGCTGTGCATCGTCTGCTACGGCGGCACCCGTGCCGAACGCGCGGCGCTGCTGCTGCTGGCAGCGGGCTTCACCCAGATCCAGGTGCTGCAGGGCGGCATCAAGGCCTGGGCGCGGGATGTCGACACCGACATGCCGCTGTACTGAGGAGGCGCGCGATGATCCACGAATCCCTGCTCCAGGCCATTGGCGAGACGCCCGTGGTGCGCCTGGCCGCCTTCAGCGCCGAGACCGGGCTGGAGGTGTACGCCAAGCTGGAGTCGCTCAACCCCGGTGGCAGCCACAAGGCACGCATCGCCCTGGGCATGGTCCGCGACGCCGAGGCCCGGGGCATCCTCGTGCCCGGCAGCGGGCAGACCATCATCGAACCCAGCGGCGGCAACACCGGCATCGGCCTGGCCATCGCCGGCAACATCCTCGGCTACCGCGTGGTCCTGGTGATCCCCGACAACTACAGCCCCGAGAAACAGAAGGTGCTGCGCCTCTACGGTGCCGAGGTGGTGCTCTCTGACAGCCGCCTTGGCAACAACTCCCATGGCGAGAAAGCCATGGAGCTGCAACTGGAGAACCCCGGTTTCGTGATGCTCAACCAGCAGCGCAATGCCGCCAACCCCGAGACCCACCGGCGCAGCACCGCGCAGGAGATCCTCCGCGACTTCGCCGACCGCCCCCTCGATTGCCTGGTGGCGGGCATCGGCACCGGCGGCCACATCACCGGCCTGGGCGAGATGCTCAAGGCCCGCTGGCCCTCGCTGCGGGTGTTCGGCGTCGAGCCGGAGCAGTGCGACCTGCTCGCCGATCGCCATGCGCCGCACGAGATCCAGGGCCTGTCCATCGGCCTGGTGCCGAGCATCCTCAACCTCGGGGTGCTCGACGGCATGCTCAAGGTAGCCAAGGCGGATTGCCTGGAGCGTGTGCGCCGCACCATGCGTAGCGACGCGGTGAGCCTGGGGCTGTCCTCGGCCGCCAATCTGGTGGCCATCGCCAGCCTGGCCGGCGAGCTGCCGCGCGGCAGCCGGGTACTGACCCTGATCTATGACGGTGTGGACGGCTACCTGCCGCATTTCGAATAACGAGCCTGGGGAGGGCGACAGGATGTGGGGATATCTCGACAGGTTGCGGCTCTATGACGAGCTGCTCGATCAACTGGTGCATGCACTCAAGCCGAACGAGCTGGACCAGCTCATGCCCCACCTGGACGGCATCATGGACGTGGCCGTGCAGCAGGTGGCAGACGACCTTCAGGCCTATGCCCAGCGCGACCCCGCCACGGCCGGGCGCATCGACCTGGTGCTCGGCTCCTATGCCTCCTTCAAGGCGGTGCTGTTCCATCGCCTGGCGCACCAGGTCTGGACCCACGGTGTGGTGGACGGGCACGAGGCCATGGCGCACAAGCTGGCCAGCACCGGCAAGTTGCTGTCCGGCGCCGAGATCCACCCGGCGGCGCGCATCGGCAAGCGTTTCGTGCTCGACCATGGCTTCGGCACCGTGATCGGGCAGACCTGCGAGATCGGCGACGACTGCTACCTGCTCAGTGGCGTCACCCTCGGCGCCTCGGGCATCGCCGACAACCCGGGCGGCAAGCGCCACCCGCGCCTGGGCAATCATGTGGAGGTAGGCGCGGGGGCGCGCATCCTCGGGCCCATCAGCATCGGCGACAACGTGTTCATCAGCCCGGCCTGCGTGATCACCCGCGACGTGCCGGCCAACACCAAGGTCAGCATCGTCAACCAGTTGCAGATGCAGCGCGCGTCGATGTCATCCAACTGCGGCTACCTGGGGGCCTTCGCCCTCAATGAGCGGATGCACCTGGTGGGCGAGCTGCCCGACAGCGGCGAGGTGCTGGTGCTGGACGCCGAGCACCGGCGCTTCGGCTGCATGGCCCTGGAATGCACGGTGCACGAGCGCAACCACCGCCAGTACCGGCTGCGCAGCATCGGCCTGGCCCTGCCGGCGCCCCGTTACCCGCTGCACCTGCGGATCATCGGTCCCGACCACGACATCACCCTGCTCGACCCACCTGGCCTCAGCGCACTCGTGCGCTCGCAGCTGCAACCCTATTTCCTGAGCATCGGAGGCTGAAATGTCCGTATTCGCCATGCACACCCGTGCCCTGTTCGACGAAGCCCCTTACCAGCGCACCTTCACTGCCCGCGTACTCGCGGTGAGTGACCAGGGCGTGGCGCTGGACCAGACGCTGTTCTACCCCACCGGCGGCGGCCAGCCGGGCGACCAGGGCCACCTGCTGTTGCCGGACGGTTCGGTGGTGGCGGTGGTCGGCACCCAGCGCGACCCGCTGCTGCGCTCGATGATCTGGCACCAGTTGGAGGAGGGCGCCGTGCCCGTCACCGCCGGCCTCGAACTGCAGGGCTGCCTGGATTGGGAGCGGCGCTTCCAGCACATGAAGATGCACACCTGCCTGCACCTGCTGTGCTCGATCATCGATGCCCCCGTCACCGGTTGCAGCATCGCAGCCGACAAGGGCCGCCTGGATTTCGACCTGCCGGAATCGACCCTGGACAAGGAACACCTGACCCACGCGCTGAACGAGCTGATCGAGGGCGCGCTGGATGTGCGCACCCACATGCTGCCGGCCAGCGAATACAACACGGTGCTGGAGATGACCCGCACCCAGGCGGTGGCGCCGCCGGTGCTGCAGGGCCTGGTGCGGGTGGTGGACATCCCCGGGGTGGACATCCAGCCCTGTGGCGGCACCCATGTGCGCAACACCCGCGAGATCGGCCGGGTGGTGTGCGACAAGATCGAGAAGAAGAGCCGCCACAACCGCCGCGTGACCCTGCGCTTCGCCTGAGGCTGCAGGGTTGGGCGGCTTGCGTTAGCCGCCGGGGTACAGGCCCTGCTCGCGCAGGCGCTTGTACAGCGTGTTGCGGCTGAGGTTGAGGCGGCGCGCGAGGTCGGAGATGTTGCCGCCGCAGGCCTGCAGCTGGGCGGCGAGGCTGGCATCCGTCGGCTGGGTTGGCGCGGCGCTATGGCTGGGCGGCGGTGTTTCTTCCAGGTCGGCGAAGAAGTCGTCCGGTAGGTGCTCGCGGCGGATGGGCTGTTCTTCCGCCATGGCCAGGGCGATCTGGATCACGCTGCCGGCCTGGCGCAGGTTGCCGGGCCAGGGGTGGGCCATGAAGAGTTCGTGCACATCGTTGCTGAAACCGGCCCATTGGCGCGGCTCGCGGTGCTGCTCCCAGAGGCGGCGGAACAGCTCGCCACGGTCGCTGCGTTCGCGCAGGGGGGGCAGTTCGAGGTTGAGGCCGCTGACGCGGTAGTAGAGGTCCTGGCGGAACAGCCCGGCGTCCACATCCTGGCGCAGCGGGCGGTTGGTGGCCGAGACCAGGCGGATATCCACCGGGTAGGGTTCGCCGCCGCCGAGGGGCTGCACGCTGCGCTCCTGCAGCACCCGCAGCAGCCGGGCCTGGACGTTGAGGGGCATGTCGCCGATCTCGTCGAGGAACAGGGTGCCCTTGTCGGCCTTGCGGATCAGGCCGACGCTGCCCTTCTGGTTGGCGCCGGTGAAGGCACCCTTTTCGTAACCGAACAGTTCCGACTCCACCAGCTCGGCGGGAATGGCCGCGCAGTTCACCGCCACCAGCGTCTTGCCGGCGCGGGAGCTGGCCTGGTGCAGGGCCTTGACGAACACCTCCTTGCCGACGCCGGTTTCGCCCTGGATGAGGATGGGGATGTCCTTTTCCAGCAGCCGTTGTGCCTGCTGCACCACGCGGTCGACACGGGCATCGCCCAGGCTGATGGTGCCGAGGGTCAGCTCGCCGGCCGGCGCTTCGCTCGGGGTCGCGGGGGCGGGGCGGAAGTCGCGGGCCTCGATGCGCGGCTTGCGCGGGCGCAGCAGGCGGCCGTGGAAGCGGTAGCGGCCGGCGGCCCGCAGCGGGAAGGGCAGGTTGTCGGGCTGCGCCAGCAGCTGCGGCAGGCTCAGGTCGAACAGGCTTTCGATGTTCATCCACGACAGGCCGATGCCCAGCAGCGAGTCGGCGCGGCGGTTGGCCGAAACCACCTGGCCGGCCTCGTCGAACACCAGCAGCCCGGCCCATTGGCTGTCGAGGTTGTCCAGGCTGGTGTTGAAGCTGAGCTGGAAGTAGTCGTCCTTGAAGCGCCCGAGGATCAGCCGGTTCTCCACCGACTGGCTCATCATCTTGACCATGCCCAGGGTGTGCGAGGGCGGCAGGTAGCTGTCGCTGGAGACGTCGAGCACGCCGATCATCTGTCGGGTGGCGTCGAAGATCGGCGAGGCGGAGCCGGTCATGAAGCGGTTGGCCTTGAGGAAGTGCTCGTCGCGCTGGATGTGCACGGCCTGGCCGCAGGCCAGCGCGGTGCCGATGGCGTTGGTGCCGGTGGTGCGCTCCTGCCACAGGGCGCCGGCGACGAAGCCGGCGGCCTGGGAAGGCTCGACGAAGCGGCGGTCGCCCCAGGACTGCAGCAGCTGGCCCTGGTTGTCGGCGAGCATGATCAGGCAGTTGGAGTTGGCGAGGATGTTCTCGTAGTAGGGCAGGACCTCCTGGTGGGTGGTCTGCACGAGGAAGTGCCGGCTCTCCAGCAGTGCCGAGACGTCGCCCGCGGCGGCGTCGCCGAAGCTCGGTCGGCTCTGGTGGGTGAGGCCGAAGTCGCGGCAGCGGTTCCACGAGTCGCGGACGATCGCATCGTGGTTCGGCGCCGGTACGGGCGCCTGGGCAGGGGTGGCCATGTGAGCCTCGCAGCGTTCTTGTTGTTATGGGGCATTCGCTCTGCGGCGATCCGAGCAGTGTTGTTCATGGCTGTTCAAAGTCAACGTTCGAAGTGTTCAGTTGTTCACATTCGAATGTTCAATACTGTTCAAGTGAACATTCGTGCAGGGCGCCGAATTTCACTAAAAACCAGCTTAATCAATGGGATAGAGGGTTTTTGGCGCTCCTGGCACGGAAGTCGCCTTGTGGTAGCGCGGCCCAGAGCCGCGAATGGCTGAGAACAACCACAAGGACACGCCATGTCGTTAACGCTGGAGCATGTCTGCCGCGTCGTCGACCATCAGGTCTACATAGACGACGCCTGCCTGAGCTTCGAGCCGGGTTCCTTCAACGTGCTGGTCGGCCGGACCCTGGCCGGCAAGACCTCACTGATGCGCCTGATGGCCGGGCTGGACAAGCCCAGCAGCGGGCGCATCCTGCTCAACGGCGTCGACGTGACCGGGGTGCCGGTGCGCCGCCGCAACGTGTCGATGGTCTACCAGCAGTTCATCAACTACCCCAACCT
The DNA here is from genome assembly GCF_032621735.1 of Pseudomonas sp. zfem005. Classification (NCBI taxonomy): domain Bacteria; kingdom Pseudomonadati; phylum Pseudomonadota; class Gammaproteobacteria; order Pseudomonadales; family Pseudomonadaceae; genus Pseudomonas; species Pseudomonas sp. zfem005. Next base: position 163,133 of record NZ_JAVYJE010000013.1, on the reverse strand, counting down.
CACGGTGTTCGAGAACATCGCCTCGCCGCTGCGGCAGAATGGCGTCGGCCGTGAGGAGATCGAGCGCAAGGTGCGCGAGACGGCGCAGATGCTGCGCATCGAGAAGTTCCTGCAGCGCCACCCGCTGGAGCTTTCCGGCGGCCAGCAGCAACGCACGGCCATGGCCCGGGCGATGGTCAAGGACGCCGACCTGGTGCTGTTCGACGAGCCCCTGGTGAACCTCGACTACAAGCTGCGCGAGGAGCTGCGCCAGGAGATGCGCGAGCTGTTCCGCACCCGCCGCAGCATCGCCGTGTACGCCACCACCGAGCCCAACGAGGCGCTGGCCCTGGGCGGCACGGTGACCATCCTCCACGAGGGCCGGGTGATCCAGAGCGGGCCGACCACCGAGGTGTACCAGCGGCCGCAGCAGGTGCTGGCCGCCGAGCTGTTCTCCGAGCCGCCGATCAACCTGGTGGACGGGCGCATCAGCGAAGGCGAGGTGAGCTTCCGTGATTTCGTCCACTTCCCGCTGACCACCGAGCTGCGCGAACTGGGCGAGGGCGCCTACCGCTTCGGCGTGCGCCCCGGCCACATCGGCCTGGTGCCCTCCAACGACGACGACCTGGAGCTGGCGGTGAAGGTGGAGCTGGCCGAGATCAGCGGCTCCGAGACCTTCCTCCATGTGCGCAGCGAGCATTTCGCCCTGGTGCTGCACCTGCAGGGCGTGCACGAGTACGACGTGGATGCGCCGATCCGCATCTACATCCCCACCCACAAACTCTTCGTCTTCGACGCCCAGGACCGCCTGGTCCTGGCGCCGAGCCGTCGTACCTGAGGAGCCGCCCATGGCCGAGATTCGCCTGCAGAGCCTGGCCCACAGCTACGCCAGCCAGCCGAAGGGCCCGGAAGACTACGCCATCCTGGCGATGGACCACGTCTGGGAGCAGGGCGGCGCCTATGCGCTGCTGGGGCCTTCGGGCTGCGGCAAGTCGACCTTGCTGAACATCATTTCCGGGCTGCTCAGCCCGTCCGAAGGGCAGGTGCTGTTCGACACCCGCGAGGTCAACCTGCTGCCGCCGGAGGAGCGCAACATCGCCCAGGTTTTCCAGTTCCCGGTGGTCTACGACACCATGACGGTGTTCGATAACCTGGCCTTCCCCCTGCGCAACCAGGGCCTGCCGGAGTCGCGGGTGCTGAGCAAGGTCAGCGAGATCGCCGAGGTGCTCGACCTGCATCACCTGCTCAAGCGCAAGGCGCGCAACCTGACAGCGGACGAGAAGCAGAAGGTCTCCATGGGCCGCGGGCTGGTGCGCGACGACGTGTCGGCGATCCTCTTCGACGAGCCGCTGACGGTGATCGACCCGCACCTGAAGTGGAAGCTGCGGCGCAAGCTCAAGCAGATCCACGAGCAGTTCAACATCACCATGATCTACGTGACCCATGACCAGCTGGAGGCCTCGACCTTCGCCGACAAGATCGCGGTGATGTACGAGGGGCGTATCGTCCAGTTCGGCACCCCGCGCGAGCTGTTCGAGCGGCCGCTGCACACCTTCGTCGGCTTCTTCATCGGCAGCCCGGGGATGAACCTGATCGAGGTGCGCCCGGAGGGGGATGCGCTGGTATTCGGCAACACCCGCGTGCCCCTGGCCCCGGCCATGGCGGCGCACCTGGCCAAGGGCGGCTGGAGCAGCCTGAAGCTGGGCATCCGTCCGGAGTTCGTGCACGTCAGCGACGAGCCTTTCGTCGATGCCCTGGCCGGCGAGGTGACCCACGTCGAGGACCTAGGCACCTACAAGATCCTCACCCTGAACCTGGACGGGCAACGCCTCAAGGCGCGCCTGCAGGAAGACGAGACGGTGCCACGGGGCACGGCGTGGATCGGCTTCCCCTCGCAGTGGTTGATGCTCTACGCCGATGACCTGCTGGTGGAGGTGGCGCCATGACCGACAAGTTGATCAACAACAAGGCCTGGTGGCTGGTGCTGCCGGTGTTCCTGCTGGTGGCCTTCAGCGCCATCCTGCCGATGATGACGGTGGTGAACTATTCGGTGCAGGACATCTTCGATGCCTCCACCCGCACCTTCGTCGGTGTCGATTGGTACAAGCAGGTGCTGCAGGACCCGCGCCTGCACGACTCGCTGCTGCGCCAGTTCATCTTCTCCGCCTGCGTGCTGCTGATCGAGATCCCGCTGGGCATCGGCATCGCCCTGTGCATGCCGACAAAAGGGCGCTGGGCCTCGGCGAGCCTGATCGTCATGGCGATCCCGCTGCTGATCCCATGGAACGTGATCGGCACCATCTGGCAGATATTCGGCCGCGCCGATATCGGCCTGCTGGGCTGGACCCTGAGCAAGCTGGGCATCAGCTACAACTACGCCTCCAACACCATGGACGCCTGGGTGACGGTGCTGGTGATGGACGTGTGGCACTGGACCTCGCTGGTGGCGTTGCTGTGCTACTCGGGCCTGCGTGCCATCCCCAATGCCTACTACCAGGCGGCGCGCATCGACCGCGCCTCGGGCTGGGCGGTGTTCCGCCACATCCAGTTGCCGAAGATGAAGAGTGTGCTGCTGATTGCCGTGATGCTGCGCTTCATGGACAGCTTCATGATCTACACCGAGCCCTTCGTGCTCACCGGCGGCGGGCCGGGCAACGCCACCACCTTCCTCAGCCAGACGCTGACCAAGATGGCGGTGGGGCAGTTCGACCTGGGGCCGGCGGCGGCGTTCTCGCTGGTGTACTTCCTCATCATCCTGCTGGTGTCCTGGCTGTTCTACACGGCCATGACCCATAACGACTCGAAGAGCTGAGGCCGCCCATGACACCACGCAAAACCCTGGTGCTGCTCGCCTACATCCTGTTCCTGCTGGTGCCCATCTACTGGTTGCTGAACATGTCGTTCAAGAGCAACACCGAGATACTCGGCGGCCTGACGCTCTGGCCCCACGAGTTCACCCTGCGCAACTACCAGGTGATCTTCACCGACCCGAGCTGGTACGAGGGCTACCTCAACTCGCTCTACTACGTGTGCCTGAACACGGTGATCTCCCTGGCGGTGGCGCTGCCGGCGGCCTACGCCTTCTCGCGCTACCGCTTCCTGGGGGACAAGCACCTGTTCTTCTGGCTGCTGACCAACCGCATGGCGCCGCCGGCGGTGTTCCTGCTGCCGTTCTTCCAGCTGTATTCGTCCATCGGCCTGTTCGATACCCATATCGCCGTGGCCCTGGCCCATTGCCTGTTCAACGTGCCGCTGGCGGTGTGGATCCTCGAGGGCTTCATGTCGGGGGTGCCGAAGGAGATCGACGAGACGGCCTATATCGACGGTTACAGCTTCCCGCGCTTCTTCGCCAAGATCTTCATCCCGCTGATCGGCTCGGGCATCGGTGTGACGGCGTTCTTCTGCTTCATGTTCTCCTGGGTCGAGCTGCTGCTGGCGCGCACCCTGACCTCGGTGGACGCCAAGCCGATCGTGGCGGTGATGACCCGCACCGTGTCCGCTTCGGGCATCGACTGGGGCGTGCTGGCGGCGGCAGGGGTGTTGACCATCCTGCCGGGCGTGCTGGTGATCTGGTTCGTGCGCAACCACGTGGCCAAGGGCTTTGCCCTTGGCCGGGTATGAGGTGACTTATGGAATGGATGGCCTGGACTCTGCCCACCGCGGTGTTCTTCGGCAGCATCGGCCTGGTGCTGCTGCTGATGGGCATCTGGGAACTGCGTTCGCCCTGCGTCGAGCGCAAGGGCTTCTTGCCGATCGTTACCACCCGTGGCGACCGGTTGTTCATCGGGCTTCTCGGGAGCGCCTACCTGCACCTGCTGGTGATAGGCGCGACCAGTTGGAACCTGTGGGTAGCCTCGGCGCTATCCGTCGTGTGGTTGTTGGTCGTGATGCGCTTCGGCTAGTTGCGACCGTTCAAAATCCCCAAGGAGGTGTCTATGTTCGAAAACAATTACAAGACCCGACATAGCATGGCGATAGCGGCCCTGCTGGCGTTGTCCGGATTGAGTGGCGCGGCCTGGGCCGATGCCTACGAGGATGCGGCGAAGAAGTGGATCGACGCGGAGTTCCAGCCCTCGACCCTGAGCAAGGAACAGCAGCTCGCCGAGCTGAAGTGGTTCATCAAGGCCGCCGAGCCGTTCCGTGGCATGGAGATCAACGTCGCCTCGGAAACCATCGCCACCCACGAGTACGAGGCCAAGGTGCTGGCCAAGGCCTTCAGCGAGATCACAGGCATCAAGCTCAAGCACGACCTGATGCAGGAAGGCGACGTGGTGGAGAAGCTGCAGACGCAGATGCAGTCGGGCAAGAACATCTATGACGGCTGGGTCAACGACTCGGACCTGATCGGCACCCACTTCCGCTACGGCAAGGCCGTGTCGATCACCGACATGATGGCCAACGAAGGCAAGGACGTGACCTCGCCGACCCTGGACCTCAACGACTTCATCGGCATTTCCTTTACCACCGGCCCGGACAAGAAGATCTACCAGCTGCCCGACCAGCAGTTCGCCAACCTCTACTGGTTCCGCGCCGACTGGTTCGAGAAGCCCGAGCTGAAGGCCAAGTTCAAGGAAATCTACGGCTATGAGCTGGGCGTGCCGGTGAACTGGTCCGCCTACGAGGACATCGCCGAGTTCTTCAGCAAGCACGTGAAGGAAATCGACGGTAAGCGCGTCTATGGCCACATGGACTACGGCAAGAAGGACCCGTCCCTCGGCTGGCGCTTCACCGACGCCTGGTTCTCCATGGCCGGCGGCGGCGACAAGGGCCTGCCCAACGGCCTGCCGGTGGACGAGTGGGGCATTCGCGTCGACGGCTGCCGCCCGGTGGGTTCCAGCGTCACCCGCGGTGGCGACACCAACGGCCCGGCAGCGGTCTACGCGACCCAGAAGTACGTCGACTGGCTGCACCAGTACGCGCCGCCGGAAGCCCAGGGCATGACCTTCTCCGAGGCCGGCCCGGTGCCTGCGCAGGGCAATATCGCCCAGCAGATCTTCTGGTACACCGCCTTCACCGCCGACATGACCAAGCCCGGCCTGCCGGTGGTCAACGCCGACGGCACGCCGAAGTGGCGCATGGCGCCGTCGCCCAAGGGCCCGTACTGGGAAGAGGGCATGAAGCTGGGCTACCAGGACACCGGTTCCTGGACCTTCCTCAAGTCCACACCCGAGAAGCAGCGCCTGGCGGCCTGGCTTTACGCGCAGTTCGTCACCGCCAAGACGGTTTCGCTGAAGAAGACCCTGGTGGGGCTGACGCCGATCCGCGAATCGGACATCAACTCCCAGGCGATGACCGAGGCGGCACCGAAACTCGGCGGGCTGGTTGAGTTCTACCGCAGCCCGGCGCGCCTGCAGTGGTCGCCCACCGGCACCAACGTTCCGGACTATCCGCGCCTGGCGCAGCTGTGGTGGCAGTTCATCGCCGAGGCCGCCAGCGGCGAGAAGACTCCGCAGGAAGCCCTGGATGGCCTGGCCAAGGCGCAGGACACCATGATGGCGCGCATCGAGCGCTCCGGTGTGCAGGGCGAGTGCGGGCCGAAGCTCAACGAGGAGCGGGACGCCCAGTACTGGTTCGACCAGCCGGGCGCACCGAAGCCGAAGCTGGCCAACGAGAAGCCGAAGGGCGAAACCGTGAACTACGAGGAGCTGGTGAAGTCCTGGCAGAAGAAATGACGCTGGACGGCAGGCCCCGGATGCCCGGGGCCTGTTCGCTGAAACAAAAAACGGCACCCTCGGGTGCCGTTTCTCATGGTGCCGCCGCTGCTCAGTCGTGCAGGGTTTCCGCCGCGTGGAGGGTGTTCTCCAGCAGGCAGGCGCGGGTCATGGGGCCGACGCCGCCCGGGACCGGGGTGATCCAGCTGGCGCGTTGCAGGGCCGGCTCGTATTCCACGTCGCCCACCAGCTTGCCGTCTTCCTGGCGGTTGATGCCGACGTCGATGACGATGGCGCCTTCCTTGATCCACTCGCCCTTGACCAGGCCCGGCTTGCCGGCGGCGACCACCACCAGGTCGGCGCGGCCGACGTGGCCGGCCAGGTCCTTGGTGAAGCGGTGGGTGACGGTGACGGTGCAGCCGGCCAGCAGAAGCTCCAGGGCCATGGGGCGGCCGACGATGTTGGAGGCGCCGACGACGACCGCGTCCATGCCGTAGAGATCGGCCCCGGTGCTTTCCAGCAGGGTCATGATCCCCTTCGGCGTGCAGGGGCGCAGCAGCGGCATGCGCTGGGCCAGGCGGCCGATGTTGTAGGGGTGGAAGCCGTCCACGTCCTTGTCCGGGCTGATGCGTTCGAGCAGCAAGGACGCGTCCAGGTGCGCCGGCAGCGGCAGTTGCACGAGGATGCCGTCGATGGTCGGGTCGACGTTGAGGCGGTCGATCAGCGCCAGCAGGTCTTCCTGGCGGGTGCTGGCCGGGAGGTCGTGGGCCTCGGAGATGAAGCCGACTTCCTCGCAGTCCTTGCGCTTGTGCGCGACATAGACCTGAGAGGCCGGATCGCTGCCAACCAGGATGACGGCCAGGCCGGGAATGCGCAGGCCTTGCTGGCGACGCTCGTCGACGCGCTTGGCTATCTGTTGGCGGAGGCGGGCGGCGATCGTTTTGCCGTCGATCAGTTGTGCGGTCATGTCGCGTGATTAACCATCGGAAGGGGCTAAAAAGGGCGCATATTCTCGCATGGCGTGGCTTTTGGGCAAAGGCGGCTGGTCAGCATTTTCCCGTAACCCCTTTATCTTTCTAAATTTTTTTAAAAATCCTGTTGACGAGGTAGGGGGGGCTCTATAACATGCGCCCCGCTTGTCGAGCACAGCAACTAGCTGGGTAAGACGGCAAACGTAGAAGTCTACAGGCTTCTGCTGAAGCCGAAGCTTTTAGTAATCTGTTTAGCAGATGAATAAGCGCCCGTAGCTCAGCTGGATAGAGCATCCGCCTTCTAAGCGGATGGTCGCAGGTTCGAGTCCTGCCGGGCGTGCCAATTTGGCAAGTTTGGCTCAAGCAAAACGTAATATGGTGGGCGTAGCTCAGTTGGTAGAGCACAGGATTGTGGCTCCTGGTGTCGTGGGTTCGATTCCCATCGTCCACCCCATATTCGAGAAAGCGCCAGGCCTAGTGCCTGGCGTTTTCGTTTCGAGCGTTGCAAGCGGACGTGGTGGAATTGGTAGACACACCAGATTTAGGTTCTGGCGCCGCAAGGTGTGAGAGTTCGAGTCTCTCCGTCCGCACCAAGTAATACGCGTAGCCAAGTAGCGTGGGGCAAGCCTCGCGGGAATCTGGAAGCGACAAAGAAAAGGCAGCTCCTTCGGGGCTGCCTTTTTTCGTTTCTGCGGGCATGAAGTGGGCGGGTTTGTGTGATGTGCGCCATTGGCGTACCTTTGCGTGATGATCTTCCTCGAGACACCCCTCTTCACCCGGCGTCTTCGCGAGTTGCTCGACGATGACAGTTATGCGGCCTTCCAGCGGTTGCTGGCCGAGCGGCCGGAAATGGGGGATGTGATCGAGGGCACGGGTGGCATCCGCAAGGTGCGGGTGGCCAGTGGCGGTCATGGCAAGCGCGGCGGGTCGAGGGTCATCTATTACCATTTCTCGTCCGCCTCGCAGATCGCCTTGCTGCTGATCTACCCCAAGAACGAGAAGGATGACCTGACCACGGATGAGCGCAAGGCGCTCAGGCAGATCATCGAGCGCTGGAGGTGACCATGAGCCAATTCTTCGACGACCTGATGGAAAGCGTCCAGCAGATGGACGAGATACGCCGTGGCGAGCGCAAGCCTTCGCGTGAGTTCACCGTGGATGCGCTGCAGGTGAAGGCGATCCGCAAGGCAGCGGGCCTGACACAGGCTAGGTTCGCCGCGATGATCGATGTTCAGCTGGGTACCCTGCGCAATTGGGAGCAGGGGCGACGTGAGCCCACCGGCCCCGCCAAGGCGCTGCTGCGCGCCATCCACAATGACCCCGTGCACGTTATCCAGGCCCTTGGGGGTTAGCGCTCGGTCGATGCGCGGCTCAAAGGCAGCTCTTTCAGGGCTGCCTTTTTTCGTTTCAGGACGCCTGTTGTGCGCCAACCCGCCGCAGTGTCGTTCTCCGAGGGCTGTGCTCTACTCGAATCTCGCCGCCCGCCCGGCCACAGGCATCGGGCAGGGATGCTGGCCGGGTAGGGCGGTCTGTTCATTTCGGATTTCTTTTCTATAGAGGCTGTTCTTGGCGCTGGCGCCCGGGAGGCGTGCGCGTGGGCTCAGAACCGGTAGTCGATCTGTGTGGCGAGGGCGGCCTGGGTGCGGCGTTCGGTCAGGGGGCTGTCGGCGGCGTCGCCCATCAGGCGCTGCACATCCAGTGCGGTGACCAGGTCCATGTTCGTTCTGAGGGGGTAGGTCCAGCTCAGGGCGGCACCGCTGGAAACCAGGCCGGCGTCGGTGTCATGGGCAGCGAAGCGGCTGCGTGACGCCTGCGCGCGACTGACACCGTACCAGGTGCGCAGGTAGTCATCGTCGCCGAAGCGGCTGCTGAGGCTGGCGTCCAGCCGTCCGTAAACGCCTTCGGCGAGGGTGCCGCCCAGGCTCAGCTCCAGCAGGTTGTAGGCCGAGCCGGTGTCGCGGTCGCTGTCTTTCTTCAGGGCATGTTCGAGGCTGGCACCCAGGGTGACCGGGCCGATGTCATAGCTGGCGGCGATGCCGAGCTGGCCGCGCTGCTTGATCGAGCCCATGCCCTCCAGTCGGTCGGAGCCATGGAAGTGGGAGCGGCTGTCCTTGCGTCGATCACTGCTGCCGAGGTGCAGGCTGAAACCGAAGCCATCTTGCGCGTATTGCCAGCCGAGGCCGTCCTTTATACCGAGGAAGAATCCTTGGGGAATCTCCAGGCGGGCGTCGAGCAGTGGCGTGGTGATCCGTTCGTCGCTGCCGCTGTAGCGCGGCAGGTTGGCCAGGCCGGCGCTGAGCTGGTACTGCCAGTCCTCGGCGTGAAGCGGGGCGGACATCAGCAGCAGGCCGCTGCAGAGCAGGGTGGGGTGCAAGCGAAGCATGGAAATCGTCCTTGTTAAGGGGGATCAGGGCTTTTTGTCGGTGCGCACGAAGCGGTAGCCGAGGGCTTCGAAACCGTCCGGGCGCAGGCTGAGGGTGTCGCCGAGGCCGCGCCCGCTGCCGGCGAGGGTTGCGTGGGCGCTGTCCTGGGGATGGAGGATGTAGTCGCCGATGGGCTCGCCAGCGGAGCGGCCGCGTGCCAGGAGGAAACCGTCTTCAAGGCGCAGGCTCAGGCTCAGGGTGTCGTCCTTGCCACCGGCGATGCGGTAGTCGCCGACCATGGCGGCCCATTCCCGGGGGATGGGCATGGCGTCCACGCGCTCGCCGATGAACAGCGTCTGGCCATGTTGGCGGCCGACCAGCGCCTGGCGCCCCTGTAGCGTCACGACGTCCAGCTGCGGGCGGCCCAGCTCGCCCAGGTCCAGTGGCCATAGCCCGAGCAGTTTCTTGCGTGCGCGGAGCCAGCCTTCGTCGTCGCGCAGCAGTTCGACGCGGAGGCCGGAAAGTTCTGCATACAGGCGCTCACCCTGGCTACGAATATGGATCAGGCCGCTGCCGGTGGCGTAGCGACCGTCCAGGCGTTGGCGGTCCTGTGGGCTGGGGCGTTGCCGGTTGGTGCGGCGGGGCGGTCCCGGCGGGCTTGCCGGCTTGCCGTCACGAGCTTGCAGCAGCAAGCGCAGCGACAGGCTGGCGAGCTGGCTGGTAACGGCTGCGGCGCTGTCGGAGTTGGTGAGGACGACCACGCCCAGACGCTGCTCCGGCAGCAAGGTCATCTGGGCGTTGAAGTCACCGGTCGAGCCGCTGTGCTCGACGACGCGCAGGCCGGGTGTCGCCAGCTCGTCGCCATAGGTACCGAGGAACCAGCCGAGGCCGATCGAGCAGTCCAGGTCCAGGGCGTTGCCGACATTCTGCGGGTGCAGCATTTCCTGGATCGAGGCCGGTTGCAGCACTTGCCGGCCTTGGTAGCGGCCGTCGGCGAAGACCATTTGCACGAAGTGGCTGAGGTCCACTGGGCTGGCCCAGAGGCTGCCGGCGGAGAGGTCCCGGATGTTGAGGTCCGCCGAGGGCTTGCCCTTCATATAGCCGCGAGCGCGATAGGGTTGCTGGCCGCTGTTGCCGAGGAAGCTCGCGTGGCGCATGTCCAGTGGCTGCAGCAGCGATTTCTGTGCGCAGGCTTCGAATTCGCAGCCGCTGGTGCGTTCGATTGCGGCGCCGACCAAGGCGTAGCCGAGATTGGAGTAGACGGTTTGCGTGCCGGGCTGGTGGCTCAGCCAGGTGCCGCTGGCCAGTGCGGGCAACTCGCCCAGGGGCAGCGGAAGCTTGGCGACCTGGCCTTCGAGGTGGTCGGTCGGTAGGCCGGATTGGTGGCTGAGCAGGCGGCGCAGTGTGATGGCGCGGTCGGCTGCCGCCTGGTCCGTATGGAAGCGTGAGCGCACGTAGAACTCGCGCAGGCTGGATTGCAGCGGGGTGTCCAGGTCCAGGGCGCCGCGTTCGCGCAGTTGCATGGCGAGGCTGGCGGTGATTGGCTTGGACAACGAACCGATGCGGAAGGCGGTGTATTCGCTGGCGGCGATGCGCCGCTCGCGGTCGGCGTAACCAAAGCCGCGTGCCCAGATCACCTGCTGGTCGTCAACCAGCGCCAGGGCCAGGCCGGGAATGTCATGGGCCTGCATTTGCTGGCGGATGTGTTCCTGCAGGTAGACGATCAGCTCGCTGTAGTCACCCTGGCGAATGTCAGGTGCGGGGGTGACCGGCAGGGCCTGGCAGCCGGTGCCGCCCAGCAGGCAGCCGAGCAGGGGCAGGCGCAGCGCATGGAACATGGGGTTCTCCCTGGATGATCAGGGAGCCGATGCTAGGGCGGCGGGCCGGGACAATCCGCCCGGCTTTGTCTGCAGTCTGTGAAAGATTGTGAAGCAGCGCCTCAGCCCTGGCGGGCCCAGCTGAGGCGGAAGGAGGCGCCGCCCTGGGGGGCGTCCAGCACTTCGGCGTGGCCACCGTGCCATTGGGCGACCCGGTGGACGATGGCCAGGCCTAGGCCGAAGCCGCCGGTGCGACGATCGCGGCTTTCATCCAGGCGCGAGAAGGGCTCGAAGATCCGCTGGCGGGATTCCTCGGGTATGCCGGGGCCGTCGTCATCGACCTGAATCTGGTAGCTGTCGCCGGCCTGGAGGAGGGCGATATCCACCCGCCGCTCGGCGTGGCGGATGGCGTTGCGCAGCAGGTTGATCACCGCGCGGGCCATGAAGCGCGGCTCCATGCGTAGGCTGTCCACTTCGCAGGCGCGGATCTCGCAGCGCACGCCGGCGGCTTCCGCCTCCAACGCCACGTCGGCCACCACGCTTTCCAGCCAGCTGGCAGCGTCGATGGTCTCGCGGTGCGAGCCGACGGCGCTGTGTTCCAGGCGGGCATAGGTGAGCAGTTCGGAAACCATGCCTTCCAGCTCGCCCAGGTCGGCGCGCATGTCGTCCACCAGGGCCTGGTGGTCCGGGTGGTCGGAGCGGCGCGCCATCTGTTCCAGTTCGAAGCTGAGTCGGGCGATGGGGGTGCGTAGCTCATGGGAGACGGCGTTGGTCAGCTCGCGCTGGTTGCTGATCAGGCTTTCGATGCGATCGGCCATCTGGTTGAAGTGCTCCGCCAGCTTGCGGCAGTCGGAGCCACGGAACACCGGGGTGCGGGTGCCGAGGTCGCCGTCACCGAAGCGCTGGGCGGCTAGGCGCAGGGTTTCCAGGTTGCGCCAGTGCGGGCGGACCCAGAGGAACAGCACCAGGCCCACCAGGAAGCCCAGCAACAGGTAGGCGCCGATGGTGAAGAGCAGGGTGCCGGCCGGTTCGGCGGGCAGGTCGATCACCAGCAGCTGCGGCCCATCGTCGATGCGGCTTATATAGCGGGTGTAGTTCTCGCGGGTGACCAGCAGGTTGTTGAGGATCAGCTTGCGCTCGCGCTCGTCCAGGGCGAGGTCGCTGGCGTCCTTCAGTTCCAAGTGCAGGCCGTAGTGGGGGCGCCAGTCATCCATCTGGCGCGCGCGGCCGGCAGCGTCCAGTTGGCGCAGGCGTTCGGTGAGGGCGTAGGCCTGGCCGCGCACCGCTTCGCGGTTGTATTCCTCGAGGCTGGGGGCGAAGAGGGTGGAGATGACGTGGTCGACCACGAAGATGGCGCCGCCGAAGCCCACCGCGAGCAATAGATAGAGGCGCAGGAACAGGCGCAGCATGGTTCAGCTCTCCCAGCCCAGGGGGTTGAACAGGTAGCCCTTGCCCCAGACGGTCTTGATCCGCACGGGCTCGCGTGGGTTGTCCAGCAGCTTGGCGCGCAGCTTGCTGATGCAGACGTCGACGCTGCGGTTGAGGCCGTCGAAGCCGATGCCGCGGGTGCGATTGAGGATTTCGTCGCGGGAGAGAATCTCCCCCGCCTGTCCGGCTAGCAGCCAGAGCAGTTCGAACTCCATGGTGGTGAGCTCGATGTCCTGGCCGCCCAGTTCGGCGCCGCGACGGCGGCGGTCGATGTTCAGGCGGCCGAACTCCAGGCTGTCGCGCTCACCGGCCAAGGGGGCATGGCGCCGCAGCAGGGCGCGCAGGCGGGCGAGCAGGACGGGCGGCTCGATGGGCTTGATCACGTAGTCGTCGGCGCCGGATTCGAGGCCGAGGATGTGGTCGAGGTCGCTTTCCTTGGCGGTGAGCATGAGGATCGGCGTATCGGCGATGCGGCGGATTTCGCGGCACACGTGCAGGCCGCTCTGGCCGGGGAGCATGAGGTCGAGCATCACCGCCTGGGGGCGGAATTCGACGAAGGCGTCGAGGGCGGTGTCGCCCCGGTGCACCTGGCGTACCTCGAAGCCGTGTTCGGAGAGGTAGAGGGACATCAGGCGGGCGAGCTTCTGATCGTCCTCGACCAGCATTACCTTGCTGAGGGCGTGGCTATCCATGGTTGTTCGTCGGTCGGCGGGAGGCGTGGCGCATTATAAGCACCCTCCGTGAGTTGCACTCCAGTGGTGCGTAACACAGCGTATCCGTTGGCCTGAAGGCCTCTGTTCCGGTGCTTGGGCGGGGGCGCGGCGCGGTGTTCGAGAGGGTATGAAAAGCGGTGTTGCATCTGCCGTTGCCGCTGGGGTGACTTCTGCTTTTCGCTCCACTAGAATGCATGCCCTTGATTATGGGGCCGGTCCGGCCGGCTAACGTCTGCAACGAGGAATATCCATGCAAGTTTCTGTTGAAAGCACCTCCGCTCTCGAGCGCCGTATGACTGTTGGCGTTCCGGCTGAGCGGATCGAGACCGAGGTCACCAAGCGTCTTCAGCAGACTGCTCGTCGCGCCAAGGTCGCTGGCTTCCGCCCGGGCAAGGTGCCCATGAGCGTGATCCGTCAGCGCTACGAAGATTCCGCTCGTCAGGAAGTCCTGGGTGACCTGATCCAGTCCTCCTTCTATGAAGCCGTCGTCGAGCAGAAGCTCAACCCGGCTGGCCAGCCTGCCGTCGAGCCGAAAGTGTTCGAGAAGGGCAAGGACCTGGAATTCATCGCCACCTTCGAAGTCTTCCCCGAGTTCCAGGTTGCCGGTTTCGATTCCATCGCCATCGAGCGCCTGCAAGCCGACGTGGCTGACGCCGATGTCGACAACATGCTGGAAATCCTGCGCAAGCAGAACACCCGCTTCGAAGCGGTTGATCGCGCTGCCGAGAACGGCGACCAGCTGAACATCGATTTCGTCGGCAAGATCGATGGCGAAGCCTTCGCTGGCGGTTCCGCCAAGGGCACTGCCCTGGTGCTGGGCTCCGGCCGCATGATCCCGGGCTTCGAAGATGCCCTGGTTGGCGTCAAGGCTGGTGAAGAGCGGGTCATCACCCCGACCTTCCCCGAGGACTACCAGAACCTCGACCTGGCCGGCAAGACCGCTGAGTTCACCGTTACCGTGAACAGCGTTTCCGCTCCCCAGCTGCCGGAACTGAACGACGAGTTCTTCACCCTGTTCGGCATCAAGGAAGGCGGCCTGGAAGGTTTCCGCGCCGAAGTCCGCAAGAACATGGAGCGTGAACTGCGCCAGGCCATCAAGTCCAAGGTCAAGAACCAGGTAATGGACGGCCTGCTGGCTGCCAACCTGATCGAAGTGCCGAAGGCCCTGATCGGCAACGAAGTGAACCGTCTGCGCGTGCAGGCCGTCCAGCAGTTCGGTGGCAACATCAAGCCCGACCAACTGCCGGCCGAGCTGTTCGAAGAGCAAGCCAAGCGCCGCGTCGTGCTGGGCCTGATCGTCGCCGAAGTGGTCAAGCAGTTCGAGCTGAAGCCCGATGACGCCCGCGTTCGCGAGCTGATCGAGGAAATGGCTTCCGCTTATCAGGAGCCCGAGCAAGTAGTGGCCTGGTACTACAAGAACGACCAGCAACTGAACGAAGTGCGTTCTGTTGTGCTGGAAGAACAAGTTGTAGATACTGTCCTGCAGAAGGCCAACGTGACCGACAAAGCGGTCTCCTACGAAGATGCAGTCAAGCCGGTAGAAGCTCCGCAAGCCGACTGATCGTTTCGCCTCGTTCGAGCACACCATAAGCCAGCCTTCGCGCTGGCTTATGCGTCTTTGAGACATGACATTATTTAGGGAGTGATCGCTGGACATGTCCCGCAATTCTTATATGCAGCAACAGTTCCCTGATATCCAGGCCGCCGGTGGCCTCGTGCCGATGGTGATCGAGCAGTCCGCCCGTGGCGAACGTGCCTACGACATCTACTCGCGTCTCCTGAAGGAGCGGGTGATCTTCTTGGTCGGCCCGGTCGAGGACTACATGGCCAACCTGGTCGTGGCGCAGCTCCTCTTCCTCGAAGCGGAGAACCCCGACAAGGATATCCACCTCTACATCAACTCCCCGGGTGGTTCGGTGACTGCTGGCATGTCGATCTACGACACCATGCAGTTCATCAAGCCCAACGTCTCCACCACCTGCATCGGCCAGGCCTGCAGCATGGGCGCGCTCCTGCTCGCCGGTGGCGCTGCTGGCAAGCGTTACTGCCTGCCGCACTCGCGGATGATGATCCACCAGCCGCTGGGTGGCTTCCAGGGCCAGGCTTCGGATATCGAGATCCACGCCCGTGAGATTCTCACCATCCGTGAGCGCCTGAACAAGATCCTCGCCGACCACACCGGTCAGCCGATCGACGTGATAGCCCGCGACACCGACCGCGACAACTTCATGAGCGGTGAAGAAGCGGTCAAATACGGCCTCATCGATCAGGTCCATAGCAAGCGCCAACTGGCGAGCTAAGCCGTTCCGCAATACCGCGGCCGGAAGATGTCCGGCCGCCTCGCGGGCTTGAAAATGCCCGCATTTGCCTTCATCTTGTGTTTCATGCCTATCCCGATTGGATTGATCGAATGACTGACACCCGCAATGGCGAGGACAACGGCAAGCTGCTCTATTGCTCCTTCTGCGGCAAAAGCCAGCACGAAGTACGCAAATTGATTGCCGGCCCCTCGGTCTTTATCTGCGACGAGTGCGTGGACCTGTGCAATGACATCATCCGCGAGGAGGTGCAGGAAGCCCAGGCCGAGAACAACGCGCACAAGCTGCCGGCGCCCAAGGAAATCCGCACCATCCTCGATCAGTACGTCATTGGTCAGGAACGTGCCAAGAAGGTGCTGGCCGTAGCGGTCTACAACCACTACAAGCGCCTGAACCAGCGTGACAAGAAAGACGATATCGAACTCGGCAAGAGCAACATCCTGCTGATCGGCCCGACCGGTTCGGGCAAGACGCTGCTGGCCGAGACCCTGGCCCGTCTGCTCAACGTTCCCTTCACCATCGCCGATGCCACCACCCTCACCGAGGCGGGCTACGTGGGTGAGGACGTCGAGAACATCATCCAGAAGCTGCTGCAGAAGTGCGATTACGATGTCGAGAAGGCCCAGATGGGCATCGTCTACATCGACGAAATCGACAAGATTTCGCGCAAGTCCGACAACCCGTCCATCACCCGCGATGTTTCGGGCGAGGGCGTGCAGCAGGCGCTGCTGAAGCTCATCGAGGGCACCGTCGCTTCGGTTCCTCCCCAGGGCGGCCGTAAGCACCCGCAGCAGGAGTTCCTGCAAGTGGACACGCGCAACATCCTGTTCATCTGCGGTGGCGCCTTCGCCGGCCTGGAAAAAGTCATCCAGAACCGTTCCGCTCGTGGCGGCATCGGCTTCAATGCCGAAGTCCGTAGCGTCGACCTGGGCAAGAAAGTCGGTGAAGCGCTGCGGGATGCCGAGCCGGAAGACCTGGTGAAATTCGGGCTTATCCCCGAGTTCGTCGGTCGTCTGCCGGTCATCGCCACACTGGACGAGCTCGATGAGCCTGCGCTGATGCAGATCCTCACCGAACCAAAGAACGCACTGACCAAGCAATACGCCAAGCTCTTCGAGATGGAGGGGGTTGACCTCGAATTCCGTCCCGATGCGCTGAAGGCCGTTGCTCACCGTGCCCTGGAGCGCAAAACCGGCGCCCGTGGCCTCCGCTCTATCCTCGAAGGCATCCTTCTCGACACCATGTATGAAATCCCTTCGCAAACCGAGGTGAGCAAGGTGGTGATCGACGAGAGCGTCATTGAAGGCACTTCCAAGCCCTTGCTGATCTACGAGAACAGCGAGCAGCCGGCCAAGGCCGCGCCTGACGCTTGATGAAACAAAGGGGCCTCCGGGCCCCTTTGCATTTCCTACTACAGCGCTTGTTTTTTCCCAGACCTGCCCCCATCTTAGGTCCCAGGGTTATCCCATCTGTTACCGGCCATTGGCCGCTGTAGAGCTGAAATCATGAAGACAACCGTTGAATTGCCTCTCCTGCCATTGCGTGATGTCGTGGTCTATCCGCATATGGTCATCCCACTGTTCGTGGGCCGTGAAAAATCCATCGAGGCCCTCGAAGCCGCGATGACCGGGGACAAGCAAATTCTTCTGTTGGCGCAGAGGAATCCGGCCGATGACGATCCGGGCGAAGATGCCCTGTACCGTGTTGGCACCGTCGCGACCGTCCTGCAACTGCTGAAGCTGCCCGATGGCACCGTCAAGGTGCTGGTGGAGGGTGAGCAGCGGGGCTCCATCGAGCGTTTCACCGAGGTGGACGGCCATTGCCGTGCCGAGGTGACCCTCATCGAGGAAGTCGACGCCGGCGAGCGCGAGTCCGAAGTCTTCACCCGCAGCCTGCTCAGCCAGTTCGAGCAGTATGTACAGCTGGGCAAGAAAGTGCCCGCTGAAGTCCTTTCTTCGCTGAACAGCATCGATGAGCCCGGGCGTCTGGTCGACACCATGGCTGCCCATATGGCGCTGAAGATCGAGCAGAAGCAGGAAATCCTCGAAATCACCGAGCTGCCCGAGCGTGTCGAGCACGTGCTGGCGCTGCTGGATGCCGAAATCGACCTGCTGCAGGTCGAGAAGCGTATCCGGGGTCGCGTGAAGAAACAGATGGAGCGCAGCCAACGCGAGTACTACCTGAATGAGCAGATGAAGGCCATTCAGAAGGAGCTGGGCGACATCGACGAAGGGCACAACGAGATCGAGGAGCTGAAGAAGCGCATCGATAACGCTGGCCTGACCAAGGAGGCGTTGACCAAAGCCAATGC
Source organism: Pseudomonas sp. zfem005 (assembly GCF_032621735.1). NCBI lineage: Bacteria > Pseudomonadati > Pseudomonadota > Gammaproteobacteria > Pseudomonadales > Pseudomonadaceae > Pseudomonas > Pseudomonas sp. zfem005. The sequence continues at coordinate 145,582 of NZ_JAVYJE010000013.1, read as the reverse complement.
CGAGCTGAACAAGCTGAAGCAGATGTCGCCGATGTCCGCTGAAGCCACTGTCGTACGCTCCTATATCGATTGGCTGGTCAATGTGCCGTGGAAGGCCGAGAGCAAGGTGCGTCTCGATCTGGCCAAGGCCGAAGACATTCTCGACGCTGACCACTACGGCCTCGAAGAGGTCAAGGACCGCATCCTCGAATACCTCGCCGTGCAGAAGCGTGTGAAGAAGGTCAAGGGCCCGGTGCTCTGCCTGGTCGGCCCGCCCGGCGTAGGCAAGACCTCGCTGGCCGAGTCCATCGCCCGTGCCACCAACCGCAAATTCATACGCATGGCCCTGGGCGGCGTGCGTGACGAAGCTGAAATTCGCGGTCACCGTCGTACCTACATCGGCTCCATGCCGGGTCGCCTCATCCAGAAGATGACCAAGGTTGGGGTGCGCAACCCGCTGTTCCTCCTGGACGAAATCGACAAGATGGGCAGCGACATGCGCGGCGACCCCGCCTCGGCGCTGCTGGAGGTGCTCGACCCCGAGCAGAACCACAACTTCAACGACCATTACCTGGAAGTCGACTACGACCTTTCCGACGTGATGTTCCTGTGCACCGCCAACTCCATGAACATTCCGGCACCGCTGCTGGACCGCATGGAAGTGATCCGTCTGCCCGGTTACACCGAGGACGAGAAGGTCAACATTGCCACCAAGTACCTCGCACCCAAGCAGACCCAGGCCAACGGCCTGAAGAAGGGCGAGCTGGAGTTCGACGAAGCGGCCATCCGCGACATCATCCGCTACTACACCCGCGAGGCCGGGGTGCGCAGCCTCGAGCGGCAACTGGCCAAGGTCTGCCGCAAGGCGGTCAAGGAGCATGCCCGCGAGAAGCGCTTCAAGGTGCTGGTCACCGCCGAGTCCCTCGAGCACTTCCTCGGCGTTCGCAAGTTCCGCTACGGCCTTGCCGAGCTGCAGGACCAGATCGGCCAGGTCACCGGGCTCGCCTGGACCCAGGTCGGTGGCGAACTGCTGACCATCGAGGCCGCTGTGGTCCCCGGCAAGGGGCAGCTGACCAAGACCGGCTCCCTCGGCGATGTGATGGTGGAGTCGATCACTGCCGCGCTGACGGTTGTGCGCAGTCGTGCGAAAAGCCTCGGTATCCCTGCGGACTTCCACGAGAAGCGCGACATTCACATCCACATGCCCGAAGGGGCGACGCCGAAGGACGGTCCGAGCGCCGGCATCGGCATGTGCACCGCGCTGGTTTCGGCGATGACGCAGATTCCCGTGCGGGCCGATGTGGCCATGACCGGTGAGATCACCCTGCGTGGTCAAGTACTCGCAATCGGTGGGTTGAAAGAGAAATTGCTGGCTGCTCACCGGGGTGGGATCAAGACCGTGATCATTCCCGAAGAGAATGTTCGTGATCTGAAAGAGATTCCCGAAAATATCAAGCAAGACCTGGCCATTAAACCTGTTAAATGGATTGACGAGGTCCTGCAAATTGCGCTGCAATACGCCCCGGAGCCCTTGCCCGATGCGGCTCCCGAGATGGTTGCAAAGGATGACAAGCGCGAGTCTGATTCCAAGGAGCGAATCAGCACGCATTAGCCGGGGGGCTTTCTTGACACATTTTTCGAGCCCTTGTTATAAAGCGGCTCTCGTGTGTCAGCAGGCTATCCAGCACCCGCTTTGCTTACACCAAACAACTAAGAAACAAACTCAACAGAAATAAGGGGACTTAAGAGTGAACAAGTCGGAACTGATCGATGCCATCGCCGCATCTGCTGATATCCCGAAAGCTGTCGCTGGCCGTGCGCTGGACGCAGTTATCGAATCCGTCACTGGCGCTCTGAAGGCTGGTGATTCCGTGGTGCTGGTAGGTTTCGGTACTTTCGCTGTGAAAGAGCGCGCTGCTCGCACTGGCCGTAACCCGCAGACTGGCAAGCCGATCAAGATCGCTGCTGCCAAGATCCCTGGCTTCAAAGCTGGTAAAGCTCTGAAAGACGCCGTCAACTAAGCGTCTTTCGGGCTTTGCCCTTCCAGCAGGGGCTTTGTCCCGGCTGGCAGCGGAGCGGTAGACCACGAGGAATACCTCGCGTCCTGGAAGCCTTAGCTTCCGACCGCTCCGCCAGTTAAGAGAGAAGGCGCATCCTCGGATGCGCCTTTCTTATATATGGACTCTACCCGCGCTGCGCGGCTGGTTTTTTGGTACAGCCGTTTCTGGGGGACGCATGCTGCAGAACATCAGGGACAATTCACAGGGATGGATTGCCAAGACCATTATCGGCGTCATCATCGCGTTGCTCGCGCTGACGGGCTTCGATGCCATCTTCAATGCCACCAGCAACCGCCAGGACGCTGCCAAGGTCAACGGCGAGGAAATCACCCTCGACCAACTGAGCCAGGCCGCAGACATGCAGCGCCGCCAGCTGATGCAGCAACTGGGCAAGGACTTCGACGCCTCCCAGCTCGACGACAAGCTGCTGCGTGAAGCCGCCCTCAAGGGCCTGATCGAGCGCAAGCTGCTGCTGCAAGGCGCCAAGTCATCCGGCTTCGCCTTCTCGCAACCCGCTCTGGATCAACTGATCCTGCAAACTCCCGAATTCCAGGTCGATGGCAAATTCAACTCTGATCGCTTCGATCAGGTGATTCGCCAGATGAACTACACCCGCCTGCAGTTCCGCCAGATGCTCGAGCAGGAAATGCTCGTCGGCCAGCTTCGCGCCGGCCTGGCTGGTAGCGGCTTCGTCACCGACGAAGAAGTACGCGCCTTTGCCCGTCTGGAGAAGCAGACCCGTGATTTCGCCACCCTGACCTTCAAGGCCGATCCCAAGGCCGTCCAGGTGAGCGACGAAGAAATCCAGGCTTACTACGACGAGCACAAGGGCCAGTTCATGAGCCCCGAGCAGGTCGTGCTCGAATACGTCGAGCTGAAGAAGGAAGCCTTCTTCGGTCAGGTCGAGGTCAGCGAAGACGACCTCAAGGCCCAGTACGACAAGGAGATCGGCAACCTCTCCGAGCAGCGCGACGCGGCCCACATCCTGATCGAAGTGAACGATCAGCAGACCGCTGAGCAGGCCAAGGCGAAGATCGACGAGATCAAGCAGCGCCTGGACAAGGGCGAAGACTTCGCCGCTCTGGCCAAGGAACTGTCCGAGGACCCGGGTTCCGCCGCCAATGGGGGTGACCTCGGCTTCGCCGGTCGTGGTGTTTACGAACCGGCCTTCGAGGACGCGCTCTACGCCCTGAAGAAGGACGAAGTCTCCGCTCCGGTGACCACGCCCTATGGCCTGCACCTGATCAAGCTGCTGGCGATCCAGGCACCTGAAGTGCCGAGCTTCGACAGCCTCAAAGAGAAGATGGTCCGCGAGCTGAAGACCCAGCAGGTCGAGCAGCGTTTCGTCGAGGCCACCAAGGAACTGGAAGACTCCGCGTTCGAAGCCTCCGACCTGGCCCAGCCGGCCCAGGAGCTGAACCTCAAGGTCCAGACCAGCGCCCCCTTCGGTCGTGAAGGCGGCGAAGGCCTGGCTGCCAACCGCCAGGTGCTGCAGGCTGCCTTCAGCCCTGAAGTGCTGGAAGACGGCGGTAACAGCGGTGCCATCGAGCTGGACCCGGACACCGTGGTCGTCCTGCGTGCCAAAGAACACCGCAAGCCCCAGCAGTTGGAGCTGGCGTCCGTCAGCGACAGCATCCGCCAGCACCTGACCCAGGAAAAGGCCAGCGAAGCCGTCAAGGCCAAGGCCGACGAGCTGCTCGCCAGCCTGCGTGAAGGCAAGACTCCGGCCACCCAGGCGCCGCAAGGCCAGACCTGGAACGTGGTCGAAGCCGCCACCCGCAGCCAGGAGGGTGTAGACCCGGCCCTGCTGCAGACGCTGTTCCGCATGGGCAAGCCGGAGTCGGCCGACAAGCCGACCTTCTCCTCCCTGAAGCTGAGCAACGGCGACTACGTGGTGATCCGCCTGAACGGTGTGAGCCAGCCTGAAGATGCCCTGTCCGAGCAGGACAAGGCCATGTACGCCCGTTTCCTCGCCTCGCGCAGCGGTCAGCAGGATTTCGCTGCCTACCGCCGCCAGCTGGAAGCCGAAGCCAAGGTCGAGCGTTTCTGATCGACCTGGCGTGATTTGGAGAAGGCCGCTGCGAAGCGGCCTTTTTCATGCCCGGAGAAAAGGGGAGGGTGGAGCTTCTGTGTCTTCTGTGTCTCGATCCCCTGGGCTAAAGCCCGGGCTACGTCCGGACGACAGGTTGAGCACCGGTGCGTTTCGAGCGCCCATGAAAAAGCCCGCCATCAGGCGGGCTTTTTCACGTCCGGGGAGATCAGTCTTCGATCGCGCCCATGGCGGTGGTGTTGAAGCCACCGTCGACGTAGAGGATTTCACCGCTGATGCCCGACGCCAGGTCGGAGCAGATGAAGGCGCCGGCGTTGCCGACTTCCTCGATGGTGACGTTGCGGCGCAGCGGGGTCTGCTTCTCGTTGGCGGCGAGCATCTTGCGGAAGCTCTTGATGCCGGAGGCAGCCAGGGTGCGGATCGGGCCGGCGGAGATGGCGTTGACGCGGGTGCCTTCCGGGCCGAGGCTGCCGGCCAGGTAGCGGACGCCCGCTTCCAGGCTGGCCTTGGCCATGCCCATCACGTTGTAGTTGGGCATGGTGCGTTCCGCGCCCAGGTAGGACAGGGTCAGCAGGCTGCCGTTGCGGCCCTTCATCAGCTCGCGACCGGCCTTGGCCAGGGCCACGAAGCTGTAGGCGCTGATGTCGTGGGCGATACGGAAGCCTTCGCGGGTGGTGACGTCGGTGAAGTCGCCATCCAGTTGGTCACCCGGGGCGAAGCCGACGGAGTGGACGATGATGTCCAGGCCGTCCCACTTCTTGCCCAGGGCTTCGAATACGGCTGCGATCTCGTCGTCATTGGCGACGTCGCAAGGGAAGCACAGGTCGGCGTTGGAACCCCAGCCTGCGGCGAACTCTTCCACACGGCCCTTCAGCTTTTCGTTCTGGTAGGTGAAGGCGAGCTCGGCGCCCTCACGGTGCATGGCAGCAGCGATGCCCGATGCGATGGACAGTTTGCTGGCGACGCCAACGATCAGTACGCGCTTACCGGCGAGAAAACCCATGTGCGTTCTTCCTCTTCTGGTTAATTGGCAGTTACCGGGGCCAGGAATGCGGCTTCCAGCAACTGCTTCGTATAAGTGTGCTGCGGTGCGGCGAAGATCGCCTCGGCAGGCCCCTGTTCAACCACCTTGCCGTGCTTGACCACCATCAGGTGGTGGCTCAGGGCCCTGACCACCGCCAGGTCATGGCTGATGAACAGGTAGGTCAGGTTGTACTTGGCCTGCAACGAACGCAGTAACTCCACCACTTGGCGCTGCACCGTCCGGTCGAGCGCCGAAGTGGGCTCGTCCAGCAGTATCAGCGCCGGTTTCAGCACCAATGCCCGGGCAATGGCGATCCGTTGCCGTTGCCCGCCGGAAAACTCGTGGGGGTAGCGGTTCCGGGTTTCCGGGTCCAGTCCTACCTCCAGGAGCGCGTCGATGATGGCCTGTTCCTGCTCCGCCTCGGTGCCCATGCCATGGATCCGCAGGCCTTCCCCGACGATCTGGCCCACGCACATGCGTGGGCTCAGGCTGCCGAAGGGGTCCTGGAACACCACCTGCATCTGGCGCCGGAACGGCCGTACATCCTTCTGCGAAAGCCCATCCAGGGGCTGGCCCTGGAAGCGGATGGCGCCCTGGCTGCCGAGCAGCCGGAGAATCGCCAGGCCCAGCGTGGACTTGCCGGAACCGCTTTCACCCACGATGCCCAGGGTCTGGCCCTGGTGCAGGGTGAAGTCGATGCCGTCCACGGCTTTCACATGGTCGACCGTGCGTCGCAGCAATCCCTTTTTCACCGGGAACCACACACGCAGGTCGTCAACTTCCAGCAACGGCGGCCCCTGCGGGCTGTCCACCGGCTTGCCCGAAGGCTCGGCGGCGAGCAGTTCCCGGGTGTAGGGATGCTGCGGTGCACGGAACAATTCTTCACACGACGCCTGTTCGACGATGCAACCGCGCTGCATGACACATACGCGATGCGCGATACGTCGCACCAGGTTCAGATCGTGGGTGATCAGCAGCAGCGCCATGCCCAGGCGGGCCTGCAATTCCTTGAGCAGCTCGAGGATCTTCAGCTGCACGGTGACGTCCAGCGCGGTGGTCGGCTCGTCGGCGATCAGCAGCTCCGGCTCGTTGGCCAGGGCCATGGCGATCATCACCCGCTGGCGCTGGCCACCAGAGAGTTCGTGGGGGTAGGCCTTGAGGCGCTTGGCCGGCTCCGGGATGCCCACCAGCTCCAGCAGCTCCAGGGTGCGCTGAGTGGCGGCCTTGCCGCTGATGCCCTTGTGCAGGGCCAGCACTTCCTTGATCTGCTTCTCGATGCTGTGCAGCGGGTTGAGCGAGGTCATGGGCTCCTGGAAGACCATGGCGATGCGGTTGCCGCGGATGCCGCGCAGCTTGGCCTCGTGCAGCTTGAGCAGGTCCTTGCCGGCGTAGGTGATGCTGCCGGCGGGGTGACGGGCCAGCGGGTAGGGCAGCAGGCGCAGGATGGAGTGCGCGGTGACCGATTTGCCCGAGCCGGACTCGCCCACCAGGGCCAGGGTCTCGCCCTTGCGGATGTCGAAGCTCACGCCCTCGATCACCCGCTGGGTGTGCTGGCCGGTGACGAATTCGACCGCGAGGTCGCGGATTTCAATCAGGTTCTCGCTCATCTCACTTCCTCGGGTCGAAGGCATCGCGGGCGGCTTCGCCGATGAACACCAGCAGGGTCAGCATCACGCCGAGCACGGCGAAGGCGCTGATGCCCAGCCAGGGGGCCTGCAGGTTGGCCTTGCCCTGGGACACCAGCTCGCCCAGGGACGGCGCGCCGGGCGGCAGGCCGAAGCCGAGGAAGTCCAGGGCGGTGAGGGTGCCGATGGCGCCGGTGAGGATGAAGGGCATGAAGGTCATGGTCGAGACCATGGCGTTGGGCAGGATGTGGCGGAACATGATCGCGCCGTTCTGCATGCCTAGCGCCCGGGCCGCGCGCACGTACTCCAGGTTGCGGCCGCGGAGGAACTCCGCGCGCACCACGTCCACCAGGCTCATCCAGGAGAACAGCAGCATGATGCCCAGCAGCCACCAGAAGTTCGGCTGCACGAAGCTGGCCAGGATGATCAGCAGGTAGAGCACCGGCAGGCCCGACCAGATTTCCAGGAACCGCTGCCCGGCGAGGTCCACCCAGCCGCCGTAGAAGCCCTGCAGGGCGCCGGCGATCACGCCGATGATGGAGCTGAGGATGGTCAGCGTCAGGGCGAACAGCACCGAGATGCGGAAGCCGTAGATGACCCGCGCCAGCACGTCTCGGCCCTGGTCGTCGGTACCCAGCAGGTTGTCGGCGGAGGGCGGCGCGGGGGCCGGCACCTTGAGGTCGTAGTTGATTGTCTCGTAGCTGAAGGGCACCGGCGGCCAGATCATCTGCCCGTCCTTGGCGGCGATCAGCTCGCGGATGTAGGGCGTCTTGTAGTTGGCTTCCAGGGGGAATTCGCCACCGAAGGCGGTTTCCGGGTAGCGCTTGAACACCGGGAAGTACCACTCGCCGTCGTAGCGCACGGCCAGCGGCTTGTCGTTGGCGATGAGTTCGGCGCCCAGGCTGGCGATGAACAGCACGAGGAACAGCCAGAGCGACCACCAGCCACGCTTGTTGGCCTTGAAGCGCTCGAAGCGACGTCGATTGATTGGCGAGAGTTGCATGTCAGCCCTCCCGGCTTTCGAAGTCGATGCGCGGATCGACCAGGGTGTAGGTGATGTCGCCGATCAGTTTCACGATCAGTCCCAGCAGGGTGAAGATGAACAGGGTGCCGAACACCACGGGGTAGTCGCGGTTCAGCGCTGATTCGAAGCTCAGCAGGCCCAGGCCATCGAGGGAGAAGATCACCTCGATCAGCAGCGAGCCGGTGAAGAACATGCCGATGAAGGCGGCGGGGAAGCCGGCGATGATCAGCAGCATGGCGTTGCGGAACACATGGCCGTAGAGCACGCGGTTCTCCGACAGGCCCTTGGCGCGGGCAGTGATCACGTACTGCTTGTTGATCTCGTCGAGGAAGCTGTTCTTGGTCAGGAAGGTGAGGGTGGCGAAGTTGCCGATCACCAGCGCCAGCACCGGCAGCGCCAGGTGCCAGAGGTAGTCCAGCAGCTTGCCGCCCAGGCTCAGCTCGTCGAAGTTGTTGGAGGTCAGCCCGCGCAGGGGGAACCAGTCGTAGTAGCTGCCGCCGGCGAACAGCACGATCAGCAGGATGGCGAAGAGGAAGGCGGGTATGGCGTAGCCGACGATGATCGCGGTGCTGGTCCAGACGTCGAAGGCGTTGCCGTGGCGCACCGCCTTGGCGATGCCCAGGGGCACCGAGACCAGGTACATGATCAGCGTGCTCCACAGCCCCAGGGAGATCGACACCGGCATTTTCTCGATGATCAGGTCGGTGACCTTGGCGTCGCGGAAGAAGCTGTTGCCGAAGTCGAAGTGCAGGTAGTTCTTGATCATCAGCCAGAAGCGTTCGTGGGCCGGCTTGTCGAAGCCGTACATCTTCTCGATTTCCTTGATCAGCTCCGGGTCCAGGCCCTGGGCGCCGCGGTAGTTGGAGCCGGCCACGGAGACCTCGGCGCCACCACCGGAGATGCGCCCGGTGGCGCCGCCGGCGGCCGCGTCGAAGCCTTCCAGCTTGGCGATCATCTGCTCCACCGGGCCGCCGGGTGCGGCCTGGATGATGATGAAGTTGATCAGCAGGATGCCGAACAGGGTGGGGATGATCAGCAGCAGGCGCCGCAGGATGTAGGCGAGCATTACTGCGCTTCCTCGGTCTGTGCGGTGTCGGCCGGGGCGGCGTCAGCGTCGGCCTGCTCGGGGGCGTCGCCCTTGGCGTCGGGCTTCTTCCACCAGGTGAGCATGCCGAAGTCATAGAGCGGCGTGGTGGCGGGGCGGTCGAACTGGTTCCAGTAGGCCACGCGCCAGGTGTCCACGTAGTAGTTGGGCACCACGTAATTGCCCCACAGCAGCACCCGGTCGAGGGCGCGGGAGTGGTCGATCAGGCTCTGCCGCGAGTCGGCGCGGATCAGGCCCTCCACCAGCTTGTCGATGGCCGGGTCGCGCAGGCCGATGAAGTTGCGGCTGCCGGCGCTGTCGGCACTGCGCGAGTGCCAGAACTCCATCTGCTCGTTGCCCGGCGAGTTGGATTGGCCCCAGGTGCCGGGGACCATGTCGTAGTCCCGCGAGCGCAGGCGGTTCATGTACTGCGAGACGTCGACGCGGCGGATGGTCAGGTCGATGCCCAGCTCGGACAGGTTGCGCTTGAACGGCAGGATCACCCGCTCCAGGTTGGCCTGGGCGATCATGATCTCGAAGGCCAGGGGCTTGCCGTCGGGGCCGACCATCTTGTCGTTCTCGATGCGGTAGCCGGCGTCGGTCAGCAGCTTGTAGGCGCGGCGCTTCTGCTCGCGGATGATGCCGCTGCCATCGCTCACCGGCGGCTGGAACACTTCGCTGAAGACCTCGTCGGGGATCTGCTCGCGCAAGGGTTCCAGAATCTTCAGCTCGGCTTCGCTGGGCAGGCCGGTGGCGGCCATTTCGGAGTTCTCGAAGAAGCTCCGGGTGCGCTTGTAGGAGCCGAAGAACAGCTGCTTGTTGGTCCACTCGAAGTCGAACAGCGAGGCGATGGCCTCACGCACGCGGCGGTCCTGGAACAGCGGCCGGCGGATGTTGAAGGCGAAGCCCTGCATGCCCACCGGGTTGTGGTTGGGGATGGCCTGCTTGATGATCTTGCCGGCGCGCAGGGCCGGGCTGTCGTAGCCGGTGGCCCAGTCCTTGGCGGAGTATTCCAGGTTGAAGTCGAACTGGCCGGCCTTGAAGGCCTCCAGGGCCACCGACATGTCGCGGTAGTAGTCCACGGTGATCACGTCGAAGTTGTAGTAGCCGCGGTTCACCGGCAAGTCCTTGCCCCACCAGTCCTTGACCCGCTCGAAGCGGATCGCCCGACCGGCGTCCACCTTGGTGATGCGGTAGGGGCCGCTGCCCAGTGGTGGCTCCAGGGTGTTCTTGGAGAAGTCGCGGGTGGCCCACCAGTGCTTGGGCAGCACCTGGATCTGCCCGAGGATCAGCGGCAATTCGCGGTTGCCCGGATGCTTGAAGTCGAAGCGCACGCGCTGCTTGTCCTCGGCCACCACCTGGGCCACGTCGGAGTAGTAGTGGCGGTACATCGGATCGCCGTGCTCGACCAGGGTGTTGAAGGTGAACACCACGTCGTCCGAGGTCACCGGGGTGCCGTCGTTGAAGCGTGCCTTGGGGTTCAGGTAGAAGCGCACGTAGCTGTTGTCCGGCGCTTTCTCGATCTTCTCGGCGAGCAGCCCGTACTCGGTGAAGGGCTCGTCGGGGGAGTGGTAGGTCAGCGTGTCGTGGATCAGCCCCAGTTGGCCCGCCGCAGTGCCCTTGGGGATGAACTCGTTGAGGCTGTCGAAGCCGCCGTAGCCGGAGAGGCGCAGCGTGCCGCCCTTGGGCGCGTCGGGGTTGACCCAGCTGAAGTGCTTGAAGTTCGCCGGGTACTTGGGCGCCTCGTCGTAGAGGGTGATCGCGTGCCGGGGCTCGGCATGGGCGATGCCGGCGAGGGTCAGCAGCAATGCGCCGCAGCCGCTCAGGCAAAGGGAGCGCAGGGTCTTGCTCATCGGGATTTCTCCGTGGGCTTCAGCCACCAGGCGCGCAGGCCCAGGGTATAGGGCGGCGTGGTGACGAAGGCGAACCTGTTGCGGTACGCCAGGCGGTGGTAGTTGATGTACCAGTTGGGAATGCTGTAGTGCTGCCAGAGCAGCGTGCGGTCCAGGGCGCGGCCGGCGGCCACCTGCTCGTCGCGGGTCTGGGCGCCGAGGAGCTTCTCGACCATGGCGTCCACCACCGGGTCGGCGATGCCCGCGTAGTTCTTGCTGCCCTTCACCGAGGTCTGGCTGGAGTGGAAGTAGAGCGACTGCTCCAGTCCGGGGCTGAGGGTCTGGGCCAGGGTCATCAGGATCATGTCGTAGTCGAAATGGTCCAGGCGCTGCTTGTACTGGGCGCGGTCGACGGTCCGCAGGGTGACGTCGATGCCGATGCTGGCGAGGTTTTCGCTGTAGGGCTGGAGGATGCGTTCAAGGTTCGGATTGACCAGCAAGATTTCGAAACGCAGCGGTTCGCCACGGCTGTTGAGCAGACGCTGGCCGGAGAGCTTCCAGCCGGCGTCGGCCAATAGACCCAATGCACGGCGCAGGGTTTCCCTGGGAATGCCACGGCCATCGGTTTCCGGCACCTTGAAGGGCTCGGTGAACTGCTTGGCGGGCAGCTGCTCGCGGTAGGGCGAAAGCAGCAGCCACTCCTGGCCCTCGGGTTTGCCGGTGGCCTCGAACTCGCTGTTGGGGTAGTAGCTGCGGGCCCGCGCATAGGCGTTGTTGAACAGCGCGCGGTTGGTCCACTCGAAGTCGAACATCAGGCCCATGGCCTCGCGCACGCGGCGATCCTGGAAGGTCGCGCGGCGGGTGTTCATGAACAGCGCCTGGGTCTGGGTGGGAATCTGGTGGGGGATCTCCGCGCGGATCACGTCGCCCCGGGCGATGGCCGGGAAGCGGTAGCCGTTGGCCCAGTTCTTCGCCTGGTGCTCGATGTAGAAGTCGAATTCGCCGGCCTTGAAGGCTTCGAAGGCGACGTTGCTGTCGCGGTAGAACTCCACCTCGACACGGTCGAAATTGTACTTGCCGCGGTTCACCGGCAGCTTCTCGCCCCACCAGTCCTTGACCCGCTCGAACACCAGCCCGCGCCCAGGGCGTACCTGGGTGATGCGATAAGGGCCGCTGCCCAGGGGCACATCGAAGCTGGTGGCCTTGAAGTCGCGGTTCTTCCAATAGTGTTGCGGCAGTACCGGCATCTCGCCCAGGCGCAGGATCAGCAGCGGGTTGCCCGCGCGCTTGAGCACGAAGCGGATGCGGTGGCGGTTGAGAATGTCGACCCGCTGCACTTCCTGCAGGCTGGTGCGGTACTGCGGGTGGCCGCTGCTCACCAGGGTGCGGTAGGAGAAGGCGACGTCGTAGGCGGTGATCGGCTGGCCGTCGTGGAAGCGCGCTTCCGGGCGCAGGTTGAACACCACCCAGCTGCGGTCCTCGCTGTACTCCACGCTCTTGGCGATCAGCCCATAGCTGGACGCCGGCTCGTCGCCCGAGGGGTCGTAGGCCCCGGTGCCGGCCATCAGCGGCTCGTTCAGCTCGGTCACGCCGTATTGCAGGAAGTTGGGCGTGGAGACCGGGCTGCTGCCCTTGAAGGTGTAAGGGTTGAGGGTGTCGAAGGTGCCGAAGGCCATCACCCGTAGGGTGCCGCCCTTGGGGGCGTCGGGGTTGACCCAGTCGAAGTGGCTGAAGGTCTCGGGGTACTTGAGTGCGCCGAACTGGGCATAGCCATGGCTCTCGCTGATGGTCGCGGCCACCGGGCCACTGGCGGCCAGGCTGATCAGCAGGAGGAGGAGGCGACGCATCAGGCGTGTGTCCGGTCCATGGCAGGGTGGTCTGGGGTGGGGTCGTGAGCCTGGCTGGGCATGGGAACCTCGGACGGGCCAGCCGCCGGCTTCATCTTCTCTGGGCCCTCGGCGGGAGCCGTCGGACGGGCGTTTCGACAGGTACAGTAACAGCTTGTATCCACTGGAAAAAGGGCTGGCCCCAGGCCGGATGGCCAGCATTTTGGCTACACTTCGGGAAAACGTGCAGGGGTTCCTATCTTGGGTTCACGTAGCCATGGTTTGCAGTCATGGATCGACAGGCTCAATCAGGCGGATTTGCCCGCTCTCGCCGCGGTGGTGCAGGACCTGCACAAGCTGGCGCAACACGACAAGGCGTCGGTCCAGCAGTTGGCCGACGTGCTCTTGCGCGACGCCGCGCTCACCTCCAAGGTGCTGCGGGTCGGCAATAGCGTCTATTACAACCCCTCCCAGGAGACCATCCGCACCATCTCGCGGGCCATCGTGCTGATCGGCTTCGACAACGTGCGGCTGATCGGTCTCTCGCTGTCGCTGATCGATGGCCTGCTCACCCGCGCACCGCGCGAGCAACTGCAGGAGCTGCTCGCGCGCTCCTTCCATGCCGCCGTGCAGGCACGCAACATCGCCGGCTACGTGCTCACCCGGGACCAGGAGGAAGTGTTCATCGCCGCCTTGCTCTACCACCTGGGCGAGCTGGCCTTCTGGGGCTGCGGCGGCGAGCAGGCCGACGAGCTGGCCAGTGCCCTGGCACAGCCGGGTGCCGACGAGGACGAGGCGGTGCGCCAGGTGCTGGGCACCAGCTTCCGCCAGCTCAGCGGTGGCCTGGTGAAGAGCTGGAACCTCGGCGAGATCGTCGCCCTGGCCCAGGGCGGCGGCGCGCAGAACGACCCGTCGGTGAAGGCCGTGAACCTCGGCGTGCGCATCAGCGAGGCAGCGCTGGAGGGCTGGGATTCGGCACAGATGGGCAAGCTGGTGCAGCAACTGGCGACCTTCATCGGCGTCACCCCCGAGGAGGCCATGCAGCAGGTGCTGGCCAGCGCCGACGAGGCGGTGAAGGTGGCGGCGACTTTCGGTGCCAGCAAGCTCTGCGCGCTGATCCCCAACACCGACCCCGAACTGCTGTTGCAGCAGCAGGCCCAGCGCAAGGCGCGGCTGCTGCAGCCCGACCTGCTGTTGATGCAGCAAGCCTTGCAGGACCTGGGGATGATGGTGTCGAGCAGGGCCGATGTCGGGCTGATTCTCGACACCCTGTGCAAGGGACTGCACCAGGGCGTGGGGCTGGAGCGGGTGATGATCGCCGTGCTCGCCGACCGCCAGACCCGCTTCCGCGCCAAGCGGGCGGTGGGCGAGGGCAGTGCGCACTGGCTCACCGAGTTCGAGCTGCCGGCGGAGTTGCCCGAGCAGCCGCACCTGTTCAGCTACGTGCTGCGTAGCCGCGAGGCGTTGTGGATGGGGATTCCGGCGAGCTACAGCCTCAACGAACTGGTCAGCCAGCCCATGCGCCGCTGGTTCGGCCAGGGCATGTTCTTCGTCGCGCCGTTGCGCGCGGGCAGCCGGGAGATCGGGGTGATCTACGCCGACTGCCGGCTATCGGGCAGGGCCTTGAAACATGAGCAGTTCGTCGCCTTCCAGCGCTTCGCCCAGCTGGCCGGGCGCTGCCTGGAGGCGCTGAGCAAGGGTCAGGGCAGGTAGAGCGTGAGGGTCTGGCCCGGCTTGAGGGCGTGGCCGCTGCGTGGGTTCCAGCGCTGCAGGTGCTTCATCTCGACCTTGAAGCGCTTGGCGATCACATAGAGCGAGTCGCCTTCCTTGACCTTGTAGTAGGTCACCGCATCGCGGCCGGGCTTGTCGACCGCAGCGACCATGCGCGCAGTGCTTTTCGCGCTTGGCTGGCCGGGGGCCTGCAGGGCCAGGCTCTGGCCGACCTTTAGCGAATTGCCGGAGAGACGGTTCCAGCGCTTGAGGTCATTCACGTCGACCTTGGTCTGCTTGGCGATCTGCCAGAGGTTGTCGCCGTTCTTCACCTTGTAGGTACGGGCCGTTGCGCTCGGGCGCTCCTCGGCACGGGCCAGGTTCTGGAACAGCGGCTGGGTCGGCTTGACGCCCGGCTCCACGGGGATGCTCAGGGCCTGGCCCACGCGCAGGTGGTTGCCGGAGAGCCCGTTGATCTCCTTCAGGGTGTTCACCGTCACGTGGTAACGGTTGGCGATGCCGTGCAGGCTGTCACCGTTGCGCACCTTGTACTCCTGCCATTCCACCAGGTCCTGGGGCTTCATCAGCGACAGGTTGGCGGCCAGCAACTCGGCCTTCTCGGTGGGCACCAGCAGTTGCTGCGGGCCGTCCACGGTGATGCGTTTCTTGAAGGCGGGATTGAGCTGGTACAGCTCGTCCTCGTCCACCTGGGCCATGGCGGCCACGCGGGAGAGGTCCATGCGCTGCTTCAGCTCGACCACTTCGAAGTAGGGCTCGTTGGCGATGGGGCTGAGGTTCACGCCGTAGGCTTCGGGCGCGCCCACCACCTGGGACAGGGCCAGCAGCTTGGGCACGTAGTCGCGGGTTTCCTGGGGCAGCGGCAGGTTCCAGTAATCGGTGGGCAGGCCCAGCTTCTGGTTGCGCTCGATGGCGCGGCTCACCGTGCCTTCGCCGGCGTTGTAGGCGGCCAGGGCCAGCAGCCAGTCGCCGTTGAACATCTCGTGCAGGCGGCCGAGGTAATCCATGGCTGCGTTGGTGGAGGCGGTAATGTCACGGCGGCCGTCGTACCAGCTGGTCTGGCGCAGGTTGAAGTGGCGGCCGGTGGACGGGATGAACTGCCACAGGCCCACGGCATCGGCGCGGGAATAGGCGAAGGGGTTGTAGGCGCTCTCGATCACCGGCAATAGGGCCAGTTCCAGCGGCATCTTGCGCTCTTCGAGACGCTCGACGATGTAGTGGATATAGAGGCTGCCGCGCTGGCTGGCGTTCTCGACGAAGGAGGGGTTGCTGACGAACCACAGGCGCTGCTGCTCGATGCGCGGGTTGACGCCGATCTCGTCCTGCAGGGCGAAGCCCTTGCGCATGCGCTCCCAGATGTCCTGGGGTTCGCGCGCTTCGGCCGGTACTTCTTCCAGCCACTGGGTCTGTTGTTGCATGCCGACGGCAAGGTCGGTGTCCTGGCCCGCGTCCTCGGGCTTGTGAACGGCGCTCTGGCAGCCTGCCAGCGCAGCGGCACACATCAGCACGAGCACCCGGGAGGCTCGAACCAATGCGTCTAGATCAAGGGTTTGGTACGACTTGGACGGCATTGGTCAGGGTGCTTTTCCGGGCAAAAAGGTCGGGCGATTCTAGGAACCGACCCGGGAGTGGTCAAGTTTTCACCAGCTCAACTGTGACCTGGGAGGGGTTTCAGAAGCTGTCTTTCCATGCCCGGATGACAGCAAAAACCTGTGCGGGGGCGGGGTTATGGCTGCCGGCCCGCTTGTCGGCTATTTCTTTTACGGATGTTTCATTCACCCGCAGGAAGGGGTTGGTCAGGCGTTCCAGGCCGATGGTCGAAGGCAGGCTGATACCGTCCTGCTCGCGCAGCCGGGTGACGGCCTCGAAGCGCTGGGCGATGTCGGCGTTGTCGGGCTCCACGGCGCGGGCGAAGCGCAGGTTGCTCAGGGTGTATTCGTGGGCGCAGTAGACCAGGGTTTCCACGGGCAGCGCGGCGAGGCGGGCGAGGGCGGCCTGCATGTCCACCGGGTTGCCTTCGAACATGCGCCCGCAGCCGGCGGCGAACAGCGTGTCGCCGCTGAACAGCAGGGGGCGGCTGGCGTCGGCGTGGAAGAAGGCGATGTGGCCCAGGGTGTGGCCCGGCACATGGATGACGCGGAACGACAGGCCCAGCACTTGCACCTCGTCACCTTCATCCAGGGCCAGGTCGCGGCCGGGGATGCGCTCGTTGGCCGGGCCGAGCACCCGGGCGCCGGTGGCGGCCTTGATGCGCTCGACGCCACCGACGTGGTCGGCGTGGTGGTGGGTGATGAGGATGTCCGACAGGGTCCAGCCGGGGTGGGCGTCGAGCCAGGCCAGCACCGGCGTCGCGTCGCCCGGGTCGACCACGGCGCAGCGGCGTTCGGTCGCATCCTGCAACAGCCAGATGTAGTTGTCGGAGAAGGCACGCAAGGGGTCGATCTGTATCATGATCCGGTCGCCAATCAGTACGCAAAGGAGCATCTTAGGGCTCCCATGCAGGAGATTTCCATGACCGAGCAAGCCTTCGCCCAGGCCGATCCTGCCTGGATCGAGCTGATCGATGATGCCCGCGCCTGGTTCGAAGGGCCGCTCGGTGGCCTGATGCTGTTCGAGGAACAGCGCCTGCTGGAGGACGAACTGGCGCGCTACTTCGGTGGCTACCTGGTGCACTACGGCCCGCGCGCCGAGCTGCCGCCGGGCGCGAAGCAGATCCAGCGCAGCGTGCACCTGGGCGCGCCGCTGTCCGGCGTCGAGATCGTCTGCGAGGAAAATGCCTGGCCGCTCAGCGAGCACGCCGCCGATGTGGTGGTGCTGCAGCACGGGCTGGATTTCTGCCTGTCGCCCCATGGCCTGTTGCGTGAAGCCGCGCGCAGCGTGCGGCCCGGCGGGCACCTGCTGATCGTCGGGGTCAACCCCTGGAGCCCCTGGGGCCTGCGTCACTACTTCGCCGGCGATGCCCTGGGCAAGGCCCGCTGCATCTCGCCGACGCGGGTTGCCGACTGGCTCAACCTGCTGGGCTTCGCGCTGGAGAAACGCCGCTTCGGGTGCTATCGTCCGCCGCTCGCTTCGGCAGCCTGGCAAACGCGCCTGGCACGGCTGGAGCGGTGGGGCGGTGCCGGGCAATGGTTCGGTGCCGGCTTCTATCTATTGGTGGCGCGCAAGCTGGTGGTCGGCCTGCGCCCGCTGCGTCCGGCCCGACGCGAGCCCATGGGCAAGCTGGTGCCGATGCCGGTGGCCAAGGTCAGCCGGCGCGATTCGAAACACGAGGCTTAAGTGACCGATCAAGTCGAGATGTACACCGACGGCGCCTGCAAGGGTAACCCCGGTCCCGGTGGCTGGGGCGTATTGCTCGTCTACAAGGGCGTCGAGCGCGAGCTCTGGGGTGGCGAGCGCGATACCACCAACAACCGCATGGAGCTGATGGCCGCCATCAGTGGCCTGGCCGAGCTCAAGCGGTCGTGCAAGGTGCGCCTGGTGACCGACTCCGAGTACGTGATGCGCGGCATCCGCGAATGGATGCCCAACTGGAAGAAGCGCGGCTGGAAGACCGCCGCCAAGCAGCCGGTGAAGAATGCCGACCTGTGGCAGATGCTCGACGAGCAGGTGAACCGCCACGAAGTGGAATGGCAGTGGGTCCGCGGCCATACCGGCCACCCGGGCAACGAGCGCGCCGACCAGTTGGCCAACCGGGGTGTCAGTGAGCTGAACGCCCGCTAGAATGCCGCCTGCGGCGTTCTTCCTTCTATATATAGAGCCACTCATTCACGGGCCCGAACATGCGTTATGTAGTACTGGATACCGAAACCACCGGCATGCCGGTGACCGATGCTCACCGCATCATCGAGATCGGCTGCGTCGAGCTGGATGGCCGCCGCCTCACGGGGCGTCACTTCCACTATTACCTGCAGCCCGATCGTGAAGTGGACGAGGGCGCCATCGCGGTCCACGGCATCACCAACGAATTCCTGGTGGGCAAGCCGCGCTTCAAGGACATCGCCGACGAATTCTTCGAATTCATCAAGGGCGCCGAGCTGATCATCCACAACGCGGCGTTCGACATCGGCTTCATCAACAACGAGTTCGCCCTGCTGGGCCAGAGCGATCGCTCCGACATCGCCGAACACTGCGGCGTGCTCGACACCCTGATGATGGCCCGCGAGCGCCACCCGGGCCAGCGCAACAGCCTGGACGCCCTGTGCAAGCGCTACGACGTCGACAACTCCGGCCGCGACCTCCACGGCGCACTGCTCGACGCCGAGATCCTCGCCGACGTCTACCTGGCGATGACCGGTGGCCAGACCAACCTGTCCCTGGCGGGCGAGGGGGCCGACGATGGTGGTGGCCGCCCCGTGGCCAGCCCCATCCGTCGCATCAGCGGCCGTGCGCCGGGTCGCGTGCTCCTCGCAACCGAGGAAGAGATCGCAGCCCACAAGGTGCGCATGGGCGTGATCGAGAAGTCCGCCGGCGCCCCGGCGCTCTGGGTGCAGATGGAGCAGCCGGCCACGCCGGAAGCCTGAGTCTGCCGAATTCCAGAGGCGCGACCTTTTCGTACAGGCTGGGGCAACCGGGGTTCCGTCGACTCCGGTGAGCTTCTACCCTGAGGGCACAGGCGGGACCGATCCCGCCGCCCTCGGGAAGCCTGCATGTACAAAGACCTGAAGTTCCCCATCCTCATCGTCCACCGCGACATCAAGGCCGATACGGTCGCCGGTGATCGCGTGCGCGGCATCGCCCGCGAACTGGAGCAGGACGGTTTCGTCATCCTCTCCACCGCCAGTTCCGCCGAAGGGCGCATCGTCGCCTCCACCCACCACGGCCTGGCCTGCATCCTCGTCGCCGCCGAAGGGGCGGGCGAGAACCAGCGCCTGCTGCAGGACGTGGTCGAGCTGATCCGCGTGGCCCGGGTACGCGCGCCGCAACTACCGATCTTCGCCCTGGGCGAACAGGTGACCATCGAGAACGCCCCGGCCGAAGCCATGGCCGACCTCAACCAGCTGCGGGGCCTGCTCTACCTCTTCGAAGACACCGTGCCCTTCCTCGCCCGCCAGGTCGCCCGCGCCGCGCGCAACTACCTCGAAGGCCTGCTGCCGCCGTTCTTCCGTGCCCTGGTGGAGCACACCGCGCAATCCAACTACTCCTGGCACACGCCCGGTCACGGCGGTGGCGTCGCCTACCGCAAGAGCCCGGTGGGGCAGGCCTTCCACCAGTTCTTCGGCGAAAACACCCTGCGCTCGGACCTCTCCGTCTCGGTGCCCGAGCTGGGCTCGCTGCTGGACCACACCGGCCCCCTGGCCGAGGCGGAGGCCCGCGCCGCGCGCAACTTCGGTGCCGACCACACCTTCTTCGTGATCAACGGCACCTCCACCGCGAACAAGATCGTCTGGCACTCCATGGTCGCCCGCGACGACCTGGTGCTGGTGGACCGCAACTGCCACAAGTCGATCCTCCACTCGATCATCATGACCGGCGCCATCCCGCTCTACCTGAGCCCCGAGCGCAACGAGCTGGGCATCATCGGGCCCATCCCCTTGAGCGAGTTCAGCCGCGAATCCATCCAGGCCAAGATCGACGCCAGCCCGCTGGCCCGGGGCCGCGCGCCCAAGGTCAAGCTGGCGGTGGTGACCAACTCCACCTACGACGGCCTCTGCTACAACGCCGAGCTGATCAAGCAGGCGCTGGGTGACACGGTGGAGGTGCTGCACTTCGACGAGGCCTGGTACGCCTACGCCGCCTTCCACGAGTTCTACGACGGCCGCTACGGCATGGGCACGGCGCGCAGCGAAGAGGGCCCGCTGGTGTTCACCACCCACTCCACCCACAAGCTGCTGGCGGCCTTCAGCCAGGCCTCGATGATCCATGTGCAGGACGGCGGCGCCCGCCAGCTGGACCGTGACCGCTTCAACGAGGCGTTCATGATGCACATCTCCACTTCGCCCCAGTACGGCATCATCGCCTCGCTGGACGTGGCCTCGGCGATGATGGAAGGCCCCGCCGGGCGCTCGCTGATCCAGGAAACCTTCGACGAGGCCCTGAGCTTCCGCCGTGCCCTGGCCAACGTCTGGCAGACCCTGGATGCCAAGGACTGGTGGTTCGATATCTGGGAGCCGCCCCAGGTGGAAGGCGCCGAGGCGGTGGCCACTGGCGACTGGGTGCTGGAGCCCGGCGCCGACTGGCACGGCTTCGGCGAGGTGGCGGATGACTACGTGCTACTCGACCCGATCAAGGTCACCCTGGTCACCCCCGGGCTCAGTGCCGACGGCAAGCTCGGCGAGCAGGGCATCCCGGCGGCGGTGGTGGGCAAGTTCCTCTGGGAGCGTGGCCTGGTGGTGGAGAAGACCGGCCTCTACTCCTTCCTCGTGCTGTTCTCCATGGGCATCACCAAGGGCAAATGGAGCACCCTGCTCACCGAGCTGCTGGAGTTCAAGCGCTCCTACGACGCCAACGCCCCGCTGACCAGTGCGCTGCCCTCGGTGGCCCGGGCCGATGCCGCCCGCTACCAGGGGCTGGGCCTGCGCGACCTCTGCGACCAGCTGCACGCCTGCTACCGCGACAACGCCACGGCCAAGGCCATGCGGCGCATGTACACCGCGCTGCCGGAGCTGGCCATCAAGCCGTCGGAGGCCTATGACAAGCTGGTGCGTGGCGAGGTCGAGGCGGTGCCCATCGAGCAGCTGCAAGGGCGCATCGCCGCGGTGATGCTGGTGCCGTACCCGCCGGGCATCCCGTTGATCATGCCGGGGGAGCGCTTCACCGCGCAGACCCGCTCGATCATCGACTACCTGGCCTTCGCCCGGACCTTCGACAGCGCCTTCCCCGGCTTCGACTCCGATGTCCACGGCCTGCAGCACGACGACAGCCCAACGGGGCGCTGCTATACCGTTGATTGCATAAGGGAGTGACGAGCCGGGGGCGCGATGAGCGAGCAGAAACCGGCGGGCAGGTCCGGCACCATGGGGTTCTGGACCTGCACCGCGCTGGTGGTGGGCAACATGATCGGCTCGGGGGTCTTCCTGCTGCCCTCCAGCCTCGCCGCCTACGGCGGGCTGAGCCTATTCGGCTGGCTCATCTCCAGCACCGGGGCGGTGATCCTGGCGCTGACCTTCGCCCGCCTGGCCCGGCTCAACCCCGCAGCCGGCGGGCCCTACGCCTATACCCGTGACGGCTTCGGCGCCTTCGCCGGCTACCTCTGCGCCTGGACCTACTGGAAGGCCGCCTGGATCGGCAACGCCGCCATCTCGGTGACCCTGGTGGGCTACCTGCAGGTGTTCTTCCCCGCGCTGCGCGACCCGGTGCTGACGGTGACGACCGCCATCGGCGCCATCTGGCTGTGCACCCTGATCAACCTGCGTGGCATCGGCGCCTTCGGCCTGGCGCAGAACATCCTCACCGCCCTCAAGCTGATCCCGCTGCTGCTGGTGGGCATCCTCGGCTGGTTCTCCTTCCACCCGGAATACCTGCGCATCCCCGAGGTCAGTGAGCTGCCCTCGGGCTCCGGCGGCTACGCCAAGGCCATCGCCACCACCGCGGCGCTGACGCTCTGGTCCTTCATCGGCCTGGAGTCGGCGACCGTTCCGGCGGACCATGTGCGCGACCCCAAGCGCACCATTCCCCGTGCCACGGTGTTCGGCACCCTGGTCGCCGCCGCCGTCTACATCCTCTCCATCACGGCGGTGCAGGGCGTGCTGCCGCCCGAGGTGCTGATGCGTTCCACCGCGCCCTTCGCCGATGCGGCGCGGGTGCTCATCGGCGACTGGGGCTACCACCTGGTGGCCGCAGGCGCGGTGATCGCCTGCCTGGGCGCGCTCAATGGCTGGGTGCTGCTGCAGGGACAGATCCCCATGGCCACCGCACGTGACGGGCTGCTGCCCGAATCCCTGGCCAAGACCAACAAATACGATGTGCCGGCCAACGGCCTGCTGATTTCCGGCGTCCTGGTCACCGCGCTGGTGCTGGTGGACGGGCGTGGCGACCTGGTGGACGTGTTCAACGTGATCATCCTGCTCGGCACCATGACCGGCGTCGTGCCCTATGCCTTCTGCACCGCCGCGTTGCTGCAACAACTGGCGGTGCAGCCGGGGGATTTCTCCGCGCGTGAGCGCGGCCGGCTGGTGGCCATCGGCGTGCTCGGCTTCATCTACTCGATCTGGGCGCTGTACGGCACCGGCGAGCAGGCGATCTTCTGGGGCTTCCTCGTGCTCATGGCCGGCATCCCGCTCTACACCTGGCGACAATGGCGCAACCGGGTGCACCGCGATGCCCTGGCCACGCGCCTCTGAGCCCCGTTGCAAGCGGCTTCTATCTGCCATGGCGTGTCCTGCATCACAGAGGCCGTCTTCGACTTTTCACCCGCGCTTGTTATAGTTGCGGGGTTTATTCCCCAAGAATTTTCACGCATGCCAGCAGCAGAACTGGCGAGGATCGCGACGGTGTCCGACTACAAAGCTTTTCGTGTAGAACTGACAGACAAGATTGCCCACGTCGAGATCAATCGCCCCGAAAAGATCAACGCGATGAACGCCGATTTCTGGACGGAAATCATCGATATCTTCCGTTGGATCGACGAAACCGACGAAGTCCGCGTGGTGGTGCTGTCCGGCGCCGGCAAGCACTTCTCCTCGGGCATCGACCTCATGCTGCTGGCCTCGGTCGGCACCCAGCTGGGCAAGGACGTGGGCCGCAACGCCCAGACCCTGCGCCGCAAGATCCTCGAGCTGCAGGCCTCGTTCAATGCCGTGGACAACTGCAGCAAGCCGGTGCTCGCCGCTATCCAGGGCTACTGCCTGGGCGGTGCCATCGACCTGATCTCCGCCTGCGACATGCGTTACGCCACCCCCGATGCGCAGTTCTCCATCAAGGAGATCGACATCGGCATGGCCGCTGACGTCGGCACCCTGCAACGCCTGCCGCGCATCATCGGCGACGGCATGATGCGTGAGCTGGCCTTCACCGGTCGCACCATCGATGGCGAGGAAGCCCGCGCCATCGGCCTGGTCAACCGCACCTACGCCGACCGCGATGCGCTGCTGGAAGGCGTCTTCGCCCTGGCGCGCGAGATCGCCGCCAAGTCGCCGGTCGCCGTGCGCGGTACCAAGGAAATGATCCGCTACATGCGCGACCACCGCGTGGACGATGGCCTGGAATACATCGCCACCTGGAACGCAGCGATGCTGCAGTCCGCCGACCTGCGTGTGGCCATGGCCGCCCATATGAACAAACAGAAGCCGGAATTCGCCGACTGATGCTGTACGAGAACTCCGCGCGGGAGGCGCGCTAGACGCATGGTCACTGGAGCCACTTCCCTGAGCCTGGTGCGCGACGAGCTGTTCGCCACCATTGAACAGGCCGAACAGAGCCTCGAGCAGTTCATCGTCGAACGCGAGAACGGCAGCCTGCTGCAACAGGCTGTGGAAAGCCTGCAGCAGGTGCGCGGCACCCTCAACCTCATCGAACTCACCGGCGCCGAGCTGCTGGCCCAGGAAGTCCTGGACCAGGCGACCGACATCCCGGCCGGGGCCGGTGAAGAGCGCGACAGCCAGCTGGCCGCGCTCGCCAATGCGCTTTACGTGCTGCGCCGCTACCTGGAAAACGTCGACGCCCATCGCCAGGAAATGCCCGAGCTGTTGCTGCCCGCGATCAACGACCTGCGCCAGGCCGCCAACCAGCCGGCCCTGCCGGAGAGCTTCTTCTTCAGCGTGCGCCTGGACCAGGCGCGCGTGCCCGCTGCCGCCAACCTCCCCGAGACCGGCGCCCAGGACCTCCTGGCCCGTCGCCTGCGGCAGATGTACCAGGTGGGCCTGCTGGGCTTCATTCGCGAGCAGAACCCCCAGGCCAGCCTCAAGCTGATGGGCCGTGCCCTCGGTCGCCTCGACAGCCTCTACGCCATCGACCCCCGTGCGCGCCTGTGCTGGATCGGCGCCGCCGCCGTGGAAGCAGTGCTGGATGGCCAGCTGCTGCCGCGCAAGGCACGCAAGCAGCTGTTCTCGCGCATCGACCGCGAGCTCAAGCAACTGCTCGCCAACGAACTCTACGAAGCGCCGCGCAACCTGCAGAAGGAACTGCTCTACCTCGTTGCCCTGGCCGATAGCCAGGGGCCGCGTGCCAGTGAGCTGCGTAGCGTCTTCGGCATGACCGCGCTGCCCTTCACCGACCACCTGCTGGAAGAGGAATACCAGCGTCTGGCCGGCCCGGGCCAGGCCGTGATGCGTTCCCTGTCCTCGGCCATCCGCGAGGAGCTGGCCAGCGTCAAGGACGTGCTCGACCTGATCGAGCGCGGCACCGCCCAGGTGGAAAGCTTCGGCAGCCTGCACGCCCTGCTGGGCAAGCTGGCCAAGACCCTCGGCATGGTCGGCCAGACCTCCGCCGCCAACGCCCTGCATGCGCAGCTGCCGGTGGTCGCCAGTTGGAGCGAGCAATCGCCGGCCGCCCCCGAAGCCCTGCACAAGCTGGCCGATGCCGTGCTCTATGTCGAAAGCATGGTGGCCGACCTCGAGCGTGGCGAGCGTCGCGAGAACCGCCAGGCGGCGGCCCAGGCGATGACCGAATCGGAATCCTTCGCCCAGCACCAACTGACCGAAGCGCGCATCGTGGTCATCGACGAAGCCCAGGCCGGCCTGGCCATGGCCAAGCGCGCCATCACCGCGTACCTCGAATCCAATGGCGACAAGCTGCACCTGGCCAACGTGCCCCTGACCCTGCAAGCCGTGCGTGGCGGCCTCTGGTTCCTCGGCCAGGAGCGCGCGGCATTGCTGGTAGGCGCCTGTGGCGACTTCATCCAGAAAGACATGATCGAAGCGCCGCAGATGCCCTCCGAGCAACTGCTGGAAACTCTGGCCGACGCCCTCACCAGCCTCGAGTACTACCTCGAAGGTGGCGGCGTGCTGCGCCCCGATGCCCAGCCGAGCGTGCTCGACCTGGCCGCTGAAAGCGTCCGCGCACTGGGCCTGTCGGTGGCGACCTGATGGCCAACGAACGCTGGCAGCCCAGCCTGCTCGATGCCAGTCGTGCCGGTGGCTGGGCCCTGGCCCACTGCCGGCAGCAGTTCCTGGCCGACGGCAATGGCGTGCTGTTCCCCCGGGAATGGCTGAAGCGCCAGGACCTGCCGATCCTCTCCGAACACGGCATCGGCCACTTCGATGGCGATGAAATCTACCTGCTGGAACTGGCGAGCACCGCCGATGTGCCCGGCAGCGCCTGGGTCGGCCTGCGCCAGTTGATGATGCAGGGCGACCCGGACACCTTCCGCATGCTCGGCTTCGCCACCCAGATCGGCACCTGGGCCGACCAGCAACGCTTCTGCGGCAGCTGTGGCGCGCGCATGCGCCAGGTCGCCGGTGAGCGGGCCATGCACTGCGAAAGCTGCGGCGTGCACCATTACCCGCGCCTGTCGCCGAGTATGATCGTGCTGGTGACCCGCGGTGACGAGCTGCTGCTGGCGCGCTCGCCGCGCTTCGTCAGCGGCGTCTACAGCACCCTGGCCGGCTTCGTCGAGCCGGGCGAGTCGGTGGAGCAGTGCGTGGCACGCGAAGTGCGCGAGGAAGTCGGCGTGGAAATCGCCATGCCGCAGTACATCGCCAGCCAGAACTGGCCCTTCCCCCATTCGCTGATGCTCGGCTTCCACGCCGAATACGTCAGCGGCGATATCGTTCCGCAGCCGGGCGAGATCGAGGACGCCCAGTGGTTCTCCATCCACGACCTGCCGCCGCTGCCGGCGAGCAAGTCCATCGCGCGCTACCTGATCGACCTCTACCTGGCGCGCCGCCTGGGTCACTCAGAACCAGTGCTGCCAGGCTAGCCGCGCGGTCAGCGCCAACACCACGCAGATGAACACCGGGCGGATGAACTTCGCCCCGCCGCTGATGGCCGTGCGCGCGCCGAGGAAGGCGCCCGCCATCAGCGCGATGCCCATGCAGATGCCCAGCAGCCAGGCCACCTGGCCACCCACCACGAAGACCGCGAGGGCGACGCCGTTGCTGACGAAGTTCATCGTCCGCGCCACGCCGCTGGCACGCACCAGGTCGAGGGGGTACATCAACAGGCTGCTGACGGTCCAGAAGGCGCCGGTGCCGGGGCCGGCGACGCCGTCGTAGAAACCCAGGCCCAATCCCTGGGGCCATTGGCGGCCACGGGGAATGGGCGCGTCGACGGCGTGCTGGGCATCCGGCACCTTGCCGAACAGCAGGTACAGGCCGCAGCCGAACACCACGGCGGGGAGCATCTGGTTCAGCCAATGGGCCGGTAGCCAGTGGGCGATCACCGCGCCTATGGCCGCGCCCAGGGCGGTGGCGATCAGCGCGCTGCGCCACTTGGCCGGCTCGAACAGCTTGCGTCGGTAGAAGGTGTAGCTGGCGGTGGCCGAGCCGAAGGTGGCGCACAGCTTGTTGGTGCCCAGCACCAGGTGCGGCGGCAGACCGGCGGTGAGCAGGGCGGGAATGGTCAGCAGGCCGCCACCGCCGGCGATGGCGTCGATGAAACCGGCGAGGAACGCGACCGCCGCCAGCACCAGAAGGGTGACGGGGTCGACGGCGAAGTCGAGAGGGAAGGGCATAAATGCTCGATCTGTGTCCGATTGCGCAGCGCGGCAACTGGTCGCTGCGCCGGGAGGTCCGCATAATGCCGGCTATTTTGCACAGAAGGAAAGGGTTCCATGCAGTATGACGGCCTGGCCTGGGGCATCGCCCTGCTGGCTCTGCTTGCCGCGGTTGTGGCCGCGCGCATCCTCTTCGATCGCAGCTGGTTCCTCGGTTGGTTGCGCGGCACCCTCGGCCTGGGCTTCCTCGCCCTGGCGCTGCTGGTGGGCACCGTGGCCTGGGACCTGACCCGCTACGAGCCCCTGCACCCCGACAAGCCCATCGTCACCCTCAACTTCAAGGCCCTGGGCCCGCAGCGCTACGAAGTGACCCTGCTCGAAGGCGGCAACGAGCGCACGGTGTTGCTGGATGGCGACCTGTGGCAGCTGGATGCGCGGATCTTCCGCCTCAAGGGCCTGGCCGAGCTGATCGGCCTGCAGCCGGGCTACCGCCTGGAGAAGCTCTCCGGGCGCTTCCTCGCCATCGAGGAACAGCAGCTGGCCCAGCACGCCGAAGCCGAGCTGGCCGCCAGCCCCTATGGCATCGACCTGTGGCGCTGGCTGCGGCTCAACCAGCGTGACCTGTTCCTGTTCGACCCCCAGGCGCAGCGGGTGACCTACCTGCCCATGGCCGACGGCGCGGTCTACTCCGTCAGCCTCTCGCCCACCGGCCTGCTGGCCCAGCCCCTCAATCCCGTCGCCACCCAGGCGCTCAAGGACTGGCGCTGATCGCGTAGGGTGGCGCCGAGCGCAGCCAGGCCCAACGTGCATGGGGCGGCTTCGCTGCGTTGGGCTTCGTACCTCAGCCCAACCTGCAGGTTGCCCAGCGTCCACAAGGGCGCCCGGGCGCTGAAAAGAAAAAGGGAGCCACATGGGCTCCCTTTTTCATGGGCGGGGTTTCCTCAGGAGAGGAAGCCGCCGTCCACGTTCAGCGCCACGCCTGTGGTGTAGCTGGAGGCGTCGCTGGCGAGGTAGAGCACGGTACCGGCCATTTCGCTCGGGTCAGCCACGCGCTTCAGCGGGATGCGCTGCAGGGCGACGTTGAGGATGGCGTCGTTCTTGGTCAGGGCCGAGGCGAACTTGGTGTCAGTCAGGCCCGGCAGCAGGGCGTTGCAGCGGATGCCGAACTGCGCGCATTCCTTGGCGAAGACCTTGGTCATGCTGATCACGGCAGCCTTGGTCACCGAGTAGATGCCCTGGAACTCACCCGGGGAGACGCCGTTGATGGAGGCGACGTTGATGATGCTGCCACCGCCGTTCTGCTTCATCAGCTTGCCGCCTTCGATGGACATGAAGTAGTAGCCGCGGATGTTCACGTCGACGGTCTTCTGGAAGGCCGACAGGTCGGTGTCCAGCACGTTGCAGAACTGCGGGTTGGTGGCGGCGTTGTTGACCAGGATATCGAGGCGGCCGAACTGCTCGCGGATCTGCGCGAAGACGCTCTGGATCTGCTCCATCTCGCCGATGTGGCAGGCGATGGCGGTGGCCTTGCCACCTTCGGCGACGATGGCGTCGGCGACGGCCTGGCAGCCGTCGATCTTGCGGCTGGAGACGATCACGTGGGCGCCCTGCTGGGCCAGCAGCTTGGCGATGGCCTCGCCGATGCCACGGCTGGCGCCGGATACGAAGGCGATCTTGCCGTCGAGGTCGAACAGGTGGGTCTTGGACATGGGGTTCCCCTTGTTATGTGCCGTGTTACAGCCGTGATTTGCCGATGACCTGCAGGCTCATCTGCTCCAGCAGCTTGTTCATGTGGATGAACTGTGCGAAGCGCTTGTCCTGGGTCTGGCCGTGGAAGAAGCGGTAGTAGATCTGCTGCACGATGCCGGCCAGGCGGAACAGGCCGTAGGTGTAGTAGAAATCGAGGTTGGTGATCGGCGGCAGGCCGGCGCGCTCGGCGTAGTAGTCGGCGAACTCCTGGCGGCTCAGCATGCCCGGCAGGTGGCTGGGCTGGCGGCGCATCAGTTGCACCGGCGCCGGGTCGGCGGCTTCGATCCAGTAGGCGAGGGTGTTGCCCAGGTCCATCAGCGGGTCGCCGATGGTGGTCAGCTCCCAGTCGAGCACACCGATGATGTTCATCGGGTTGGCTGGGTCGAGGATCACGTTGTCGAAGCGGTAGTCGTTGTGCACGATCGCCGGCTTGTGGTGGTCGGCGGGCATCTTCTCGCGCAGCCAGGCCTTGACCGGCTCCCAGGTGGGGGCGTCGGGGGTCAGGGCTTTCTCGTAGCGGTCGCTCCAGCCGGAGATCTGGCGCTGCACGTAGCCTTCCGGCTTGCCCAGGTCACCCAGGCCGCAGGCGTTGTAGTCGACGTTGTGCAGCTCGACGAACTTGTCGATGAAGCTCTTGCACAGCGCGCGGGTCTTGGCTTCGTCGAGGCCCAGCTCGGCCGGTACGTCGGCCCGCAGGATCACGCCCTTGACCCGGTCCATCACGTAGAACTCGGCGCCGATCACCGATTCGTCGGTGCAGTGCACATAGGCTTTCGGGCAGTAGGGGAAGCCGTCGTTGAGCTGGTTGAGGATGCGGAACTCGCGGCCCATGTCATGGGCGGACTTGGCCTTGTGGCCGAAGGGCGGGCGACGCAGGACGAACTCGCGCTCCGGGTATTCCAGCAGGTAGGTCAGGTTCGAGGCACCACCGGGAAACTGGCTGATGCGCGGCGTACCGGTCAGGCCGGGGATGTTGGCCTTGAGGTAAGGATCGATGGCCGCGACGTCGAGCTCTTCGCCTTCGCGGATGCGGGTGGACTGATCAGTAAGCGTCATGCTTATCCCTTCTACTTATGATGAGGGCCCGAGACTATTCGCTAATCTAATGCCGCCCGGATGGCGTCACAAGGGCGAAGGGCCGTTATAGGCAGGCGTGTTGCAGCACAATCAAACTGCCTGATTAGCCCGGATTCACCTGCGCCGGGCGAAAAAAAACCGGAGCCCTGGGACTCCGGTTTTCTCTGTTCCTGGTCAGCTCGAAGCTTAGACCGGGAAGAGCTCGCCGAGCTTCATGGCGAGCATCATGTCGCCTTCGGCGCGCAGTTTGCCGCCCATGAAGGCCTGCATGCCGTCGGTTTCGCCGGTCATGATGCCAACCAGGGTTTCGGTGGACATGATCAGGGTGACGTTCGGGTTCGGAGCATCACCTTGCTGTACGTCGCAGGTGCCGTCCTTGACGACCAGGTAGTGGTTGTCGCCATCTTCGATGTTGAACTGGAATACCAGGTCCAGGCCAGCGGCGGCACCGGCGTTGAACTTGGACTGCATGTTTTTGACGATGTCAGCAACTGTGGTCATGGTTCTTTCCTTTATTTTCAGGTTTTTCTAGCGCCCCTTCTGGGGCGCAGTGGGCCGTGCTCATCGATAGGTGATGAGCTCCGGCGCCTTCAACAGTTCCAGATGCACATGACTGTTGAAGGAAGCTAGCGCCACTTCGCTGCCGCGGAACTTCAGGCGTGAGAGCGAAGTATTGACGATCTGCCAGTTGAGTTCGAATGCGCGGTCCGCCGGCACGCCGGCCACATGGTGGAGCAGGGCGGTGATGGTACCGCCGGAGGTGAAGACCGCGATGTTCTGTTTGCTTTCGGCGTGTTGCAGCACGCGCTCCAGCCCGCCCGCGACCTGGTCGTGGAAGGCTTGCCAGCTCTGCAGTTCGGCGTTGTCGTAGTCGCCGGCCACCCAGCGCAGCACCAGCTTGGAGAACAGGCGCTGGAACTCGGCGCGGTTCTGCGGGGCGTTGCGCATGATGTGCAGGGCTTCGGGCTCCTGCTCCAGCAGGCTGGGCAGCAGCGCGCGGATCACGGCGTCCGCATCGAATTCGTTGAAGGCCGGGTCGGTGTCCACGGCGGGGGCGTTCAGGCCGGCGGCGCGGAAGCGCGACAGGGCGGCTTCGGCGGTGTGCTGCTGGCGTTGCAGGCTGCCCGCGACGCAACGATCGAGGCGCAGGCCGAGGCTCGCGAGGTGATCGCCCAGTACTTCGGCCTGGCGAACTCCGACGCTGGAAAGCACGTCGTAGTTATCGGCGCCGAATGAAGCCTGGCCATGTCGGATCAGGTAGATGCTGCCCACGTACGCTGCCGTCCCGGGACGTTGAAAGTTTCGCGAGGTTATGAGGAAGCTCAGGGGCTGTCAACGAAAAAACATACGCTTGTTTGAATGCATTCCCGCTATTTATTAAGGGGTTTTTCCGTCGCTGGTGGATGACCGGCGCGGGCGGGTATGCTTGGCCGGTTTCGCGCCTGCCAGAGCGGGCGCCAGTCGATCCCAAAGGGGGTGTTGTGGAGTTCTTAGCCGATTACGCGAGCTTTCTCGTCAAGACGATAACGCTGGTGGTGGCCATCCTGGTCGTCCTGGTGGCGGTGGCCGCAGTGCGCGGGCGGGGACGGCGCGCCGGTGGCGGCCAGTTGGTGGTGACCAAGCTCAACGACTTCTATAAAGGCCTGCGCGAGCGCCTGGAGCACTCGCTGCTGGATAAAGACCGCATCAAGGCCCTGCGCAAGGACGAGGCCAAGGCCGCCAAGGCGGCGAAGAAGGCCGGCGAGCAGAAGCCCCGGGTCTTCGTCCTCGACTTCGACGGCGACATCAAGGCCTCGGCCGCCGAGCAGATGCGCCACGAGATCACCGCATTGCTGACCTTGGCCACCCCGGCCGACGAGGTGGTGCTGCGCCTGGAAAGCGGCGGCGGTATGGTCCACAGCTACGGCCTGGCGTCCTCGCAGCTGGCGCGTATCCGCCAGGCGGGCATCCCCCTGACCGTGTGCGTCGACAAGGTCGCCGCCAGCGGCGGCTACATGATGGCCTGCATCGGCGACAAGGTGCTCTCCGCGCCCTTCGCCATCCTCGGTTCCATCGGCGTGGTGGCGCAGCTGCCCAACGTGCACCGCCTGCTGAAGAAGCATGACGTGGACTTCGAGGTGCTCACCGCCGGCGAGTACAAGCGCACCCTCACCGTGTTCGGCGAGAACACCGAGAAGGGCCGGGAGAAGTTCCAGGAAGACCTGGAGACCACCCACGACCTGTTCAAGAACTTCGTCGCCCGCTACCGCCCGCAACTGGCCATCGATGAAGTGGCCACCGGCGAGGTCTGGCTGGGCATGGCCGCGCTGGACAAGCAGCTGGTGGACGAGCTGAAGACCAGCGACGAATACCTCGGCGAGCGTGCTCGTGAAGCCGACCTGTTCCTGCTCAACTTCGTCGAGAAGAAGAGCCTGCAGGAACGCTTCGGCCTGGCCGCCAGCGCGGCCGTCGACCGGGTGCTGCTGAATTGGTGGGGCCGCCTCAGCCAGCAGCGTTTCTGGCAGTGAATGGATGAAAGAAAGAGGCCCGGAGCGATCCGGGCCTCTGTGTTTCAAGCCTTGCTCAGGTACATGGTGATCTCGGCGCGCAGTACGGCGGTGTCGCCGACATAGGCCATCACCGGCACCTTGATGTCGCCCAGGACGGACCAGTCCACCGCGCTGCCATCGGCCACCGCGCGCACGTCGCCGCTGGCCTTGGCCAGGTACTCCACCGTCATGCCACGGGGAATCCAGCGGGTGCCGGCGGGGATGGAGGCGTCGGTCATGGTGCCGGCCACCAGCTCGGCGGCGTTGCACAGGGCGATGGCGTGCACGGTGCCGATGTGGTTGAGCACCTCGCGGCGCTTGGGAAAGGTGATCTCGGCGTAGCCGGCACGCAGTTCGACGAACTGCGGGGCGATGCTGGCGAAGTAGGGGGCGACCTGGCCGATCATGGCGCTGAACTGCGCTGCACCGGCTTGCTGGAACATCTGCAACATCTGGCTCATGGGTTCCGATTCTCTCGTGAGTGGATTGAAGATGAGCGCGCGCCGCAGCAGTATATGAAAATTAGAAAAGAATTCTAGAATTATATTCTAGTCATGCATCGGGAGTTCCATGGCTCGTTCCTCGCGCAAAGACGACATCCTCCAGGCCGCCCTCCAGTGCTTCACCGAGGAAGGCGTGGACGCCACCACCATCGAGATGATCCGTGATCGCTCCGGCGCCAGCATCGGCAGCCTCTACCACCACTTCGGCAACAAGGAGCGGATCATCGGCGCGCTCTACCTGGCCGGGGTCGGCCAGTACGCCGAGCTGTTGCAGACAGGCTTCGCCAAGGCCGCCGATGCCGAGGCCTGTGTGAAGCTGCTGGTGACGGCGTACATCGACTGGGTGGTGGCCAACCCCGACTGGGCGCGCTTCGTCCTGCACAGCCGCTCGCGGGTGGAAGCGGGCGAGGTGGGCGAGCAACTGCGCGAGGCCAACCGCGAGCACCATGCACGCATCCTCGCGGCGTTGCAGGCCCACCGCGAAGCCGGAGCGCTGCGGGCCCTGCCCGAGGACTGCTTCGCCTCGGTGGTGATCGGCCCCACCCACGACTTCGCCCGCAACTGGCTGGCCGGCCGCACCCGCAGCAGCCTCGCCGACTGCCGCGACCTGCTGGCCCAGGTGGCCTGGGAAAGCGTGCGGGCGTAAGACCCGCACGTTGCGCTCCCGTAGGTTGGATTGAGGTACGAAGCCCAACGCAGCGGACCTGACCTTTGCACCGTTGGGCCTCGCTGCGCTCGGCGCCAACCTACGGTGCCACACCCAACCTAAGGAGTTGGCCGGTGTGTAGGGTGGATGACGCTCTTTTCATCCACCAGGCGGTGCTGCAGGGAGGCGCGGAGTCAAGGCAGCCCTGCGGCCTGCTTGGCGACTGAAGTCGCCCCTACGAGGTCGTGCCAGAGGGTGTCTTCTGCGGGGCGAGTTCATGCCCAATAAAAAGCCCCGCATATGCGGGGCTTTTTCATGGCTACGCGGCTCAGGCCGAGCGGCGACGGAACAGCGGCAGGGGCTGGTCGCTGGAGGCCTGGTAGACCTCGGAGTAGTCCTCGAAGGCCTTGAGGGCGTCGTAGGGGTCCTTGTCCGCACGCAGGGCGAAGGCGTCGAAGCCGCAACGCTTGAGGGCGAACAGCTGGTCGCGCAGCACGTCGCCGATGGCGCGCACTTCACCCTTGTAGCCATAGCGCTCGCGCAGCAGGTAGGCGGTGGAGGAGTGGCGACCGTCGGTGAAGGCCGGGAAGTTCAGGGCGATGACCTTGAAGTTGTCCAGCTGGTCGGCGATCTCTTCGATCTCCTCGTCGGCATCGAGCCACACGCCGAGGCCGCCGTCGCGGGCCTTGAGCGCATGGCCGTGATCGCGCCACAGGGCCAGCGGCACGATCAGGTCGTCGCAGTTGGACATGCCGTCGAGGGTCGCGTCCTTGTCCAGCAGGTGCCAGGTTTCGTCGATGACCTGGTTGTTCTTAATTATTCGCTGCATATACGCGCTCCTTGAAGGGGTCGATGCCGATGCGGCGATAGGTATCGAGGAAGAGTTCTTCTTCGGTGCGCTTCTCCACGTAGACGTCGATGATCTTCTCGATCACGTCGGGCATGGCTTCCTGGGCGAAGGATGGGCCGAGGATCTGCGCCAGGCTGGCTTCGCGACCGGCGCTGCCACCGAGGGAGACCTGGTAGAACTCCTGGCCCTTCTTGTCCACGCCAAGGATGCCGATGTGGCCCACGTGGTGGTGGCCGCAGGCGTTCATGCAGCCGGAGATGTTCAGGTCCAGGTTGCCGATGTCGAACAGGTAGTCCAAATCATCGAAGCGGCGCTGGATGGCTTCGGCTACCGGGATCGACTTGGCGTTGGCCAGGGAGCAGAAGTCGCCACCCGGGCAGCAGATGATGTCGGTCAGCAGGCCCACGTTCGGCGTGGCGAAGCCCTGCTCGCGCAGCTCGCCCCAGAGGGTGAACAGCTGCGCCTGCTCGACGTCGGCGAGGATGATGTTCTGGTTGTGGCTGTTGCGCACTTCACCGAAGGCGTAGCGGTCGGCCAGGTCGGCGATGGCGTCCAGCTGCTTGTCGGTGACATCGCCCGGGGCGACGCCGGTGGGCTTCAGCGACAGGGTCACGGCGGCGTAGCCCGGCTTCTTGTGGGCCACCACGTTGCGCTGGCGCCAGCGGGCGAAGCCCGGGTGCTCGGCGTCGAGCTGGGCGAGGGCGGCGGCCTGGTCGTCCAGGGCCTTGTAGGCCGGGTCGACGAAGTGCTTGGACACGCGCTCGACTTCGGCTTCGGTCAGGGTGGTCGGGCCATCCTTCAGGTGCGCCCATTCGGCTTCCACGCGCTCGGCGAAGACTTCCGGGGTCAGCGCCTTGACCAGGATCTTGATGCGCGCCTTGTACTTGTTGTCGCGACGGCCATAGCGGTTGTACACACGCAGGATGGCGTCGAGGTAGCTCAGCAGGTGCTGCCAGGGCAGGAATTCGTTGATGAAGCTGCCCACGATCGGGGTACGGCCCAGGCCGCCGCCGACGGAGACGCGGAAGCCCAGCTCGCCGGCTTCGTTCTTCACCGCTTCCAGGCCGATGTCGTGCACTTCGATGGCCGCACGGTCGCTCACGGCGCCATTGACGGCGATCTTGAACTTGCGCGGCAGGTGCGAGAACTCGGGGTGGAAGGTGGACCACTGACGGATGATCTCGCACCAGGGGCGCGGGTCCACCAGTTCGTCATGGGCGACGCCGGCGAACTGGTCGGTGGTGGTGTTGCGGATGCAGTTGCCGCTGGTCTGGATGGCATGCATCTCGACGGTGGCCAGCTCGGCGAGGATCTCCGGCACGTCCTCCAGCTCCGGCCAGTTGAACTGCACGTTCTGGCGGGTGCTGATGTGGGCGTAGCCCTTGTCGTAGTCGCGAGCGATCTGCGCCAGTTTGCGGACCTGGGTGGAGGAGAGCAGGCCGTAAGGCACGGCTACGCGCAGCATCGGCGCGAAGCGCTGGATATACAGGCCATTCTGCAGGCGCAGGGGACGGAACTCCTCGCCTGAGAGCTCGCCGGCCAGATAGCGGCGGGTCTGATCGCGGAACTGCTTGACGCGGTCCTCGACGATCCGTTGATCGTACTCGTCGTATACGTACATGAAATGTCCTGTTGTCAGGCTGCTTACAGCTTTTCTGCGCGCACGGCCGCGCACTCCTGTCGGAGCCGGGGGAAGATACCAGCTCAGGTTTATGCGCAAAAGTGATGTTTGAGTATATGTAAAGAACTGGAATGCATAAGTGCGCAGCCAAGCATAACCACGCCCACCCCAACTGGCACTAAGGCGAGAATGGTTCTCGACTGTTGGAATGCACCGCCGCCGGCCCTACCCCAGGGCCAGCAGGCGGCTCATCAGGTGGCTGCTGGCCAGCAGCGCCTGCGGAGGCAGTTCGGTGGGCTCGCGCAACTGCCGCAGGTGCTGGGCGAGCAGCTCGACGCCGGCGGCGCTGGCCAGCGCTTCCTGCTGCTGCAGCACCTCGCGCTGGTGCCGTGAGAGCTGCTGGCGCCCGCAACTGGCCAGGGACTCCAGCACGTCCAGGGCCGGTTCCACCAGGCGCGCGGCCAGGTCAGGCGCTTCCTGGGCAGCGGCAACGGGGCGCTGGCGGTCGAGCAGGCGCTGGATGCGCTCGAACAGGCGGCGGTTGAGGCTCAGGCCGCCACGGATCACCGATTCGAAATCCAGCGACAGGCAGCGCAGCTCGCCGCTGTCGGCGATCAGCAGCGCCAGCGGCTCCAGGGTCCGGCGGCGGCCATCCAGGCTCGGCCGCACCAGCACCGCGCGGATGTCGTCACGGGCCTTCTGCGCCCGTTCCAGGTTGTCCAGGCGTTCGCGCCGCTCCGCCGTGCACGGCAGCTCCAGGGTGATGGCCTCGCCCTGGTCGTCCTCCAGCGTCCAGCACAGCACCTGGCGCACTTCATCGAGCACCGCTTCCTGGCAACGGGCCGGGCGCAGCAGCAGGCTGGTGGGGGCCTCCGCGCTGAGGGCGGCGCTGTCTTCCAGCTGTTCGCGCAGCTGGCTCCAGCGGGCGATACCGATCTCGGCCAGGCGTGCATCAACTGCGGGCCAGCGGGGCTGGGCCTGGCTGCGGCTGTCGCCATGGGCGGCCAGGCGACCGTCATCGGCCTGGCGCGGTGCGGTCAGGCACAGGGGCGCCTGGCACAGCTGCTGCGGGGTGGATTTCCACAGCGCCTGCTGGGCCCACACCGCTTCACGGCGGAAGCCCGGGTCGCTGTTATCCGGGCGGGCCAGGCTGGCTTCCAGCACGTCGCCGGCCTGCAGGTCCCAGAAGGCCAGGGTCAGGCCTCGGGCGCCGCCGGGGGTGGTCCACCAGTGGGCGCCCAGGGGCAGCAGGTCGAGCTGGGCGCCGGCCTGGTAGTCGCGGCGCAGGCGCCCGCGCAGGGCGGGCAGGTGTTCGGCGCCGGCACGTTGCAGGGCGCTGGCCAGGGCGTGCACCTGGGCCATCTGCACCAGGGCTTCGCGCTCGCTGATGTGGTCGTCGCGGTTGGCCAGGCGGTTGATCTGCCCGCCCAGGGTGCGCAACTGGGCGGCGAGGCGCGGCAGGCCTTCGGTGCGGGCGGACAGGTTGAGCATGCGCAGCTGTACGGCGCTGGCCTGGCTGGCGTGGGACAGCCCCTGGCGCAGCAGCTCCTGCAGCAGGTGCTGGACGCTGGCGAGCAATTCCTGCTCCGGTGCGTTCAGTTGCAGCGGGTCGGCCGGCGCCGGCTCGCTGTCCGCCGGCCAGGCCCAGGGCTGCCCCTGTGCCTGGAACAGCAGCGCCAGCGCGGCGAGGTGCAGGGCCTTGCGTTCGCTCTCGCGGGTTTCCGAGAGCATGCCGTCGAAGCCGCCGCCGGCCAGGTAGGTGACCTCGCAGGCCAGCGCCGGCAGCTGGATGGCCAGGCGCCGGCCGTGGCTCTGGTGCTGCGCTTCGACCAGCTCGCCCAGCCATTGGCGGGCCTTGCGCGTGGCGGCCTTGCCGGCCTGCTTCTGCAGCTGTTGCGGGTCCTGGGCCAGGGCGTCGCGCAGCGCCAGGTCGGCGTCCTCTTCCGCCGCGTCACCGGCGGAAGAGGCGGGTCGTTCGCGCAGCCAGATGACGGCCGCGAGGATGTGCTTGCAGCAGCCGTTGGCGG
Source organism: Pseudomonas sp. zfem005 (assembly GCF_032621735.1). NCBI lineage: Bacteria > Pseudomonadati > Pseudomonadota > Gammaproteobacteria > Pseudomonadales > Pseudomonadaceae > Pseudomonas > Pseudomonas sp. zfem005. The sequence continues at coordinate 107,820 of NZ_JAVYJE010000013.1, read as the reverse complement.
GGCAGGTGCAGCGCGCGGCATCGACGCCGCTGGCATCCAGGCGCACCTGCTGGCCGTCGGCTTCCACCAGGCCGCCCTGGTCGTCGTTCTCCAGCCAGCGCAGCTTGCCGGCCTCCACATCCTTGGTGGCGCGGCGCAGCAGGCCGGCGTTGGCCAGCACCTCCAGCGCGGCATCGTCGTAGCTGCGGTAGCGCTGCTGCCAGGCACTCATTGCATCACCTCGGCCAGCCACTGGGCGAAATGCTCCGGGGTCAGCGCGGCGATCTGCATGCCGCGGTCGGCGAGGCGCTGCCCCATGGCCGGGTCGTAGACCGGCTGGGCGCCGTCATCCAGGGCGGCGAGGCCGAGCAGCCTGACCCGCGCTTCGTTGAGGCGCGCCACGCAGGAAAGCAGCGGGCCCACGGCGGCGCCTTCCTCGAAGTCGCTGATCAGGGTGAGCACCGTGCATTGCGGGTTCTCCACCAGTTGCTCGCAGTAGCGCATGGCCTTGCCGATGTCGGTGCCGCCGCCCAGTTGCACGGTGAGCAGCACCTCCACCGGGTCGTGGGCCAGGTGGCTGAGGTCCACCACCTGGGTGTCGAACAGCACCAGGCGCACGCGCACGCTGGGCAGGCTGGCGAGGATGCTGGCGCAGATGGCGCTGTACATCACCGAGTCGAGCATCGAGGCGCTCTGGTCGACGCAGAGGATGATGTCCCAGGGCAACTGTCGGCGGACGCGGGCGTTGAAGCGTGGCGATTCGATCAGCAGGCGTTTGCGCTGCGGGTCGTAGTGCTTGAGGTTGGCGGCGATGGTGGCGCGCCAGTCGAAGTTCTGTGCGTTCTTCACCAGCGAGCGGCGGAAGCGGTTGCGCCGCCCGTGCAGGGCGTTGGTGAAGCGGTTGCGCAGGCGCTGGAGGATTTCCTCCACCACCCGGGTGATCAGCTGGCGCACGGCATCGCGGGTGTCCGCACTCAGGCGGCCGCGCACGCCGAGCAGGGCCTTGGCCAGCGCCGGGCTGGGTTCGAGGGTGGCCAGGCTGTTCGGGTCGGTGAGCAGGGCGCTGATCTCATAGCGCTCGATGGCCTGCACCTGCAGGCGCTCGAAGGTGGAGCGGGGGAACAGCGTGCGCGCCTGCTCCAGCCAGTTCAGGGCGGTCAGCTGGCTGTCGTCCAGGGAGCCGCCGCGCCCGCCCTGGACGTGGCCGCGACGCTGGTATTCGCGGTTGTAGAGGTAGTCGAGGGTCTTCTCCAGGCGCGCGTCGGCGGCGTCGAACTTCGCTTCGTGCAGCGCGCGGTCGGCGTAGCGGCCGAGGATCAGGCGCCAGCGGCGGGCAGCTTCCAGGTCACTCATGGTGGGTCTCCTGGGCCCAGGCCAGCAGCCCGTCGCGCTCCAGCGAGCGCTTGAGCGCCAGCTGCAGGGCGGCGCCGGCGAGCAGGTCGTGGCTGTCGAGTTCGTGGTGGGCGCTGTCGAGGGCGGCCCCGGCGATGCCGTTGAGCCCGGCCAGGTGATCGGCCAGGCGGCCGGTTTCGCGGGGCTTGAGGCGGGTGAAGGCGAGGCGCAGGTCCGGCAGGTGGCGGACGAAGGTGGCCTCGTCCCAGTTGGCCACCAGGGCGTTGAGCCCCAGGGCCAGGTCGTCCACCCGCAGGATCAGCTCCGGCGCGGCCTGCAGCAGCCCGGTCAGGTAGCGCACCGCGCCTTCGCTGTCGGCGCCGGGGCCGAAGCGCCGTTGCAGGGCCGCGGCCAGTTGTTCCTCGCTGCTGCGCCCATCGATGAAACGCAGCGCGTCGAGGGCACCGGCGATACCGGCGGGTGCCACGGCTTGCAGGCGGTCGAGGGTTTCGTGCAGCGGTGCCTCCTGCTGGGCCAGGCCGGCCTGGCTGCTGCCCAGGTGGAGGAATTCGCGCAGGCCGAGCAGGGCGTCGATGGCGGCGCCTTCACGGTCGGCGTCGCAGTCGGCGAGGCCCGGCAGCAGGAACAGGGTGGCGGGGAGGATGCGCTGCAGCAGCTCCGGCAGTTGCGGGTAGCCGTCCAGGCCCAGCAGCTCGCGGCCGCGCCACAGGTGCAGCAGGCGCTGGCCACAGGTCACCACCGAGGCCAGCTCGGGGTCTTCTTCCAGGTGTTCGGCCAGGCGCTCGAACAGGCGTGGCAGCTGTTCGCCGAGGCCGATGGAGCCGGCCCGCGCCAGCAGTTGCACCGCGCGGCTGGCGCTGCGGCCCTGGCCGCTGGTCTGCAAGGCCTGCTCTTCATCCAGTAGGCGGCGGACGGCGACTTCCCGCAGGCTGCTGCCCAGTTCGGAGCGCTCGATCAGGCGCGCCTCGACCAGCGGCGACCAGGCGTATTCCCATTCCTCGAAGAGCAGGTCCAGGCCGGTGCCGTTGACGAAGTCCGGGCCGCCCAGGTGGCGGGCGAAGCCGCTGTCCAGGTAGGCCATCAGGTGCAGGAAGCGGCCCCGGGCGCGGTGCCGGGGCTTGCGGTAGAGGTCCAGCCGGGCGCGGCGGGCCAGGCTGTCGCTGAGGTCGAGGCGGTGACCCAGGGCCAGGCGGCGGGCTTCTTCCACCAGCGGCGGAGCCAGGCTGGAGGGCGGGACATCGCCCAGGCGGTTGCCGCCCAGCTGGTTCTTCACCGCTGCGAGGAAGGCGGCCTGGCCATTGTCCAGGCTGCCTTTGACGAAGCAGGAGTGGATGGCGTCGAGCAGGTCGTAGCGCCCCGGCCCCGGGTGCTGGCGCAGGGTGGCCAGGCCGGCGGCCTGTTGCGCGGCCTGGCTGACGCCGGCGAAGGACAGGGCATCGGCCAGCTGCCGCTCGCGGGTTTCGGCGGCGATGGCACTGAGGATGCGGGCGGCGATGCGCTGGCGTGCCAGCCCGTCTGCCGGGTCTTCCAGCAACGCCTCCCAGACCCGCTGATGGTAGGCCGGCGAGGGCATGCCCGAGGCGTAGCCATTGAGGGCGTCGAGGCGGTCGAAGCTGTAGCGGATCAGCCAGGCCTGGCTGTCGCCGCTGGCGGTGGGTGTGGCGGCGGGCGGGCTGTCGCTGGCCAGCGCTTCCACCAGGGCGAGGGTGTGGAAGCCGCCGGTGACCACCAGCAGGGGGCCGTCGCAGCGCACCCGCCAGTCGCGGATGCAGGCGAGCATGTGCGCTTCGCGGGCCAGCGAGCCTTCGGCGGCGAGCACGTCGTCTTCGTAGTCGAGGCGGGCCATGGAGCACCAGGCGAAGGCGTCGCCGAACAGCGCGCGCCAGTCCCGCAGGGCGTCCGCGCCGCGCAGTTCGAACAGGTGCTCCCAGAGTTCGTCGTGGTCGCGGCAATGGGCCTCGCGGGCCAGGGCGGCGATGTAGTCGCTGTGGGCCAGGTAGCGCTCGGCCATCAGGCTGCGGCTCTGTTCCGGGTCTTCCTCGGCGGCTTCCTGGCGGGCCCAGGGCAGGTCGATGAAGGCCAGCTGCGCGCCGAGGCGATGGCCTTCGCGCAGGGCCTGCCATTCCGGCGAGTAGTCGCAGAAGGGGAAGAACGCCGAGCGCGGCGGCGCATCGCCCGAGACGCCGTTGCGGTGCTGGGAGAGGATCGCCAGGGGCGGGCGGCTGCGCGGATCGAGCAGGTCGGGGAGCAGGGCATCGAAGTCGGCCGGCCCCTCGATCAGCACCGCTGCCGGGCGCAGCTCGTCCAGCTGCGCGCGCAGGGCGAAGGCGCAGGCCGGGCTGTGGTGGCGCAGCGGCGCGAAATGCAGGCCGGCCTCAGCCAGCGCCTGGCGGTTGCGCTCAGCGGCCTGCAGCCGCGCGGGCAGGCGCGGGTCAGCGCCGGGGCTGTGTGCGGGCGGCATGGGTCAGTCCCACAGGCCCTTGCTGGCGTCGAAGAAGTGCTTCCAGCGGTCGTCACGGCGGGCGCGCTCGCGCACCACGCTGTCCAGGTAGTGGCGCAGGCGCTTGGCGTCGTCGCGGTTGTCCTTGAACACCACGCCCAGCAGCTGGCGCGCCAGCTCGGCCGGGGTCAGGCGGCCGTCGCCGAGGTAGCGGGCTTCCAGGGCGGCGGCATAGGCGACGCTGACCGCCTCGGCGGTGGACATGACCGCATCCGGGGCCTTGATCGCGGTGCCTTCGCGGGTGGTGCCGCCACGCAGCTCCTGGAACACGGTGACCAGCAGGCCGATGACGTCGCGCTCGATCGTCACCTTGCCGGCTTCGTCGCCCAGCTCGCGGAGCAGCTGGCGCATCACCAGTTCCACCTCGAATTCGCTGTCGGCGATGGGGCGCACGGTCTCGAAGTTGAAGCGGCGCTTGAGGGCGGCGGACATCTCGTGCACGCCGCGGTCGCGCAGGTTGGCGGTGGCGATCAGGTTGAAGCCGGGGCAGGCGTGCAGCTGCCCGGCCTCGCCCAGCTCGGGGATCATCATCTGCTTTTCCGAAAGCAGGGAGATCAGCACGTCCTGGATCTCCGGCGGGCAGCGGGTGATCTCCTCGAAGCGCACCAGCTTGCCCTGGCTCATGCCCTGGTACAGCGGCGAGCCCACCAGGGCCCGCTGGGTCGGCCCTTCGGCCAGCAGCAGGGCGTAGTTCCAGGAGTACTTGATGTGGTCTTCGGTGGTACCGGCGGTGCCCTGGATGGTGAGCATCGAGTCACCGCTGATGGCGGCGGCGAGCAGCTCGGAGAGCATCGACTTGGCCGTGCCCGGCTCGCCCACCAGCATCAGGCCCTGGCGGCCGAGCAGGGTGACGATGGCGCGGTCCACCAGGGCGTCGTCGCCATAGAACTTGCGGCTGACGCCGAGCGCCTCGTCACCGAGGATGAAGCGCCGCACCGAGCGCGGCGAGCGCAGCCAGCCGGGCGGCAGGTCGGCGCCGGCCTGCTGGTCGGCCTGGGTCAGGCGTTGCAGTTCCTCGGCGAAATGCTGTTCCGAGGCCTGGCGGAGAACGGTGCTTACCATGGGGTCTTCTTCTCCCACTGGGGATCGAAGCCGACGCAGGCATCGGCGGCGGCGCGGTAGTCGGCGTAGGTTTCGGCCAGCAGCACCGGCGGGATATCGGCCAGCGGCAGGTTGTCGCCGCTGGACCAGCGGCGGCCGATCTTCTCGAAGGCGAGGCGGGTCAGCGCGGCGGGGACGTTCTCTTCCGGCAGGCAGTTGCCGGTGAAGCCGATGCTCACGCGCAGGCCCAGGCTGGTGAATTCCTTGAAGTAGTGGTCGAAGAAGCCGCCGTCTTCGGCAGCGGCGCGCTGGTAGCCGAGCTTGGTCAGCACGCCACGCAGGGTGAAGGTATCGCTGAGCCAGCCCAGGCGGTCGCCGATGCTGTTGTCGCTGGCCGGGTCGGCGGCTTCGGGGGCGATCTCCGGCAGCTGGCGCGACATCTGCGCGAACAGCGGCTTGACCTTGTAGTCCTTGAAGTGGCGCACCCAGCCCTTGGCCGTTTCGCCGTCCACCAGCGCGGCGTGGGCGAGGCGGATGCGGCTGTCGTCGGCCAGTTCCACTTCGTCGTCGTCGAGGTCGATCAAGCTGCCGTCCTCGGTGGGGCGGAACAGGCGGGTGGCGCCGTCGGCACCGACTTCCGCCCAGACCAGGCGCTGCAGCAGGTGCCGCATGATCGGGTGCTGCTGCAGGTACTCGCGCCATTCGCCCACCGGCCACAGGCGCGCGGCGCACATGGCTTCGTAGAGGCGCTGGCTCTGCAGGTCGATCACCTGCTTGAGCTCCTTCTTGCTGGTGGAGAACTGCGACTTGGCTTCCTTGATCAGCGCCGGGTCGTCGCTCTTGCGCGGTTCCGGCAGGGCCTTGACCACCTTGCCGTCGGAGTTGCACAGCTCCAGCTTGAGCGCGGCGTCCAGGCGCGCGGTGAACAGGCGCTCGCCGTAGTGCAGGGTGAGCACGCCGCTCTCGTCGAAGCCGGCGCTGGGGATGGTGCGGTCGGCCAGTTCGTCGGCGCTCCAGCCGTTGCGCTGGGCGATCTGCTCCACCAGTTCGCGGGCTCGGGTCTGTACCGAGGCGGTGCGGTGGCGGCGGGCGATGGACAGCAGCAGCTGGATGACCAGGGGCTCGTTGCTGTTGGCGGCGGCGCTGATCATGGCTTCGATCTGCGAGCGACGCGGGTAGTGGTCGCGCATGTAGGCCTGGATCAGGCTCACCTGCTCGTGGGCGGTGGTGTGCCAGGTGAGGGCGAGGATGCCCTTGTCGGCGATGGCGCTGCCCAGGTAGTTGGCCAGGTGCTCGCGCTTCAGCGACTCGAAGGCCTGTTCCTGGGTGATGTCGGCGTATTCGGGGGAGTACTTCGCCCAGGACTGGTAGTTCTGCATCTGCCGCGCGACGTTGGCCTGGGCGTAGGCGATGGCCTCTTCCAGGCTGGGGTTGCGGGTGTCCTGGGCGATGAAGCCCAGCAGCAGGCTCTTGCCCAGGGCGTTGCGGCTGGCGGGGGCCAGGCGCTCCAGGTAGAGGTTGAGCAGGCCGTTGCCGGCCGGCTCCTTGAGCTTGCAGGCGAGGATCACCCACCAGCGCAGGATGGCCGGTTCCACCGGCGTGCCGTCGAGCCACTGGCAGGCGGGCAGATGGTCCAGGTCGAGCCAGGCGAGGCTGGCCGGCGGCTTGGCCTGCAGGCCTTTCTGCGCCTCGGCCAGCAGCACGTCCGGGGCCAGGTGGCCGGAGATGTCTTCGCCGAAGCTTTCCAGGGTGGTGAGCAGGGCGGCGCGGACGGTCTCGCGTTTTTCCTTGGCCAGGGCCGCCTTCAGCGCGGGAATCGCCGCGTGGTAGCCCAGGCGCTGCAGCCATTCGGCGGCCAGGGTGCGGATCTCCTGCTTGCTCGAAGCCAGGGCTTCCACGGCGCGGTCGCCGATGTCCGGCAGGGTCTCCAGCAGTTGCTGGGCCTCGGCGCGGTTGGTCTTGCTGCTGCCCAGGGCCAGTTCGAGCAGCACGGGGACGAAGCGTGCCGGCAGGCTGGGGAACTGCTCCAGCAGGGTCAGCGTGGTGGCCACGCTGTAGCTGTAGCGGCCCGGAGCGGGGCGCAGGCCGAAGGCCTCTTCGATGAACTCGGGGTGCGCGGCGAAGAAGGGCCAGACGCGCTCCGGGGCGATCTGCCCGATGGGCGAGTTCCAGCCGAAGCAGATGTCTGCGGTGGCCCGCGCCGGGTCTTCATGGCCACTGCGTTGCAGGGCGTCTTCCAGGGTGCGCAGGTCCAGGCGCTGCAGGGCGTCGCCCTTGAGCCACTGGGCGACCTGGTACCAGTTGAAATGGCGGTTGGCCGGGGAGCGGAGGATGTGCAGCAGGTTGACGTCGGGGTTGGCGGCCAGGCGCCCCTTGTATTGCAGCACCAGGTCCATGCCGTTCGGGAACTTGCCGCGCGCCGCGCCGTTGAGGCGCTCCAGGGCGTTGCGCAGGTCCGACTCGCCCAGCGCCTGCAGCGACTTGTAGGTCTTCTGCTGCCAGTCCCACTTGCGCTTGTGTTCGAGGTTCTGGCGGACCTCCTCCTCGGCGGCGATGCGGCTTTCCTCCAGCAGCTCCACGAGGTTCTGGCGCAGCAGCTCCAGCACCGCATCGCCGAGCTGGACCTCGGCGCAGCGCTCGAAGTCGCTGGCCTCGGGCAGTTCCTCCTGCTGGGCGCGGGTCTGGCTGTCCAGGCGCGCCAGGGCATTGCTCAGGGCCTGCTGCACGGGCTTGGAGCTTTCCACCTCCAGGCGTGCCTGGAGCAGGGCGCGGGCTTCCTCGCCGCTGCGGGCGAGCATGTCGGCGGCCTGGGCGCGCTCGCTGTTGGCGCCGGTTTCCAGCAGGCGTTGCAGATGGCTGAGCTTGACCTCCAGCGGCAGCGCCTCGACCTGCGGCGCGGCGGCGCTGCGCACGCTCTTGGCCGCGCTCACCGCCAGGCGTACCAGCACGTCGGCAAAGGCATCGGCCAGGGGGCGATGGTTACCGAGCAGCTCTACCAGGGTCAGGCAGCCGCCCGCCGACAATTGGCCGGGCAGGGCGCGGGTGCTCTCGGGGTGCTGCAGCAGGTAGTCGCTGGTGCCGGGGAGGGCGAGCAGGGTGGCGATTTCACGCCAGTGGTAATCGTTGAGGTCGCGACGGTCGAGGACCAGCAGCAGGGCGTCGTCCGCCGGCAGTTCGTCCACCGCCAGCAGGCGTGTCAGCAGGGCGAAGTTCCAGTGCTTGCGCATGTCCTCGCCGTGCTTGTTGCCGAGGTTCTTCACCGTGGTGTGCAGGGCATCCACCACCAGGTAGATGAACCAGTCGGGCACCTTGGCGGTGCGCACCAGGTTGGCGCCCTGACAGGCGGCCGCGAGCACCTTGCCGAAGCGGGCGAGGGCCAGCGGGTCGGTTTCCGGGGTGACTATATAGAGGCGGGCGCGGGCGTTGGCGGCGGCGTTGATGCGCTTCTTGTGCTTTTGCGCGTCGTTGCGCACGTTGCCCGAGGGGTGCCACCAGCCCATGGTGGCCGGCTGGTCGAGCAGCACCACGGCCTCTTCGCCGTTGAGCTTGCCCAGGTCGAGCAGCACCGTCTCGTCACGGCCGCTGAGCACGTAGCTGGCGGCGCGGGTCGCCAGGCCCGGGACGAGGATGTCGAGCACCTCGAGGCTTTCGGCGACATGCTTGGTGAAGGGGGTAGCGGGGGTGGAGAGGCCTATTTTTTCCAGCAACTTCTGCAACATGATGAACCTGTCCTTGGCGGTGCGATGGCCGATGGTAATTCATCCGGGCCGGGCGCGACCCCCGCTATCGCCTCGTCAATGCCTGTTTCTGCTGCCTGGCTCATATTTTTCCGTTGCACGGGGTTTACCGGGCGGGGGGGAGGGCCATCGCGTCGGCTTGAGAGGTTGCCGGTCCTGGTCTTAACTCGTGGGCGTAGCACCCATAACCACAACAAGGGGATGCCATGAACGATCACACCGAAAACTCCAGCTCGGACAGCGGCATCGATGCCGTCGCGATTTTCTGCCTCATCCTGATCGTGGTCGCCACGGCGGTGTTTTGGGTCAGCCACCAGTAGCAGGAGCAAGCGAGGCGGCGGGGTGTGGCGCGGGTATACTGCAGCGCATTCGACGAAAAGGTTTTCCTTGATGTCCTTTCCACGCTCCCTGGCCTTGTGCATGGGGCTGTTCTGTTGTGACCTGGCGCAGGCCGCCTCCGTTGTGTTTCTCAACCCCGGTCGTAGCGACGAGCCGTTCTGGCGCAGCTACGCCGAATTCATGCGCGCGGCTGCCGATGACCTGGGTATGGAATTGCGCATCGAGTTCGCCGAGCGTGACAACGCGCGCATGCTGGGTCAGGCCCGCGCAGCGCTTATGGGGCCCGAGACGCAGCGCCCCGACTATCTGGTATTCGTCAACGAGCAGTACGTCGCACCGGAGATTCTCCGGCTGGGGCAGGGCAGCGGGGTGCGCTTGTTCATCGTCAATAGCACCTTGACGGATGAGCAGCGCGGCCTGGCCGGCGGCCCGCGCGAGCGCTATGGCAACTGGATCGGCAGCCTGGTGCCCAATGACGAGGAGGCCGGGGCGCTGATGGCCGAGGAGCTGATCCGCCAGCAGCGCCGCGTGCAGCCACAGGGCGGGATCGAGATGCTGGCGTTCTCCGGCGTGAAGCAGACGCCCGCGGCCCGCCTCCGGGAGGCGGGGCTGCAGCGGGTGCTGGCAGCCAACCCGGATGTCAGGCTGCGCCAGCTCGTGTATGCCGAGTGGGACCGTGGCCGGGCTCTAGAGCAGGCCCGCCAACTGCTACCACGCTATCCGAGGGTCAGCCTGGTATGGGCGGCCAATGACGCGATGGCCTTCGGCGCCATGCAGGCTGCCGATGAGTTGGGCGCGCAGGTGCGTGGTCGCTTGCATTTCTCCGCGCTGAACAACTCTCCCGAGGTGCTGCAGGCGCGTACCGATGGGCGCGTGGATGTGCTGGTGGGCGGGCACTTCACCTTGGGTGGCTGGGCACTGGTGATGCTGGCGGATTACGACGCTGGGCAGGATTTCGCCCGTTTCGGCGGCGCGGACCAGCGCGCGCGGTTGTTCACCCGGCTGGATGCGCGACAGGCTCGGCAGTTGCTGAAGCACCTCCAACGGCCGGGCTACGGCGTCAGGTTCCGCGATTTCGGTGCGCGTGGGCACCCGGACTTCTCCGGCTACCGCTTTTCCCTGTCTCCGCTGCTGGATTGACGCGCACTACAGCCCGGCGAGGTGCAGCACCAGCTTGACCACGCCGAACAGCGTCAGCGCGAACACCAGGGTGAAGAGCACCCCGAGGATGATGAAGTGGCTGGGCTTGCCACGGCTGAAGTCCCGCGAGCGGTTCTTGCCGCTCTGCACGCCGAAGGCGGCCGCCGCGACGCTGTGGAGCATCTCGCGGAAGGTCAGGGGGCGTTGGTTGTCGTCGTCGATGTTGCTGTCGTCCATGGTGCACCTCCGTGGGGCACAAGCTTAGCTCGCCCCCGGCAGGCTGCCCGGATCAATGCACGGGATGCAGCAGGCGGGTGTTGACCTTCTCGGCGCGGGCGCGCAACTGGCCACAGCCGCCATCGATGTCCTGGCCGGCGGAATTGCGCACCTTGGTCAGCACGCCACGGCTGTGCAGGTAGCGCACCAGCTCGATGATGCGATCACCGCCCGGGCGCTGGTAGTCGTCCGCTTCCAGGCTGTTGTAGGGGATGAGGTTCATCACCGCGAACTTGCCCTTGAGCAGGCGCAGGATGCCGTCGGCTTCCTCCTGGCTGTCGTTGATGCCGGCGAGCAGCGTCCACTGGTACTGGATGGGGTAGTCCGTGGTGCGGGCATAGGCTTCGCCCAGCTCCACCAGTTCCTCGGGGCTGATGCGCGGCGCCTTGGGCAGCAGTTGTTCGCGCAGCTCGGCGCGGCTGCTGTGCAGCGACAGCGCCAGGGCCGGTTTGACCCGCTGCTGGGGCAGGCGCTCGAAGACACGCGGGTCGCCCACGGTGGAGAACACCAGGTTCTTGTGGCCGATGCCGCCGTCGGTGCCCAGCAGGTCGATGGCCTCCAGCACGTTGTCGAGGTTGTGGGCCGGCTCGCCCATGCCCATGAACACCACTTTCTTCACCTTGCGGTAGCGTCGCGCCAGGGCTACCTGGGCGACGATCTCCAGGCTGCCGACCTGGCGCAGCAGGCCGCTCTTGCCGGTCATGCAGAACACGCAACCCACGGCGCAGCCGACCTGGCTGGAGACGCACAGGCCGTCGCGGGGCAGCAGCACGCTTTCGACCATCTGGCCGTCGGCCAGGCCCACCAGCAGCCGTGCCGAGCCGTCGGCGGCGGGATGCTCGGAGCGCAGTCGCGCGAGGTTGTCCAGCTCCTCGGCCAGGGCCGGCAGGCCTTCACGCACGCTGATGGGCAGGAAGTCCTGGGCTTGCTGGCGCAGGGTGCAGGCATCGAGGGGCTTGCCCTGCAGCCAGGCGCGGATCACCCGCCCACGGTGGATGGGTTTGGCGCCGAGGGCGGCGAGGCGGTCGTGCAGGTCTTGGATACGCATGGGGCGCGCATCCTACCACCGCGCGCCCGCCGCTGGCAGGGCCTCAGCGCCCGCCACGGCTGAGCTCCGCCAGGCGCGCCGCCGACTGCTGCATGGCCTGGCCGAGGGCGTCCAGGTCCACCGCATCGCGGGCGTTTTCCTCGCTCACCGAGTGGATGCGCACCGCCAGTTCGTTGATCTCCTGGGTCACGTGGCTCTGCTCCTGGGCGGCGACGGCTATCTGCTGGGCGCGCTGGGAGATGTCGTCGAAGCTCTGCACCGTGGTCGACAGCGCGGTGGCCGCGCCTTCGGCTTCCTCCACCGCATGGCGGGTGCGTGCCTCGCCGGCCTGCATGGCCTGCACCGCCTGGCGCGAGGCCTGCTGCAGGCTGGCGATCATGGTGCTGATCTCGTTGGCCGAGCTCTGCGTCTTGGCTGCCAGGGAGCGCACCTCGTCGGCGACCACGGCGAAGCCACGGCCCTGCTCGCCGGCACGGGCGGCCTCGATGGCGGCGTTGAGCGCCAGCAGGTTGGTCTGCTCGGAGATGGCCTTGATCACATCGAGCACGGCGCCCACTTGCTGGCTGTCTTGCTCCAGCCGCGCGATCACCGCGGCGGCAGCGGCCATTTCACTGGACAGCGCCTGGATGGAGCGGCTGTTGGAGCTGACCTTCTGCTGGCCTTCGCTGACCACGCCCTGGGAGCGCTGGGCGGTGTCGGCACAGTCGTTGGTGTTCTGCGCCACTTCGTTGGCACTGGAGGACATCTCGGTGATGGCCGCCGCCAGCTGGGTGTTTTCCTGGCGTTGCTGCTCGGCGCGGTGGAGCAGGGCGCCACTGAGGCGGCCGAGGCTGGCGGCCTCTTCCTGCAGGCGGCGGGATTCCTCGGCGATTACCTGGAGCATGCCCTGCAGGCGCCCGGCGTACTGGTTGACCGAACGGCGCAGGCCGCCGATCTCGTCGTCACGGAGGATAGTCAGTGCGCCGCCGTGGCCCTGGCCGCTGCCGAGGGCGTCGATCTGGCCGGTGGTTTCGCCGAGCTGCTCCAGCACCTTGCGCCCGGCCAGCCAGACGAAGAACAGCAGCAGGCCCAGCAAGGGCAGGAGGAAGGCCAGCAGTTCATAGGTGAGCGCGCGCGCCAGGCCGGTGACCCGGGTCTGCGGTGTGACCAGGCCGACGGTCCAGTGGGTTTGCGGCATCACGAAGAGGTTGGCCTGGCTGGCTTCGCCCAGCAGGGCGTCGTCGTCCAGCGCCACGCTGGCGGTGCCGCTGGAGCCGAGCTTGCGCCGGGCCTCCGCCAGCGGCTGCAGCCAGGCTTCACGGGCGGCGAGGTCGTCGAACTTCTGCATGCTGGCTTCGGCGCCGCTGCCCGGCAGGGGGAAGAACAGGATGTTGCCGGCCGGGTCGAGGGCGAAGGCATAGCCGCCGGTGACCTTGCCCTGGTCCTTGAGGAAGGCGGCGAGGTCGTCGAGGCGCAGGTCGATGGTGCTGACCCCGGCGAAGCGGCCCTGCAGCTTGTAGGGCACGCTGCAGGTGACCATGGGCACCTTGCTGACCGGGTCCTGGTAGGCCTCGGACCAGGTGCAGGCATTGCCGCTGGCGCTGCGCGCGCCGGTGTACCAGGCGTCGTTGTGGTAACCGGGGCCTTCGGGCTTGTTGTAGTCGTCGGAGTATTCCAGCGCACCGCTGGCACCGCGTGCCCAGAAGAAGCTGCGGCGGTCGACGCCTTCGGTGAAGGCGCCCGGCTCCGGCCAGATGCCGCCGCCGGCGATGGCCGCATCGCCGCTGTTGTCGATCAGGTTGGGGTAGTTGTCGCGGTACTGTGCCTCTTCCCGGGGCAGCACCTCGGCCAGGTGCGCCATGCTCACCGCCAGGCCCTCGATGCCGGCGAGCTTGAGGCCGAGCTGGCGGACGATGGCGCTGCCGGTCTGCTCGATCAGGGCGTTACTTTCCGCCACCACCCGGGGCTGGCCACGGAACACCATGATGGCGAACACGGCGAGGGCGGTGAGCAACAGGAGGAAGATCGCGCCCAGGGTCAGGCGGCTGGAAATGCGGTCAGGCAGCAGAGACATTCGGTACTCCTCGATTCCCGAGCTGGAAGGCGGCGCACGGCAGAGGCGCGGCAGGCACTTCCTATGCAATAGCAGTGCCCGGGCCATTGCGCCTCTGAAAGGCGTGTCGGCCGATGTCGGGGTTCCTGCAGTGGTTTCGGAGGAGTGGTCGTTTCTGGGGGCGTTCAGGGAGTGATCGAGCGTGTCGGGGGCATCGCGGTGATGGGTTTCGTTTCGCTCGCGGAACGCCGCCCGACCCATCCTACGAAGAGCACCAAGCCGCGCGGACTGGGCACCCGTAGGATGGGTAGAGCCCCGCGAAACCCATCGTTGCGCCGCTGGGAGCCAGAAAGAACCAGGCCCGCATTGCGCGGGCCTGGCCGGGGTCAGTAGTCGTAGCCGAGGTTCGGCGCCAGCCAGCGTTCGCTCACGGCCTGGTCCTGGCCCTTGCGCTTGCTGTAGCTCTCCACCTGGTCGCGTTCGATCTTGCCGACCGCGAAGTACTGCGCCTCGGGGTGGGCGAAGTACCAGCCGCTGACGGCCGCCGCCGGGAACATGGCGAAGTGCTCGGTGAGGAACACGCCGCTGACGCCGGGCGCGTCGAAGCTGGCGCTCGGGTCCAGCAGGTTGAACAGGGTGGCCTTCTCGGTGTGGTCCGGGCAGGCCGGGTAGCCGGGAGCGGGGCGGATGCCGTTGTACTGCTCCTTGATCAGCGCCTCGTTGTCCAGGTGCTCGTCGGCGGCGTAGCCCCAGTGTTCCTTGCGCACGCGCTCGTGCAGCCATTCGGCGCAGGCCTCGGCGAGGCGGTCGGCCAGGGCCTTGACCATGATCGAGTTGTAGTCGTCGCCCTTGGCCTCATAGGTCTTGGCCACTTCCTCGGCGCCGATGCCGGCGGTGGTGATGAAGCCGCCGACGTAGTCGACCACGCCGCTTTCCTTGGGCGCGACGAAGTCGGCCAGGCACAGGTTGGGCTTGCTGTCGGGCTTGATGGTCTGCTGGCGCAGGTGGTGCAGGGTGGCCAGCGGCTTGCCCTGGTCGTCACGCACTTCGATGTCGTCGTGGTTGACCTGGTTGGCCGGCCAGAAGCCGAACACGGCGCGGGCCTTGATCAGCTTCTCGTCGATGAGCTTCTTCAGCATCGCCTGGGCGTCGGCGAACAGCGCGGTGGCGGCTTCGCCTACGACCTCGTCGGTGAGGATGCGCGGGTACTTGCCGGCCAGGTCCCAGGAGATGAAGAAGGGCGTCCAGTCGATGTACTCGGCCAGCACCGCGAGGTCGATGTCTTCCAGCACGCGCACGCCGGTGAAGCTCGGCTTGGGCGCGCGGTAGCCGGCCCAGTCGAAGGCCGGCTTGTTGGCCAGGGCGTCGGCGTAGGCCAGGCGCTCGGTGCGGGCGGCGCGGTTGGCGGTGCGCTCGCGGACTTCGACGTAGTCGGCACGGGTGCGCTCGACGAAGCCCGCCTTGAGTTCCTTGGACAGCAGCTGGGTGGCCACGCCCACGGCACGCGAGGCGTCGGTGACGTAGACCACGGCGTCGTTGCTGTACTGCGGGTCGATCTTCACCGCGGTGTGGGCCTTGGAGGTGGTGGCGCCGCCGATCATCAGCGGCAGCTCGAAGCCCTGGCGCTGCATTTCGCGGGCGACGTGGACCATCTCGTCCAGCGAGGGGGTGATCAGGCCGGAGAGGCCGATGATGTCGCACTTTTCGGCGATGGCGGTCTGCAGGATCTTTTCCGCCGGCACCATCACGCCAAGGTCGACGATGTCGTAGCCGTTGCAGCCGAGTACCACGCCGACGATGTTCTTGCCGATGTCGTGGACGTCGCCCTTGACGGTGGCCATGAGGATCTTGCCCTTGGCTTCCGGCTTGTCGCCCTTTTCCTCTTCGATGAAGGGGATCAGGTGGGCCACGGCCTGCTTCATCACCCGGGCGGATTTCACCACCTGGGGCAGGAACATCTTGCCGGAGCCGAACAGGTCGCCGACCACGTTCATGCCGGACATCAGCGGGCCTTCGATCACCTCGATGGGGCGCGCGCACTGCTGGCGGCATTCCTCGGTGTCTTCGACGATGAAGGCGGTGATGCCCTTGACCAGCGCGTGTTCCAGGCGCTTGTCCACGGGCAGCGAGCGCCATTCCTCGTTCTCCACTTCCTTGACCGCGCCGTCGCCCCGGTACTTGTCGGCGATGGCCAGCAGGGCTTCGGTGGCGTTGGCGTTGCGGTTGAGCACCACGTCTTCCACGGCGTCGCGCAGCTCTTTCGGGATCTCGTCGTAGATCTCCAGCTGGCCGGCGTTGACGATGCCCATGGTGAGGCCGTTCTGGATGGCGTAGTAGAGGAACACCGAGTGGATCGCCTCGCGCACCGGGTTGTTGCCACGGAAGGAGAACGACACGTTGGACACGCCGCCCGAGCTCAGCGCATGGGGCAGGTTGTCACGGATGTAGGCGCAGGCGTTGATGAAGTCGACCGCGTAGTTGTTGTGTTCCTCGATGCCGGTGGCGACGGCGAAGATGTTCGGGTCGAAGATGATGTCTTCCGGCGGGAAGCCCACTTCGTTGACCAGGATGTCGTAGCTGCGCTGGCAGATCTCTTCCTTGCGCGCCTGGGTGTCGGCCTGGCCGACCTCGTCGAAGGCCATCACCACCACCGCGGCGCCGTAGCGCTTGCACAGCTTGGCGTGGTGCTTGAACTGCTCGACGCCTTCCTTCATCGAGATGGAGTTGACGATGCCCTTGCCCTGGATGCACTTCAGGCCGGCCTCGATCACCTCCCACTTGGAGGAGTCGATCATGATCGGCACGCGGGAGATGTCCGGCTCGCCGGCGATGAGGTTGAGGAAACGCACCATCGCCGCCTTGGAGTCGAGCATGCCCTCGTCCATGTTGATGTCGATGACCTGGGCGCCGGCTTCCACCTGCTGCAGGGCGACTTCCAGGGCCTCGGTGTAGTTCTCCTCGCGGATCAGACGGGCGAACTTGGCGGAGCCGGTAATGTTGGTGCGCTCGCCGACGTTCACGAACAGCGAGCTGCGGTCGATGGTGAAGGGCTCCAGGCCCGACAGGCGGCAGGCCTTGGGAATCTCCGGGATCACGCGTGGCGGGTGCTTGGCCACGGCCTTGGCGATGGCCTCGATGTGCCCCGGGGTGGTGCCGCAGCAGCCGCCGATGATGTTGAGGAAACCACTGGCAGCGAACTCCTCGACCACCACGGCCATTTCCGCCGGGGTCTCGTCGTACTCGCCGAAGGCGTTGGGCAGGCCGGCGTTGGGGTGCGCGGAGACATGGGTGCCGGCCTTGCCCGCCAGTTCGGCGAGGTAGGGGCGCAGTTCCTTGGCACCGAGGGCGCAGTTGAGGCCCACGGAGATCGGCTTGGCGTGGCTCACCGAGTTCCAGAAGGCTTCGGTGGTCTGGCCCGAGAGGGTGCGGCCGGAGGCGTCGGTGATGGTGCCGGAGATCATGATCGGCAGCTCGACGCCCAGCTCCTCGAACACGCCCTGCACGGCGAAGATCGCCGCCTTGGCGTTGAGGGTGTCGAAGATGGTTTCGATGAGGATGAGGTCGGCGCCGCCTTCCATCAGGCCCTTGGTGGCCTCGGTGTAGTTCTCCACCAGCTCGTCGAAGGTGACGTTGCGGTAGCCCGGGTCGTTGACGTCGGGGGAGATGGAACAGGTGCGGCTGGTCGGGCCGAGGACGCCGGCGACGAAGCGCGGGCGGTCCGGGGTTTCCAGGGTCTTGGCGTCGGCCACTTCACGGGCCAGGCGCGCGCCCTCGACGTTCAGCTCGTACACCAGGGATTCCATGCCGTAGTCGGCCTGGGACACCTGGGTGGCGTTGAAGGTGTTGGTCTCGAGGATGTCGGCACCGGCGTCGAGGTAGGCCTTCTCGATGGCCTGGATCACGTCCGGGCGCGACAGCAGCAGCAGGTCGTTGTTGCCCTTGACGTCGCTCGGCCAGTCGGCGAAGCGCGCGCCGCGATAATCCTCCTCCTGCAGCTTGTAGCTCTGGATCATGGTGCCCATGCCGCCATCGAGGATCAGGATGCGTTCCTTGAGGGCCTGGTGGAGGGCGTGCAGGCGAGCGCTGCGATCGGTGAGCGGGCTGGACATGGAGGACCTGACTAGCTGGGCGGAAAAAGGGTGCGAAGCATAGCAAAGATGAGAGGGATCGACCGCCCACCGACTGGCGCATGAAAATGGCTCATGTTGGTTGCGGCGAAAGGTCGCGACAGCCCGTGCGGGCCCGGTGCGCGGGGATGCAGGCGTGGCGGGGGAGAGCGGGGAACGCGGCCGTGGATGAGGGCGGGTCATCCACGGCGCGGGGGGATCAGCCGCGGCAGCTGGCCGTGGCGTAGACGAAGTACTTCACCAGGTCGCGATCGGTGCGGTTCCACACCTCGCCGACCGAGCGCAGGCCCTGGCTCTGGCCGACCGAGCCGGCGATGCTGCCGCACCAGACGCGGGGGTACTTGCCACGGTACAGGGTGCCGCCGATGACCACGGCGACGTGGCCGTTGTTGCGCGCCGGGTTGTGGTCGCTGCCCTTGATGCCGGCGATCACGAAGTAACCCTGGGAGGCCTTCTGCGCGGCTTCGTCACCGCTGGCCAGTTCCTTCCAGCCGGTGGCCTGGGGCAGGCCGCCCATGATGGAGTCGGCGGTGCCGGCGGGGATCGGTACGCCGAGGGTGGCGGCCACCGACTGGAGGAAGCCGGAGCAGTTCTTCTTGTTCTGGGTACCGGTGATATAGCTCTGGTCCCAGGCCGCGGTGGCGGCGTTGACGATGCAGGTGTCGAGGCTCATTGACTCATCCCTATCAGGGTTTGCAGAAAGGCTGTACGGGTTGCTTTGCGTGGGTCTTGCAGCTGCCGGTGTCGTCGCAGTCGTCGCCCAGCACCAGCTCCTCGCCCTCGATGGACGCGCGCTTGCCGGTGATGTCCTGGCGGTGCAGCACCTTGCAGGTGGCGGTGTCGTAGGCCACCAGCTCGCCGTTGGAACCGCTGAACTCGTAGGTCACCAGGCGCTTCTCGTCGCGGCTGAGGAACAGCGGGTCGCGGGCCCAGATGCCGCCGTCCTCGATGTTGCAGCTCTTGCCGCTGGCCTTGTCCAGCAACACCACCGGCGGCTCGGGGAAGGAGTCGGGTTCGGCGATGTCCGGATTCTCGTTGACGAAGCGCACCTGCAGGTGCTGGCCGTCGCCGACGAAGGTGGTGGGCGCCTCGGGGCTCGCCACCAGTTTCAGCGGCGCGAAGCCGCAATCGGACGCCTGGGCACAGGCGCTGAGGGTCAGGGCGGCAAGGGCGCCGGCGAGGGGTTTCATGGTCAGGATCTCCTGTGGCATGGCTGGGGCCGGCCGGGTGGCGTTCGGCTGCAGTTCAGGAGGGGGAGCGCCGGACGGCGGCCCCGAGAACGGTCCCTGTAGCTGCGCCGACATCATCCCTGGCGGTCTGGCGTGGCGGCAGGATACGCCGGCGGCCCGCTGTGAGAGATGACGGCGTTCACGTCTGCAGCGCTCGGCAGGCCCTGGCGGACGGGCGGTGGGGCGGCGAGCGCCTCGGATTGTCGATCTGGGTCACGAAAGCCGGCTGCTGCTCTTCACAGGCCGGCGCGGCTGTTGCAGATTGATGCTGGCACCTCGCTAGTGCAGCAGGGCAAAGCCCACCAAGAGGCGAAAGACAGGCTGCCCGAATACCCCACACCGCACGCAAGACTGAACACATACAAGGAAGCAGTTCGATGGAACAGGCGAAGAAAGTGATGGAAATGGCCGGCTACTGGGCCGGTCATGCAGTACAGGGCGTCGCCACCGGCGAGATGCTGATCCCCATCGTCGGCTACCTGGGCACGGACCAGCAGACCAGCATGGAACGGCTGTTCATGGACAGCTCGGTGGAGGCCATGCAGCAGGGCGATGCGCGCATCACCAACCTGGCCGCAGACAAGCTGGGCGCCGTGTTCATCCGCGACGGCCTGGTCACCCTGCCCACCGGCAAGACCGACTGCCTGATCGTCGACATCCGCTTCGCTTCGGACAAACAGCGTCATTTCCAGTGGCTGCTGCCCTACCGCAATGCCGGCCACGAAGCCGGCTTCGCTGTGCACAAGCCGAAAGCTTCGGCTGGCGCGGGCTTCTCCAACGACGAACTCCAGGAGCTGGCCGCCGCCTTCTTCGATGGGCTGGAGAACAACGAGGAAGCCCTGGAGGTGTGGAACAGCAACTTCGTCGATCAGGCAGGCGAAAGCTCCGGCTTCCACGGCCAGGAGAACACCAATTTCACCGCCGAGGAGTTCCAGGCCCTGCGCCGCGCGCCCTTCATGGTGTTCCTGCTGGTGGCCGCCGCCGATGGCAAGCTCGACAACAAGGAGGCCCAGGCCTTCGTCAAGCAGCTGGGGGATTCGGCCAAGGAAGGGGGTGAGCTGTACTCGCGCATCATCACCAACGTCATCACCGATGTGCCGCAGCTGCTGACTGAACTGCTGACCACGCCGTTCAACCACGCCCAGGAACTGCTGCGCATCCGCCTGATCGTCGAGACCAAGGTATCGGCGGAGGAGGCGCAGGCGTTCAAGCAGGCGTTGCTGGGCCTGGGCAAGACGGTGGCCTCGGCCTCCGGCGGCTTCCTCGGCTTCGGCAGCAAGATCAGCAAGGAAGAAAAGGCCACCCTGGAGCGCATCGCTTCCGGCCTGGGCCTGACCTACAGCTGAGCCGCTGCGGCTAGCTGGGCGATGGCGCTGCGCCGTGAGGGCGCAGCCCATCGCTACCACCTTGGCTACCGGTTCGCTGCAGCGCAGCGCGGATGCCGTTAGAATCGGCCGGTCCGTTCGCCAAGGAAAACGCTTCATGCCGTATCGCGCGTTGTTCGCCGCCGCCTTCCTGTTCCTGGGCGCTGCGGCGCAGGCCGAGGAAATTTCCTATAGCCGCGACATCCAGCCGATCTTCACCGAGAAGTGCGTGGCCTGCCACGCCTGCTACGACTCGCCGTGCCAGCTCAACCTGGGCAGCGCCGAGGGCGCCACGCGCGGGGCGACCAAGAAGCCGGTCTACGACGGCACCCGCACTAAGGCCCAACCCACCACCCGGCTGTATTTCGACGCCCGTGGCGAAGCCGCCTGGCGGCAGAAGGACTTCTATTCCGTTCTGCACGGCCAGGCCTCCCAGGCCGCCCTGATGGCGCGCATGCTGGAGCTCGGCCACAACACGCCGCTCGCGCCCAACGCCAAGCTGCCGGCGGACCTGGACATCAGCATCAACCGCGAGAACCAGTGCCCGGCGCCGGGGGAGTTCGACGACTACGCGAAGAAATTCGCCCACGCCGGCATGCCCTTCGCCGTGACCGGGCTGGACGACCAGCAGTACCAGACCCTGCAGCGCTGGCTGGCGGCCGGCGCACCGGTTGAAGAGGTCGCGCCGACGCCCACGCCCGACGAGGCACGCCAGGTGGCCGAGTGGGAGACCCTGCTCAACGCCCGGGGCGCCCGCGAGGTGCTGGTGGGGCGTTGGCTGTTCGAGCACCTGTTCCTCGCCCACCTGTATTTCGATGGCGGCAAGAGCGGGCATTTCTTCCAGCTGGTGCGTTCGCGTACGCCCAGCGGGCAGCCCATCGACCCCATCGCCACGCGTCGCCCCAACGACGACCCGGGCACCGACTTCTACTACCGCCTGTGGCCCATCCAGGGCGTGATCGTGCACAAGACGCACATCACCTACCCGCTGGACGATGCCAAGCTGGCGCGTGTCAATGCGCTGTTCTTCGGCAGCGACTGGAGCACCGACAAGGTGCCGGGTTATGGCGCCCAGCGCCGGGCCAACCCTTTCGAAACCTTCGAGGCCATCCCGGCCCAGGCGCGCTACCAGTTCATGCTGGATAACGCCGAGTACTTCGTGCGCACCTTCATCCGCGGGCCGGTGTGCCGCGGGCAGATCGCCACGGATGTGATCCGCGATAACTTCTGGGCGCTGTTCCAAGACCCGCAACACGACCTCTACGTCACCGATGCCGCCTACCGGGGCGAAGCGACGCCGTTGCTGGCGATGCCCGGGCAGTTCGATGAGATCGGCGGGCTGCTGAGCCTGTGGCACAGCTACCGCGACAAGCGCAACGCCTACGAGGAGCTGCGCCGCGACGCCTATGCCGCCGCGCCGGTACCCACCTGGGCGGATATCTGGACCGGCAACGACAACGCGCTGCTGTCCATCTACCGCCAGTTCGACAGTGCCTTCGTGCGCAAGGGCCTGATCGGCGAGGTGCCGCAGACGATGTGGCTGATGGACTACCCGCTGCTGGAGCGCACCTACTACCAGCTGGTGGTCAACTTCGACGTGTATGGCAACGTCTCCCACCAGGCGCAGACGCGGCTGTACTTCGACCTGATCCGCAACGGCGCCGAGGTCAACTTCCTGCGCCTGATGCCGGCCGAGTCGCGCACCGCGATCCTCGACGACTGGTACCAGAACAGCGGCAAGCTGAAGATGTGGCTGGACTACGAGGACATCGACGACGACACGCCCACCGGGCTGTTCCTCCCGGTGGAGCGCGCCAAGGGCTCCTTCGCCGCGCAGCTGCTCAAGCGCTACGCCGACCTCAATGCGCGGCCGGACCCGATCAACCGTTGCACCACCGGCAACTGCTACCGCCCTGGTATCGACCCCGCGCTGCAGCAGGCCGAGCAGGCCCTGAGCCAGCTGGTCAGCCGGCCAGCGGCGGGACTCAAGGTGATCGACCAGTTGCCGGAGGCGACGCTGCTGCGCGTGGAGCTGGCCGACGGGCGCCGCGAGGTCTACAGCGTGTTGCGCAACCGCGCCCACAGCAACGTGGCCTTCATGATGGGCGAGGAACTGCGCTACCAGCCGGGGCTGGACACCCTGACCATCTACCCCAGCGTGCTCACCAGCTACCCGAACTTCATGTTCAACCTGCGCGCCGAGGAGGTGCCGGAGTTCGTCAGCGCCCTGAGCCAGGTCAAGGACACGGCGGCCTTCGACAAGGTGGTGGAGCGCTGGGGCATTCGCCGCAGCCACCCGCAGTTCTGGCATTACTTCCACGACCTCTCGGCCTACATCCGCGAAACCGAGCCGGTGGAGGCGGGCGTACTGGATATGAACCGTTATCAGAACCTCTGAGGAGTTGTCGCGAATAATTCCTACTAAAACACTAGGACTTTATCCGTAGGACCTGATTGGCGTACACTGCGCCCCACGTTTGCGAGGAGTTGCCATGAGCGCCATCACCATTACCCAGGCAGCCGAAGATTATCTGGCTGACCTGCTGTCGAAGCAGAACACCAGCGGTATCGGCATCCGTGTCTTCATCACCCAGCCGGGTACCCAGTACGCCGAGACCTGCATCGCCTACTGCAAGCCCGGTGAGCAGAAGCCCGAGGACACCCCGCTGGCCCTGGCTTCCTTCACCGCTTGGATCGACGCCGTCAGCGAGCCCTTCCTCGACGACGCCGTGGTCGACTACGCCACTGACCGCATGGGCGGCCAGCTGACCATCAAGGCGCCGAACGCCAAGGTGCCGATGGTCAATGAAGACAGCCCGCTCAACGAACGCATCAACTACTACCTGCAGACCGAGATCAACCCCGGCCTCGCCAGCCACGGCGGCCAGGTGAGCCTGGTGGACGTGGTCGAGGAAGGCATCGCCGTGCTGCAGTTCGGCGGCGGCTGCCAGGGCTGCGGCCAGGTCGACCTGACCCTCAAGGACGGCGTCGAGCGCACCCTGCTCGAACGCATCCCCGAGCTGAAGGGCGTGCGCGACGTCACCGACCACAGCAACCGCGAAAACGCCTACTACTAAGGCGTGCAGCGTGCAAAAAAAGGCAGCCTTCGGGCTGCCTTTTTATTGGCGCGCGATTCCCCCGTAGGATGGCGTAGAGCGCAGCGAAACCCATGCGGTCCGCTGTTCGGGGATACACCGAATCGATGGGATTCGCAGAGCTCTTCCCATCCTACGATCCGCACAGGTCTCTCGCGGGTTTCCCCCGCCCTACTTTGCTGCGGGGTAAGCACCGTAGGATGGCGTAGAGCGCAGCGAAACCCATGCTGTCCGGTGTTCGGGGATACACCGAATCGATGGGATTCGCGCAGCTCTTCCCATCCTACGATCCGCACAGGTTTCTCGCGGGTTTCCCCCGCCCTGCCTTTGCTGCGGGGTAAGCACCGTAGGATGGCGTAGAGCGCAGCGAAACCCATGCTGCACGGTGTTCGGGAATGCACCGAATCGATGGGATTCGCGGAGCTCTTCCCATCCTACGATCCGCAGAGGTCTCTCGCGGGTTTCCCCCGCCCTGCCTTTGCTGCGGGATAAGCGCCGTAGGATGGCGTAGAGCGCAGCGAAACCCATGCTGTCCGGTGTTCGGGGATACACCGAATCGATGGGATTCGCAGAGCTCTTCCCATCCTACGATCTGTAATTTCCCGAGGGGTGCGCGATGTGGGGCGGTGATCAGGGTGTGGCTTCGGCGTGGGCGACCTTGCTGCGGCGCACCGAGAACAGCGCCAGCAGGACGACCGCCACCAGCGGCAGCATGCCGAGGTTCACCGCGCTCCAGCCGAGGCCGGTGATCAGCGCGCCGGAGGCGAAGGAGGCGCAGGCGGCCACCAGGCTGTTGCACAGCTCCATCAGCGCCTGGGCCTGGCCGCGTTCGTCGGCGTTGTGCCCTTCCGCCAGCAGGGTGGTGCCGGCCACCAGCATCAGGTTCCAGCCCAGCCCGAGCAGGAACGAACTCACCAGGAAGTACCCCATGCCCAGCCTGGCCAGGGCGATGCCGGCGCTCAGGAGCAACAGTACCGCGCCCACCAGGGCCACGCGGCGGCTGCCGAAACGGTCCACCAGCGGGCCGGCGGCGAAGGCGGGGAGGAACATGCCAAGCATGTGCCAGCGGATCACCTCGGAGCCGGCTTCCAGAGGCAGGCCGCAGAAAGTCATGGCCAGGGGCGTGGCGTTCATGACCAGGATCATCAGCCCGTGGCCGATGGCGGTGGTGGCGATGGCGGCGCGCACCAGGGGGCGTTGCAGCAGGGCGCGGGTGGCGGCCCAGCCGGCCTTGGGTGGGCGCGGCGCCTGGCCTTCGCGCAGCAGGCGCAGCAGCACCAGGGCGATCAGCGCGAGGCCGGCGATGGCCAAGTAGGCACCGACGAAGGGCGTTTCCAGGGCATTGCGTGACCAGAGCGCCAGGCTCGGCGCCAGCAAGGCCGCACAAACCCCGCCGCCCACCACATAGGCGGTGGCGCGGCCCTTGTGCTGCTCGTCCACGGCCTCCTGGGCGGCGAAGCGGTAGTACATGGCCGAGGCCTGGTAGGCGCCGATGGGCAGGGCGCCCAGGCACAGCAGGGTGAAGTCGCCGAGCCAGACGCCCAGGGCGCTGAGCAGGCCGCCCAGTACGCCGGCGGCGGCGCCGAGCATCAACCCGGGGCGGCGGCCGTGGCGCTGCATGAACAGCGACAGCGGCTGCACCGCCAGCAGGTTGCCCAGCACCAGCAGCGCCAGCGGCAGGGTGGCCAGGGCATTGAGCGGCGCCAGCTGCAGCCCCACCAGCGAGGTGAGGGTGATGCCGATCATCGAACAGCTCCAGTACAGGGCCTGGCCGGCGAACAGCAGGCGGATGCTCGGGTTGCGCAGCAGCATGGGGACCTCGGTGGCTTACCAGTACTTGGGGTAGCGGGCCTCGCGGCTCGCGTTGTTGTAGATCAGCGCCACCAGCACCAGCAGCAGGGCGCCGCTGAGGGTGGGGTAGAGCAGGAAATCCCAGCCCGGTTGCAGGAGGAAGACGATCACCGGGTTGGAGCCGGCCGGCGGGTGCACGGTGCGGGTCAGCATCATCAGGGCGATGGCGCTGCCCACCGCCAGGGCCACGGCCCACCAGTGCGGGCCGCAGAAATGCAGGAAGGCCAGGCCGGTGAAGGTGCTCAGCAGGTGGCCGAAGACCACGTTGCGCGGCTGCGAGAAGGGCACGTCGGGGAAGCCGAACACCAGCACGCAGGAGGCGCCGAAGGAGCCCAGCAGCAGGCTCAGGGTCAGCGCGTCGCCCAGGCCGGCGATGCTGGCAATGGCCAGGACGCCGCCGAGCCAGGCGATGAACACCTGGCGCGTGGCGGGGCGTGGGGGCAGGGCGACGGCGTCGCCACGGAATTTCTTCACCAGTTCGAGCATGGTCGTCTTCCGGTTCAGGCGCGCTTGGCGCAGCCAGCAGGGTTGTGGATGCGTTGGCTCGACGGCGGGTTGGCGGCGAGCTTGGCGGCGGGACGGATGGGGCGCCCGACCAGCTTGCCGGCGCAGTTGGGGCAGTGGCCGGCAAGGTGGGTTTCGACGCAGTCGCGGCAGAAGGTGCACTCGAAGGAGCAGATCATCGCCTCGGCGGAGTCGGGTGGCAGGTCCTTGTCGCAGCATTCGCAGTTGGGGCGCAGTTCGAGCATGGCGGTTTCCTCAGGCTTGGGTGGAGCGTCCGAAGCGTTCCGCGTATTCCTGCGGGCTGATGGACAGGTGTTTGTGAAAGGTGCGACGCAGGTTTTCCGGGTGGCCGAAGCCGGTGAGGCGGGCCACGGTGGTGATGGAGGCCTGGGCGTCCTGCAGCAGCACGCGGGCCGCCTCCAGGCGTACCCGTTCGATGTATTTGCCGGGGCCCATGCCCAGTTCCTGGACGAAGACCCGGGACAGGCTGCGCGGCGCCATGCCGGCCTGGCTGGCCAGGGCCTCCAGCGAGAGGTCGCCGCCGAGGTTGCCGGGTATCCATTCCAGCAGGGCGGCGAGGCGCGGGGTGCGGCTGGGCTCGCAATTGAGCAGGGCGCTGAACTGCGCCTGGCCGCCGGGTCGACGCAGGAACAGCACCAGCCGGCGCGCCACCGCCAGCGCCATGGTGCGGCCGAGGTCGGCCTCCACCAGCGCCAGGGCGAGGTCGATGCCGGCGGTGACCCCGGCGGAGGTGAACACATGGGGGTCGCCATCGCGGCCGGCGGGGTCGTAGGTGTGCAGGCGGTCGCCCTGCACGTCGATATCGCAATAGCCGCCCAGGGCCGGTACGTCGGACCAGTGGGTGGTGGCGCTGCGCCCGGCGAGCAGGCCGGCGGCGGCGAGGATCAGGGCACCGGAGCAGATGGAGCCGAGCCGGCGCACCTGGGGCTCGGCGTCACGCAGCCAAGCCAGCAGCGGCGGGTTGCGGCACATGCGTTCGACGCCCATGCCGCCCGCCACCAGCAGGGTGTCGAGGGAGGCAGGATCGACCTCGTGATAGGCGGCCTCGGCGACCAGGGCGAAGCCGGCAGAGGTCTTTACCGCGCCGGCTTCGGTGCCGATCAGGCGGATGCCGTAGGCGTCGGGCAGGCCTTGGCGCTGGCGCTCGACGTTGGCCGAGGCGAACACCTGCAGCGGGCCGGTCACGTCCAGGCTCATCACGTCGTCGAATGCCAGGCAGGCGATGGTGCGCAAGGGGTCCATGGCGGGGCTCCATCAGGTTGATGGTGCCAGTCTGCGTCCTGCCGGGTTTGGCGACAATGACAATAACCCCACAGATATTGCCAAGTCGCTGGCCAGGCGCTCAGCCCGCCGGGGCGACGTGCAGCGCCTGGAGGAAATGCATCAGCGAGGCTTCCTCGGCACTCAGGCCCTTGCGCTTGCGGGCTTTCTTCAGGCCCTGCAGCTCGCCGGCTAGGAAGGCTTCGATGATGGCGGGGTGGACGTAGCATTTGCGGCAGATGGCCGGGGTGTTGCCCAGCTCGCTGGAGACCTGGCGGATCACCTCCACCAGGTGCTTCTTCGCCGTGGCTTCGTCCTGCCAGCGGTGCTTGCGCAGGTGCTCCAGGGCCAGGGCGCTGCCGGCCCAGGTGCGGTAGTCCTTGGCGGTGAAGTCTTCGCCGGCGTGGCTGCGCAGGTAGTCGTTGATGTCGTGGGAGCTGACGGTGCGGCGCTCGGCGCCCTCGTCCAGGTACTGGAACAGGTGCTGGCCGGGCAGCTCCAGGCAGCGGCGGAGGATGCGCGCCAGGCGCGGGCTGCTGAGCCGGACGCTGTGCTCGATGCCGCTCTTGCCCTTGAATTCGAAGCGGATGTTGTTGCCCTTCACGGCGACATGGCGGGTGCGCAGGGTGGTGAGGCCGAAGGATTTGTTGTCCCGCGCGTAGCGGCTGTTGCCGATGCGGATCAGGGTGCGGTCGAGCAGGGCGACCACGGCGGCCATGACCTTGTCACGGCCCAGCCCCGCTTCGCCCAGGTGCAGGTCGATGCGCCCGCGCAGGGCCGGCAGGGCCTGGCCGAAGCGCAGCAGGCGCTCGTACTTGGCGGCGTCGCGTATCTCGATCCACAGCGGGTGGTAGCGGTACTGCTTGCGCTGGCGGGCATCGCGGGCGGTGGCCTGGATATGGCCCTGCGGGTCGGCGCAGATCCACACCTGCTGGTAGGCGGGCGGGATGGCGAGCTTGTTGATGCGCTGGATCTCCAGCTCGTCGCGTATCGGTTTGCCGGCCAGGTCGATGTAGACGAACTTTCCACGGCTCAGGCGTCGGGCGAAGCCGGGCATGCTGTCCTCGACGTAGCGCAGTTGCGGCGGCAGGGCGGGCGGCGTTGCGGCTGTCATGCGTGTGCCTCCACGGGTGAGGCCTGGTGCTTGCGGCCCAGGGCGCGTGACCAGGCCTGGCCGTCGCAGCGGGGGCAATGGGCGTCCTGACCCTGGGCGAGGTGCTGGGTGAAACCGCACCGGTTGCAGGCGTAGAGGCCGTCGGTGCTGGGGCGCTCCACGCTCTGGCGCAATTGGCGGGGTAGCACGGAGAGGCCCACGCGCACTTCGCTGTCATCGAAGAAATACAGGCTGACGTCGCCGTTCACCTCGAGTATGGCCAGCCTTACCTGGCCTAGGTGCTCGACGCTCTGGCGGCGCAGCTCCATGAAGAACTCGTCGCTGGAGATGTTGTTACGGGCCAGGGCGTCGATGTCGTAGAGGCCGTCGCGGATGATCACCACCGGCTCGCCCTCCAGCCAGGCGCCGAAGCGGCGGTTGCGTTCCATGGCATAGGTGGTGACGCGGTAGAGCACCAGCAGGGTGGTGAAGACCACGAGGATCGGTAGCAGCGGCACGTCTTCATAGAAGGAAACGTCGCCAGCGGCGGAGCCGAGGGTGAGGATGACCAGCACCTCGAACAGGGAGATCTGCCGCACGCCACGGCGCCCGGAGATCTTCAGGAAGGCGAAGACCACGACGAAGGCGAAGAGGGCGCGTAGCGCGACTTCCGCGAGGAAGCTCAGGGGGAACTCATCGATGAGGATGCGGTGCCAGTCGAATGGGCTCATGGCCTATGTGCTCCTTGCGCGGGCGAGCGAGGCTGGCGCGGGCGGGTTGCCGCGTGTGCTCGGGCTGCAAGGTTATGGACAGCGAAGGCGGGGGAATTTCTTCAGTGAAAAGCGAGGCGGCGTTGCGATAACGCCAGGGCGGGCAGCCGGGAAGCTGCCCGCCGCGCAGTGGGCACAGCGCTGTGAGGTATTACTCGGGCATTTCCCAGGGGGCGAGGCTGTAGCCTTGGCGGCTCAGCTCCTCGCGGGACTGCTTGAGGATGCTGGCCAGTTGTTCGGGGTCGGAATAGGTGCTGCTGGCGATTTTCGAGCGGCCCAGCAGGCGGGTGCTGGTGCGGTCGATGACGCTGAGGCTCAGCTCGCCGTTGCCATCCTGTGGGGCCCAGGCCACGCACTGGAAGGGTTGGAAGGCGCGGCCGGCGATGATCAGGGCTTCGTTGAAGCGCAGTGTTGCATTCATGGGGTGGGTCTCTCCGTATTGTGCCCATTGAGGTGACGGACCCGGTCGGCTCGACCGTTTGTGTGCCGTCGTGGATATGGATGGCGAAACCTGACCGGGAAGTCACAGGCCGTCGTGAATAAATAACTATTTGTCGCGGCAATGAATGGATTGGTGATAACGGTCTCGAAAAACCGTCATTTCCGTGCGTTGCCGGGCGTGCCTCGGGTATACAGGTGCGCCATGGGCCGGCCGCTCGCGCCGGTGCCCGCCATGCACCTGAACCACCGGGGTAGATGCAGTGCCTATTCGCCTTGACCGATCCTTCACCCGCTGCGCCGGGCTCGTGTTTTGCCTGCTGCTGGTGGCCTGTTCCAGCCAGCCTTCGACATCGCCCAGGCTGCGTGCCCTGCCCGAAGCGGTGGAGCTGAGCAACGTGCCCTTCTTCGCCCAGCACGCCTACCAGAGCGCGCCGGCCAGCCTGGCTGCACTGTTCACCCTGCAGGGCGAGACGGTGACGCCGGGCATGGTGGAAAAGGAGCTGCGCCTGCCCGAACGGGAAGAGGCACTGCAACAGAACCTGGCGGGCGTGGTGAACCGCCATGGGTTACTGCTGTACCCGCTGGGCGACCAGTTGGAAGACCTGCTGGTGCAGGTGGCGGCGGGCAACCCGGTGCTGGTGCACATGCGCCAGGGCTACGGCTGGCTGCCCTCCTGGCGCTACGCGCTGGTGGTGGGCTACGACCGCAACAAGCAGGTACTCCTCCTGCGTGCCGGGGGCATACGCCGCCTGCCGATGAGCTTCTCGGAGTTCGAGTCGGGTTGGGAGGGTGCTGGCCACTGGGCCGCTTTGCTGCAGGCGCCGAACCAGCTGCCCGCCGAAGCGGATAGGTCGCGCTGGACCCAGGCCGTCGATGCGCTGGCCGGTGCCGGGCAGGCCGATGCGGCGAATATCGCCAGGAAGCAGCTGCACTGATTGTTCTGGCGGGGCCGCAGCCCCAATGAAAAACGGCGCCCTAGGGCGCCGTTTTCATGTCGCGGGGATCAGATCCCCAGCTTGTCGCGCAGGCTGTAGTACCAGGCGCCGATGGCGCTGAACGGTACCTGGAACAGTCGGCCACCCGGGAAGGGGTAGTGCGGCAGGCTGGCGAAGGCGTCGAAACGCTCTGCCTGGCCGCGCAGTGCTTCGGCCAGTACCTTGCCCGCCAGGTGGGTGTAGGTGACGCCGTGGCCGCTGCAGCCCTGGGAGTAATAGATGTTGTCGCCGATACGGCCGACCTGAGGCAGGCGCGAGAGGGTCAGCAGGAAGTTGCCGGTCCAGGCGTAGTCGATCTTCACGTTCTTCAGCTGCGGGAAGGTCTTGAGCATCTTCGGGCGGATGATCGCCTCGATGTTCGCCGGGTCGCGGGCGCCATAGACCACGCCGCCGCCATAGATCAGGCGGTTGTCGCCGGTGAGGCGGTAGTAGTCCAGCAGGTAGTTGCAGTCTTCGACGCAGTAATCCTGGGGCAGCAGGCTCTTGGCCATTTCTTCCGACAGCGGCTCGGTGGTGATCACCTGGGTGCCGCACGGCATGGACTTGGACGCCAGCTCGGGCAGCAGGTTGCCCAGGTAGGCGTTACCGGCCACAACCACGAACTTGGCCTTCACACGGCCCTTGGGCGTGTGCACGACCGGGTTGGCGCCGCGCTCCACGCGAATGGCTGGGGATTGCTCATGGATGATGCCGCCGAGGGATTCCACCGCCGCCGCCTCGCCCAGGGCCAGGTTCAGCGGGTGGATATGGCCGCCGCTCATGTCGAGCATGCCGCCTATATAGTTCTCGGTCGACACCACTTCGCGGATGCGCTTGGCGTCCAGCAGCTCCAGCTGGGTGTGGCCGTAGCGTTCCCATAGCTTCTTCTGCGACTCCAGGTGGCCCATCTGCTTGGGCGTGATGGCGGCGAACACACCACCATCCTTCAGATCACACTGGATGTTGTACTTGGCGATGCGCTCGCGAATGATGCGGCCGCCTTCGAACGCCATCTGGCCGAGCAATTGCGCCTGCTTCGGGTCGACGGTGCGCTCGATCACATCGATGTCGCGGCTGTAGCTGTTGACGATCTGCCCGCCGTTACGGCCGGACGCGCCGAAACCGACCTTGGCCGCTTCGACGATGGTGACCTTGAAGCCGTTTTCCAGGAGGAAGAGGGCGGTGGACAGCCCGGTGTAACCGGCGCCGATGATGCAAATGTCGGTCTCGGTCTCGCCGACCAGCTCCGGCCGCTGCGGTACCGGGTTGGCCGATGCTGCGTAATAGGATTGGGGGTAGGGAGTGTGCGTCATCTTGAATCTCTGTTTTTTATTTTTTACGGATGGCGTGATGCTACCCGAGTTGAAAATAGCCGGCTAGGGGCTGTGCAAGATATTTAACGCGGCGTTGAACAACAAAAACTTCACTTTTTCAGGCAGTTAGCGAAAAAAGTTGTTGACGTCGAAAAGCATGGCTGTAGAATGCGCACCCATCGAAGGCACATAGCTCAGTTGGTTAGAGCACCACCTTGACATGGTGGGGGTCGTTGGTTCGAGTCCAATTGTGCCTACCAATTCGAAGCTGCATCACTGCAGCGCATGAGGGGCGATCCGAAAGGGTCGCCCTTTTTTGTTTTCCGATTTTCCTTCAATGGGCTTCCGGGCCCTCCTCATGGTTTGGGCTTTCAAGCCTGCCTGCGCCTGCTGGTGCTCGATCTCCTTCTCCGTGCGCCCCTCTAATGGATGGTGGCCATCTCCTCCTTTAGGAGGTTCTGGATTCTCCCAGGGAGCGCAGCTCACAATCTGGGCTTCAGGTCGCTCGATTCTGTTCACGGAGGATTACCATGAAATACGCAATTGGAATGCTGTGCGCGTTGGTTGCGGGTGCCGGCAGCGCCGAGCAGGTGCTGGTGCGGGCTGATAAGGGGCATCAATGTGTTGGCGATGCGTTCTCGCTGGGCGATGTGCCTGACGTGCTTTTCCTCGAGAGAGCGTGCGAGCTGCCTGTTTCGCGTGCTGCCGAGAGGCACGCTTATGTTTCCCGCAGCGAAGGCGCCGAAGTCAGGGGCTGCTGGCGCGCGCTTTCCGATGGCAACTACTCGGTCATCGATGAGGCTGGCGACCAGCAGCTTTTGAACAGGGATGCCTATGCAGAGGCTGAAACCACTTCGTCATCGAGCGCCAGGATCGTCCGCTCGCCGGCCGGCGCTTGCCCTTGATCGCACGGTTGCTGTCTTGTTGCATTCGCTTTACCTATCCAGGGAGAGGATTAAGTGCGTATCTATTTTTGTGGTGTTCTTGTGTTGGCGATGATGCCCATGACCGCCTCTGCGCAGGATCTGGTCGGCGGTGGGCTGAAGGTGGTCTCGGTTGAGCGGGTCGATGACTCCAGGGCGGTGATCAGGCTCGGCAATGGAAAGGGCGGGGTCGAGTCCTTGTGGGTCGACTGCCTGGCGGCTGAGTGGGGCTATGAGGGTGTCGAGGCGGGGGCTTTGGTGGAGCAGGGCCAGAAGTCCCAGGCGATTGCCTATCGTGCCTGTCGGGATCTACCCAGCAAGGCCTCGCTGCTTCAGGTGCCCGGAACCTGGCGGGCGGCGGGTCCGCTCAAGTGAGCCAATGTCGGTCGCTTCTCCAAGTAAATGTGTATTGAAAGGTCTGGGCTTCTGGTGGTGCACCTTGCTTGACTCGACTGGCCGTGCGTTTTAGTTTTCCGGCTTCTTTTTATGGTCGCCGCTGAGGGAAGCTGCCGGCTTCTCGTGAGGAAACGAATGCGCAAAGCTCTCGCCGTACTTCTCCTGATCTCGCCTGCTGTTTTCGCTGAATCAGCGCTGCCCCATCACGATTGCAAGCGGCCGGATGTGCCGGCGCAGTTCCGCGATGAGGCGCATCGCGACCAGTTCACTCGCGATGTCGACAGCTACAACAAATGCATCACGGCTTTCGTGACCGAGCAGAACGAGGCGGTTCGCAAGCATCGCGAGGCGGCGCTCAAGGCGACCGAAGAGTGGAACGCCTTCGCCAATTCGATGAAGTGAGTGTTGCGCGTATCAATGAGCCCGGCCTTGCGCCGGGCTTTTTGTTTCTGTCGTTTGGGCTCGCTGGGTCGCCTTGGTAGATGTCCATATATCGGAAAAGTGCTCCCGCTTCGCTTGGATATATCCGCAGGCTCTCTACGCTTGAAAATGCATTTACGAGCGAGGAGGCGTTTGCCATGAGCAAGCGAATCGATTTCGGCCGTCGGGCGACGTCGGTGGCGGCTTGGGCTGTGCTGCTATCGATGGGCGGCGCGGCGCAGGCGAGCGACATCGGCTTCGGTGTCGGGGTGAGCTATGTCTTCGGCGGTGGCGTGGCGGCGGGGGTCAAGGCGTTCAGCGATGACCAGGACAACGAGATGGTGGGCTCCGTTGGTCTCGACTATCTGTTCGCGTCGTCCGCTTTCCGGCCGAACATCGGCGTCGCCTACCAGGGCGAGGGCTACTTCAGTGGTGGGGATGTCGGCTACAACCTGCAGACCCAGGCGCTGGACTTCGGTGCCGGGGCGGGCTGGTCGAATAGCGATGACGATCACTCAGAGTCCGCGCCTGAGGAGCCTGTGTTCATTCCCTGATGAGGTGTTCGCGCGTCTGGGCGTGGTGCTTCATGCCCCGCTGGCGGCAGATGGCGGCGGGCGATGAGTGCCTGAAGGGGATTGCGCAATAAAGGAAAGCCGCAGTGCGAGGTTGTCGCGCTGGTGGAGGTAGCGAGGCGGTGCGTCGGGTCTGGTTTCAGATATCGGCGATCAGCATGCCGTGCATTACACGGTAGAGGCCGTCATTGATCCTGATGGTGAGTGGTTCCCGTCCGATGATTCGTGCTCCTTCCTTGAGCAATTCATCGATGTGCGCACGCAAAGCATGAAAATTCCGTTGTTCCTTCACGGATGAGTCTCCCCTGGGAAGATGCGAGCAGAATAGCAGTAGCTGTGACAGGGCTCGCGTTCCGAAATTCCGTTGCGCTTTGTACGCCTTTGACTATTCGTTCGAAACGTGGATGTGCAGTCAGAAGCGCCGTCGAGGAGGTGTCGGGCGGGGAGGGCGGGGCAGCGCCGGGCGAGAGCGCCCGGGCGCGGTCAGGCGGCTACGGAGTGGCTGATCAGCATGCCGTAATTGACGCGATAGAGATGGCCGCTGACCTTCAGGGTGAGAGGGTCGCGACTGATGATGCTGGCTCCGTCCCTGAGCAGCTCGTCAATGTGGGCACGGAGAGCAAGGAAAGTACGTTGTTCCTTCATCGTAGGACTCCTTGGTCGATGTATTCGCCGGAGCATATCAGTGCGTCTGTGAACTGATCGGTAAATCTGTGTGATTCTCATCACATTTCAATGATGGCAAAAGAGTGTCAGGCTGCGCTGTGCCTGGGCTGGCGATGTCGCTGTCTCTGCTCGCTTGCCGATGGGAGATGGCCTCTCGTGCCGGGGCGCTTCTAAGTCGTTGATTTTTTTGTGGTAGAGTGCGCGACCGCGCGGTCTCTCCCGATCTTCTCGTGACGTTCGCACTCTCGCTGCCGTTCGTGCTGCCTATATAAAGGTGTGCCGGTGGCATCGGAAGCTTGTCAGTGTCATCTGTTTCTGGAAGCATCCGCGGTTCTCGACACCTCCAGTGACTCTGGTTCGGCTCGGTTGGCCTTCGGGCTCTGTCATCGTGTGGCAGGCATACCACCGGATCAATTACTGGCTCATCCCAACCCATGTGGCCTTTGGTAGAGGTCACCACTAGGAGAGGAGGCGCCATGCCCATCATTACTCTTCCCGACGGCAGTCAGCGTTCGTTCGATCACCCGGTATCCGTACTCGAGGTGGCGCAATCCATTGGTGCCGGCCTGGCCAAGGCCACCGTCGCCGGCAAGGTCGACGGCAAGCTCGTCGATGCCTGCGACCTGATTGACAGCGACGCCACCCTGCAGATCATCACCCCGAAGGACGAGGCTGGAGTCGAAATCATTCGTCACTCCTGCGCCCACCTGGTCGGTCATGCCGTCAAGCAGTTGTACCCGACTGCCCGCATGGTGATCGGCCCGGTCATCGATGAAGGCTTCTATTACGACATCGCCTTCGAGCGCTCCTTCACGCCTGACGATATGGCCGCCATCGAAAAGCGCATGGCCGAGCTGATCGACAAGGATTACGACGTCATCAAGAAGGTCACCCCGCGCGCCGAGGTGATCGAAGTGTTCAAGGCCCGTGGCGAGGACTACAAGCTGCGCCTGGTCGAGGACATGCCGGACGAGAAGGCCATGGGCCTGTACTTCCATGAGGAGTACGTGGACATGTGCCGGGGCCCGCACGTGCCCAACACCCGCTTCCTGAAAGCGTTCAAGCTCACCAAGATTTCCGGTGCCTACTGGCGCGGCGACTCGAAGAACGAGCAGCTGCAGCGCATCTATGGCACCGCCTGGGCCGACAAGAAGCAGCTGGCCGCTTACGTCCAGCGCATCGAAGAGGCCGAGAAGCGCGACCACCGTCGCATCGGCAAGCAACTCGACCTGTTCCACCTGCAGGAAGAAGCGCCGGGCATGGTGTTCTGGCACCCCAATGGCTGGACCCTGTACCAGGTGCTGGAGCAGTACATGCGCCAGGTGCAGCGTGAGCACGGCTATGTGGAAGTGCGTACGCCCCAGGTCGTCGATCGCATCCTCTGGGAGCGTTCGGGCCACTGGTCCAACTACGCCGAGAACATGTTCACCACGGCTTCCGAGAGCCGCGACTACGCCGTCAAGCCGATGAACTGCCCGTGCCACGTGCAGATCTTCAACCAGGGCCTGAAGTCCTACCGCGACCTGCCGCTGCGCCTGGCCGAGTTCGGTGCCTGTCACCGTAACGAGCCGTCCGGCGCCCTGCACGGCATCATGCGCGTGCGCGGCTTCACCCAGGACGACGCCCACATCTTCTGCACCGAAGAACAGGTGAAGAAAGAGGCGGCCGACTTCATCAAGCTGACGCTGCAGGTGTATTCGGACTTCGGCTTCGGCGATGTGTCGATGAAATTGTCGACTCGCCCAGCCAAACGCGTGGGATCCGACGAACTGTGGGATCGCGCCGAAGGTGCCCTCGCCGACGCCCTCAACGAGTCCGGCCTGGCCTGGGAATACCAGCCGGGTGAAGGTGCTTTCTACGGTCCGAAGATCGAATTCACCCTCAAGGACTGCCTCGGCCGTAACTGGCAGTGCGGCACCCTGCAGTACGATCCGAACCTTCCGGAGCGTCTGGATGCCAGCTATATCGCCGAAGATAACAGCCGTACGCGCCCGGTGATGTTGCACCGCGCCATCCTCGGCTCCTTCGAGCGCTTCATCGGCATGCTCATCGAGCACTACGCGGGGCTGTTCCCGGCGTGGCTCGCGCCGACCCAGGCGGTGATCATGAATATCACCGACAAGCAGGCCGATTTTGCCCTCGAGGTTGAAAAAACTCTCAACCAAAGCGGGTTCCGTGCCAAGTCCGACTTGAGAAACGAAAAAATCGGCTTTAAAATCCGCGAGCATACTTTGCTCAAGGTTCCCTATCTCCTGGTTATTGGAGATCGGGAGGTTGAGACACGATCCGTTGCTGTGCGAACCCGTGAAGGCGTCGATCTGGGCTCCATGCCCCTCGACCAATTCGTCACTACGCTTGCGCAGGCGGCTTCCCGGCGTGGTCGCCAAGAATTGGAGTAATCATTATTAAGCGTGAAATGAGACAAGATAAACGAGCTGCACCTAAGGCCCCGATTAACGAGAATATCTCGGCTCGAGAGGTGCGACTGATTGGTGCAGACGGCCAGCAAATTGGCGTCGTCTCGATTGATGAAGCGCTTCGCGCTGCTGAAGAAGCAAAGCTGGATCTGGTGGAAATTTCCGCTGATGCAGTGCCGCCCGTATGCCGGATCATGGACTACGGCAAGCACCTGTTCGAGAAGAAGAAGCAGGCTGCTGCGGCGAAGAAGAATCAGCACCAGCAACAGATCAAAGAAATCAAGTTTCGTCCAGGGACGGAAGAAGGGGATTACCAGGTAAAACTACGCAACCTGGTACGTTTCCTTAATGAGGGAGACAAGGCCAAGGTATCGCTTCGATTCCGTGGTCGTGAGATGGCTCACCAGGAGCTGGGCATGGAGCTGTTGAAGCGGGTCGAAGCTGACCTCGCCGAACTCGGCACCGTTGAACAGCATCCTAAGCTGGAAGGACGCCAGCTGATGATGGTCATCGCTCCCAAAAAGAAAAAGTAACCACCAGGGCACTGGCAGGCCTTGCGGTTATGCGTAATCACTCAATGCGGAGTATCCGAACATGCCAAAGATGAAAACCAAGAGCGGTGCAGCCAAGCGTTTCCTCAAGACCGCTGCTGGCTACAAACACAAGCACGCTTTCAAGAGCCACATCCTGACCAAGATGTCCACCAAGCGTAAGCGTCAACTTCGCGGTAGCGAACTGATGCATCCGTCGGACAAAGCAAAAGTCGAGCGCATGCTGCGCGTTCGTTAATCGGTCAAGATATCTAGAGGAAGCTACTCATGGCTCGTGTTAAGCGCGGCGTTATCGCTCGCAAGCGTCACAAAAAGATTCTGAAACTCGCCAAAGGCTACTACGGCGCACGCAGCCGCGTGTTCCGCGTTGCCAAGCAGGCGGTGATCAAGGCTGGCCAATACGCCTACCGTGACCGTCGTCAGCGCAAACGTCAGTTCCGCGCTCTGTGGATCGCTCGTATCAACGCTGGTGCTCGTCTGAACGGTCTGTCCTACAGCCGTCTGATCGCTGGCCTGAAAAAAGCGGCCATCGAGATCGATCGCAAGGTTCTGGCCGATCTGGCAGTGAACGAAAAAGCGGCGTTTGCTGCGATTGTCGAGAAAGCGAAAGCCGTACTGGCTTAAGTCCCCGACAATCACCGGGCTATCCCGGTGCTGAACGTCACCAATAGGGGAAGAGCCTTGTGCTCTTCCCCTATTTCGTATCTGGAGTCTGTACATGGAAAATCTGGATGCGCTGGTCTCTCAAGCGCTTGAGGCAGTGCAAAACACCGACGACGTGAATGCCCTTGAGCAGATTCGCGTTCATTACCTTGGCAAGAAAGGCGAACTGACTCAGGTGATGAAGACCCTGGGCGACCTGCCGGCGGAAGAGCGCCCCAAAGTCGGCGCCCTGATCAACACCGCCAAGGAACGCGTACAAGACGCCCTGAATGCCCGCAAGGATTCGCTTGAGCAGGCCGCCCTCGGCGCCAAGCTCGCGGCCGAGCGCATCGACGTCACCCTGCCTGGCCGTGGCCAGGTCTCCGGCGGCCTGCACCCGGTCACCCGTACCCTGGAGCGCGTCGAGCAGTTCTTCACCCACATCGGCTACGGCATCGCCGAAGGCCCTGAGGTCGAAGACGACTATCACAACTTCGAAGCGCTCAACATCCCCGGCCACCACCCGGCCCGGGCGATGCACGACACCTTCTATTTCAACGCCAACATGCTGCTGCGTACCCACACCTCGCCGGTCCAGGTGCGCACCATGGAATCCCAGCAACCGCCGATCCGCATCGTCTGCCCGGGTCGTGTCTACCGTTGCGACTCGGATATCACCCACTCGCCGATGTTCCACCAGGTCGAAGGCCTGCTGGTCGACGAGGGCATCAGCTTCGCTGACCTCAAGGGCACCATCGAGGAATTCCTCCGCGTGTTCTTCGAGAAGGACCTCGGCGTGCGTTTCCGCCCGTCCTTCTTCCCCTTCACCGAGCCTTCGGCCGAAGTCGACATGCAGTGCGTCATGTGCTCCGGCAAAGGTTGCCGCGTGTGCAAGCAGACCGGCTGGTTGGAAGTGATGGGTTGCGGCATGGTCCACCCCAACGTGCTGCGCATGTCCGGCATCGACCCGGAGAAGTACCAGGGCTTCGCCTTCGGCATGGGCGTCGAGCGTCTGGCCATGCTCCGTTATGGCGTCAACGACTTGCGCCTGTTCTTCGATAACGACCTGCGATTCCTCGCGCAATTCCGCTAGGCCGCGCCGTCAGAAACGAATGCCCCGTGCGTTGAATGTTGTGTTGTAGCTGTGTAGCGAGCGCCCCGCCTCGGGTGGGGCCCGGTGAGGGAACCCGTCAGCGGGCTCACCGCCTCCCGCGTTAATGCGGGGGAGCGCGAAAGCCGACCACCCACGCACGTGGCCGAAACGAATCCTTAGGAGAGCTGGATGAAATTCAGTGAACAGTGGCTGCGGAGCTGGGTAAGCCCGCAGGTATCCCGCGACGAGCTGGTGGCCCGTCTGTCGATGGCCGGCCTGGAAGTGGACAGCGTCACCCCCGTTGCCGGCGCCTTCAGCGGCGTGGTCGTGGGTGAGGTGCTGAGCACCGAACAGCACCCCGACGCCGACAAGCTGCGCGTATGCCAGGTCAGCAACGGCAGCGAAACCTTCCAGGTGGTGTGCGGCGCGCCCAACGTGCGCCCTGGCCTGAAGATCCCCTTCGCCATGATCGGCGCCGAGCTGCCGGGCGACTTCAAGATCAAGAAAGCCAAGCTGCGCGGTGTCGAGTCCTTCGGCATGCTCTGCTCGGCCAACGAACTGAAGATCAGCGAAGACCACGGCGGCCTCATGGAGCTCGCCGCCGATGCGCCGGTGGGTGAAGACTTCCGCCGCTACCTGGAGCTGGACGACGTCGTCATCGAGCTGGGCCTCACCCCCAACCGCGGTGACTGCCTCAACCTCTCCGGCCTCGCCCGCGAAGTCGGCGCGCTCTACGACGCTCCGGTCACCCGCCTGGCCATCGCCCCGGTCGCCCCGTCCCACGACGAAGTGCGCCCGGTCGAAGTCCTCGCGCCCAAGGCCTGCCCGCGCTACCTCGGCCGCGTCGTGCGCAATGTCGACCTCTCCAAGCCGACCCCGCTGTGGATGGTCGAGCGCCTGCGTCGCGCCGACGTACGCAGCATCGACGCCGCCGTCGACATCACCAACTACGTGATGCTCGAGCTCGGCCAGCCCATGCACGCCTTCGACCTCGCCGAAATCAACGGCGGCATCCGCGTGCGCATGGCGGAGGAGGGCGAGAAGATCGTCCTGCTCGATGGCCAGGAAGTCAGCCTGCGTGCCGACACCCTCGTCATCGCCGACCACACCCGCGCCCTGGCCATCGCCGGCGTAATGGGTGGCGAGCACAGCGGTGTCAGCGACAAGACCCGCGACCTGTTCCTCGAAGCCGCCTTCTTCGACACCATCGCCGTTGCCGGCAAGGCCCGTTCCTATGGCCTGCACACCGACTCCTCGCACCGCTTCGAGCGTGGTGTGGACTGGCAACTCGCCCGCGAAGCCATGGAGCGCGCCACCGCGCTGCTGCTGGACATCGTCGGCGGCGAAGCCGGCCCCATCATCGAAAGCGTCAGCGAAGCCAACCTGCCGAACGTCGCACCGGTCACCCTGCGTGCCGAGCGCATCGCCCAGATGCTGGGCATGGAGATGGACGCCGCCGAAGTCGAGCGCCTGCTCATCGCGCTGGGCCTGGGCGTCACCTCCGCTGGCCAAGGCCAATGGACGGTGGAAGTCCCCAGCCACCGCTTCGACATCAGCCTGGAAGTGGACCTGATCGAAGAGCTCGGCCGCCTCTACGGCTACAACCGCCTGCCGGTTCGCTACCCGCAAGCGCGCCTGGCGCCCAAGGCCCGCTCTGAATCCGCCGTCGAGCTGCCGGCCCTGCGTCGCCTGCTGGTCGCCCGCGGCTACCAGGAAGCGATCACCTACAGCTTCATCGATCCCAAGCTGTTCGAGCTGTTCAACCCCGGTGTGCAGCCGCTGATGCTGGCCAACCCCATCTCCGCCGACATGGCCGCCATGCGCTCCTCCCTGTGGCCGGGCCTGGTCAAGGCGCTGCAGCACAACCTCAACCGCCAGCAGGGTCGCGTCCGTCTGTTCGAAAGCGGCCTGCGCTTCGTCGGCCAGTTGGAAGGGCTCAAGCAGGAAGCCATGCTTGCCGGTGTCGTCTGCGGCAAGCGCCTGCCCGAAGCCTGGGCCCATGGCCGTGACGGCGTTGACTTCTACGACGTGAAGGCCGACGTCGAAGCCCTGCTCGGCGCCGCCGGTGCGCTGGACGGTTTCGACTTCGTGCCCGGCGAGCACAACGCCCTGCACCCGGGCCAAACCGCCCGCATCGAGCGCGACGGCCAACTGGTCGGCTACCTCGGCGCCATCCACCCCGAGCTGGCGAAAGCCCTGGACCTGGATCAGCCGGTCTACCTCTTCGAGCTGGTTCTGGCCGAAGTCATGCGCGGCCGTCTGCCCAAATTCCACGAGCTTTCGCGCTTCCCCGAAGTGCGTCGCGACCTGGCCCTGCTGGTGGATCGCGAGGTCGCCGCCGAGGCCGTACTCGACACCATCCGCGAGGCGGCGGGCGAGTGGTTGACGGACCTCAGGCTATTTGACGTCTATCACGGTAAAGGTATTGATCCGCTTAGAAAAAGCCTGGCCGTCGGCTTGACCTGGCAGCATCCATCGCGCACTCTTAACGACGATGAGGTGAACACCACAACGCAGAACATCGTCACCTCGCTGGAAGAAAGGTTCAACGCCACGTTAAGGAAGTAGCGTATGGGGGCTCTGACGAAAGCTGAGATGGCTGAACGTCTGTACGAAGAGCTTGGCCTGAATAAACGGGAAGCCAAGGAACTGGTGGAGCTGTTTTTCGAGGAAATCCGTCAGGCGCTGGAGCATAACGAACAGGTCAAGTTGTCGGGTTTCGGCAACTTCGATCTGCGGGATAAGCGTCAGCGTCCGGGGCGGAACCCGAAGACAGGAGAGGAAATCCCGATCACGGCTCGCCGTGTCGTGACGTTCCGTCCGGGGCAGAAACTGAAAGCCAGAGTCGAAGCTTATGCTGGAACCAAGTCATAACGACGAATTGCCGACAATCCCCGGCAAGCGTTACTTCACCATTGGCGAGGTCAGCGAGCTCTGCGCAGTCAAGCCCCACGTGCTGCGTTACTGGGAGCAGGAATTTCCCCAGCTCAACCCGGTAAAGCGACGCGGCAACCGGCGCTACTACCAGCGCCAGGATGTGCTGATGATTCGGCAGATCCGGGCGCTGCTATACGATCAGGGCTTCACCATCGGCGGGGCGCGCCAGCGTCTCTCCGGTGACGAAGCGAAGGACGACACCACCCAATACAAGCAGCTCATCCGGCAGACCATCGCCGAGCTTGAAGACGTCCTCATGGTTCTGCGTAAGTAAAAAAACCTGAAAAAAACCTTCCACAATTCAAAAGCTTAAAGTATAGTTCGCTCCGTTCCGCAAAGCGGGACAAGCAACAAAGTCGGGGCGT
This sequence comes from Pseudomonas sp. zfem005, assembly GCF_032621735.1. Classification (NCBI taxonomy): domain Bacteria; kingdom Pseudomonadati; phylum Pseudomonadota; class Gammaproteobacteria; order Pseudomonadales; family Pseudomonadaceae; genus Pseudomonas; species Pseudomonas sp. zfem005. The sequence goes on along the minus strand of NZ_JAVYJE010000013.1, from coordinate 65,351 downwards.
AGCGCAGCCTGGTAGCGCACTTGCATGGGGTGCAAGGGGTCGAGTGTTCGAATCACTCCGTCCCGACCATATTTAGAGAAAGGCCCAAGTCGAAAGACTTGGGCCTTTTTCGTTTTCCCTCTTTCTATACCAGGCTGCGCTTCGATAAAGCAGCGCCTTTGTATGCCGTGTTGCCCGAGCGCAACTCCGGCTTCAATCCATAAGGACATGAGAATGCGCACAGCCGCTTTGTTTCTGACTGCCGCAATGCTTGCCGGTTGTTCCGGCATTCCTTCCGAGCCCTACGTTGAGCCCACTCGGCAAGAGGGCACTGCGCGGGTACGGGTCATCACCAACTCCTCGGTTTTCGGAGACAGCATCAACGGCAGTTGCGCTCCCGTCTTGCGTCATAAAATGGCCGAGGCCGGACGCTTCTCGGAAGAGGGGCATCCAAATATCAATCATCCGCAATTTCCTCTGAAGCCCACGAGCTTGGGCATGCCGGAGCGGGTGGCGCCTAAGCTGGTCCAGTACGTTGGGGCCGTGCGGATGGGGGAAGGGCTGTATACCGAGATCGTCACCGAATACCGTGTCAGGGCCGATCTTCCTTTTCAGGTAGCGACCTTGGGGGCGGCAGTCGGTAGTCTCGGAAGCACCTACTCCACATGCCCTGCGCAAGCCAAGGTATTCCAACTGGAGTCGGGGCAAGATTACGAGCTGTTTGTTGGAGTGGGTATTCGTGGAGAACAGCTCGTATGTGGTTTTGGCATGTACCACCTGATGACATTCGGTAAGTCGCCTATGGTTGTGCCGTTCCCACTCGACGCCACCGAGGCGCCGCAGGCGCTCTGCAAAAATTGATTCACGATCTGGTTCAATTTGCACCTCATTCAAAGGTTGAGCCAGGCGCGCAAGGGAACGTTCAATGCCCACAGGTGAAGCTCTGCTAGCGCCCACAACACCGCTCTTCATCGGCTGGGATGTCGGCGGCTGGAACTGTGACAAGAACCCCGCCAGTCGTGACGCTTTGGTCGTGCTCGACGCCCAGCGCCAAGTCATTGGCAAGCCATGGCGGGGCAACATGCGTCGATGCATCAATCAGGCGGCCGATACTGCCGGGTTCATCGCTCGACTGCTTGAACTCTGTGAGCTGGATGTGACCACCTACGCCAGTACTCCCGTGGTGTTGGCAATCGATACCCCTCTGGGCTTTTCCACTGCCTTCATCGAGCTGATCGTGCAGGGGAGGGCAGCGGGGCCTATTGGAAATGCGGCCAGCAATCCTTACTTGTATCGACGCACTGAGCGCTATCTGTTCGAGCGCGGGCTGATGCCGCTTTCGGCCATCAAGGACATGATTGGTAGCCAGGCAACCAAAGGCATGCACGTGCTGGCTCGTTTCGCGCCGCATATACAGAGCCCTGGTGTTTGGACCGATCATCAATACCTGCGTGCTATTGAGGCATACCCTTCTGCTGCCAAGCGTTCCTCTCAGGTTGCAGCGCTGCTCGCTGTCCTACCTGAGCCGGGGGGCTTCGCTCATTCCGATATCGGCGACGCTCACCTCTGCGCTCTAGTGGCCTGGCAATTCCACTACCAGCCTCTCCAGCTTGCTCAGCCCGAGCCCGGTGTTGACTCACGCGAAGGCTGGATCTACGTGCCTGTCGATAGCCTCAGCAGCGCCCGTACATCTCCCAACGTGGGCAGTGGAATAGAGATATGAAGGAGGGGCACGAATTTCCCCAGGAGTGGGGTATGCATATGAGCGAAAGCGCCCCCGTCACTCAGTTCAATGAAGCTCATCCTCTCGGCTCCACTGTGCTTCAGTTCGAAAGAATGAGTCCTGAACAGTTCGAGCAGTTTTGCTGGTGGCTGATCAGGAAGGACCATCAGCTTCAGGGGTGTCAGCTACTCGGTAAGACGGGAAACCGATCTCAGCACGGAATCGATCTCTTCGCGTTTCAGCGCGCACGCCCCGATGACTTGGTTGTTTTCGAATGCAAATGCTGGCGGAACTTCACGGCCCCGGCCTTGTTAAAAGCAGTCGATGCATTCCTCGACGGTCCATGGGTACACGTTGCAAAGAAGTTCGTGATCATCATCGCGAGTCGTGGCGTGGGCAATCTCGCGATGAGTTGGGTTGAGGCCCAAAGGCGGCTTGCGCAGCGAGGTATCGACGGCGAGTTATGGACCGCTCTTCATCTGACAGAAAAGCTCCAGACCGCTCCTGATGTGCTGGCAAAGTTCTTCGGGGAAATTTCACTCTCTCAGTTCGCCAGCCAATGGATGCGCAGAGTTGGTTTCAAGAGCTCATTCTGAGAGCCCTTGAGGACTCCAGGCCTGAAAGCTCTTCGCTGGCCCGAGAGTATCTGCGTCAGGAAGGCGAAGATCAGAGCGCCCTTGTGACGCGGCATATAAGCGAAATAGCTGGGTTCATAAGACGTCCCTATGTGGAAATTAACGCGCTTTTTCCATGTGGTGGCCAGTATCAATACCCCGGCTCTGCCCTGATTTCCATCAAGCTGCCTGATACCTCCGGGGTAGAGGTTTCCTTGAGTCAAAAATGGCTCCTGGAGAATTTCCTTGGTTCCTCAGATGCACCTTGGACTACGCAGTGCAGGCCGTTTTTCAAAGGGCAGTTTGAAAAGCAGCAAATTGTTGAGTTGGGCAACAGCAGATTCTCACTCCCTTCCGAAGCTCTAGAAGAGCTGATTAGGGCTGCAGACGAACTGTCGGAACAGTACATCGCAGCCTTGCACCGGCAGGAGTCGGATTGGCAGGCTGGGAACTTCCCCTTCGTTTCCTGGCTTGGCACTCGCGTTGTGCTGTGCAAGCTGGACTCGTGGGTCTGGAGTGCAACACTGCGCTTTGCGAATGCGCATGATGTCCGTAATGGCTCCTCTCCCTGGCACATATTCCACGAGGCTCACAACAGGCTGATGCCATGTAAGGCAGGTGGTTACCGGGGCTTTCTCTGGGGGGCTGAGATTGAGGACCTTTGTTATGAGAACGAGGTGGCGATCCTCTGGGACCCGAGCTTCTTCATCAAGAGGACGGATGAAATCGGGCAATGGTCATGCGAAGAGGCATTCAACTGGCTAACTAAGGAGTTGCTACCTGCGGCGCTGAGCTGGGCCTTGACGAAAAACTATGGCGGCCTGCAGAGCTGGATACACCCTATAGCGTCAAGGCAGTCTGCCAGGGAATACGTTCGATGCTGGGAAGAGGCGGGCCCCTATACTGATGTTCGCAGCGTTCCCCTGCTGGATGGCGACAATCATCTGCAAATAGGTTTGGTAGAGACAGTGCAGCGACTTCAAGCCTTCTACCATGGCGGAGGTTATGGCTGTGAAAGGGCATTCTTCGATATGGCCGAGTGCAAAGAGCTGCATCTCGCCATGGCAACCCTGCTTAAAGGGGGCAGAGGATATCTCGGATACATGTTGTCCAAGTTGGGCATCGACGAGCCATGCTCCAGTCATGAGCAACTGGCCGAGTGCATTCGGAGTTACGTGGCGGGTTCGGAGGTTTCCAATGACCTTTACGCGCTCGAAAACGTCATGCGGGCGATGCTGGAAGCTCTTGCGGATGACGACAGCTGGTTGGATAGCGCCTCCAGAAAGCAGGTCTTTTCAGCGCTTAAGCCGTTCATGGCCTACTACGACCAGCAATGCCTGATCGAACGGCACACTCGCTACATATGAGCATCGGCGAGTGCGGCTATGCCAACCGCCCCCGCAAATACTCCGCCGTCTCCGCATCCGTACAGAACACATAACACCCCTTCATCCCGCGCGTCATAAGCGTGCGGTAGGTGTTCTTGATGATCAGGTCCGTCTCCTGGCGGGCTAGGTCCGGGTGTTCCTTCATCAGCTTCTTGTAGCCACGGATCGACTTGTCGTGTTTATCGCGCTGGTCCGGCGCAGTGATGACCTGGCCGTTCCTCACCAACAGATCGGGCCCGATGATCACGCCGATGTAATCCACCTCCAGCCCCTGGCAGGTATGGATGCAGCCCACTTGTTCGATCGAGTTCTCCGCGATGATCCAGAGGCTGCCGTCCTGATCGAGGTTCCACTGCCGGCGGTAGTTCTCGCCGATGACGATATCGTCCGCGCTCGAATCCTTCTTGCTGCGCCAGGGCCAGCAATAACCCGCCACCACGCGGGCTTTGTTACCTGCATTCCTCGCTTCTACCGCTGCGTGCAGCACTTCCGGCGTATCGAACACCTTGAACTCATACTCGCTGCCATCGAGTTGCTGGTTGGCGGTCGGGCGAATGCCCAACACATCGTCCAGCCACGCCAGGTAGCCGTCCGAACCGCTGCAGCGGAACTGCGAAGCCAGGTTGTATTCTTCCACCAGCGCGCCTTTGGCCTTGGCGAACTCGCGGATGGACTGCTTGCTACCGATGTCGCTCAGCGTCACCCGCTGGTCTTCATCAATGAAGAAGATGGTGCACTTCGATGAGTCGATCAGCTCCTTGATCTGGTTTTCGCCCAAGTTGCCGTACAGGCCGCTCTTCTCATTAAGTCGGTGCGCTTCGTCGACTATCAGCATGTCGAAGGTATTCGGCTCGGTGTCGATGAACGCGCCCGAGCCCGTGAACATGTGCGAAAAGCGGCTACGCGTGATCGAGCCCACCAGTTTCGACTCATACACCTTCCGGGGCGCTGCATTCTTCGACACGTATTTGCCCACCAAGCCCAATGACGTGAGCTGAACCAGCAGGTTGATCGCCAGCACCGTCTTGCCCGTCCCCGGGCCGCCCTCGATGATCAACACCCGGGGTTGCTGCTCGGAAGCGACCTTGGCCGCCGCAATCGCCGCTTCGTAGACCTCTTTCTGATCATCGATCAGCACGAACTCCGCCTGCTGGGCCAGCAGCCCCTTGAGCGAATCGGCCAGCGCCTTGGATGGGCGGATGCGCCCATTCGCTAACTCGTAAAGCACCTCTTTCGAGTCGCCAAAGCGAATGTGCTTCTTGATGAAGGCCCGCAGCCGCTCCAACTCGTCCTTGCCCTTCAGAAAGAGCGGAGCCTTGTCCATGTAGCCCTGGTAATGGGGTGAGTCGATCACCCCGTCACGCACATAGTTGTGCAGGTACGCGCAGGGGCGAACGGCGATGCTCTTCTCGTAGACCGCCTCGTTGAACCCCTCCAGCAGCGAGGCATAGGACCAAGCCTGATAGGAAGGGTGAACGACCTCCCGCAGCCCATTGCCCAGTGCCGTCTTCACGATGGCGTCCTTACCGGTCGCCATCGCCTTCTCCCACTGCTTCAGCTCGACAAGCACGGCATGCTTGGCACCGGCATCGTCATGGCCGGTCAGGGTGAAGTCGATGCGCTTGGACGATTGGGGGATGTGCAGCTCGATGGCTAGGCCCGCGCTTTCGGGCACGCCCTCGTCCCGCAGCACCTTGGCCATGTAGCCCAGTGAATGCTTCCAGGAATTGATTTCCGAGGCGGCCACCTTCTTGCCCGTGGCCGTCTTGAAATGCTGATGGATCACGTCCTCGATATCGTCGTTGTCGTGATCCTGCAGAAACTGTCTCTTCGTTGCTTCGTAAACGATCAAGTGATGTCTTCCCTGGCAAACGCCCAGCCTCAGAGCTGGTCGTACTTCTTGCTCGTGTCCCTGGCTTTCTCCACCGGGTATTTCTCACCATTGCGTTGCAGCTTCTGCTGCGCCGCCGCGTTCAAATCCACGTCCAGAACCGAGGCCAGCCTCACCAGGTACATCAGCACGTCGGCCAGTTCTTCCCGCACCGCCTGCACCGTATCCAGGTTGCGCGCGGCATCCCGCGAAGCCTCCTCGGTCATCCACTGGAAGATCTCGGTGAGTTCACCCACCTCTCCACTTAGCGCCATCGCCAGGTTCTTGGGGGAGTGGAACTGCTCCCAGTTGCGGTCATCGGCGAACTGCTTGAGCGCAGCGGCCAGCCCAGCGACATCGACCAGCGGGGCAGTGGGCATTGAGGTATTCGTCACAGCGGTATCCCATCGTTCATGAACGCGACCGGCGAACCGGATCGCTCAGTTCGACACGATACGTCCTTCAGACCAGATGAAAAAGATTGTAAGCACTCGTCTGTAGACCTTAGTAGTGGCTGCGCATGCCAAAAGGCCATTATTTTCAGCGAAACCATTGATCTAGAAGGCTTGCAGGGCGATCTTGCAGAGTAGGGGGCAAGGCATCTGAGCACTTTCGTACTTGATTTCGTGTAGGACAACGATGAAAGATGCGGGAAATCTCCTACAGCAAGGATGCGTAGTCGGTGCCCCAACTCTCTCTTCTCAAGAGCCCCGCAGCCGTTCAGGCCGCTCTGGATGAGTTCTCGCAACTGGGGCGTACCGCTTTCCTCCAGCGCTACGGTTACGGAAAATCCAGGGACTATCTGGTCCGTAATCCCCGTAATGGCGAGCACTGCGATTCCAAGGCCATCGTCGGCGTCGCCTTCGGCAAACAGTTCCCCAACCAGGGCCCGCTGAAGGCGGACGACTTCTCCGGCGGTGAAGCCACCGTTGTTCCGTTGTTGCAGTCCCTGGGTTATGAGGTGATCCGCATCGGTGAGGATTGGTCCGAGCAGGAAGTGCACTCCACCGTCACCGACTACTTCGAAATGCTGCGGCTTGAAGCCGACGGTCTGGCCTACAAGAAAACCGACCACAACGAAGCCCTGCGCAAACAGCTCAACGGCCGCAGCAAGGCTTCCGTCGAACTCAAGCACCAGAACATCAGCGCCGTACTCGCCGGCCTGGGTCTGCCCTTCATTGCCGGCTACAAACCGCGTGGTAACAGCCAGCTGTTGCTGCGCAAGTCCGTGCAGGACTACATCACCCGCCACCACGCCTTGGTCGGCAAGATCGTAGATGCGCTGGAAGAGGTGAAAACCCCAGCGCAGAAAACCTATTCAGCCGTGCTGGTTGAGTCCCCTCGGAAGGAGGAGCGCCAGCCGCTTGTCGTCCCAGGCCAGAGCCGCCAGCGCTTACCACGCAAATTCGACTACGCCGCGCGGGACGAAGCCAACCGCAAGCTGGGCAGAACGGGTGAGCAATGGGTCATCGGTTATGAACAGCACCGCTTGTTCAAAGCGGGCCATCCCGAACTGTTCCAGCGCCTGGAATGGATTGCGGATACCCGGGGCGATGGCGCGGGTTACGACATCCTCTCCTTCGAGAACGAAGAGAGGCATCGCTTCATCGAGGTGAAAGCCACCAACGGCGGCATCGCCACCTCATTCGTGATTAGCCACAACGAATTGGAGTTCTCCAGGGAGATGGAGGAGCAGTTCTGTCTGTATCGGGTGTTTCAGCTCGGGAGTGATCCAAGGCTGTTCATTCTGAGAGGGGATTTGTCGGGGCAGCTTCATCTGAAAGCGATGGATTTTAGGGCAAGCTTTCTACGTACATTCTGAGTTTAATTGAGTAATAAATATCAGATTTATGCGGTTTGAAAGCGAATGTCTCGGCGGGATTTGGTTGTTTGATTTAGGCGATTACTTTTAGGATTCATATTATGCAAAGCTTAGAAAATCTAAGGCCATATGTTGAGAATCAAATATTTAAGTTGGAAACGGTCGGGGGAGACATTTTTCAGAAGCTTCATTTAGACTATGAGGGGAAAGTATATCGTGAGCGAGACTTGGGGAGGTTGATAAAGGACTCAGTGGAGTATTTCGCTCTTACTCCGAATGAATTTGAGGATTTCAGTTCTTCAGGGAATCTTATTGAGGCCAGGCGCACAGCTTGGGGGCGAATTTCTGAGGCCAGGAAAGATAAGAAAGGGGACTATGGTGAGCTTCTTCTTTTCTTAGCCCTTTATTTTTTTTACCCAGCCAATCCGCAGAGATTCGTCACCAAAGTTAGGCTTAGAAGCTCTGTAAAAGAGCAGATAAAGGGTTTTGACTGCGCACATTTTACAGTTGAAAACGATGACGTGTGTTTGTGGCTAGGGGAAGCTAAATTTCATAATTCGGTCAGTAATGCAATCGCTGATGCTTTCAAGTCCATAGAGGATCATCTGCAGCTGGATTATTTAAAGGGTGAGTTTAAAATTCTTGGATCAAATATAGAGGCTAATAAAGGTATTTCTCCTGAGTATTTGAAAAAGCTCCAGGCTGTATTTAAAGGCCGATCTATAAGTAGTGTTAAGATTAAAATCCCCGTTTTGTTAACTTATGATTGTAAGGTCGTTGGGGGTAATGATTCTGTAAGTGATACTTTTCGTGATGAGCTTAGAAGTAATTTAGAAAAGCTTAAGTCGCGTATTTCTCCGAAGGTGCCTGTCTTGCCGGATAATGTGTCTTTAGTATTCATATTGTTTCCTTTTAAATCTGTTGATGTTGTTAAGAGCTACTTGGAGACTGTTGAGGATGTGATGAAATGAATTTTATTTTTGACACTCCTGAAGCGCGAGCGCTAGCTATTTCTAAGGCTGAATATTTTACTAAGGAGATCTTGTCGGGCAATGAAGTCTTAGCAGATGAGGCTTTGGAGGCTGCGAATTTACTCCTGTCATACTCCACTGAGGAAAGTGAAATAAATGCAGCCTTGGCGGTAATCTGCCATGTCGCGGAGAAGAGCTCTCTGAACGAGCTAGAGGTGGCTCTACTCCATGACTGTATTGATGCCTCTCGGAATTTTCTGTACTTAGATATGCTGGGCCGGAGAAGTGCCGAGTGGAAGCAGTCGCTGAGCTACTTTGCGGAGTTTAGAAGGGCTGTTTACACTACTGAGTATGGAACTACTCTTACAAGGCAGCAGAAACAAATTATTGATAAGTTTCGCGAGGTAAAAAGGCTAGTCGTTAGTGCTCCAACCTCGTTTGGCAAGACAATGGCCATTCAAGAGATAATACTCCAAATGAATTACAGGTCGGTAGCCATTATTATGCCGACTATTGCGCTTATGGCTGAAACGGTTGCAAAATTCAAAAGCAATCCGAATTTTTCAAGATTTGAAGTTATAAATAATACCTCTGGATCAAGTGATAATCCCAATAAAATATATGTCTTGACTCCTGAGAAGTTAGATTTGCTTCTTGAAGAAAACGCAGAGTTGAAGTTCGATTTTTTTGCAATGGATGAAATCTACAAAATTCAAGATGACTTGGATAGAAGGGCTGTCTTTTCGAGTGTTTTGTATAGTCTTGTAAGCTCTGGTGCTGATTTTTATTTGATTGGACCATACTTCAAGAGATTTAGTGAAAGATTCCTTGATAAGACAAAATCTACCTTTCTTAGGTATTCAACGGAAATCGTACAGAAAGAAGTTCATGATCTGTCGGGCATACCAGTCGGTGAGAAGATTCGATTGGGGGATAAGTATTTCAATAAGGCCGCGACTGATGAGACAAATATTAAGAGAATAGCGGGTGCTCTTGAGGAGCAGAAGATTTTTTATTACAAGGACACTCGTGGCGTTGAGACGATCGCAAAAAAAATTAGCGAATATAGTGCGCTGGATTGCTCTAGTCGGGTGGCGGAGCTCGTAGATTATATTTCTGAGAGCATATCTGATAAGTGGAGTCTTATTGACTATCTAAAGAAGGGGGTTGCATTTCATCATGGGGCAATGCCTAGGCATATTCAGGGTGAGATAGTCGAATTTTTTAATGCTGAAAAAATTAATTCTTTGGTTTGCACTACAACTCTAACTGAGGGTGTAAATACAACTGCAAAAAATGTAATTATTTTGAGTAATAAAAAAGGAACTGAGAATCTGACGGGATTTGATTATAAAAATATTAAAGGCCGTGCAGGTAGATTTCTCCATCACTTCACGGGGCGAGTCGTTAATCTTGTGGATGTCCCGGAAGATGAAAAAGATGAAGTGTTATTTCATTATTTCGATAGTGATGAGCTCGCGACTGATGAGGTTTTGAGGATACGAGACGGGGATTTGACAGAGGAACATAGAAAGACTAAAGAGCTGATTACTCATGAGCTGAATGTCTCTAAAATTCCTCTCTCTCTAGTTAAAGGTAATAAATATATATCGATAGAAAAGCAGATGGCGCTTATTGCTGTTTTGCGTGCAGACCATGCTTTGGTGGATGATATATATTTTTCGGGAAGCTATCCTGAGAAAGAAGTGTTGGATACTATTCTTCAGCTGTGTCATATGTATCTTTTTTCTCAAAAAGAGTATTCTGATAAAAGCTTTAATATATTTGAGTTAAGTAGGTTGGTGAAATATCACGTATATCATCATCCGTCTATCAAGCAGATGATATCCGCCCAGTCTGGGAAAAGTGAGGATACTAGAATTCGGAATGCTTTTAAGTTGATAGCTAGATATTTTGAGTTTTCCCTTCCCAAATATTTGGTTTGCTTCTCAAGTCTCTATAATTTTGTGGCAAAGGAGATGGGTAAAAAAGAAATATCCCTTTCTTGGATAATTACTCTTCTCCAGTATGGATTTGAAAGTCCTCAGGCGATAGCGCTGAAAGACTCAGGAGTGCCTTCGGATATTGTTGCAAAACTTGAGGAAGGATTGAGTGACTGTACAAGTATTGAAGAGATAAGGGTGAAGATTAGACTGCGACCGAAGATTCTAGAAAAACTATCTAGTTTTGAGCGAAAGATACTAGAGAAGCATATTTGATATGAAAGTACTGCGGTATGTGGACCGATAACAGCTCCTACGCTCCATTGAGGCCTGTCCGACGTCCTACAGGCATTTTGCTGTGATGCATGAGTTGCTGGAAGAGTAAGCGGCGTTGTAAGTGGGCCACATTGATTAACGCAATGCGCTGGCCTGCGCTCTGGTCGTGTGGCTATTCCACTTCGACTAGAACTGCTCGCGCAACCTGGCTCTGCATTATTCGAACAAGAAGACTGGACATTCGTCCTACTAATGGGCTGGCCTGATTAGGGGGATCTGCGAGGTGCATCTCTGAGCAAGCCAAGGCACCCGGTCGTCGCAGATCAGAACTTCCTAATCGCAAACCCCACCAACACCCGCCCACGCACTTCCACATCCGCCATCGGTACCGTGCGCGGGTTGTGGGTCGGGTTGTCCGCAATGAGTTCGAGCTGGTCTTGCCCCGCCAACTGCAGGCGGCGGATGAACAGGTGGCCGGCCCAGTTGATCAGGTAGAGGCCATCCCCGTTGAAGGCGCTCACGCCGCAGTCGACGATGACGGCGTCGCGGTCGTTGAGGGTGTTGGCCATGCTGTTGTCCCAGAGGATGACAATGGCCAGTTGCTCTGCATTCGAGTACGCCGCAGCCCTTTCCTGCAGGAAGGCTTCATTGAGCGTCAGGCTGCTGATGGTCTCACTGTAATCCACCGGCCTCGGAGCGCTGGAGGGCGACTGATCGAAGTTGTAGTAGGGGACTGAAATCTCTTTGCAGCCAACAGCGTCGGTTTGCTGGCTGGTGGCCCCTTTCAACTCTTCCAGCACGGCTTGAATTGCGTCTACCGTGATGGGCGTTTCGAGCTTGCTGAATCTGGCCTGCGCGGTGGTTATCCAGGTCTGGATATTCACCGAAGCGCTGTCTCTGCGTGGCGGGGCGCCTGTGCCGGTCAGCAACCAGTCGATGGTGGTGTCGTACTTCCTGGCAATGGCGATGAGGTTGTCATTGCGCAGGTTTTCGGTGTTGCCGCTGTACCACCTCCGTACCGCTTCGTACGAGAGGCCACACGCGTCAGCAATATCCCTTTTTATCCGCCGTATATCGATATCCGGCTTCCGTGCCTGCACGAGTACGTCTAAACGGTCGGTAATTTTCATGCGGCGCAATCTACAAGAGCGCACAGCAATCAAGATTGTGTTTATTTCACAACTATGATTGTATTTTTGGCTTCCTGTGTATTGAGAGGGAGCTCGATTGTATGAGTGTGCATCTCGCTGAATGGGCCCACGAAATAACAGCTGTCCTGGCCCAACCCCCAGGCCAACCCCAACTCCAGGCCCTGACCCACTGGCTGCAACGCATCGCCCCGGTCGATCACATCGCGCTGTTCCTCTATGAAGGCAGCCACGCGCCCTTGCCGCTGTTCCACACCTTTCCCGCCGAGCTGCGCGCCACCTTCGTCAATGACTACCGCAGCGGTGTGCACATACTCGATCCGTTCTTCCTCGGTTGCCTGTTCGGCGAGCCGGATGGGCTCTACAGCATGCGTGCCCTGTCGCCGGACAGCTTCCGCTGCAATCACTACTTCCAGGCCTACTACCACCGCCTGGGGCTGAGTGAGGAACTGGGCTACTTCACCACGCCGGCCTTGCACTGCCGGGCGGTGCTGTCGTTGATGCGCGGGGAGGGCGGGGCGGCGTTCACGGAGGAGGAGATGCGCCTGCTGCGGACTGCGCAACCGGTGGTGGCACAGGTGGTGCGCCTGGCCTGGAAGGCGCGTGGTGAGCCAGCGGCGGATGCCGTTCTGCCCACCACCCATGTGCGCACGGTGTTCAGCAGCTTCGGCGAGGAGTTGCTGACGCGGCGCGAGCACAAGATCGCCCAGCTGTTGCTGCAGGGGTATTCCAGCCAGCAGATTGCCGACCAGTTGCGCATCACCCGCGGCACGGTGAAGGTCCACCGGCGCAACCTCTACGACAAGCTGGAGATCGGCAGCCAGGCGGAGTTCTTCGGGTTGTTCGTGCGCGAGCTGATGGGGGCGGGGCTGTTCAGCCGGCCGCAGCGCCGCAACCGTGCTCAGCAGCGTGCCGAAGGGTGACTGCAGTACGTGATGACCGCCCCCGTCGATGGGGGAGGCGGAGAGGCAATCCGCCAGAATCAGCCGGTTGCTGAAAGGAGGCTTCTCGATGCCAACGCCGTCTCTGCAAGCCAAAAGGGCCTACTACGCCAAGGCGCGCCAATCCAATTACACAGCCAGCCTGCGCCTGGCGGGTTTCGATACCTCAGCTGCCGATGGCGAGCGCAAGCTGCCTTCCCGTGAGTCCGTGCTGAGTGCCTACCGCTCCGAGGTCTGACCGCGTCCTACACTCCCGCCTGCCCCTCTCTACCGCCCGCGCCATAGCGTTGATTTTCTCCCCGTTGCTAGCGTGGCCTTGCCCATTCCGGGCATCGCTTCGGGGAGAAGCCTCTATGCCTAGGTCCGTGCGTATCGCCGACATCATCGACGACAGCCCCCTTTCCTGGTTGCAGGTGCGGGTGCTGCTTCTGTGTTTCCTCATCATGCTGCTGGATGGTTTCGACACCGCCGTGATCGGCTACGTGGCGCCGGAGCTGATCACCCAGTGGGGCATCGACCGCAGCGAGCTGGCGCCGGCCTTCGGGGCCGGGCTGTTCGGGATGATGGTGGGGGCCATGGCCTGCGGGCCGCTGGCGGATCGCTTCGGGCGCAAGCGGGTGCTGCTGGGCGGCATCCTGGTGTTCGCCCTGGGTACGCTGATGGCGGCGCTCGCCACCTGGATGGGGGAGCTGGTGGTGCTGCGCTTCGTCACCGGCATCGGCCTGGGCGGGGTGCTGCCCAACTGCATCACCCTGTCGTCGGAGTACGCGCCCAAGCGGCGCCGCGTGCTGCTGGCCACGCTGAGCTATTCGGGCTTCGTGCTCGGCCTGGCCATGGGCGGCAGCGTGGCGGCCTGGCTGATGCCGAGCCTGGGCTGGCAGGGCATGCTCGCCCTCGGTGGCCTGGCGCCGCTGGTGCTGCTGCCGGTGCTGATGCGCTGGCTGCCGGAATCGCTGTACTTCCTGGTGGGCCGCAAGCGCCACCGCAAGGCGTTGCTGCGCCTGCTGACGGCCATCGGTGGCAAGGCCAGCTGGCGTGGCGCGATCCTGCTGGGGGACCTGCCCGAGCAGCCGCGCTCGCCGCTGTCCACCCTGTTCGAGGGCGCCCGGGCGCTGCGCACGCTGATGCTCTGGCTGACCTTCTTCTGCGGGCTATTCGTCTTCTACCTGCTGACCAACTGGCTGCCCACCATCCTCCGCTCCAGCGGTTATGGCGTGAGCGAGGCCGCCACCATCGCCTCGATGATCCCCTTGGGCGGGGTGCTCGGCAGCATCGTCATGGCGCTGCTGCTGGACAAGCTCGGGCCCCGGCGCGTGCTGCCGGTGCAGGCCGCCTTCGCCGCCGTCGCCCTGGCGCTGATCGGCACCCAGCTGGGCAGCGGCTCGCCGTTGCTGGCGATGGTGTTCATCGCCGGCTTCGGCCTCAGCGGCTTGCTGGCCAACCTCAGCATCGTCGCCGCCACCCTGTACCCCATCCATGCGCGGGCCACGGGGGTGAGCTGGGCGCTCTCGGCGGGGCGCGCCGGTTCCATCGTCGGTTCCATGCTCGGTGCCTGGCTGTTCGCGGTGGCGGGCAGCCTGGATGGTTTCTTCCTGTGGATCGCCACGCCCATGCTGCTGGCCAGCCTGGCCCTGCTGGTGATGGGCCTGCGCCGGGTCGAGCACCTGGCCGTGGCCGAGGGCTAGTTCCCGGGCGGTCGGCGTGTGCTTGTTGGCGCCGACCGCTTTTTTCCATTACCGGTGCGAGTTCGCCCACTGCGCCGCCAGCGCAAATCTACCCCCTGCCGGTTAAGTCGCCCGCCAGCGGCTTGCTAGCGTGGCTTCTGGTGCGTTGCCACCCGCCGAGGCGGGGTGGTGGCGTGCCATAGGGGGGCCGGGCGGCTGCCAGCTACCGGGCCCAGGCTGGTAATGCGTGAAGGAATCACCATGACTGCAGCAACGCTGTACATCGATGGCTGCTGGGTCGCGCCGACCCATCGCAACCGCTTCAGCAGCATCAACCCTGCTACCGAGATGAAGATCCAGCTCCTGGCGGCCGCCAGCCCCAAGGAGGTGGACAAGGCGGTGACCGCCGCGCGCTGCGCCTTCGAAGGCGACTGGGGGCGTACCCGGGGCAGCGAGCGGGCCGGCTTCCTGGAGGCGATGGCCAATGACCTGGAGCACCGTGCCGAGGAGCTGGCGCTGCTGGAGGTGCTCGACAACGGCAAGCCGCTGGCCGAGGCCGAGCGCGATGTGGCCGATGCCATCGCCTGCTTCCGCTACTACGCCGGGCTGGCCCGCGAGCTGGACGATCGCCAGGACCAGCCGCTGGAACTGGACGACCCACGCTTCAGCTGCCGCCTGCGCCACGAGCCGGTGGGCGTGGCCGGGCTGATCACCCCCTGGAACTTCCCCCTGCTGATGGCCGCCTGGAAGGTCGCCCCGGCCCTGGCGGCGGGCGCCACCTGCGTGCTCAAGCCCTCGGAGTTCACCTCGCTCACCGCCCTGGAGCTGGGCCACACCGCCCATGCGGTGGGCCTGCCGCCGGGCGTGTTGAACATAGTGCCGGGCCTGGGCGGCGAGGCGGGGCAAGCCCTGGCCCTGCACCCGGAGGTGGACAAGCTGGCCTTCTCCGGCCGGCTGGTCACCGGCGCCAAGCTCATGGGCGGCGCGGCGGCGGACATCAAGCGGCTGACGCTGGAGCTGGGCGGCAAATCCTCCCTTATCGTCTTCGATGACGCCGACCTCGACGCCGCCGTGGAATGGGCGCTGTATGGCATCTTCTGGAACCAGGGCCAGGTCAGCAGCGCCACCTCGCGCCTGCTGGTGCAGGAGGGCATCGCCGACCGCTTGCTGGAGCGGCTGGTGGAGGCGACCCGGGATATCTGCATCGGCCCGGGCACCGAGCCGGGTGTGCAGATGGGCCCGCTGGTCAGCGCCTCACGCTACAGCCAGGTGATGGACATCATCGCCCAGGGCAAGCAGGACGCACGCCTGCTCACCGGCGGCCGGCGCCCACCAGGGTTGCTGTCGGGCTATTTCATCGAGCCCACCATCTTCGACGAGCCCCACACCGGCAGCCCGCTCTGGCGCCACGAACTGTTCGGGCCGGTGCTCAGCGTCAAGCGCTTCAAGACCGACGAGCAGGCGCTGGAAATGGCCAACGACAGCCTCTATGGCCTCGCCGCCGCCGTGATGAGCAGCGACCTCGACCGCGCCGACCGCATCGCCGGGCAACTGCGGGTGGGTGTGGTCTGGGTCAACTGCTCGCAACCCACCTTCGTCCAGGCGCCCTGGGGCGGTACCCGCCTCAGCGGGCTCGGCCGCGAGCTGGGCACCTGGGGGCTCGACAACTACCTGGAGGTGAAACAGGTCACGCAGTACCAGGCCGACGCGCCCTGGGGGTGGTACCAACGCTAGCGCGCCGGCCCGGTGCCGCCCAGGCCGCACCGGCCCTTGCCAGAGAACAACAACAACCTGTGCGTCGAGTTCGGCTCGACACAACTGGGAGGCATGCATGACCGAGAACACCCGCAAGGATTTCTTTCTCACCACCGCGAGTCTGATCGCCGTCTCCATCACCGTGGCCGGGCTGGCGCTTTTCCCGCTGGAGTCCGAGGCCTTCGCCAACCGCCTCTTCGAGTCATCCACCCGCACCTTCGGCACCCTGGTGCAGCTGTTCGTCTTCGCGTGCGGAGTGGCGGTGCTCTACCTGGCCTTCAGCAAGTACGGGCACATCCGCCTGGGCGCCGGCCGCCCGGAGTTCGGCAACACCACCTGGGTATTCATGTTCATCTGCGCGGGGCTGGGCTCCTCGACCCTCTACTGGGGCGTGATGGAGTGGGCCTACTACTACCAGACGCCGGGCCTGAACCTGACGCCCGGTTCCACGCAGGCGCTGGAGCACAGCGTCAGCTTCACCTTCTTCCACTGGGGCATCAGCGCCTGGGCGGTGTATGCGCTGTCATCCCTGGCGCTGGCCTACCACTTCCACGTGCGCAAGCGCAGCGGCCTGGGGCTGGCGTCCATCGTCGAGGCGGTGACCGGCTTCCGCGCCCAGGGGCCGGTGGGCCGGCTGGTGGACCTGGTGTTCCTGCTCACCATGTTCGGCGCCCTGACCGTGCCGCTCGCGGTCACCGCCGCCACGCTGACGCGGGGCCTGGCCAGCCTCACCGGCATCCCCGACACCTTCATCACCCAGGTGCTGGTCATCGGCCTGGTGGCGTTGGTGTTCTCCCTCAGCTCCTACGTCGGTATCGATGGCGGCATGCAGCGCCTGGCGCAGATGGTGGGCTTCGGCGTACTGGGCTTCGCTTGCCTGTTGCTGGTGATGGGGCCCACGCGCTTCATCCTCGACAACACCGCCAACGCCTTCGGCATCACCCTGCAGAACTTCGTGCGCATGAGCCTGTTCACCGACCCGGCGGGCGAGGGCGCCTTCACCCGCAACTGGACGGTGTTTTACTGGCTCTGGTGGGTGTCCTACGCGCCGGGGGTGGCGATGTTCGTCACCCGCGTTTCCCGTGGGCGCACGGTGCGCGAGGTGATCGCCGCGCTGGTGCTCGGCGGCACCGCCGGCTGCTGGTTCTTCTTCGGCGTGCTGGGCAGCTACAGCGTCCACCAGTTCGTCAGTGGTGCCATCGATGTGCCGGGCATCCTCGCCAGCCAGGGCGGCGAGGCGGCGGTGGAGCGGCTGCTCAATGCGCTGCCCCTGGGCAAACTGTTCCTCGCGGCTTACCTGTTCCTCATGGCGGTGTTCTGTGCCTCGCACATGGACGCCGTCGCCTACGCGGTGGCCGCCACCAGCACCCGCAACCTGCGCGAGGGGCAGGACCCGGCGCCCACGCACCGCCTGTTCTGGTGCGTGATGCTGACGCTGATCCCGCTGGCGATGCTCTTCGCCAAGGCCTCCCTGCCCACCATGAAGACGGCGGTGGTGCTCACCGCCATTCCCTTCACGCTGATCCTGCTGGTGATGATCTGGGGGCTGTTCCGCTGGCTGCTGGAGGATTACGGCCAGGTGCCGGCCCAGCGCATTGCCGAGGAATCCCGTCGCCTGGCGCAAGCCGGTGACGACAAGGCCGGCGAGGCCGCCGCCATCGCCCCTGCACCCTGATCAACGCCATGACCCGAATCGGGGGCGGGCCTGGTTTGCTGCATTCCCCCGATCGCAATACCCACGAGAAGCTGCATACGCCCGGGCCGCGCCCGGCCATGCGCCACAGAGGAGTACCGATGATGAACAGCATCCAGAGACTGCCTGCCGACTTCTGCGCCGACCCCGAGGTCGCCCACACCCTGCCCGCCAGCTACTACACACACCAGGCGGTCTTCGAGTACGAGAAGGAGGCCATCCTCGCCCGCAGCTGGGTCTGCGTGGGGCACCGCAGCGAGTTGGCCGAGAACAACGCCTACGTTACCCGCGAGCTGATAGGCGAGAGCATCATCATCGTGCGCGGGCGGGACGCGGTACTGCGCGCCTTCTACAACGTCTGCCCCCATCGCGGGCACCAGTTGCTGCAGGGCAGCGGCATGGCGAAGAACGTCATCACCTGCCCGTACCACGCCTGGGCCTTCCGCCTCGACGGCGAGCTGGCCCATGCGCGCAACTGCGCCGACGTGGAGGCGTTCGACAAAACCGCCTCCAGCCTGGTGCCGTTGCGGGTGCAGGAGCATGCCGGCTTCATCTTCATCAACATGGACAGGGATGCAGCCCCGGTGGAGGAGCAGCTGCCCGGCTTCGAAGCCGCCCTGCGCGATGCCTGCCCGGTGATCGACGAGTTGCACCTGGCCGCCCGCTTCATCACCGAGACGGAGGCCAACTGGAAATCCATCGTCGACAACTACATGGAGTGCTACCACTGCGGCCCGGCGCATCCGGGCTTCTCCGACTCGGTGGACGTCAACCGCTACACCCACAGCCTGCACGGCAACTGGACGCTGCAATACGGCGTGGCCAAGCCCTCGGAGCAGTCCTTCACGTTCGACGAATCAGTGCAGGACCCATCCTTCGCCGGCTTCTGGGCCTGGCCCTGCACCATGTTCAACGTGCCGCCGGGTGCGGACTTCATGACGGTGATCTACGAGCTGCCGGTGAGCGCTGAAGTCACCCGGCAGCAGTACGACATCTACTTCCTCAACAAGGAGCCCACCGCCGCACAGCGAGCGCTGATCGAGTGGTACCGCGACGTGTTCCGCCCGGAAGACCTGCGCCTGGTGGAGAGCGTGCAAAAGGGGCTGCGCTCCCGGGGCTACCGGGGGCAGGGGCGGATCATGACCGACCGCCAGCGCAGCGGGGAGAGCGAGCACGGCATCGCCCACTTCCACAACCTGATCGCCCAGGCGCACCAGGGGCGTTGATGGCGTGCGGCGCCGGCCCGGTGTGCCGGCGCCGCCTCGACTGGCAGGAGGTGGCAGATGACTCAGGATCTGGAGCGGATGGACGTGCGGGTGACCGATATCACCAGCATCACCCCGTTGGTGAAGCGCTTCACCCTCGCCCGTGACGATGGCAGGCCGCTACCGGCCTTCACTGGCGGCAGCCACATCAACGTGCACATGGAAGGCGAGGCGGGGCAGCGCTACAGCAATGCCTATTCCCTGTTGGGTGCCCCGGCCGAGCACCAGCACTACCGCATCGGCGTGCAGCTGGAAGTGCAGGGCAACGGCGGCTCGGCCTACATGCACCAGCGGGTGCAGGTTGGCAGCCGGTTGTGGATCAGCCCGCCCAACAACCTGTTTGCCCTGCACGCGGAAGCGGACAGGCACCTGTTGATCGCCGGCGGCATCGGCATCACCCCCTTTCTCGCCCACCTGCACGAACTGCACGCCCGGGTCGCCGACTACGAGCTGCACTACGCCTTCCGCAATACCGAACGCGGTGCCTTTCTCGACGAGCTGGCCGAGGCTCGCCACGGCGGGCGCGTGCACCTCTACCCCGGCCATGAAGGCAAGCGCCTGGACCTGCCCGCGCTGGTGGCGCAGTTGCAGGCGCGCGATCACCTCTACGTCTGCGGCCCGCCGGCATTGATCGATGCCACCCTGGCCACCGCCCGTGCCGCCGGCATCGCCGAGGCACGCCTGCACTGGGAGCGCTTCAGCGCAGCCCCTCAAGGCGGCCATGCCTTCACCCTGGTGCTGGCCAAGTCGGGCCGGGAGCTGCACGTGGAGGCGGGCACCAGCATCCTTACCACCATCCAGCGAGCCCGCGCCGCCCCTGTGGAAAGCCTCTGCCGCGCCGGCATCTGCGGCAGTTGCGAAACCCGCATCCTCGAAGGCGAGGCCCTGCACCTCGACCAGTACCTCAGCGACGACGAAAAAGCCGCCCAGCGCACACTGATGCTGTGCGTCTCACGGGCCCGGGGCGAGCGCCTGGTGCTGGATCTTTAACGCCGCTTCTGGCGATAACAACAAGAGAGACGACGCAATGGAACTACCTACCTTGCGCCGGGGGCTCAACGCCCGGCATATCCGCTTCATGGCCCTGGGTTCTGCCATCGGCACCGGGCTGTTCTACGGCTCGGCGGCGGCCATCCAGCGCGCCGGGCCCTCGGTGCTGCTGGCCTACCTCATCGCCGGCGCGGCGGTGTACCTGATGATGCGCGCCCTGGGCGAGATGGCGGTGCGCACGCCGGTGGCCGGTTCCTTCGGCCACTACGCCAGCCGCTACCTGGGGCGCTATTGGGGCTTTCTCACCGGCTGGACCTACGCCTTCTCGATGTTGATGGTGTGCCTCGCCGACGTGACCGCCTTCGGCATCTACATGGGCCTGTGGTTTCCGGATACGCCGCGCTGGCTCTGGGTGCTGGGCATCGTCCTGGTCATCGCCGCCATCAACCTGTGCAGCGTGCGGGTGTTCGGCGAGCTGGAGTTCTGGCTCTCGCTGCTCAAGGTGGTGGCCATCGTGGCGATGATCCTCGCCGGGCTGGCGGTGCTGGTCGCCGGCATCCCGCTGGGCGGCGCCGAAAGCGTGGCGGGCTTCGCCAACCTCTGGGCCCATGGCGGCTTCTTCCCCAATGGGCTGGAGGGGATGGTGGCGTCCTTCACCATCGTCATCTTCGCCTTCGGCGGCATCGAGGTGATCGGCCTCACCGCCGGCGAGGCGCAGAACCCGCAGCGGATGATTCCCAAGGCCATCAACACGGTGCCGCTGCGCATCCTGCTGTTCTACGTGCTCACCCTGCTGGTGCTCATGGCCATCTGGCCCTGGTCGCGCATCGGCAGCGAGGGCAGCCCCTTCGTGCAGATATTCAGCGGGCTGGGCATCGACTCGGCCGCCAGCATCCTCAACCTGGTGGTGATCTCGGCGGCCATCTCCGCCATCAACAGCGACATCTTCAGCACCGGGCGCATGCTCTATGGCATGGCCGGCAACGGCCAGGCGCCGGCCTCTTTCGGCAAGCTCTCGGCCGCCGGCGTGCCCTGGATGACGGTGCTGATGATGACCCTCGCGCTGTTGCTGGGCGTGCTGCTCAACTACCTGCTGCCCAACGAGCTGTTCCTGCTGTTCGCCTCCCTGGTGACCTTTTCCGTGGTCTGGGTCTGGTTGATGATCCTGCTCTCCCAGGTCGCCATGCGCCGTGGCCTGGGGCGGGAGGAGGTAGCCGCCCTCGGCTTCCCGGTGCCGTTCTGGCCCTGGGGGCAGTACCTCACCATCGCCTTCATGCTGTTCATTTTCGTGGTGCTGGCGTTGTTCCCCGATACCCGCACCGCCCTGTACATCGGTGCCACCTGGCTGGTGCTGCTCAGCATCGCCTACCGTCTCTGGGGCAGGCCGGGTGACGACGCCCGGCCTGCACCCGCCACGCCGGCACCGCCGCACCGCCAAGGAGAGCCCGCATGACCTCGCATCCCTATGAGTTCGAACTGCCCCGCACGCTGATCGACGACTTCCACCGCGACGGCGCCATCTGCGTGCGCCAGCTGTTCACCCCGGAGGAAGTGGAGCTGCTGCAGCTGGGCATCGAGCGCAACCTCGCCAGCCCCAGCGAGCGCGCCAAGGTCGCCAGCCGCGAGGACGACCCCGGCTGGTTCTTCGAGGACTTCTGCAACTGGCGGGAGTTCGACGAGTACCGCCGTTTCATCTTCGAAAGCCGCGTCGGCTCCGTGGCCGCGCAGCTCATGGGCGGCGGCAGCGCGCGTCTCTACCACGACCACCTGCTGGTCAAGGAGCCCAACACCCGGCAGCGCACCCCCTGGCACCAGGACCAGCCCTACTACAACGTCGAGGGCCGGCAGAACTGCAGCATGTGGATGCCCGTGGACCCGGTGGCCCGGGACGCCACCCTGGAGTTCGTCGCCGGCTCCCACCTGGGGCCCTGGCTCATGCCACGCACCTTCCTCGACAACCAGGCCCGCTGGTTCCCCGAAGGCACCCTGGCCGACCTGCCCGATATCGAGGCGGACCGCGCCCGCTGGCCCATCCTCGGCTGGGCGCTGGAGCCGGGCGACGCGGTGTTCTTCCACATGCTCACCCTCCACGCCTCCGGTGGCGTAGGCGGTGAGCGCCGGCGCCGCGCCTACTCCCTGCGCTTTCTCGGTGACGACATGGTCCATGCGCCCCGACCCTGGAAAACCTCCCCGGAATTCCCCGGCCTGGCGGACGAACTGCCCGCCGGCGCACCGATGGAGCACCGCTTGTTCCCGCAGCTCTGGCCGAGGGAGTGAAAGGGGGGCGTAGGTTGGGCCGAGGCACGGGGCCCAACGTGCGAGGCTGAGCGTCGCAGCGGGGTAGCCCTGGGGATGTCGGGGCAGCACGAGCAGCGCTCAGTCTCACGGCAGCAGTTGGGTCGCCTGAATGACGCCTTTGTCTGTGCTTGATCGGGGCGGTGTTGGTTCGCTTTGATCTTTCCGTAAGTTAGGTATACGTTACATTCATTATTGGTTGTTACGTATGCAGAACATGGATCATTCCATTATCACGGCACGCCTGGGCGAGAAGATCCGGCAGTGCCGCCTGAATCGCGGGCTCACCCAGGCCAGGCTGGCTGGGCTGGCAGGCATCACCCGGCAGAAGGTCATTGCTATCGAGAGAGGCGACTTGTCGGTTGGCATGGTGGCCTATGCGCGAGCGCTGGGAGCCATGGACTGTGAGTTCGCGCTGGTACCTGCGGCCATGCCGACGCTGGACGAGATCCACGGAGTGTTCGACTGATGACGGCCGTGCTGCGGGTGGCAACGCCAGAGGGCGAGAGTGGGAGGGTGCTCAGCTCCAACGGGGACTATCTGTTTCGCTACCACGAAGAGGCCAGGGCGCAGGCGTCGATCAGCCTGCTCATGCCTGTGCGTGTGGATGAATACCGCTACCGGGAGCTGCACCCGATCTTCCAGATGAACCTGCCGGAAGGCTATGTCCTGGAGCAATTGCGCAATCGCCTGGCCAAGATGGTGCGTGTCGATCCCATGTTGCTGCTGGCGCTTTCTGGCAGCAGCTCACCCATCGGGCGGGTAGCCGTCAGCTCGGATGAGGTCGATGCGCTTCTGCGGCGACAGCAGTTCCCGGGCGAAAGACTGGAGGAAATCCTGGCCTGGGATGGTACGGAGGATATTTTTGCCAGCCTGGTGGACCGTTACATTTTGCGCGCCGGGATTTCGGGCGTGCAGCCGAAGGTGCTGGTTCCAGAGCAGTCGGGCGCTGCTTCACAGCGGTTCACGTCGAAAACCTCCGAACTGATCATCAAGAGCGGTCGTGACGAGTTTCCTGGGCTGGCTATCAACGAGTTCCTCTGCATGTCCGTGGCCAGGGAGGCGGGGATTGCGGTGCCGGAGTTCTACCTGTCCGATAACACCCGGCTGTTCGTCATGCGCCGTTTCGATCGGGACGAGCAACTGGAGCCCATCGGTTTCGAGGACATGGCTGCGTTGATGGGCCTGGCTGCGGAGCAGAAGTACAGCAAGAGCTACTCGGCCATCGCCAAGGCCATCCGTCTGTTCTGCTCGCCGGAGCAGGTGCAGGGTTCGCTGGCGCAGTTGTTCGCGATGGTCAGCTTGAGCTGCATCGTCGGAAATGGTGATGCCCACCTCAAGAACTTCGGGCTGCTGTATTCCGAACCTACGCAGCGTGATGCGCGACTGGCGCCGGCCTACGACATCGTCAATACCACGGCCTACATTCCAGAGGATGTATTGGCGCTGGATCTGGTCGGTAACAAGTCCCTGTTCGCCTCCAGACAGGGGTTGCTCGAGTTCGCCGGTGCGTGCGACGTAGCTCGGCCGGAAGAGGTCATTCGTGGGCAACTGGAAGCGCTGGAGCGTGTGTTGGCGCGTTCGACCGATCTGTGCGAGCGAGCGCCGAACGTGGCTGCCGCAATCCGCCTGAGTGCTGGGCCGTACATGCAAACCTTCGGCTAGATGGCGCCGGCGTAGCGATGAGGTGCCTGTTGTCTCTGCGCTCTGGCGGAGGGGCTGAAGGGAGGGAGGAGTCGGCTGGACCTAGGCACGAGGCCCAACGCCCGAGGTTGAGCCTTGCATCGACGTTTCGATAGGAACGTAGCCCGTGCTTCAGCGCGGGGGACTGCCCCGGACTGAAGTCCGGGCTACGGGGAGCGGGCGGGGATCAGACCGACGCCAGACGCGCCTTGGCTTCGGTGTATTCGCGCTTGAGCTGGGCGATGTATTCCCCGGCCTTCTGCACCTTGCCGATCGGGGCGATGCCCTGGCCGCAGCCCCAGATGTCCTTCCAGGCCTTGGCGTCGCCGCCGCCGAAATTCATCTTGCTCGGGTCGCTTTCGGCGAGGTTGTCCGGGTCCAGCCCGGCGGCCACTATCGAGGGCTTGAGGTAGTTGCCGTGCACCCCGGTGAAGAGGTTGCTGTAGACGATGTCATCGGACGAGCACTCGACGATGGCGCGCTTGTAGTTCTCGCTGGCGTTGGCTTCCTCGCAGGCGATGAAGGCCGAGCCGATGTAGGCGAAGTCGGCACCCATGGCCTGGGCGGCGAGGATGGCGCCGCCGGTGGCGATGGAACCGGAGAGGGCCAGGGGGCCGTCGAACCACTGGCGGATTTCCTGGATCAGCGCGAACGGGCTCTTCACCCCGGCATGGCCGCCGGCGCCGGTGGCCACGGCGATCAGGCCGTCGGCGCCCTTGTCCACCGCCTTGTGGGCGAAGGCGTTGTTGATCACGTCGTGCAGCACCACGCCGCCATAGGAGTGGGCGGCGGCGTAGATGTCTTCACGGGCGCCCAGGGAGGTGATGACGATGGGCACCTTGTACTTGACGCACAGCTCCATGTCGTGCTCGAGGCGGTCGTTGCTCTTGTGCACGATCTGGTTGATCGAGAAGGGCGCCGCCGGGTTGTCGGGGTTCGCGCGGTTGTAGGCGTCGAGCGTCTCGGTGATCTCCGCCAGCCAGTCTTCCAGCAGCGAGGCGGGGCGCGCGTTGAGCGCTGGCATGGAGCCGACCACGCCGGCCTTGCACTGTTCGATCACGAGTTTCGGGTTGCTGATGATGAACAGCGGCGAGCCGATGACGGGGAAGGGCAAGCGATCCAGCGGGGCGGGGAGCCGGGACATGTGAACTCCATCAGGTCCGTTAATGAGAAGGATTCGCAGATTGTGGCGACGCGCCCCTCCCGGTCAAGCACCGCTTCACGGTTCGGCATGAAGGCCCCCAGGGTTGGCGGGAGTGCAATGCCCGCCCACGCCATCACCCGCGAAAACGCCGGCGAACTGCACCTGCACAACCGCCCCGAAGGCGGCCTGCGCGTGGGTGGCGTTGCCGTGGGGGTGATGGACGCGGAAGCTCGCTCTTGTAGGTTGGGCTGAGGCATGAAGCCCAACGAGCCAGGCCGAGCCTTGCCCCGTTGGGCCTCGCTACGCTCGGCGCCAACCTACACTCACCTCCCGCACGGCCCTTACCGCTGCGTAGGGTGGATGACGCTTTTCTCATCCACCGGCGGTGCCCGGTCTGGCGCAGATACCGGGCAATGCGCTGCATCGTTGGGCCTCGCTACGCTCGATGCCAACCTACGCGCTGGTGCCGCCATCACTTGGTTGGCCTATCCGATGTGGCGAAACAGCAGTTCCTCGACTGAACTGTCGTTTCGCCTATCAAGGAGGAAATAACCATGGCGCGCCTGATCCTCGGTCACACCACCGATTCATCCATCAAAATCTGGGTTCGCGGCAGCGAGCGCTGGCCGGCGGCGTTCATCGAGCTGCTGGACGGGGCGGGCAGCTCCGTCGCCTCGAAGAAGCTGCTGACCCCTGCGCAGGAGTTCTACACCGCTGTAGCGGAATTCAAGGGCCTGAATGCCGATTCGCCCTATCGGGTGAAGGTGGCCTTCGGCAAGACATTGGCGGATGCCCCTGAAGCCAGGGTGCGTGATGCCTACACGGAAGGGACTTTCTGCACCTTCCCCGCGTCGGGGAAACCGGCGCCCCTGCGTTTTCTGCTGGGCTCCTGCAACCTGCATTCGCTTGGCTTGCTGGAGCGGCCCGACCGCGCCTGGCTGGAGATATCGGCATTGGCCAAGGCCCATGAGGCGCGTTTCATGATGCATTGCGGCGACCAGATCTATGCGGACATTCCCTTGCCACCTTCGGTGGATGTGCAGCACTTCCGCGACAAATACCTCGACGCCTGGGATGACTGCGTGCCCGCCCGCAAGGTATTGACGGAGCTGCCGCACTACATGGTTCTGGATGATCACGAGCTGATCAACGATTACGACCGGGGCGACCCGAAGAACAACCCGCAGTTGGCCAACATGGGCATGAAGGCGTACTGGGAATTCCAGCACTCGCATAACCCGGACAGCCGCCACGACGAGTACCACTACCACTACGAATTTAACCACGGGCGGGTGCGCTTCTTCGTGATGGACACGCGCTTCAACCGCGACTCGGAACTGGGTGAGATGATCGATGTGGTGCAGGAGCTAGACTTGCTGCGCTGGCTGACCCGCTACCGCGACGACCTGAAGTTCATCGTCACCAGCGTGCCCTTCGTGGGCATCCCCCGGCGCTCGGTGGAGGACAAGTGGTCGGGCAGCCGCTTCGAGAAGCAACGCGCCCGCATCCTCAAGCACCTGCTGGATAAAGGAATCGGGCGGGTGGTGTTCCTCACCGGTGATATGCACAACGCTTATCACGCGACCCTCGATGTCAGCCAGGGCAGCAAGACGCTGCAGCTCAATGAGCTCATGTCGAGTCCGATCAACCAGGTCACGCCCCATGTCCGCTTGCAGGACGCCTACCGTGTCGACGACGCGGCAGTGCAGGAGTTCGAAGGCCTTACCACCCAGGCGCGCATCACGCCGGAAAGCTTCTACGGCAAGCACTCCAACGTGATGCTGATCGAGGTGGAGGAGGGTGACGGTGTGGCGGATGTGAGCTACAGCATCTTCCGCACCACCGCGAGCGAGAACGGGCCGACGGGCAGCTTCAAGGCCTGATTGCGTGTAGGTTGAGGTACGAAGCCCAACGGGTGAAGTTGGATACCGCACCGTTGGGCCTCGCTGCACTCGGCGCCAACCTACGGGCAGCGGGGCCGCCTTTGACCCGTGCGGATTTCCCACCACCTGTGCTCCACCTCACAGCCTCGCCAACCCGCTTCATGGCACCTCGACATCACTTCCCGCCCCGGTGTAAACATCCACTTTTCCAAGCGATGGAGTGACGGAAATGGATTTCACCGTGCGGGTGCAGGACTGCACGCTTCAGGGCTCCTTGCTCAACAGCCTGACGCTGACCTTGCCGGTGGAGACGCTGACCGCCCGCGAGCTGATCCGGCGCTACGTGCTGCAGGTGGTCGAGCAGCAGCAGGCGGTGCCCAACGCCCCGCGTTATCGCTTTTTCACCCCGGAAGCCGACGAGGCAAAGCTCAACGGCTACGACGAGCTGCCCCGACGCGTGATCGACGCCGAGCGCCAGTGCCAGCTGGCGATCTCCGCCTTCGAGAGAAACGGTTTCCTGCTGCTGGTGGATGAGCAGCAGGTGGATGAGCTCGACGAGCCGTTCCGCCTGTCCTCCATTTCCAACGTCCAGTTCCTGCGCCTGTTGCCCCTGGTGGGCGGCTGAGCCTTTCCCTTTTCACACGACATAAGGATTCGTCATGTCTTCACCTTTGCACGCCCACGCCACGGCCTTGAGCGGCGATTCTCCCCTCCAGGCGTTGGTGATCCTCAGTGATGGGCAGCGCACGATGCTGCGAATCGCCGTCGAGCAGCTCATCAAGCACCAAGGTGAATATTGGTATGAGCTCGACAAGTCACCTGCCATCCGCGCGCTGATCGATGCCGAAGCTACGGACTGGCGCGCCTGTCTTGTCTACCTCGCCTGCCTGTACGGCGAGGGCCCTGAGGGCACTGGCGGCCTGGGTCGTGTGCTGCGCGAGATGCTCAAGCGTGATGACGTGCTGGACGGCGCCACCGCCATCGAGGTGATGAAGGTGTTGGTGGAGCACGAGTACATCAAGGAGTTGGACTACCCGATCACCCGGCTCGTCAGCCAGATGGAGAAGCTGCACAAGCAAGGCGCGCTGGTGGGCCATGAGGAGGCCATGGGCAGCTTTCTCGAACGCAATGCCTCGTTCTGGAAGGCCGGGCGCGACCCGCGCGTGCTCGAGGCCAAGCTGAAGAAAATGCTCGGCGGCGTGCAGGTGCTGCAGCTGCCGCTCGGTGAGTCGCGCTTCGGCTGGGTCGATGACCTGCATGCGGACTTCGCCACGCTGCTCGAGGCCGAGCGCGAAACCTGGATGGGCCTGATGAACCATGCCCTCACCGGCAGCGGTTCCTCCCCCAGCAATGCCTGGCTGAAGGCGGCCGCCAAGCTCGCTGCAGGGTTGCCGGCGGACGCTTTCAGCCAGACGCTCGCGCGCTGGTTCGCGTTCATCTGCAACTACCAGTTCGCCCCGTCGGACGCCAACGAAGGCGCCATCAAGGCGATGGTCTGGCTGGCCGGCGTGGGTGAGCCCAAGGTGCTGGCGCCGGGGTTGGGCGACATGGCCGTGGCCTTCTACACCAAGGTGCAATGGCACGGGCCGCGCTCGCGATTGGTGGGCAACGCCTGCATCCAGGTGCTGTGTCTGCTCGACAAGCCTGGCGTGGTGCAACTCTCCCGCCTGCGCTCCAAGGTTCGCTACAGCCAGGGCAAGGCACTGATCGAGAAGTCGGTGGTCAAGGCCGCCGAGCGTGCCGGCCTGACCCCGGACGATATGGAGGAGGCATCGGTCCCGGACATGGGCTTCGACGCCGAGGGTGTGGCCCGCTTCAGCTTCGGCGGCGCCACCGCGCTGTTGCGTCTGGAAGGGGAAGGGCGCCTGGCCACCGAGTGGAGCAACGCCGAGGGCAAGGTGCTCAAGAGCGCCCCGGCCGAAGCCAAGCGTGACAACGCCGAAGCCTTCAAGGAGTGGCAGAAGGGCTGCAAGGAGTTCGCCGATGCCGTGCTCGGCCAGCGCACCCGTTTCGAGCAGGCCTACCTGCGTCAGCGCACCTGGCGCTTCGGCGACTGGTACCCGCGTTTCATCGACAGCACCGAGCTGCTCGGCTGGATGGGGCGCCGCTTGATCTGGAGCATCGAGCACGACGGACAGCAGCGTTCGGTGATCGGTCTGAAAGGCGTACTCACAGGCTTCGACGGCACGGCCGTGGGCGAGCTGCCCGCGGACGCGACCGTATCCCTCTGGCACCCCATCCAGGCGGCCGCGCCGGAAGTGCTGGCCTGGCGCGAACTGCTGCAGGAGGCGCAGGTGCTGCAGCCGATCCGCCAGGCGTTCCGCGAGGTCTACCTGCTCACCGACGCCGAGCGCGAGTCAGGGACGACGTCCCGTCGCTTTGCCGGTCACCTGCTGCGGCAGTTCCAGCTCGCTGCGCTGCTGCGCGAGCGAGGCTGGGACTACGCCCTGCAGGGCAGTTGGGACAGCCACAACACCCCCTGCAAGACGCTGAAGAACTGGGGGCTGGCGGTGCTGTTCGAGCTGGATGTGAAGGATGCGTTCTCCAGCATCCAGGGCGACACCGGTGTCTTCGCTTTTGTGGAGAGCGGCGAGTTCCGTTTTGTGAAGGACGGCGAGGCTTGGGATGAAACCCGCCTGGCCGATATCCCGCCGCTGGTGTTCTCCGAAGTGCTGCGCGACATGGACCTGTTCGTCGGCGTCTGCTCGGTGGCCAACGACCCCGAACTCGGCCTGGTGGACGACCCCGCCTTCCGTGGCTACATCTCCCTGGCCAGCAACGCCGAACTCCAGGGCGGTGCCCAGGTGCGGCGCGATCTGCTGGATAACATCCTCTCGCG
The DNA here is from genome assembly GCF_032621735.1 of Pseudomonas sp. zfem005. Lineage (NCBI taxonomy): Bacteria > Pseudomonadati > Pseudomonadota > Gammaproteobacteria > Pseudomonadales > Pseudomonadaceae > Pseudomonas > Pseudomonas sp. zfem005. Next base: position 35,465 of record NZ_JAVYJE010000013.1, on the reverse strand, counting down.
CCTGCCCATCGCCAAGCGCTGCCACCTCGACGGGCGCTACCTTGTGGTGAAGGGTGACCTGCGCACCTACCGCATCCACCTCGGCAGCAGCAACATCCTCATGGCGCCCAACGACCAGTACCTGTGCATCGTCCAGGACAAGAAGGCCAAGTCCGCCTCTAACGGGCTCTACCTGCCCTTCGAGGGTGATGCGCTGCTGTCGCTGATCCTCAGCAAGGCGCTGCTGCTGGCCAACGACAAGAAGATCAAGGACCCGAGCATCCTCAGCCAGATCAACGCCTAGCGCGGTGAAGCCCCGGGCTGAAGCCCAGGCTACGGCCCTGTAGGGGCGACTTGAGTCGCCCAGCAGCCCAAAGGGCTGCCGTGGGAGCGGATTCATCCGCGATAAGGCTCGGCCATTGCACGAGGCTCAACACCCACCGTTGGGCCTCGCTGCGCTCGGCGCCAACCTACGGTGAGTCGGGTGCTTGCCTAGATCTTGCCAAGAATCGCCTGCAGTCCCTTCTGGTCCGCCTCGCTTACCACACCCTCCAGCCCGCAGCTGCTGAACGCCACTTTTCCGCCGGTGGCGAGGGTCTTGAACAGACCGAGGTCCACCATCATCACCACCTTCTCGCTGGAGGTTTCATCGTCGAGCTGCAGCTCGCCATAGCCTTCGTTGGCGACAGCACCATCGACCGTCCAGGTGATCACGCCACAGGGCTCGATGACAGGTTTTTGAGTGCGATGGACGATCGCCAGCGTGGCGTAGTTGGCCTTGCCGTCCTTGGGCACCACTACCGTAGCGTTGAGCCCGGCGGGGCCTTCGAGTTGGGTGTCGCTGGTCCAGTTCAGTACTGTGCCGCCGAGCATTTCTTCGGCCTTCTCGGTGAGCGTGCCGGCGAAGGTGGTGGTGGCGGCGAGGGTGAGGAGCAGGGCGGAGGTGGTGCGCAGCATGGGGTGATCGTCCTTGGTCGAGGGAGCGGGTTGGGACGCGCAGTGTGCGGTGCTGAACGCCGCTTGGGCTAGCTCTTTTGTCGGCGCGTGAGAAGCAAGAGGCCCAACGTGCGGGTTGGATTTCGCAGCGTTGGGCCTCGCTGCGCTCGGCGCCAACCTACAGGCAGCTCCGGGCGCTATTTGCGGCGGGGTTTACCAGCGATAGGCGACGCCGGCCGTGACCTGGCGTTCGGCGCCGTAGAAGGCGGCGTAGGTGTAGCTGAGGTAGTCCTCGTCGGTGAGGTTGGTGACGTTGAGGGTGAGGTCCCAGGGGCCCATGGCGTAGCCGAGCATCGCGTCTACCAGGGTGTAGGAGGGTGCAACGAGGGTGGTGTTGAACAGGCCCGGTACTTCGTCGACGTAGCGTACGCCGGCGCCGGCACGCAGTTCGCCCGGGCCGACCTGGCCGAAGCGGTAGTCGCCCCAGACGGAGAACATGTTGCGGGGCATGCCGCCGGTCTTCTGGCCTTCATTGCCGCTGTTGCTCTTGGTCACTTCGGCTTTGGTGTAGGCGTAGGAGGCGGTGACGCTGGCGTTGCTGCCGATATCGGCCTTGGCCTCCAGCTCCAGGCCACGGGAGCGTACCTCGCCGGTCTGCACCTGGAAGTTGGTGTCTACCGGGTCGGTGGTCAGCACGTTGCTGCGGGTCAGCTGGTAGAGCGCGGCGGAGTACAGGGCGTTGCTGCCGGGCGGCTGGTAGCGGATACCAAGTTCGTATTGCTCGCCTTCGGTGGGGTCGAAGTCCTGGCCGGCACGGCTACGCCCCGCCTGGGGTTCGAAGGATTCGCTGTAGCTGACGAAGGGCGCCAGGCCGTTGTCGGCGAGGTAGACCAGGCCCATGCGTTTGGTGAAGGCGTCGCTGTCCTGGCGGGAGCTGTAGTCGTTGTACAGCGCGTCTTCCTTCTGCTTGGCCCAGTCCTGGCGGCCGCCGAGCAACAGCACCCACTTTTCGTCGAACTTGATCTGGTCCTGCAGGTAGAGGCCGCTCTGGCGGGTGCGGTTCCTGGAGCTGTACGGCGCCGGGCCGAGGGGGGTGAAGGTGCCGCCGTAGACCGGGTTGAAGACATTCAGAGGCGTCAGGTCGTAGTCGTAGCGGTCGGTTTGCAGGTGGCGATCGCCGTAGTCGACGCCGGCCAGAACCGTCTGCTCGACGCGCTGGTGGTGGAAGCGCGCTTCCAGCTGGGTGTCGACGACGAAGTTGCGCGAGTCGTCGACGCGGTCCTGGGCGCCGCGTGCGACGGTGGTCATCTGCGGGTCGATGAAGCTGTCGAGCCACACCGACGGCATGTCGTTCTCGGATTCGAAGTAGCGCAGGTTCTGGCGCACCTTGAGGTCGTCGTTGAAGGCGTGCTCGAAGCGGTAGCCGATGTCCCAGGCGGTGATCACCGATTTGTCGTAGCCCGGCTCGCCGGTGAAAGTGTGGCGGGAGATATGGCCGTTGGGGTTGGGCAGCACGGTGCCTTCGGCGGGCAGGCCGTAGACGTAGGCGGTGCGGCTTTTCTGGTAGGTGGCCAGCAGGGTCAGGCTGGTGGCCTCATCCGGTTGCCAGGTGAGGGACGGGGCGATGTAGGTGCGGTCGTCCGGCACATGGTCGGTGGTGGTGTCGCTTTTGCGCTCCAGGGCGGTGAAGCGGTAGCTGAGGGTATCGGTGAGGGCACCGCCGTGGTCGGTGGCCAGTTGGTGGCGGTCGTTGCTGCCGGTTTCGGCCTTGATCTCGTGGAGTTCCTCGCGGGTCGGCAGCTTGCTCACCACATTGATGATGCCGCCTGGCGCGGCCTGGCCGAACAGCACCGAGGAGGCGCCGCGCAGCACTTCCACGCGCTCCATGCCGTAGGGCTCCTGGGTGCCGTCGTAGATGTTGCTCATGTAGCGCATGCCGTCGCGGAAGGTGCTGCCGCTGATCTGGAAGCCGCGCAGGACGAAGGTGTCGGTGAGGCGGTCGTCGGCCTCGGTGGCGATCACACCGGCGGTGTAGCCGAGGACGTCGCGCAAGCTCTGGGCGTGGATGTCGGTGATCTGGTCGCGGGTCACCACCGAGATGGATTGCGGTGTCTCGATGATCGGCGTGTCGGTCTTGGTGGCGGTGCCGGCGGCCGTGGCCACATAGCCGCTTACCGGGCCCCAGGCGGACTGCTGGCCGGCGGCGTTGATGTCGATCTGCGAGAGGTCGAGGGTGCCGTCGCCGCTTGGGCGTTCCAGGGTGATGCTGCCGGCGCCGTGGCGGAAGCTCAGCCCGCTGCCCTGGAGGAGCAGGCCCATGGCCTGGTCGGCGGTGTAGTGGCCGCGCACTGCGGGAGCCTGGCCGGCGAGCTGTTCCTCGGTGGTGCGCAGCACGGCGATGCCGGTGGTGGCGGTGAATTCACCGAGGGCGTCGAGCAGCGGCTGGCTGGGGATATCGAACTGGAACTGCGGCTGGCGCTGCTCGCTGGCGGCCTCGCTGCTGTGGGCCTGCATGGGCGCGGCGAGGGTGGCGAGCAGGGCGCTGGCGAGCAGGGTCCGGGCCAGGCGGTGGCGGTTGGTCATGTGGTGGTTCTCCCCCGGTAAATGGCAAATGCGAATGATTCACTGCCGATACAACGGGCGAGACCGGGAAACCCCTCAAGAAATTTTCAGATTTTTTGCATCAGCGATGCAGGACCACCGCCAAGCCCGGAATGCGCGTGGTTTTCAGGCCCAGTTCGATGCTCAGGGCGCTGAGTACCGCTTGCGGGTCGCTGGTGCGGAAGGTCCCGGAGATGCGCTGGTTGCGCAGGGTTTCGTCCAGCAGCACGACGGGCGGGTGGCCGAGGTGGCGGAGGCTGTCGAGCACCTCGCCGAGGCTGGCGCGATCGAAGATCAGCAGCCCGCGCTGCCAGGCCAGGGCGCGGTCGCTGTTGACCGTTTCCGGGCCGTGCAGGCCGCTGCCGTCGAGGCTGGCCTGCTGGTTGGGGATCAGGGTGACCAGCGAGTCGGCGGCGTTGCCCCGCACTTCGACCCGGCCGCGGCTGACCGTGACCCGCTCGGCCTGGCCGGTGGCGTCTACGGCGAAGGCGGTGCCGAGCACGCGGGTGCGCAGCCCCGGGCTTTCCACCACGAAGGGGCGGTTGGCGTCGTGGCTGACGTCGAACCAGGCGCGCCCGCGCAGCAGGGTGACGCGGCGTTCGCCGGGGCTGAAGTGCAGGTCCAGGGCGCTGTCGGCATCCAGCAGCACGTGGCTGCCATCGGCCAGGGTCACTTGCAACTGGGTGCCTGGGGCGCTGGCGTGGTCGGCGGCGTAGCGCTGCAGCACGCCGGGGTCGCGCCAGAGCAGCACGCCCACTGCCAGGCCGAGTACGCAGGCGGCGGCCAGTGCCGGCCAGCGCTGGCGCTGGACCGGGCGACGGCGGTGCCAGCCATCGCCAGCCAGCTGCCGGGCGGGTTCGCCGAGTTTTTCCCAGAGCTGCTCCACCGCCTGGAAGGCTTCGGCGTTGGCCGGGTCGCTGTCCAGCCAGCGGCGCAAGGCCATGCGTTCGCTCGCCGGCAACTGCGGGTTCTGCAGGCGCACGTACCAGCGGGTCGCCGTGTCCTGGCGATCCTGCCGTGCTTGCTGTTCGGGCGAGGTCTTCACTCTGCTTGCGTTCCACGAATCGAGGGGGCTGCCAGTACAACGTGCGACACCGGTTCAGCCCTCGGTGCGCTGGCAATGTTGGAGGACGCGGATGATGTCCTTCTCCACCGTGCTCTGGGAAACCCCGAGCCGCTCGGCGATGCTCGCATAGGAGAGGCCATCCAGGCGACTGAGAAGAAAGACCTGCTGGCAACGGCGGGGCAGGCCTTGCAGCCGGCGCAGCAGGTGTTCGAGTTCCTGGTGCGCTTCGGCCTGCTGTTGCAGGTCGAGGCCGTCGCCTTCGTCCTCCGCCTGTTCGCGGGCATGGCGGCTGCGCACCTGGCGTGCCCGCAGGTGGTCGAGGGCGAGGTTTTGCGCGGTGCGGAACAGCAGGCTGCGGTCGCCATCGCCCAGCTCCCGGTCCCAGAGCCGCAGGAAGGTGTCCTGGGCCAGGTCCTCCGCCGTGCTGCGGTCGCCGACGATGCGCCGGATCAGCTGCAGCAGCCGGTTCTGCTCACGCAGGTAGAGGGCCAGGAAGGGCGACGGCTTGCTCATGGGTGGGCAGGCAGCGACTCGTTGAAAGGGATTGCGAGATTAATGCGTATGCAATCACTTCTCAATTACATCTTTAGGTGCCGCTCTGCCTCACGGTTTCAGGCGGCCCCGTGCCCCAGCGGCTCCATCGGCAGGCTCAGGCGGAAGCAGATGGGGCCGTCCTTGCCGGTGCTTTCCAGCTTGACCTCGCCGCCGTGCAGGGTGGCGATACGCTTGACCAGGTAGAGGCCGAGGCCGGCGCCGGGGGATTGCTGGGCCTGGCTGCCACGGAAGTACTTCTGGAACAGCAGCGGCGCCTGCTCGCGGGGGATTTCCGGGCCCTCGTTGACCACGCGGATGTCGAGCATCCCTGCGTCCGCGCGCTCGCGCACATCGAGACGGATCACGCTATCGGCCGGGGCATGGCGGTCGGCGTTGGCGATCAGGTTGCGCAGGGCGATGCGGGTCAGGCCGGTGTCGCAGCTCAGGGTCTGGCGCTGGCTGTGGTACTCGATGCGGGTACGCCCGGGGGGCACGTCGCTGGTGCTACGGGCCAGCAGCTCCGGCAGGTTCTGCTCGGTGTGGCGCAGCTCGGTGCTGGTCTCGGCCATGCGGTCGTGGTTGAGGTAGTTGTCCACCAGGGTCAGCAGGCGCGAGGTGGATTCGCGGATGTTCTGGCAGCGCTGCTCGTTGCGTTCCGGGGCGCTGTCGAGGTGGCGGGATATCTGCTGGGCCGAGGTGGCGATGATCGCCAGCGGTGTGCGGAACTCGTGGGAGACCATGGCCACGAAGTCGCGCTGCTCCTCGCGGATGCGCTGCTCCTGACGCAGCAGCTCGCGCAGCTCGCCCTCCAGCTCGGTGCGCCGGCGGATCTCGTCGCGCAGCTCCAGGGTGCGGGCGTCGATCTGCCGTTCGAGGTGGGCGTTCTGGTCCTGCAGCACGTGCTTGAGCCTGCTCTCGGCGCGGCTCTTGTCGTCCTTCAGCTTCCGGTAGTGGTTGATGATGCGCATGCTCATCAGGAGCATGTGCAGCAGGGTGCCGAGGGCGGCGGCATTGTCGGTGGCGAAGGAGGTGGGGACGATGCCGAGGTTGCGCAGGAAGCTGACGATCACCCCGGCGTAGTAGATGCCGAAGATCAGCAGGAACACCCGAGCCGAGGCATGGCCCTGGAACAGCATGCGCACGGCCATGCCGATCAGCAGCGGGATGGTCAGCAAGGAGGTGATCTGCACCAGCGGTGCGCCGGTCTGGTAGTGCCCGGCGAGCACCGCCGTGGCGGAGGCGAGGCCGATGACCACGCTGAGCACCGTGAGCACGCGCCGCGCGTTCACCATGTCCCGGGGCCTCAGCTGGCGCTGGGCGAAGATGAAGCCCAGCGGCAGGCTGGCCGCCAGGCCGCAGCCCAGCAAGCGGTCGCTGATGCTCCCGGGGATGCCGAAGATCTGTTGCGGCAGCCCGTAGCTGAGGCTCTCGATGGAGATGCAGCAGCTCACGTAGATCAGGTACCAGCCGCTTTCCGGCGCGCGGGTCATGCGCCAGAACACGCTGTGGAAGACGATCAGCGCCAGGTAGATGCCGAAGTACAGGCCCGAGCCCAGGTATTCCACGCGGGTGCGGTCGCCGAATTCGGCGGCGGGCATCAGGCGCACGCTCACCGACATGGCGTTGCGTGCCTCCAGGCGCAGCAGCAGCCAGCGCGGCTGGTCGGGCTGCAGGCTGAGGGCGAAGGAGGGCGTGCGGTAGTCCACTTCCCAGGTCTTGCGGTTGATGGATTCGCCGCTGCGCCGTTCCCGTGGCGTGCCGTCGGTTTCGTAGTCATAGAGGATGGCGCTGTCGATCAGTGCGTTATTCAGCGTCAGCATCCAGCGTTCGGGGGAATCCGGCCCGGCCTGCACCTGCAGGCGCAGCCAGATCACGCTGCGGGTGAAGCCGGCGTTGAGCGAGCCGGGCAGTGCCTTCCAGTCGCTCGATTGCATGGCGCCGGCGGCGTCGAGGCGGCCATCCGGGTCGTCCAGGCGCTCCAGGTGCCCTTGGGTGCCCTTGCCGCGCTCGCCGAGGTGCAGGGTGTCGGCGCCTGCCTGCCAGGAGAACAGCAGGCACAGGCAGAACAGCAGGAAAGCAAGGGGACGGGTCATCGCTCGGCGCCACGGGTGTTTGCGGAAGCGGAGGATTCTACCTGCCCGGCTCCGCGATTCGATGCGTTGCTCAGATTTGCTCGGTTTGCGCAGGGCCTTCCTGGGGTAGGGTGCCGCCGTGTTTCGGGCTGGCGGCCGCCGGAATGCCGTTCGTCAGCACAGGGCCGCCAGGGTGGGATCGCAATGAAAGAACGCAGCCAGGCAACGTCACCGGCCACCGTCCTGCGCCGGGTGGGAGGAAGCGCCACGCCGCTCGCGCACATGCGCCTGCTGGTGGTGGAAGCCGCACCGGATAGCCAGCCGGACCTGTGCCTGCGCCTGCTGGGCAAGGTCGGCTTCGTCACCATGAGCACCGTCGACACCCTGCTGGAGGCGGAGGTCGCCCTGTTCGGCCCGCACGTCGTGTTGCTGGAGCTGGCCGGGGAGGGCAAGGCCGGGCTCGAGCTGGCAGCGCGCATCCGTACCCTGTGGCCGGGCATCGGGCTGGTCCTGCTCACCGAGCCGGGCCGTCTCGACCAGCGCCTGGCGGGTTACGCATTGGGGGCCGATCACTGCCTGGGCCGCGTCGTGGCGGAAGACGAACTGCTGTCGGCCATGGAGGCGTTGCTGCGCCGCCTGGATATGCAGGCCGCGCCGCTGGGCGATTGCTGGGTGATCGATGCACGCGAGCAGGTGCTCAGCGCGCCGGATGGCCAGCAACTGGAGCTCAGCCGCAAGGAGTGCAAGGTGCTGGGGCTGCTGCGTGAGGCACCGGAACAGACCGCCAACCGCCGGGTGCTGGCCGAGGGCCTGGGGGAGGATTACCTGACCTACGACGAGCGTCGCCTCGAAGCCATCGTCAGCCGGCTGCGGCGCAAGATCGCCGGGCTCGACGGAGCCCCTGCGCCCATCCGCTCGCTGCGCAACCAGGGGTATGCCTTTATCGGTCGCCTGCTCTGCGCGGGCTGACCTGGGAGCCACTCAAGCGACTATGCGCACCCGCTCGTAGAAGCAGTAGCCGGTGTTGCGCAGGGTCTTGAGCGGCAGCTCCAGGCCGGCGGCCTGCTCGACGTTGCGCCGCAGGCGGCGGATCTGCGTGTCCAGGCGGCGCTGGTCGTAGGTGAGGTAATCCTCGTCGAGGGCCTTGACGATCTCCCGGCGCGAAACGATGTCGCCGGCGCGTTGCATCAGGCAGTGCAGCACCAGCATGTCCTGGTGGGACAGGCGCAGGTGCTGCTGGTTGGGCGTCTTCAACTGACGCGAGGCCAGTTCCAGCTCCCAGCGGCTACCGCCGCGCTGCAGGCCGAGGCGCCGGCGCAGGGCTTCGAGCACCGCCGCCAGTTCTTCCAGGTCGCAGCCCTTGGCCAGGTAGTGGTCGGCGCCAACGCGGAAGCCGGCGACCCGGTGATCCGTGGAGCCGCGTGCGGTGAAGGCGACGATGCCGAGGGTGCTGCCGCGCTCGCGCAGCTGGTGGATCAGGTCGAGGCCGTCGCCGTCGGGCAGGCCCAGGTCGATGATCGCGAGGCGGTGGCGCTGTTCGTCGAAGGTGTCGGCGAAGCTCGCCAGGCTGTCCGCCAGGGTGACCCGGTAGCCGGATTCGCCGAGAAACTCACTCAGTTCCTCGGCGAGGATAGGTTCATCTTCGAGCAGAATCAGATCAATCATTCACGGGTTTCGATACGGCATCTTCCGTGGTGCGAATTCCGCTTTACCTACATCCATTCGGTAAAGCGCTGACCGGTTAATGGCAGCATTTCTTGCAGCTTATAGAACCTTGGCGGGGATGGAAACGCACGGTTTTTTGCCGCTGCGCTCGCCCGAACGCAGCGGCTGAGCAAGCTGGAACCCTCGTGCCAGAGCGGCGCAGGCCACGCGTCAATCGGTCGCGAAGGGTGGAATGTCAGCATTTGTCAGTTTCACGAGATGGCAGAAAGCTAGTATCGCGCCGTTCCGGTGCCGTGCCCCGGATCATCTCGATGACCTGATCGGTGAGCCGCCCATGCTTTCTACTTTCAAACCCGTCTTCCACGCGCGGCGAGAGCTGCTCGCCACCTGCCTGCTGCTGTGCACGGCGAATGCTTCGGCCGAGCAGGGTTTCGCCGACAAGCTCGAACGGGTTCTGCGCGAGCACCAGTTGGTGCGCATGGTCGACGCCGACGTGGAGACCGCCCGCGAGCAGGTCGCTGTCGAGAAGACCGCCTATTTCCCCAAGCTCACCGTCAACGGCAGTGCCGGCAAGCAGCACATCGACCGTGAAAACGGCGGGAATGCCAGCTACGACCCGTCCGAGGCCAGCGTGGGCATCAACCAGCTGATCACCGACTTCGGCGCCACCTCGTCCCGCGTGCAGGCCGCCAAGGTGGTGCTGATCAAGGAAGAGGCCGAGCGCGAGCTGCAGGTGCAGAACCTGACCCTGGCCGCCATCGAGGCGCAGCTGCAGGTGATCCAGGCCCAGCGCACCCAGGCCTACGCCCGCCAGTCGGAACAGAACATCAAGCAGCAGACCTCCCTGGAGAACGCGCGCATGGAGGCCGGCCGCGGCTACGCCACCGACGTGCTGCAGGCCAAGTCGCAGCTGGCCGGTGCCGAGGCGCGTCGCGTGATGGCCGACAGCCGCATGCGCGAAGCCCTGAACCGCTACCGGGTGATCTTCGGCGAAACCACCATCGCCGCCGATGGCCTGGAGGCCCTGGCCGTTCCCGGTGCCAGCCTGCCGGCGTCCGAGGTGGACATCATCGAGAGCGTGCGCCAGCAGAACCCCGACGTGCTGGCCGCCATCAAGCGCGCCGAAGTGACCCTCGCCGAGCGCGATGCCGCCCGCAGCAAGGAGCTGATGCCGCGCCTGTCGTTCCGCCTGAGCCAGGCCCACTTCGACGATTACGACGGCTCCCCGGGCCGCCGCGACGACACCAAGGCCATGGTCAACTTCGACTGGCAGTTCGACCTCGGCATGCGTGCCGACCACGTCACCCGCGCCGCCGACCAGGCCGTGCTGAGTGCCGAGGAGAAGGCCGACTACGTGCGCATCCAGGCCATCGAGGAAGCGCGCAACGCCTGGGATTCCTGGCAGACCTCCCGCGAGCGCTCCGAGCACCTGCGCAACCAGGTGAACATCGCCGAGAGCTTCCTCGACCTGGCGCGCAAGGAGCGCGAGATGGGTCGCCGTTCGCTGCTGGACATCCTCAACGGCGAGGTCGGCCTGATCAACGCCCAGAGCGACGCCACCGCCGCCGGTATCGACGAGATCATCGCCGCCTACCGCCTGCTGCGCGCCACCGGCCGCCTCAGCCCCGAGCTGTTCCGCCAGCCGGGCATCGTCGTGCCGGCCGATAAGGCGCTGCCCCTGGCCGCCCTCGATGCCGGCCAGGGCAACGCCCGCTGAGGCCCGCCGCGATACCGATCCGTCCAGCGCACGCACCTGTTCCGGGTGCGTGCGCGTTTTCCCAGTACAGGCTGTAAACAGCATCCGCAGGAGTAGCCGAGATGGCTGAATTGACGAGCGCGCAGATCGAAACCCTGGTACGTGCCGTTCAGGTGGTGACGGACTTCCTGACCGGCCATGCGCCCGCCGAGGTCACCTCGCTGGAGCAGGCCCTGCAGACCATGCACGACATGCTCCTGGCTGCCGGCATCCCGCTGCAGATGGCTGCGGCCCTGCGCCAGGCCATGGCGGCCCAGGCCAACGCCGCCGTCGCCGGCACCGCTGCGGTGGACGCCAGCGCCTGGGTCAAGGGCTGGCTCGCGGAGGCCCAGTTCCCGGCTCAACCGGACGCTGCGGCCGAGCGCCACGACGGCGTCCAGGCCCTGGAGGCGACCCAGTTGCCCGGCCAGCCGGATAGCTCGACCATTCCCGGCCCGTCGCCCTTCGACAGCACCTACCGCCCCGAGATTACCGGCCTGTTCGGCCAGGACATCGGCCTCGACCAGCAGGCCGTGACCTTCCGCCCCGAGCAGGCTGCGCTCACCGGTGACGCCACCGGCAGCGGCATGCTGCCGCCCGGCGTACCGCCGGAACTGGCGATGCTCAACCTCGACGGCATGGGCCCGGGCCTGCTCGGCGGCGTCAGCTCCGGCATCGGCACCGGTGCGGCCAGCCAGGGCACCTCCGGCGTCGCCGGTGGCGGCCTTGGCGTGTTCCCCAACCTGCGCGGTGACACCGGCATCGGCAGCAGCCTGGCTGCCGGCACCAACAGCGAGCTGCCGGCGGGCTTCGAGCCGCCGGCCGCACCGACCCTGACCGGCGATACCAGCGAACCGGTCTCGGTGCTCAGCGTCGCCGGCGCCCCCGAGGTGCTGGAGAGCGACGACGGCGAGACCCTGGTGCTGGTGTTCACCGTCAGCCGCAGCGGCGGCACCGGCGCCAGCCAGGTGCAGTGGAACCTCGATGGCCTGGACCCGGCCCTGTTCGGCGGCACCCTGCCCGGCGGCCTGCTGGCCTTCGCCGAAGGGCAGATGAGCCAGGAGATCCGCATCGAGGTGCCCGGCGACTACTTCGCCCAGGGCGACCGCACCGCCACCGTCACCCTCAGCGGCCCCAGCGCCGGCAGCCAGCTCGGCCAGCCCAGCGCCAGCACCCAGATCCTCGACAACGAAGCCACCGTCAGCGTCGTCGCCACCCGCCTGCAGGTGCTCGAAGGCGACGAGGGCGACCAGCAACTGCTGACCTTCGTCGTCACCCGTGACAACGGCCGCGCCGCCGCCACCGTCGATTGGAGCGCCAGCGGTCTGGACGCCGCCGACATCGGCGGCCCGCTGCCCTCCGGCACCCTGACCTTCGGCGTCGGCGAGGTGAGCAAGACCATCACCATCCCGCTGCTGGGCGACCGTGTGGTGGAGCCCAGCGAAGTGCTCACGGTGACCCTGGGCAACCCCAGCGCCAACCTCACCCTGGGCACCGCCAGCGCCAGCACCACCGTGGTCAACGACGACGGCCTGGTGTCCATCCGCGCCAACCAGGCGCAGGTCACCGAGGGCGACAGCGGCACCACCACCACCGTCAGCTTCACTGTCACCCGCACCGACGCCCAGAGCAGCGGCTCGGTGCGCTGGTCGGTCAGCGGCGTCGACGCCGACGACCTGGTCGAAGGCATCAGCGGCGGCACCCTGGAGTTCGCCGCCGGCGAGACCAGCCGCGAGATCGTCCTCACCGTGCGCGGCGACCGCGACGTCGAGGACGACGAAACCCTCACCGTCAGCCTGCAGAGCGACCAGAGCAACCTGCGGGTTTCCGGCGGCAGCGCCAGCACCCAGATCGTCAACGACGACACCGGCGTCAGCCTGCGCGGCGTGACCATGGACGTGGTCGAGGGCGGCCAGGGCCAGCAGACCGCGATCACCTTCCTGGTGACCCGCTCCGAGCTGCTGGGCCAGGACCTCACCATCGACTGGCGCTTCGTGCGGGTCGGCGCCCACGCCGCCGACGCCAACGACTTCATCGCCGGGCAGAACCAGCTGGGCATGGCCGATGGCATGCCCAGTGGCAGCGTCAACTTCGCCGCCAACGAGACCCAGAAGCTGGTCACCGTCTGGGTCAAGGGCGACAACCTGGCGGAAACCGACGAGACCTTCGGCATCGTGCTGCACAACCCGCCGGCCGGCGTGCAGGTCATCAATGGCGAAGCCTACGGCACCATCCGCACCGACGAATCCACCTACAGCATCGAGGCGCTGACCGCGTCCACCACCGAGGGCAACGGCACCGGTGGCGTGCAGGCCTTCGTCATCACCCGCACCGGCAACACCAGCGGCGCCGGGCAGATCGGCTACCAGATCGCCGGCTACGGCGAGCTGCCGGCCGACGTCAACGACTTCGCCGCCGACCAGCCCATGAGCGGCGTGGTGCAGTTCGCCGCCGGCGAGAGCAGCAAGGTCATCTACGTGCGCCTCAACGGCGACAGCCTGATCGAGGGCACCGAGAGCTACACCGTGGCCCTGCAGGCCCAGGACGCCAACAGCCAGATCGACGTCGGCGCGGCCCTGGCCAGCATCGACCCGGACGACCAGGCGGTGTCCATCACTGCGCGCACCGCCAACGTCCGCGAGGGCACCAGCGCTGCGCCGGTGCTGGAATTCGTGGTCACCCGCAGCGGCGAGCTGTCGCTGCCGGGCACCGTGCAGTGGCACGTGCAGGGCTACGGCAACAACCCGGTGGACGCGGCCGACTTCGGCGGCACCCTGCCGTCCGGCACCATCGAGTTCGCCGCCGGCCAGAGCAGCGCGGTGATCCGCTTCAGCCCCAGCCCGGACAGCCAGTACGAGCCCACCGAGGGCCTGCAGGTGGTGATCGCCACCAGCACCCCGGGCATGACCGTGATCCAGGACCGCGCCACTGGCAGCCTGATCAACGACGACGCGCGCCTGACCCTCGACGGCAGCGGCCTGACCGCCGCCGAAGGCAACAGCGACACCCCGCGCCAGCTCAACTTCACCGTGCAGCGCCAGGGCGACCTGACCCAGAGCGTCAGCGTCGACTGGCGCGTGGTGTTCGGCAACGACGCCGACTCCGCCAGCCTCGCCGACTTCCTTTCCGGCACCGCCTTCAGCGGCACCCTGGAGTTCGGTCGCGGCGTGCAGAGCCTGGTGGTGACCCTGCCGCTGTCCCCGGACAACCTGCTGGAGGCCAACGAAACCTTCCAGGTGGTGCTGAGCAACCCCAGCGCCGGCGCCGAGATATCCGTCGGCCAGGCCACCGGGGTGATCCGCAACGACGACGTGGTGTTCAACTTGCTGTCCCAGGCCGACAGCTTCGAAGGCAGTGGCGGCACCCGCGAGCTGCGCTACGTGGTCGAGCGCAGCGGTGACCTCGCCGGCAGCGACACCATTACCTGGAGCCTCGCGCCCGGCGCCCTCAACGGCGTGGACGGCAGCGACTTCGTCGGCGGCGTGCTGCCCAGCGGCACCCTGGTCTTCGCTGCGGGCGTCGATCGCCTGGAGATCGTCCTGCAGATCGCCACCGACTCCCAGCTCGAGGGCGACGAGAGCTTCGTCCTCAGCCTCGGCACGCCGAACCCCGGCGCCACCGTGGCCAACGGCAGCATCAACGGCCAGCTGCTCAACGATGACCAGCAGTTCGCCATCCAGGCCCAGGCCGCCAGCGTCAACGAAGGCGGCGACGGCCAGGTGGCCGAGCTGAGCTTCCTGGTCAACCGCAGCGGCTACCTGGGCGGCACCGGCAGCGTGGCCTGGCGCGTGGTGGGCGAGGGCGGCAACCCGGTGGATGGTGCCGACTTCGTCGGTGGCGTGCTGCCCGGCGGCATCCTCAACTTCGCCAACGGCGACACCAGCAAGACCATCACCCTGCAGGTGGCCGGCGACTACCGCCTGGAGGCCAGCGAAGGCCTGCGCGTGGAGCTCTACGACCCCTCCACCGGCTCCAGCCTGGGCACCGCCTCGGCATCGGCCACCGTCACCAACGACGACACCGGCCTGGCCATCGCCACCACCCGCAGCGGCCTGGTGGAAGGCGACAACGGCACCGTCATCCATGAATTCACCGTGACCCGCTCCGGCGTCACCAGCGGCACCACCACCGTGGACTGGAGCCTCTCCGGCCAGGTGGATGCGGCCGACTTCGCCGGCGGCGTGCTGCCGGCCGGCACCCTGACCTTCGCCCCGGGCGAGACCAGCAAGGTGATCCAGGTCGCCGTGCGCGGCGACCGTGACGTCGAGGGCGACGAGGCCTTCACCGTCACCCTGGGCAATGCCAGCGGCCATGCCGAGATCCTCACCGGCCAGGCCCAGGGCAGCATCGTTTCCGACGACGTCGGCATCCGCATCCAGGCGCAGCAAGCCGAGGTGGCCGAAGGCGCCATGGGCGAGACCCAGGTGCTGCGCTTCACCGTCACCCGCAGCGGTGATCTGTCCGGCCCGGTCAGCGTGACCTGGACCGCCAGCGGCCTGCAGGCCGACGACTTCGCCGCCGGCACCGCCCTCAACGGCCTGGTGCAGTTCGCCGCCGGCGAGACCTCCAAGGTGATCGAACTGACCCTGGCCGGCGACGCCGTGTTGGAAAGTGACGAGACCCTCACCCTGACCCTGGGCAACCCGGCGGAGAACCCCGCCCACGACCAGACCCAGCTGCTCACCGGCAGCGCCAGCACCCTGGTGCGCAACGACGACGTCGGCCTGTCCATCGTCGCCGACCAGGCCAGCGCCGCCGAAGGCGACGCCGGCCAGGAGCGCAGCTTCACCTTCACCGTGACCCGCGCCGGCGACCTGCGCGCCACCAGCGTCGACTGGAAGGTGGCGGTGGGGCAGGGCGTCGACGCCGCCAGCCTCGCCGACTTCATCAGTGGCCAGGACGCCCTGGGCGCGAACGGTGGCCTGCCGTCCGGCACCCTGCAGTTCGCCGAGGGCCAGACCAGCGCCCAGGTCACCGTGCGCGTGTCCGGCGATGGCCACATCGAACTGGACGAGACCTTCGGCGTCAGCCTGGAGGCCCGCGACGGCAACACCGAACTGACCGTCGGCAGCGCCGACAGCCGCATCGACAACGACGACCTGGGCTTCTCCATCAGCCCGCTCGCCGCCGACAAGGCCGAAGGTCACAGCGGCACCACCGCCTTCACCTTCACCGTGACCCGCGCCGGCGACCTGGGCTCGGCCGCGCTGGTGGACTGGTCCCTGGCCGGCATCGCCAACGCCGCCGACTTCGACGCCAGCACCGGCACCCTGAGCTTCGCCGCCGGCGAGGCCAGCAAGACCCTGACCATTCTGGTCAAGGGCGACCTGGTGGTGGAGGCCGACGAGACCTTCAGCGTCAACCTGGGCAACGCCCGCCTGGGCGACGGCACCCCGCAGAGCGTGGTGGACGGCAGCGCCGAAGGCGTGATCCGCAACGACGACCAGGGCTTCGCCGTGGTCGCCGAGCGCGCCACCGTCAGCGAAGGCACCGGCGGCAGCCAGACCGTGATCTACCGCATCGTGCGCAGCGGCGAGCTGTCCGGCAGCGCCACGGTCGACTACGCCGTCAGCGGCGCCAATGGCGGCGATGCCAGCGACACCCTGGGCGGCCTGCCCAGCGGCACCCTGACCTTCGCCCCGGGCCAGTCCGAGCTCACCGTCAGCTTCGAGCTGGCCGGCGACAGCCGCGTGGAGGGCAGCGAGGCCTTCACCCTGACCCTGAGCAACCCCAGCGCGGGCCTGGTGACCGGCGCCACCGCCACCACCACCGTGCAGGACGACGACACCAACTTCAGCATCAGCGCCCCGGCGGAACAGGCCGAGGGCACCCAAGGTGCCTTCACCGACATCACCTTCACCGTCACCCGCAGCGGCCTGAGCACGGCCGCCGGCACCGTGCAGTGGCGCCTGAAGAGCGCCACCGGCCTGGACACCAGCGACTTCGCCAGTGGCCAGGACGTCAACGGCAACAACGGCGGCCTGCCCAGCGGCACGGTGAGCTTCACCGCCAACGGCAGCGACACCCAGACCATCACCATCCGCGTGCGCGGCGACAACCTGGTGGAGGCCGACGAGCTGCTCCAGGTGGAACTGTTCAACCCGCAGGGCGGCACCGTCGAAGCGGGGCAGGGCAGCGCCAGCACGCGCATCCTCAACGACGACGCCAGCTTCGCCATCGTCGCCGACGCCGCGAGCCTGGCCGAAGGCAACAGCGGCGAGCGTCTGGTGAGCTTCACCGTGACCCGCAGCGGCTCCCTCGCCGGCAGCCGCGACCTGACCTGGACCCTGAGCGGCGGCCTCGACGCCGCCGACCTCGGTGCCGGCCAGGGCAGCACCGGCACCCTCAGCTTCGCCGACGGCCAGGCCACTGCGACGGTAGTCATCCGCGTCAAGGGCGACTCGGTGTACGAGGGCGACGAAGCGGTCACCGTGACCCTGTCCAACCCGCCGGCCAACAGCGTGATCGGCACCGCCAGCGCCACCACCACCCTGACCAACGACGACGCCACCCTGAGCATCAGCGCGCTGTCGGCGGACAAGGGCGAGGGCAACAGCGGCTACGTGGACTTCACCTTCAGCGTCAGCCGGGGCGGCTACCTGAGCCAGGCCAGCAGCGTGCAATGGCGTGTCGACCCGAGCGTGGCCAATGCCGTGGACGGTGCCGACTTCTATGGCAGCCAGCCGGGCGGCGTGCTGCTCGATGGCGACGGCATCCCCTACGGCACCCTGAACTTCGCTGCGGGGGAGAACAGCAAGACCATCACCGTGCGCATCGCTGCCGACAGCAAGCTGGAGGCCAACGAGGTGCTCAAGCTGGTGCTGGAGAACGCCTCCGCCGGCACCGAGATCACCACCGGCAGCGCCACCGGCACCGTGCGCAACGATGACGCGGAGCTGAACATCACCGCCGGCACCACCAGCCGCAGCGAGGGCGACGGCGTCCACGGCACCGGTGCGCCCTTCACCTACACCGTGACCCGCACCGGCAACCTGGACCAGGCCAGCACGGTGAACTGGAGCGTCCAGCACCTGGACACCAATGCCGCCGACTTCACCAACGGCTCGGCCTACCTGACGCCCTCCGGCACCCTGAGCTTCGCCGCCGGCGAGAGCAGCAAGACCATCACCGTCTACGCCTACGGCGACACCGGCGTGGGCAGCGTCGAGGGCAACGAGCGCTTCAACCTGGTGCTCAGCGGCGCCAGCAGCGGCACCTCCATCGGCGCCAATGGCAGCTACCAGAGCACCATCACCAACGACGACACCCGGGTCACCGTCGAGTGGGCCCAGGCCCGCCAGGCCGAGAAGGTCGCCGGCGAGAACACCACCTACACCATCACCCTGACCCGCAGCGGCGACTTGGCCAAGACCTCCACGGTCAACTGGAGCACCACCGGCCAGGACATCTGGGAATACGGCAGTAGCCGTTGGGAATACGCGGCCGATGGCGTCGACTTCAACGGCGGCACCCTGCCGTCGGGCACCGTGACCTTCGCCAGCGGCGAGACCAGCAAGACCATCACCCTCACTGTGCGCGGCGACGACACGGTGGAGGACGACCAGTGGTTCAAGGTGCTGTTCAGCAACGCCGGCGGCATCGACGAACTGGTGGCCCCGCAGACCGGCAGCCAGAACATCTACACCAACGACCCCGCGCTGCAGACCAACACCAGCGCCAGTGGCGTGTACCTGTTCGGCGAGATCCAGCGCGACGAGGCGGAGTTCTACATCCAGGACACCCCGACCACCGGGCGCACCCGCGCCGAGGGTGACACCGTGGCCGACGGCGGCAACGCAGCCGACGGCTACATCGAGCACACCTTCGCCGTGTACCGCACCGTTTCCACCGCCGGCACCGCCTGGGTGGACTGGGCGGTGCAGACCAGCGTCAGCGGCTACACCGCCACCGGCGCCACCGACTTCTGGAACGACACCGTACCCTCCGGCCGCGTGGAGTTCGTCGATGGCCAGTCGGTGGCCTACGTCACCATCCGCACCAAGGTGGACGATGCCGGCGAGCAGGACGAGGCCTTCCGCCTCTACCTGACCCAGGCCAGCCCGGGCAGCAGCATCCAGGGCGGCTCCACCGCCAACCCCGGCTACGTCAACAACCACGTGGTGCTGCAGAACGACGACACCCGCTTCGATGCCAGCGTGGCGCACGTCAACGAAGGGCAGGACCTCGTCTACACCATCACCCGCAGCGGCGACCAGCGCGGCTCGGATTCGGTGGACTGGTCCATCCAGCTGGGCGGCTCCGAGAGCACCAACGAGACCAACAACACCCGCAGCACCTGGTACAAGCTCGACCCCGCCGACCTGGACATGGACTGGATCCTGGCCAACAACCCGGGCCTGTCGTGGAACGCCGGCACCCGCACCCTCAGCGGCAGCTTCACCTACCTGGACGGCGAGCTGACCAAGACCATCAGCCTGCGCACGATCGACGACGGCCTCGCCGAGACCTGGCGCGAGGAAGCCACCCTGGTGCTGAGCAACCCGCAGAACCTGAGCGGCGACATCGAGACGCCCTCCATCGGTTCCAGCGCCACCGGCCGCGTATACGACGACGAGCCGGCCGCGCTGCTGGGCGTCAGCGCCGGCGCCACCCAGGTGTTCGAGGGCAGCGCCGCCAGCACCAGCGTGACCTTCACCATCACCCGCACCGTGCAGCCCGGCGGCAGCATCGACTACGCCAGCTCCGTGGCCTGGCAGATCGTCGGCAACAACATCAACTGGGGTGGCGCCAACGGCGGCCAGGTGAGTGGCTACGGTGGCAACACCCTCTGGTCCACCTCGCCCTACTACAACACCACCTATGGCGTGGTGAGCTTCGCCGCCGGCGAGACCAGCAAGCAGGTGACCGTGACCTTCGGCGCCGACACCGTGATCGAGCCGGACACCGGCCTGACCATGACCCTGCTGGACCCGCTGACCGCCTACAACAACGGCCTGATCAATGGCAGCTACCGCGACGAGTACGGCCCTACCAACATCGACCCGGCCCAGGCCAGCGCCAGCACCACCCTGCGCAACGACGACGTCCGCCTGTGGATGGGCAGCTTCGGCAACACCACCCCGAGCGTCGCCGGCTACGAAGGCCAGCCGCTGAACTTCACCCTGGTGCGCTCCGGCCGCCTGGATAACGACATCACGCTGAACTACACCCTGACGAACGGCAACACCACCAGCGCCGACTTCGTCAGCACCAGCGGCACCATCACCCTGGCCGGTGGCCAGAGCAGCTATGCCATCTCCCTGGCCAACCTGCTCAAGCTCGACGGCAGCATCGAGAGCACCGAGGGCTTCACCCTCAACCTCAGTGCGCCGGGCGACACCACCGACTCCACCGTGCGCTTCGGCGTCGACTCCATCGCCGCCAGCACCGCCACCAGCATGAGCGTCGGCGGCACCCTCTACGATGCCGACACCGCCTACAGCATCACCCCCACCGCCACCAGCCTGGCGGAAAGCGGCGCCGGCCAGTCCGCGACCTTCTCGCTGAACGTGGTGCGCAGCGGCTACAGCGGCTCCGGCACGGTGAAGTGGCGCGTGGAAGGCATCGGCGGCAACCCGGCGGATGCGGCCGACTTCACCGGCGGCGTGCTGCCCAGTGGCACCCTGGGCTTCGCCGATGGCGTCACCACCGGCACCATCACCTTCGCCGTGCGCGGCGACGGCACGGTGGAGGCCAACGAGACCTTCCGCGTGGTGTTCTACGAGGAGACCCTCAACGGCCCGGGCGTGACCCGCAGCCTGTCGCAGAACAGCGCGACCCTGACCATCACCAACGACGACACCGGCATCAGCATCGCCGACGCCTCGATCACCGAGAGCGACGCCAACCAGGTGCTGAACTTCGTCGTCACCCGTTCCGGCGTGACCAGCGGCGCCTCGTCCATGACTTGGTCGCTGCTGCACGACAGCACCAGCGCCGCCGACTTCAGCGGCGCCACCAGCGGCAGCCTGAGCTTCGCCGCCGGCGAGACCAGCAAGACCATCAGCGTGACCGTGGTCGGCGACGTCACGCCCGAGCAAGTGGAGCAGTTCCGCATCGTCCTCGGCGGCTTCAGCGGCGACATCAGCGACCCGATCCGCACCACCGCCACCGGTACCATCCGCAACGACGACGCGACCTTCTCCATCGCGCCGCTGCAGGGGGCCACCAGCGAGGGCCTGGCGCAGACCTTCGTCATCACCCGCAGCCACAGCACCGAGCAGAACCAGACCATCAACTGGCAGATCCTGCTCAACGGCAGCGCCGATGCGGCGGACCTCAATGGCCAGGCGATGTCCGGCTCGGTGACCTTCGCCCCGGGCGAGCTGACCAAGACCATCAGCATCCAGTCCAGCCAGGACGCCGTGGCCGAGGTCGACGAGACCTACAGCGTGCAGATCAGCCTGGGCGCCGGCACCACCGGCGACACCATCAGCCAGGGCACGGCCGAAGGCACCATCCTCAACGACGACGCGGCCTTCAACATCAGCGCCGACCAGGTCAGCCGTGGCGAAGGGCAGAGTGGCACCACCGCCTTCACCTTCACCGTGACCCGCACCGGCGATACCAGCGGCAGTGCCTCGGTAGCCTGGCGCCTGGGTTCCAGCGCGGCCAACGCGGCGGACTTCGCCAGCGCCGACCTGCTGGGTGACAACGCCGGCCTGCCCAGCGGCAGCCTGGTATTCGCCGACGGCGAGTCGAGCAAAACCATCACCGTGCTGGTGAACGGCGACACCCAGGTGGAGGGCGACGAGGCCTTCAACCTGGTGCTGGGCAACGCCAGCGGCGCGCAGATCCAGACCGGCAGCGCCAGCAGCACCATCCTCAACGACGACGCCAGCATCAGCATCGCCGCCACCGACGCGAGCAAGGCCGAGGGCAACAGCGGCACCACCGCCTTTACCTTCACCATCACCCGCAGCGGTTCGCTGGACCAGGCCAAGACCGTCGATTGGGCGGTGGTGGGCAGCGGCGCGCACCCGGCCGATGGCAGCGACTTCGCCCTGGGCGTGCTGCCTTCCGGCTCGCTGGTGCTGCCGGCCGGCCAGGCCAGCGTCACCCTCACCGTCAACGTGCGCGGCGACCTGCTGGCCGAGAGCGACGAGGGCTTCAGCCTGGTGCTGAGCAACCCGTCCAGTGGCCTGGTGATCGGCCAGGCCAGCGCCGATGGCCTGATCCGCGCCGACGACGTGGTGATCGACGTCGCCGCCCCGGCCGCCCAGGCGGAAGGCGACGACGGCCAGACCACCTGGTTCGACTTCGTGCTCACCCGCAGCGGCAAGCTCAGCGGCACCGAGACCATCAACTGGAGCGTCGCCGGCGTTGGCGCCAACCCGGCTTCGGCGGATGACTTCCTCGCCACCAGCGGCAGCGTCACCTTCGCCGCCGGCCAGGAGCAGCTGACCATCCGCGTACCGGTGCGCGGCGACTACAGCGGCGAGGCCAACGAGGACTTCCGCCTCAGCCTGAACAGCGCCGACGGCGTGGTCTTCACCCAGGCCACGGCGGACGCCACCATCGTCAACGACGACGTTTCGGTGACCCTGGTCGCCACCGACGCGCGCCACGTCGAAGGCCACGACGGCGTGCAGACCGTCTACACCTTCACCGTCAGCCGCAGCGGCAACCTCGACCGCGCCACCAGCCTCGACTGGAGCCTGCAGGGCCTGGCCGATGCCGCCGACTTCCTCGGTGGCGTGCTGCCCAGCGGCAGCCTGAGCTTCGCCTCGGGCGACGCGGCCAGCCAGACCATCAGCATCGTGGTGCTCGGCGACCGCACCCTGGAGGGCGACGAGTCCTTCCAGGTGGTGCTGGGCAACGCGTCCGCCGGTACCGACATCAAGGTGGGCAGCGCCACCGGCACCATCGTCAGCGACGACGTGCAGTGGAACCTCGCCGTGGTCGCCACCCCGGTGGAAGGCGACAGCGGCTCCACCGGCTACAGCTTCCTGGTCACCCGCACCGGCAGCGGCCTGGCCACCAGCCTGGCCTGGAGCGTCGCCGGCAGCGGCGCCAACCCGGCCTCGGCGGACGACTTCGTCGGCGGCCAGCTGCCCTTCGGCGAACTGACCTTCGCTGAAGGCCAGATGAGCCAGACCGTGATCGTCTGGGTCGCCGGCGACAGCCGCCTGGAAGCGGACGAGGGCTTCACCCTCAGCCTGCAGGCGCCCAGCGACAGCCTCAGCCACACCTTCGCCAACCAGCAGGTGGACGCGGTGATCCGCAACGATGACGACGTGTTCGCCATCGCCCCGCGTGCCGCCGAGGCCAGCGAGGGCACCGCGCTGACCTTCACCGTGACCCGTACCGGCAGCACCGAAGATACGTCCACCGTGAGCTGGCGCATCGTCCATGGCGGCACCGACGCCAGTGACTTCAGCGTCACCAGCGGCACCCTGACCTTCGCCGACGGCCAGAGCGAGATGGTGCTGAGCATTCCGGTGCGCAGCGACCGCGACGTGGAGCTGGACGAAGGCTTCAGCGTCGAGCTGTACCAGCCGGGCGCCGGCAGCAGCATCGACCCGGCCGCCTCCAGCGCCGCCGGCACCATCCGCAACGACGACGTCGACCTGACCCTGGCCAGCGTCACCGCCCAGGCCTACGAAGGCGACGCCGGCACCCCGGGCCGCCTGCACTTCACCGTGACCCGCAGCGGCGATTCCAGCGGCGAGACCCGCGTCGACTGGGCCGTGCAGGCCGGCAGTGCCAGCGCCGCCGACTTCCCGGGCGGCGTGCTGCCCAGCGGCCAGCTGGTGTTCGCCGCCGGCGAGACCCACAAGGACATCTACATCGATGTGCTGGGCGACGGCCTGGACGAGGGCGACGAGCAGTTCACCCTGCAGCTGTCCAACCCCAGCGCCAACGCCGATATCGTCGGCAACGGCCAGGTGGGCACCATCCGCAACGACGACGACAGCCTCGCCCTGAGCGCGGTGACCCGCGAAGCGGTGGAAGGCGACGACGGCCTGACCCTGTTCACCTTCCGCATCGACCGCAGCGGTAGCTCGGTGGGCGCCGCCAGCGTCGACTGGCGCGCCGCCGGGGTGGGTACCCACGCCCTCAGCGACGCCGAGTTCGCCGCCCTCAGCGGCACCGTGCACTTTGCCGACGGCGAGACCAGCAAGACCTTCACCGTGGCCGTGCGTGGCGACGAGCTGGGCGAGGAGGACGAAAGCTTCCAGGTGTGGCTGGAGAACCCCAGCTACGGCTCCACCATCACCACCGGCCCGGTGGAATCGGTGGTGCTCAACGACGACCCGGTGCTGTGGATCGCCGCCGACGCCGCCCAGGTGGTGGAAGGCAGCGACGGCCAGCAGACCGCGGTGACCTTCACCGTGACCCGTGGCGGCGACCTCTCCGGCCCGGCCAGCGTGCTCTGGGACCTGGTGCCCAGCGGCGCCAACCCGGTCAACGCCGAGGACTTCGGCGGCATCTTCCTCAGCGGCGTGGTGGCCTTCGGCGCCGGCGAGACCACCAAGACCATCACCGTCTACGTGGATGCCGACACCCTGGGCGAGCGCGACGAGACCTTCTCCGTGGTGCTCAGCGACGCCGAGGGGGCGACCATCCTCACGGGCGAAGCCAGCGTCACCATCGTCAACGACGACCGTGGCCTGAGCATCGCGGTGCTCGGCAGTGATCGCCAGGATGAGGGCAACCAGGGCCAGGTGACCGAGTTCGTCTACCGCGTGGAGCGGGTGGGCGACAGCAACGGCAGCGTCAGCGTCGACTGGGCGCTGAAGGGCGCGGGCACCTACCCGGCCAATGCCGGCAGCTTCGTCGGCGGCGTGCTGCCTTCGGGCTCGCTGGTGTTCGCCGACGGCGAGACCTACAAGGACATCGTCATCCGCGTGCAGGGCGACGACGTGCTCGGCCCGGACCAGGGCTTCGAGGTGGTGCTCAGCGGCCCGCAGGGCATCGACCTGATCAACGACCGCGCCAGCGGCACCATCGTCAACGACGACAACCAGTTCGCCATCCGCGTGGTGGACAGCGTGCTGGCCGAGGGCAACGGCGGGGCGACCACCATTTTCCGCTTCACCGTGACCCGCAGCGGCGACACCAGCTCGGCGGCGAGCATCGACTGGTCGGTGGCCGGCAGCGGCTCGGCCCCGGCGGATGCGGCCGACTTCGTCGGTGGCGTGCTGCCCGGCGGCGTGCTGCAGTTCGCCGCCGGCGAGACCAGCAAGGTGCTGGAAGTGGCGGTGTACGGCGACGACTTCGGCGAGTCCGACGAGCAGTTCACCGTGCAGCTCTCCAGCAGCGGCGGTGGCAGCAGCGTCAACCCGCTGCAGGGCAGCGCCCGCGCCACCATCCAGGGCGACGACGTGGCCCTGACCGTGCTGGCCATGGACAGCAGCCGCCTGGAAGGCGGCCCCGGCACCACCACGCCGCTGACCTACCGCATCCTGCGGGCGGGCCCGGACGACGCGGCGCTGACCATCACCTACAGCATCGCCGGTGCGGTGGACGCCAACGACTTCACCGTGCCGCTGACCGGCACCATCACCCTGGCCGCTGGTGTCTCGGAGATGGTGTTCAGCCTGCCGATCCGTGGTGATTCCCTGCGCGAGGGCGATGAGTCCTTCACCCTGACCTTCAGCCACCCGGCCATCGCCGGCGGTTCCACCAGCCTCGGCGGGACCATCCGTGACGACGACCTGGGCCTGGGCATCAGCGGCCCGGACAGCGTGTTGGAAGGCGACGTGGGCGGCACCCTGGTGACCTACCAGGTGACCCGCAACCCGTCCGCCAGCGCCGAGACCTTCTACTGGAGCCTGCAACCGGGCGCCGGCCAGGGCGTGGACGCCGATGACTTCGGCGGCGCCTGGCCTTCCGGCAGCGTGACCTTCGCCGCCGGCAGCACCACCGCGAGCTTCAGCTTCTCGGTGAACGGCGACCGCGCGGTGGAGGCCGATGAGCTGATGTCCATCGTCCTGCGCTCGGCGGCCAACAGCCCCTATGTGCTGATCAGCAAGGACGTGACCCTGCGCAACGACGATGTCGCTGGCGCCGGTGACGACCTGCTCACCGGCACCGCGGGTGCCGACAACCTGGCCGGCCTGGGCGGCAATGACCGCCTGTTCGGCGGCGCCGGCAGCGACGTGCTCGACGGTGGCGATGGCGACGACCTGCTGGTGGGGGGCAGCGGTGCGGACGTGCTGCGCGGTGGTGCTGGCGCGGACCGCTTCCACTACAGCTCGCCGGGCGATGGCATGGACGCGATCCTCGACTTCCAGGCCGGCGTCGATCACCTGACCTTCGACCCGACGGCCTTCGGTGGGTTGAGCAACCTGACCTCGGTGTCCCAGGCCTTCACCGGCGATGTGATGGACACCCTGGCCAAGCTCGCGGCCCAAGGCGATGCTGATGTGTACCGGGTGAGCTTCGCCTCCGGGCAGTTCCAGTTCGGTACCGGCAGCAACGGCCAGCTCGACGAGCTGGAGGCGATGATCAGCGGCAGCGGCCACCACAGTGGCTCGGCCTTCTTCCTGATCTCCAACGGCGACGTCACCCGGCTGTACTACGACGCCGACACCGCCAGCGGCACGGACGGCAGCGGACTTGTCGCCCTGGCCGAGCTGGCCAACCAACCCGATGCCCACAACCTGCCACAGGACGTGATCCAACCTCACACGGTGTGACCCGATCCCCTCCGCGCTGCAACGCGGAGGGGATTTCCGCTTTTACCGAGTAGTACCGAGATGAACGAGTTTCTCCGCCGCATCGCCCTGCAGCCCAGGCTCCGCCTGGAGTTGCTGCTGTCTTCGCTGTTGATCAACCTGCTCGGCCTGGCCAGCTCGCTGTACAGCATCCATGTGCTCAACCGCTACCTGGCCCTGGGGGTGGACGCCACCCTGCTGACCCTGACCCTGGGCGCACTGCTGGCGGTGGGCTTCGAGGTGCTGCTGCGCAACGCCCGCCTGCGGGTGGCCCAGTGGCTGTGCGCCCGGGCCGACACCGAGCTGGGCGAGACCCTGTTCGAGAGCAGCGCCCGTGGCCAGTACGCGCTGGTGGAGCAACTGCCCCACAGCGCCCGGCGTGAGATTCTTTCCGGGCAGAGCACGGTGCAGCAGTGCTTCGGCGCGCCGAACCTGGTGACCCTGCTGGACACGCCCTTCGCCTTCGTCTTCGTGGTGGTGCTGGGCATGCTCAGCCCCTTCCTCGCCGGCATGACATTGCTGGTGATGGCCGGCGTGGCGCTGGTCTCGCTGCTGGCCCAGCGCCGGCTGCGCGAACCCATGGAGGCGCAGAGCCGCATCGCCATCCAGATGGCCGGCTACCAGCACAACCTCACCGCCGGCGGCGAGATGGTCCGCGCCTTCTCGGCGGCCGATGCGCTGAAGGAAAAGTGGCGCGCCTGCGCCGACGACCAGGCCGAGCAGCGCGCGCAGCTCAACCGCCTGCAGAACACCATGCAGAACGCCAGCTACGCCGGGACGCTGATCCTCGGCATGGTGATCATGGGCCTGGGCGCCCGCCAGGTGCTGGCGGGCAACCTCGATGTCGGCTCGCTGATCGGCTGCAACATCCTCGCCAGCCGTGCCCTGGCGGCGCTGACCCGGGCCCTGGGCCTGGGCGAGCAGATCGGCCGTGGCCAGCGCGCCCTGGACCTGGTGCGCCAGCTCTGCGCCATCCCCCGCGAGCGCGCCGAGGGCGTGCGCCTGGGGCAGATGCAGGGCGCCCTGCGCTTCGAGGACATGGCGTTCTCCTATCCCAAGCAGGCGGTGCCGGTGCTGGAACACTTCGACTACCAGTTGGAGGCCGGCAAGGTGCTGGCCTTCACCGGTGCCAACGGCAGCGGCAAGACCACCATGGCGCGGCTGCTGGTGGGCCTGCTGGAACCCCTGCGCGGGCACCTGCTGGTGGACGGCATGGACCTGCGCCAGGCCGACCCGCAATGGTGGCGCCGACAGGTGGCTTACCTGCCACAGGAGCCGCAGTTCTTCGACGGCACCCTGCGCGAGAACCTCTGCGTGCTGGCGCCGGAAACCCCGGACGCGCGTGTGCT
Organism: Pseudomonas sp. zfem005; assembly: GCF_032621735.1. Taxonomy (NCBI): domain Bacteria; kingdom Pseudomonadati; phylum Pseudomonadota; class Gammaproteobacteria; order Pseudomonadales; family Pseudomonadaceae; genus Pseudomonas; species Pseudomonas sp. zfem005. The sequence continues at coordinate 7,866 of NZ_JAVYJE010000013.1, read as the reverse complement.
GGAGCTGTGCCGCGAGCTGGCCGTGGGCGCCTTCGTCGAAGGCGGCGCCGAAGGCCTGGGCTTGGCCCTGCGCAACGGCGGCGCGAACATTCCGCTGGGCATCCGCCGGCGCCTGGCGCTGGTGCGCGCGGTGCTGGGGGAGGGGCGCCTGGTGGTGCTGGACGACCCCACCGAGGGTGTCGACGCCGAGGGCTGCAAGGCCATCGCCGCGCTGCTCAGCCGCCTGGCCCGGGAGGGCCGCACCCTGGTGATGATGAGCAACGAGCCCTTCATCCTCGGGGCCGCCGATGCGGTCATCGACCTCAACCACAAGCCGGTGCCCCGCGTGCTGCGTGAACCCGCCCGCGAGCCCGCTCGCGCAGGAGCCAGCCATGTCTGAACAGAGCCTGCCCCTGGACGACCAGCCGACCCGCCTCGGCCGTGCCGCCGACCGCCTGTTGGGCACCTTCGAGAACCATCCGTTGCTGCGCCGCCTGGTGGGCATCTTCCTGCCGGCCCAGGGCGATGCATTGCCCGGCGACGAGCTGCTGGGCAGCCGCCTGACCATCCGCCTGCTGGCGCTGCTGCTGGGCGCGTTGCTGTTGTGGTCGGCGCTGTTCACCCTGGACATCGCCAGCCACTCCACCGGCGAGGTGGCCTCGATGGGGCAGACCAAGCTGGTGCAGCATCTGGAGGGCGGCATCGTCCGTCGCATCCTGGTGCGCGAGGGCCAGCGCGTGGCGGCCGGTGAGCCGCTGGCGGAGGTGGAGCGCGTCTCGACCCTTTCCGAGGGCCGCGAGACCGAGGCGCTGCTGAGCTCGCTGCGCATCCGCGCCATCCGCCTGGAGGCCCAGCTGGCCGGTGCCGACGAGATGCAGGTGCCGGAGGAGCTGGCCAAGGACTACCCCGAGCAGGTGAAGGTCAACCGCGACCTGTTCGTCGCCCAGAAGAGCCGCCTGGCCGGCCGCTACGAGGAGCAGCAGCAGAAGATCCTCCAGCGTGATGCCGAGGAGAAGGAGCTGAAGGCCCGTAGCGCGCACCTCAGCGCCAAGCTCAAGCTGCTGCGGCAACAGATCGCCATCAGCGAGAAGCTGATGAAGGAAGGCCTGGCCAACCGCTACGAGCACCTGGAGCTGCTCAAGGACGAGGAGCAGCTGCGCGGCACCCTGCAGGAAACCCAGGCGTCCCTCGGCCGCGTGCTGGCGGCCCAGCGCCAGGAGCAGGCGGCGCTGACCTCGCTGGATTCCGGCGGCAACGAGGAGCTGCAGAAGGAATTGGCCGAAGCACGCCGGCAGATCACCGAGCTGCAGGAGCGCCTGCGCAAGTTCTCCGACAGCCGCGAGCGGCAGGTGGTGCGTTCGCCCATCGAGGGCGTGGTGATGACCTTGCAGGTGGTCACCGAGGGCGGCGTGATCCAGCCCGGCGGCACCCTGATGACCCTGGTGCCGGCGGACGAGCCGCTGACGATCGAGACCCGCCTGCCGGTGGGTGACATCGGCATGGTCAACCTCGGCCAGCAGGCGCGCATCCAGCTGGTGTCCTCCATCGCCCGGGGCTTCCAGCCCATCGATGGCGAGGTGGTGGACATCAGCCCGGATTCGGTGCTCGACGAGCAGAAGGTGCCGTACTACCGCGTGCGCATCCGCCCGGCCCAGGACGCCTTCGTCCACCGTGGCACCCGCTACCCGTTGCTGCCGGGTGTGCCGGTGAGCGTGGCGATCCTTACGGGCGAGCGTTCGCTGTTCAACTACATCGCCGGGCCGCTTACCGATGGCATGCACCGGTCGTTCAGCGAGCCGTGATGGGGCGGGACGATCCCCTGGGGGGTTCGCTCTCCAGGGGCGGAGTGGTGGGCTGAAGCCCACCCTACGGCGGTTGTGTCCTGTGGTGATCAGGGCAGGCGGCGGTACATCACGTCGCTGCGCAGCACGTACTTCACCCCGGCGGTGATGGGCGCGCCCTGGTGCATGATCGGGTGGGGGAACACCAGCAGCATGCCGGCCTCGGGGCGGATGCTGTCTTCGCCACGGAACTGGGTCTCGCCGCCTTCGTAGTCGTCGTTGAGGTAGAGCAGGAAGGTCAGCTGGCTGATCTCGTCCTGGCTGCGGCGGTAGAAACCGTCGCGGTGCCACTTGAAGTACTGCTCGGGCGTGTAGCGGTAGAAGCGGAAGCGCTCGTTGAGCCCCACCAGCCCCCATTCGTTGTCCAGGCAGGCCGGCAGCCAGGGACGCGCGCGCTCCAGCAGCTGGCTGGCCAGCGCCGGGTCGTCGAAGAGGATGCGGTCGTTGTTGCGGATGTTCTTGTGGATCTCATGCGCGCCGTCGCGCATCTGGATGGCCGCCTCCTCGTAGCCCATGGCTTCGCTCATGCGAATGTGTGCCTGGCATTCCTCACGGGTGAGAAAGCCGTGGATGAGAAAGCGGGCGATGCCGAAGTCGGTCTTTTCCATGTCCTGTCCTTGCCGGGGGCGGCCCCCTCGTCCTTTAACCGCGCGGCCGCGAGCCGCCGGCGGATGCTAGGGCGCGGCGGCGTGGCTGTCGAGACGCGGATGCGGAGGCTGTGACGGACTCTAGTGCGATGCGTTGTGCTCGACCTCGGTGAGCTGCCGGGTGCCGCTGGCCACATCGTAGATATGGAAGTTGTGCATCAGCCGGCCATAGAGATGCAGGCTGACGGCGCGTGGGCGTTCGGTGGGCACGCCGGTGATGTGGATGTGGTCGGGGTCGGGCACGAAGCTGGTGACGGCGCCGCTGGGCAGGAGGATGACGCCGCCGCGGGCGAGCTCGATGCCCTCGTCGCGGTTGCGCTCGCTGTTCATGCAGATGTAGCTGCGCTCCTCGAGCACGCCTTCGACGATACCGACCACGCCCCAGCTGCCGTGGTCGTGCACCGGCGTCCATTGGCCGGGCATCCACACCAGGGCGTAGAGCGAGAGGTCGTCGTTGGCCGAGCGGTGGATGAGGTTGCGCGCGTAGTGCGTCGGGTCGCTGCGGTAATGCTCGGGCTCGAGGAAACCGGGGGCGTTGTGGATCAGCTCGGCCATGCAGGGTGCGAGGGCGGCGACGCAGTCGCAGGGGGCGGGTTGCTGGTGACTCAGTTCGGTGGCGTGTTCGATGAACCAGTTCAATACGGACTTCGGCATGTGCGGCACCTTCCAGTGGTTGCGCTCAGCTCGTGGCTGAGGCCGATGCTGTTTCGCCGGTGGGCGAGGGCAGGGTCATGGCGATGCCGGGGTCGCCGGAATCGCCTCCGCACTGACTGTAGACGGTTTGCGCGCGGCTGCCGTGGCGCGCCGGGACGGGCGGTCAGCGAGCGAAACGGCGTGCGCCGGCGACGCAGAGGATGACCGCCAGGGTGACGCCGAGCATGGCGGGGCTGACGTCTTCGTGCAGCAAGCCGGCCGCCAGTGCCAGGCCGAAGAAGGGCTGTAGCAGTTGCAGCTGGCCGACGGCGGCGATGCCGCCCTGGGCGAGGCCGCGGTACCAGAAGACGAAGCCGATGAGCATGCTGAACAGCGAGACGTAGCCGAGGCTGAGCCAGGTGGGCAGGCTGATTGTGGCGAGGGAGGGCGGCAGGTACATCAGGGTGGCGATGGCCATGATCGGCAATGACAGGACCAGCGCCCAGCAGATCACCTGCCAGCCACCCAGGGCTCTCGACAGCTTGGCGCCTTCGGCATAACCGAGCCCGCAGACGACGATGGCCAGGAGCATCAGCAGATCGCCCTGGGGCGATGCGGTGAGCCCCTGGGAGAGGGCGAAGCCGACCACCAGCAGGCTGCCCAGTACCGAAAAGGCCCAGAAGGCGGCCGCTGGACGCTCCCCGCCGCGCACCACGCCGAATAGGGCGGTGGCCAGGGGCAGGAGGCCGAGGAAGACGATGGAGTGGGCGGAGGTGACGTATTGCAGGGCCAGTGCGGTGAGCAGGGGGAAGCCGAGCACGACGCCCAGCGCGACGACGGCCAGGGGCAGCAACTGTTGGCGGGTGGGGCGCCGCTCGCCGGATGCCAGCAGCAGGCACAGGGCGAGGAGGCCGGCGATGCTGGCGCGGGCGACGGTGAGGAAGGTGGGGTCCAGTTCCTGCACGGCGAAGCGTGTGGCGGGCAGCGAGCCGCTGAAGATGAGCACGCCGATGAAGCCATTGATCCAGCCGCTGGCGGAGGGGGCGGCGAGCGTCGGGGTGTTGGGGAGGGCTGCTTTCATGGTGGCTCGCTGTCCGTGCTGGTTCTGGGGGAGTGGCCCGCTGCGGCGCTTGGCCGGCTTGCGTGGGGCGGATGCTATGACCAAGAATCAGCACAATCAAAATATTGTCATGGATACATCTGATGCCACGCTCCCGCTACAAGGCCCTGGTTGATGCGTTTGCCGCTGATATCCGCTCCGGGCGCTTGTCGCCGGGTACACGCCTGCCGACCCATCGCCAATTGGCGGCGGAGCAGGGGCTGGCGTTGGTCACCGCGTCCCGCGTCTATGCGGAACTGGAGACGATGGGGCTGGTGAGCGGGGAGACAGGGCGTGGAACCTTCGTCAGGGAGGTGTCGCTGCCGCCCGGGCTGGGGGTGGATCAGCAGGACGTCGAGGCCGGGATGATCGACCTCAATTTCAACTACCCCTCGGTGCCGGGGCAGGCGGAGCTGTTGCGCACAGCACTGCGCCAGTTGGCGCTGAGTGGGGACCTGGAAGCGCTGCTGCGCTATCAACCCCATGGTGGGCGCCTGCACGAGCGCGCGGTGATGGCCCGTCATCTGATTGGCCGGGGGCTGGAGGTGGCGGCGCAGCAGGTGCTGATCGTCAACGGCGCCCAGCACGGGCTGGCGGTGGCGATGATGGCGCTGCTGCAGCCGGGTGATGTGGTGGCGGCGGATGCCCTGACTTATCCCGGCTTCAAGGTACTGGCGGAGGCGTTGCGGGTGGAGCTGGTGGCCATTCCCTGTGGCGCTACAGGGCCGGATCTCGCTGCCCTGGAAAGGCTTTGCCGGGAACGACCGGTGCGGGTGCTCTACACCATGCCGACGTTGCACAACCCGCTGGGCTGGGTGATGCCGATCGAGCAGCGGGAGCGCCTGGTGGCGATCGCACGGCGCCATGAACTGCGCATCATCGAGGACGCGGCCTATGCCTTTCTCGCCGAGGGGGCGCCGCCTCCTGTTGCGGCATTGGCGCCAGAGCGGACGGTCTATGTATCCGGGTTCTCGAAAAGCGTGGCGACGGGATTACGGGTTGGTTTCGTGGCGGCGCCTGCATCCCTGGTGCCGGCACTGGAGCGCACCATCCGTGCGACCGCCTGGAATACAGCGGGGGTACTGACGGCGATTGCCTGTGGCTGGGTGGAGGACGGCACCGTGGCCCGGTTGGAAGCGCAGAAGCGCGAGGACGCCCGGGCCAGGCAGGCACTGGCCGGTGAGTTGCTGGCGGGGTTGCCGGTGGTGCGCCATCCCGATTCGTATTTCCTCTGGTTGCCGCTAGCGGAGGATGCCCGTGCCGATCAGGTGGCGATGGCGCTGATGCGCGAGCAGATATCGGTGTCGACTGCCGAGCCTTTCGCCATATGCCCCCAGGTGCCCCATGCGTTGCGGCTGGCATTGGGCTCGGTGGAAATACCGGTGCTGCAGGGAGCGTTGGCGCGGGTGAAGTCGGTGGTGGAGGCGCACCTATAAAGGAGGGCGTTTCAGAGGTCGACGGTTTCCACCCGTTCTACCCGGTCGCGCTGGCGCTTGGCGCGGTAAAGGGCCTTGTCCACCGCTTTGAGCAGGACTTCGAACTGCGGCGCGCTGCCAATGGTGCCTCTGTCGGCCAGGCCGGCGCTGAAGCCGATGTGCAGGGGCAGGGTGGGGGAGACGGGGTCGCGCCTGAGGGTGTCGCGCAGGCGGGCCATGAAATTCTGCGCCTGCTGGATATCGGTATGAGGGAAGAGCAGGAGGAATTCCTCGCCGCCCCAGCGCACGAAGATGTCGCTCTGGCGCTTGAGGCGGTTGACCGTGTCGGAGAAGGCCTGCAGGGCGGCGTCACCGGCGGCATGGCCGTACTGGTCGTTGATCGCCTTGAAGTGGTCGAGGTCGATCATGGCGACGGCCATGGGGCTGCGTTGCTCGGCGGCCTGAGCCCATTCCCGATCGAGGATGGGGGCGGCGCCGCGGCGGTTGAGGGCGCCGGTCAGGGTGTCGGTGATGCTCAGTTGCTGCACGTGCTGACGCAGTTGCTCCTGGAGCATCAGCGCGTAGCTGAGGGTGAACAGGAACGAGACCATGAAGTCCATGAACAGCGCGTTGATGGAGGGCAGGTCGGGGCGGTCGAAGGGCAGCGGCGGGATCGGGTGCAGGGTTAGCACGATCAGCGTCCAGCCATGGAAGAGGATCAGCGCGGACTGCCCGGCGAGCAGGCCCCAGGCACCGCGATAGCGCTTGCGCAACTGGAGGGTGATGTTCAGCTGCAGGGCGATGGTCAGGCTGATGGCCAGTGAGAACCACGGAATGATGTAGCTGCCGTGCAGGGCGATCACGGCGACGACTCCGTAGAGCAGGGCGGGGCCGAAGCCGATCTTCAGGTGCCAGCCGCGACTGTCGCTGCGTTCCATCAGGTGATAGAGGGCGAGGGTGTGGCTGCCGATGGCCATCAACAACAGCGCGGTGCCGGCGACGAAGGTCACCGCTGGCGGGAACAGGCCGAGCCAGGACAGCGCGCCGGCGGCAATGCCTGGTTGCATCAGGGCGACGAGGCGGTAGGCGGCCAAAAGCAGGTCCCCGGCTATCCACCAGTGCAGCGATGAATTGCCCTTGCCCAGGCCGACGTAGGACAGGCAGAGGAGCAGCATCGTCATGAGGCCGAACGGCGTGATGATCAGGAGCAGGGTAACGGGGTCGTTCAGCAGCATCGGAGGTTGCGCTCGGCGCGAGGGATTGAGCCTGGATGACGCCATTATGGCAGGGCGGCTGTAGGAAGAGCGCTCGCGTGCTGATGCGGCTGCCTGTGGCGCGCTGGGGATGGCGGGGTGGAGGGCTCGCTGCCATCTCCATCCCCTCTATATATAGATAAGGCGTGGCTCAGCAGGTGCTCAGTTGCTGGCGCTCCTTGCAGATGCGCTCGTAGATCTCTTCGCGGTGGACGGCGACATTCCGCGGGGCTTCGATGCCCAGCTTGGTCTGCGAGCCTTGGGTGGCGATCACTCTGACGACGATGCCGTCCCCGATCTGGAAGTGTTCACCGACTTCGAATGTCAGCTCCTGCATGGAGGTTCCTCTTCTATATGGCTGTGCCGGGTTGGCAAACGGTTCCGGGCTTTGAGTGGTTTGGCGGCCATCGGTTCAGTGAATCGAATGGCTGGCTTGCCAGGAAGCGGCGGCTGTCGCACTCCAGGGCGCTCTCGCGAAAAGATTTCAATAAAGTGTTGACGTGCCGTTTCTGATCCCTATAATGCGCACCACTTCCACAGTAGAAGCCAAGAAAAACCTCTTGTAAATCAAAAGGTTAAGTAATGGTGGGGTGGTTTGATCTAGGTCGAATCGATGTGGTGGAAGGGTGGTGCCAGGTTGGGTTTTGGTGTCGCCAGCGACCTTCGAATGAGTTCGAAAGAAGCTGAAAAAGAGGTGTTGACAGCGAGTTGAAACGCTGTAGAATTCGCCTCCCGCTGATGTGAAGCGAAAGATTCACGGAAAGCGCAAGTTGTTGAGTAGAAAGAAAAAATTCTTCGAAAAACGGCTTGACAGATAGAAAGGCTGCTGTAGAATGCGCGGCCTCGGTTGAGACGAAAGACTTAATCGAAATTGCTCTTTAACAATTTGAATCAAGCAATTCGTGTGGGTGCTTATCCCGCTGGGTAGGGTGGATAACGCTCTTTTATCCACCGAGCGGAGCCCATCCCAGCACCACTGCTAACCCGTGGAAATTCATT